>DATFHH010000088.1:0-27882 GCA_035248565.1 Pyrinomonadaceae bacterium | reverse complement strand
GGATGCTCTGTTGATTGAATCGATCATCAATGGCCCACCATTGAGCCATTCGATTCAACCGCAGTCGGAGTTTTCGATCTCGCAAGAGTTGACTCCGATAGACCACGCGAGAGTTTAGTTTTGCCCCTCTGATTTCCCACCCTCGCGTCAACACAAACCCATAGCTTGGAATGAACCTCGTTCGAGGATCAACGGGAGAATTCTGCGCCTTGAAGAAGGCAAAGATTCAACCCCGGATTACCACCGGAAACGATCCCGATCGCGAGGACAAAAACGAAACCAAAACAGCGACGCCGACGAGCTCGCTGATGACTTCTAGGAGTATGAATTTATGATGACCATGAGCAGAGCAATTTCCGCCGGACAAGCGTCCAATTATTACAAACAGGAGTTCACCAATTCCGCAGACAATTACTACCGCGAAGCAGGCGAAGTTCAGGGCCGCTGGTGCGGCACCCTGGCCGAGGAATGGAACCTAAAAGGCGAGGTAACAAGCGAGCAGTACGACCGCCTAGCTGCCGGTCAAGATCCGCACACTGGCGAGCAACTTATCCGCGTAGTTTCAGCCCGCGAAACCGTTAACGCGTTCGGCGAAGAAATCACCACGAGCGAGCACCGCGCCGCCTGGGACGCGACCTTTAGCGCCCCCAAATCCGTTTCCTTAGCCACGCTGGTCGGAGACGACGGACGTGTCCGAGACGCTCACCGCAAGAGCGTCAACGAGGCGCTGATAGAGCTTGAAAAATATCTGCAAGCGCGTGGCGGCGGCGACAAGCCAGCCATTACCACGGGCAAGATGATCGCCGCCCAATTCGAGCACACATCCTCACGGCCCGACCGCGAAAATGGTTACGCCGCGCCGCAGCTTCATACCCACGTCGTGATCTTCAACATGACCCAAACCGAGAACGGAAAAGTGCGCTCCGTGCAGCCGCTTGAGTTGTACCGCAGCCAGGAATATACGACCGTGATCTACCGCGCTTTTCTAGCCGAAAAACTGCAAGCACTCGGATACGAAATCCGAGTTGATCCACGCACCGGCGCACCGGAGATAAAAGGCTTCAGCGAAGAATATTTGCAGGACAGCAGCCCTCGCCGCCAAGAAGTTTTGAAGGAAGAAAAAAAGATGAAGGAGCGGCTTTGAACGCGAAGGAAAAACGGTCTCCGAAAACGCGAGATTGAAACAAGCCGCCGCCAAGAATAATCGCCGCAGCAAAAACTTTGACCACGGCAAAATGCACGAACTTTCTCTTGAAATGGACGCCAAGCACGGCAATCAAGCACGCCGCATCGTGGCCCAAGCGCGGGCCAGAGTGCCGCTCCGCGTGTCACAAAACGAGATTGAAAAACGCGCTCAGGAAGCCGTGACTTTTGCGCGTGATAATGCCCTCAAAACAGAGGCCGTGGCCGATATGCGCACCGTGCGGGTCGACGCGTTTCGCCGCAATCTCGGACTAACAAACGTCGCCGCCGTTACCGCTGAATTGCAGCACCGACAGGAGAGTGGCGAATTCAAACCAATCAACCACCCAAAACACCAACCCGCAACCACTACAGACCGCATGGTGACAATGGAAAAAGAAAATATTCAAACCATGCTCAACGGCAAAGAGAACCGCCCGCCGATGGTCGAAGCCGAGCGCGTCAATGAGGTTGTAACTGCCATAGCCAAGAGCCAGCGGCGCACCCTAAACACAAAACAGAAATCAGCGATTGAACAAATCCTAGCCAGCAGAGATCAGATCATCGGTCTGCAAGGTGGAGCCGGAACCGGAAAGACTACGGCGCTTTCCGTGCTACGCGAAGCAGCCGAAAAAGAAGGTTATCAGGTGCGCGGGTTTGCACCCTCCGCACGAGCCGCACAGCAGCTTGGCGAAAGCGGTATTCAGACCGAAACCATCCAAATGTTTTTGCGCCGGCGGAAGGAACCTGTCACCAGCAGCCGCCTTGTCGTTTTGGATGAAGCCTCCCTCGCCAGCACTAAGCACATACACAAATTAATTCGCTTGCTGGAACCTGACGATAAGCTCGTTTTAGTCGGCGACGTGCGTCAGCATCAGGCAGTCGAAGCAGGGAGTCCGTTTCAACAACTCCAAGAGCACGGCATGACCACGGCGGCATTGACTGAGATCGTCAGGCAACCCGATAAAGAACAAAAGCAAATAGTCGAGGACTTAGCAGTAGGAAACACGCCCGAAGCAGTGGCCGCGCTGATCAGCCGAGGCAAGGTGATCGAGATCGCGGACGAGCGCGAACGCTTCGAAGCCATAGCCCAGGACTACGCCAAGAGTCCCACCGGCACGCTCGTTATTTCGCCCGCCAACCGCGAACGTTCCGAACTCAATTCGATTATTCATCGAGAGCTACAGCGCGAGGGAATCGTAAGCAGCAAGAATCAGCAAACGAAGGTTTATGTCGCGCGTCCCGATATGACTGGCCCGGAGCGCACCTTCGCCAATTCCTATCGACCCCACGAAGACATAATCCGCTACAACTTCGCCAGCGATAAGCTCAAGGTCAAGGCAGGCGACTACGCAAAAGTCATCGACACCGACCACGAGACAAACAAAATTACCGTCCGCTTCTTGAATGGCCGCAAGCTCACCTATAACCCGACGCGGCTATCCGGCGTGAGCGTTTACTACGAGTCAGAGCGCGCCTTCGCCGAAGGCGACCGCCTCCAAATTCGCGCTCCGTTTAGAGCGAAACGGATCGCTAACGGCGAGCTCGGTACGATCACGAAAATCGAACCGGACAAGATCCGCCTCGCGATGGACAGCGGACGAGAGATAAGCCTTGCCCTGCGCGAGTTTCGTCACCTCGATTACGGCTACGCCGTAACCAGTTATTCGGGTCAGGGACTAACTTTTGATCGCGTTTTAGTCAACGCTGACACGCACGAATCCGCTCGCCTACTCAACAGCCGCACGGCCTATGTTGGCATTTCCAGAGCCAGGTACGACGCCCTAATCTATACCAACTCCACGCAGAATCTATCCGCTGCTCTCAACCGCGAAATAGAAAAGCAAACGGCGCTCGGAGCGATCCAAGAGGACGAACGCGAGAGGAAACAAGATCGCGAGCAGGTGATTAAAGAGCCTCCCGCGCCGCAACAGCAGCCACAACAGCAACCACTACCATTTGATCACAGCTTGGCTCAACGCCCCACCTATCCAGAGCCAGCACAGACCCAAGCCGCCACGTTTGCGACTGAAATCCCGATTGAGATTGCCAGAACGAGGTATGAACCCGCGATCTCTACCGAGTCCACGCAGAATTTACAGGAAGCTCTCGATCGCGGCGTGAACCACGCAACGCCTCTTGACGCAACGCAAGACGACGCGCATGAGGTAAAGAAAGATCGCGATAAATTGAGCCCAGATTCTCTCGCCCCGCAGCAGCAGCAAGCACAAACCCAAACTCACGCTGAGCCAGCACCGACGAAAGCCGCCGAGCTTGAGATTGAAGGCCCGGAACTCGATCTCGGCGGACTCATTCTTTAACGAAAGACTCTTTACCCGTGGTTTCTGATGAAGAAGTCTGACGACAATCTGATTGAACGCACGGTCGAAGTTTGGCAGCCGCGCAACGACCAGCGGCTGTCCGACGAAGATGCGCGAGCAATACTTGAGAACGTCACAGGCTTCTTCACGCTCTTATTGGAGTGGGATACCAATGAGCAACAGGAAAAGGGCGGCGGCCAGGATGAATCGTACCGCGCGAAGTCGGCATGACAATTAGGTTTTCGAATCGACTGTATGCGGATAACTATAACTTCGAAAGGTGAACTGACTATGAGATTCATTCTTGGCGTCCTGTGGGGCTACTACATCCGAGGCAGAAAGCGCTTGCTGATTATTACGCTTACAGTGTTTACGGTGCTTGTGCTCGTGTTCGCTGTGGTGCTTCCCGCAATCGCTCTTTTCATTCTTCGACTAGACGTGATGCGCGAACGAGCTTCACGACCGCCGCAAACCTCTGTGCCTGCGCTTGTCGGATCAAAGTATGAAAGTGTCGAAACGACAGTGCGTGAGTCAAACCTTAACATCCGCATCTTGGCCCATCGTTATGACGTACCGGATGAGCCTTGCACGATCATCTTTCAGACCCCGCAAGCTGGCGAGCACGTGAGTTATGGAACGTTTGTCGGAGTAGTGGTTAGCAATCGGGAAGGTGACAAAGCAAAGCAGTGTTCATCGCATTAGTGAGTGGTCCAAGTATGAGTAAAATAACAACAGCAATAGCCGCCCCACTAATGTATAATCCCGCGCCTTACATCACAAATTTAGTTAACGCGAGGCCCCAACATGCGCAAATCTAAGTCTCACACAACGTCGCCGCTCGATGCCGTGAAGTATGGCAGGGTTTCATCGAAGGAGCAGGAGAAGGAAGGGTTCTCTATTCCGGCTCAGTTGAAGCTGCTCGATCAGTATGCCCAAACTCAGGGGCTGAAAATCGTCCGTGAGTTTGTCGATGCCGAAACGGCCAAGCGGACAGGTCGGACAGGGTTTGATGAAATGATTAAGTTTCTCAAACGCTCATCCGTGCGCGTCCTGTTGGTTGAAAAGACCGACCGTCTTTATCGCAACCTCAAAGACTATGTAACGATCGATGAACTCAATCTCGAAATTCATTTCGTCAAAGAGAACGTGATTCTTTCCCATGACTCTCGATCCTCCGAGAAATTCATGCACGGAATCAAAGTCCTCATGGCGAAGAACTACATCGACAATCTTTCTGAGGAAATAAAGAAAGGAATGCTCGAAAAAGCCGAGCAGTCGATCTATCCGTCCTGCGCGCCTCTCGGTTATCAAAACGTAACGGGGCCGAGTGGTAAACGGATTATCGAGCCTCATCCCACGCAAGCACCTATCATTAAACAGATGTTCGAGTGGTATGCGACAGGCCAATGCTCAATAGACGAAGTTGTGCGGCGAGCTCACGTAGCTGGTTTACGCTCGCGGCGCACAGGCCAGGCAATGTCAAGATCGAACGTACATAGGCTGCTTCAAAACCGTGTTTACACTGGCGATTTTGATTGGAACAACAGAACCTATCGCGGCAGTCACGAGCCGCTGATTTCCACCGCCCTATTCGAGCGCGTACAGGAGATTCTTGAGGGCCGCTACTCGACCAAAGAGAAAGTAACCAAGCACGAATATACGTTCTCAGGTCTGGTGCATTGTGGTCATTGCGGTTGCGCCCTCGTAGGCGAGAAGAAGAAGGGCAAATACATTTATTACCACTGCACAGGCAACAAAGGAAAATGCCCCGAACCTTACACCCGAGAAGAAGTGCTCGAAGCGTGCTTTGCCGACTTACTCAAGGGACTTGTGTTCGATGATGAAGTTATGGATTGGATCGTAGACGCCCTGCATCAGAGCCACGCAGACGAGAAGAAGTTTAGACGTGATGCGATTGCTCGTTTACAGGACGAACAAAGCAAACTACAGAACCGACTTGATAAGCTCTACGAGGATCGGCTTGACGGCTTTATCGAACCGGATTTCTTTGAACGGAAGTCGCGGGAGTGGCGACAGACTCAGAAGCGTTTAATGGATCAGATCGCCGAGTATGAACACGCCGCGCATGATTATGTGCAGGATGGTGTGCGCCTATTAGAACTCGCAAAAAAGGCGTATTTCCTATTCAAACAGCAAAATTCAAGCGAAAAGCGGAAATTGCTGAATTTCGTGTGTTCGAACTCGACATGGAAGGATCAAACTCTCACCGCGACATTTCGCCAACCCTTTGATCTTCTTGCACTTACCAACACAACTTGGCAAAGAAAAAAGGCCACCGGAAACTCTTCCAGCGACCCTTGTCCTGAGTGGCGGAGGGGACAGGACTCGAACCTGCATAGCCTTTCGGCCGGCGGTTTTCAAGACCGCTGCACTACCATTATGCGACCCCTCCGCAGGTTGGCTCCGAAGAATATAACGCAACCGCAGTTTTCCGTTCAAACCGCACAGAATTGTGCTGATCGCATAGATCATGGCACGATCTACTGTGATGCGCGTCACCATCGGCCAGATCAATACCACCAACGGCGACTTCCAAGGCAACACCGCCCGGATCATCGCCGCGATCGAGCAGGCAAAGCGAGAAAATTCAAACCTTGTAGTGCTCCCCGAAACCTGCATCCAGGGCTACACATCGCTCGATTGGTTTCTCGATCGCGAAGTACAGCGATGCGCCCTCGAACCGCTCCAAAGGATCATCGACGCGACCAAAGGCATCACAGCGATCGTCGGCACAGTGCGGCCCTCAAATCTCACCACCGGCCGGCGTCTTTACAACTCCGCGGCCATCATTCGCGATCAGCAACTGCTCGGGTTTGCTGACAAAACACTGCTGCCCGAATACGACGTCTTCGACGATCCACGCTATTTCCAACCTGGCAACGAACGACATCTATTTCCACTCGACGATGAAAAACTCGGCGTCGCTGTTTGCGAAGATTTTTGGAACGACAAGACGTTCTGGCGTGAAAGACTCTACACCAACGATCCAGCCGATGAACTGATCGAATTGGGCGCAGAAGTTCTCGTGTCGATCAACGCTTCGCCATTCAACAAAGGCAAGATGGGCCAACGTTGCGCGATGGTCTCGCATCGCGCAATGATGGCGAAGATCCCGATCGTCTTTGTCAATCTGATCGGCGGCAACGACGGCGTCATCTTTGATGGCGCCAGCATCGTCGCCGACGCGCGCGGAAAGATCATCCTGCAAGCGCCACCGTTTGAAGAGTTCGTCGGCACCGTCGATCTCGATTGCGACGTTGCCGACAAGCGTTGCCTGCCTGGCGACGACATCGAAACAATTCACGATGCACTCGTGCTCGGCATCCGCGACTACGCACACAAGAACGGATTCACGCGTGCTGTGCTTGGTCTCTCGGGCGGAATCGATTCAGCCGTAGTTGCCACGCTCGCGTGCCAGGCAATCGGCGCGGAAAACGTTTTGAGCGTGACGATGCCTTCGCCTTATTCTTCGCGTTCGAGTGTAGAAGATTCGCTGGAGCTTGGCCGGCGTCTCGGCATGCCTGTGGTCCAACATTCGATTTCCGACGCGTTCCAAGTGTTACTAAAACAGTTGAATTTGCCCGCGCCATCGATCGAAAACAAATCTACGGCCGCGGAGAACCTCCAATCGCGACTGCGCGGCAATATCCTGATGACCATCTCAAACGCAGAAGGTCGACTGCTGCTCTCAACCGGCAACAAATCGGAACTCGCACTTGGTTACTGCACTTTATATGGCGACACCAATGGAGGACTCGCAGTGATCGGCGACGTTCTAAAGACCGAAGTTTATGCGCTAGCGAACTATCTCAATCGAAACGCTGAAGTGATTCCGCAGTCGATCGTTGCAAAACGCCCTTCGGCTGAACTCGCGCCCGGACAGTTTGACGATCAATCGCTTCCGCCGTATGACCAGCTCGATCGAGTGTTGAAGATGTACTTCGAACAGAAGGCAACGCCGAACGAGATCGTAGCGACTGGTTTCGAGCCGAGTTTTGTGCGTGACACTCTCAACCGCGTCGAATCGCCAGCCAATGAGTTCAAACGACGGCAATTGCCTCCGACGTTGATTATCTCGAGAAACGCAATCGGAATCGGACGCCGCAGACCGGTAACTCATCACTACCGGCGTGAACGGCTCAACTGTTAACAGCTCGTGACAACACAAAAACCCAAAGCACTGCTCACGGCTCTCCTCGTGGCGTTAAGCGCCTCGGCGTTCGCGCAGTCGCCAAGCGAGGCAGATGCACTAGCGGCAATTAAGCAAGCGACTAACCCAACCACGAAGTTGACAGCCGCTGAAGACTTCATCGCGCGGTTTCCGACCAGCAAAGCTCGGCTCGACATCGCCGAGCTCGTCGCTGCGGAAATATTGAAAGTCAAAAACGGCACCGTCGCACTCACACTGCTCCAACGAGCACAGGCGGTCTTCACTAAGGAACAAGAACGAGAAGCGCTCAAACCCGCCGCTCTCGAAGCTTACGTAATCGCCGATCGTTTTGACGACGCATTCGCACTGGCGAAAGAGATGCTGACGAAGGATCCGGATGATCTTTACGTGCTGGTACGAATGACTCAAGCAGGCATTGAGGAGACGCGGAAGCGGAATCGACAGTACGCCGGCCTGTCGTTGCAGTACGGGCTAAAAGCCATCGCTTTAATCGAGTCAGGCAAGAAGCCGGCGAGCATCGACGATGAATCGTGGTTGGACCAGAAAAGCAACTTGGGCCAACTGTATCAACAAACAGCGATTCTTTATCTCGCGGCTGCTAACGCACAAGAAGCAAAGGCGCGTCTGGCCAAAGCCGCGCTGTTGTCACCACAGGATCCGAACAACTTTGCGCTGCTCGGAAGGGTGATCAACGCCGATTACGTTGCGCAAATGAAAGACTACGAGGCAATGCCAGAAGGCAAAGCGAAGCAGGAAACGTTGAAGAACCTAGAAACTGTCCTCGATTCAATGATCGACGCCTACGCGCGTGCTGCCGGACTTGCCACCGGTCGTCCCGAGTATCAAACACTGCTCCAACAGGTGATTCCCGATCTAACGATCTACTACAAATATCGTCACAACCAATCGACCAAGGGTTTACAGGAGTTGATAAATCGATACCGACCGCGTATTGTCGCGAACTAACGCGGATTGGTGGCTCACTAACCAACAACTCAACCTGCGAGGTAGCCGATGAAATACACGAAAAGAATCTCCCTTCTTTTGCTTATCACTGTGCTTTCGATTCCTTTGCTGGTCGCCCATGCCGCCGGCGGACGTATCGAAGGAAAGGTCACTGACCCTAAAGGCGCGGGGATCCCAGCCGCGACTGTAACGGTAACCAATCAAGCCACGAAGCAGGATTTCACAGCCGTCACCGACGGCCAGGGACGTTACAAAATCGACGGACTCCCGCCGGGCAATTACAGCGTGCGCGTTTCAGTGAAAGGCTTCAACGAAGGACGCCGTGACGACGTGAAAGTTGAAGACAACTCCACCGCCGCGATCGATCTGCAACTTGAAATCGCGCCGGTGGAAGCACAGGTGAAGGTTCCTTCAGTTGTCCAGAAGGGCAATCAGGATCCGCTTTATCAAACACTGCGACAACTAGGCCGCAACGAGCAGGATTTCGGCGGCAACTACGCGGTAGTCAACAATCTCACGCTGAAACGTGACGCCGCTAACTTTACTCTGAAATCGGGCGAGTTGTATTTCATCACACCAGTTGAAAACAGAGTGACTGCTGCGGTGTTCATCGGCGCTGGCGAGTTGTCGTTAACTCCGCCAACAGAGGTTGAGAAAAGCAGCCTCAAGATATTCACTGGCGACGGAACTATCACGGAACCGTTCACCCGCCTCGTACTGCGCTTCACTGATAAAACGTTCGAGGAAATCAAGGCCTCACCTAATGCAACGATGAAAACGGGTGGTCCAGCGGCGAGTCAGGCGCGCGGCCTCTATCGTGACAACCAGGAACTGCTGCGCAAACGTCTACGCGAGAATCGCGAGTTGCGCACGCTATTCGATCTCTACAATCCCGGGCGCGAGGGTTATTTCACCGCATTCATCGACGGCAAGCGTTTCAATAAACTAGTTTTCGCAATCGAACCGCTAGGTGTCGCCAGCGCAACACCGGAAGAAGTCGCCTTATTCAGTTATGGTGAAACTGATGGCGGGCTTTGGACCGCATTCCATCTCGAAAATGAATACAAACAAGGAAAACCGTCGAGTGCTGAGGACCGTCGCTTGATCGACATCACTCATCACGAGATCGATGCGGCAATCAAGGGCTCGCATCTGGCCGCGACTGATCGCATCAGCTTTCGTAATTTGCAAGCCGGCACGCGCGTAGTGCCTTTCGATCTTTACGGATCGCTCCGAGTCACAAGAGTTCAGGATCCTGACGGAAACGATCTGAGCTTCGTGCAGGAAAACAAAGACGAGGATTCTGATTTCGGTGTGATTCTGTCAAAGCCGCTCGAAGCCGGACAAAACTATCAACTCACTGTGCAGTACGACGGCAACGATGCGCTGCGCGATTCAGGCGGCGGCAACTTCATATTGATTCCGCGTTCGACGTGGTATCCGGGTAACGCCAATGCTCTCTATGCTGAAGATCGCGCGACGTTCGACATGACATTCCGCTATCCGAAGAGTTACACGTTCGTCGGCACTGGCGCTCCTGTCGCAGCGGATGCACGCGAAGGCGATCTCGCAGTGGCCAAATGGTCCAGCGGTCAAACAGAACTGGGCGTTGCCGGCTTTAACTATGGCAAGTTCAAGAAGAAAGTCGTCAGTGATAAGGACAGTGGTTATGACGTCGAGTTTTACGCCAACATCGAAGTGCCTGACGAGTTGAGAGCGATTCAGCAACGAATCGATCAGCTTGAAAGCCAGGGCTTTAAAACGATGACGACGCTCGGCTCGATCTCGACGACTGCTATCGCCGACGCTGCATTGGCCGACGCGCAGAATGCAATGCGCATCTACAACGTGTTCTTCGGCAAGCTTCCTTTCACTCGCATCGCGATGACACAACAACCCGCGGGATTCTTCGGACAAGCCTGGCCCACGCTGGTCTATATGCCCTATCTCGCTTACATCGACAGCACGCAACGAACTCAGTTGTTAGGGACTCGCGGCGGCACCGACACGTTCTGGCGTTACGTCGCGCCGCACGAAATCGCGCATCAATGGTGGGGCCATATCATCGGCTGGGACAGTTATCGCGATCAGTGGATGAGCGAAGGATTTGCTGAATTCTCGGCATCGCTTTACGTTCAGTTTATTCGCGGCAACGACAAGTTCGTCGATTTTTGGGAAGACCAGCGACAGCGGATCATTCAGGCAACTCCCGCGACCAAAGATAAGAAGCCGTACACAGTTGGACCAGTCACGCAAGGCTACCGGCTCAACAGTGGCAAAACCGGCGCAATCGCGCAGAGTTTGATCTATCCGAAAGGCGCTTACATCCTGCACATGCTGAGAATGATGATGTACCAGCAAGGCAAAGGCGGCGACGCGCGTTTCCAGGAAATGATGAAAGACTTCGTCAAAACCTATTTCAACAAGCAAGTTTCAACTGAGGACTTCAAGGCGATTGTTGAAAAGCACATGACGAAGGAGATGAATGTCGACAATTCCGGCAAGATGGATTGGTTCTTCAACGAGTGGGTTTACGGCACGCAGGTTCCGGCTTACAAACTCCAGTACAACGTGACGCCGGATGGGATGCTGTCAGGGAAACTCACGCAGTCGGGCGTGTCGGATGATTTCATCATGCTGGTGCCGATCTATGTCGACATGGGTAAGGGATGGGCCAAACTAGGATCGGCGAGGCTCATCGGCAATTCGTCGATCGATATCAGCAACATTAAGTTGCCGGCGGTGCCGAAGCGAGTTGCAGCGTGCGCGATGAATGACGTGCTCGCCACGAATATTGAAAATAGTAAATAGAGAATATTAGCCACGGATTAAACGGACAAATCCGGATCGAATCCGTGTAATCCGTGGCTAAATCACCGATTACGCGTAGCTGGCGTAGACGGTTTTGACTTTGTCGATGAATTTGCTTCGTGAAGATGTCAGCGCCACAAAAAGGCACAAAATTACGAATGAGCTGTGTGGCCGACTGCGAGATCCAGTTCTTCCTCGACGTCGCCAGTCATATTGCCCAGTGATTTGAAGTGGAACAGATCGTGGTCGAGCAGGTGCGATGGAACGGCGTTGCCAAGCGCATTCAACATTGACGCGCGAATGTGAGGGATCTCTTTTTCGAGCTCGGAAATCAGATCGTTGATCCTCACGCGCTTCAGATTCGACTGAGATCCGCAGAGATCACACGGAATTATCGGAAACCGGCGCTCCGCCGCGTACTCAGCAATATCGCGTTCCAAACAGTAAGCAAGTGGTCTAATCACAGTGTTGCGCCCGTCGTTTGAGCGCAGCTTCGGCGGCATCGCCTTTAATTTGCCGACATAGAAAAGATTCAGCAAAAGCGTAGTGACGATGTCGTCGGCGTGATGTCCGAGAGCAATCTTGTTGCATCCTTCCTCGACCGCGATGTTGTAGAGAATGCCACGACGCAGTCTCGAACAGACAGAACAGTAGGTTTTTCCTTCGGGCACCAGCCGTTTGACTATCGAATACGTGTCGCGCTCGACAATGCGAAAAGGAACGTCGAGCTTGCTCAGGTACGCCGGCAGCACTTCAGCCGGAAATCCCGGCTGTTTTTGGTCCAGATTGACTGCCAACAGGTGAAACCGCACTGGCGCACGTCGCCGGATGTCGAGCAAAAGATCGAGCAGGGTATGACTGTCTTTACCGCCCGAAACGCAGACCATCACTCGGTCGCCGTTCTCGATCATTCCGAAATCGGCAATAGCTTCGCCCAGTCTGCGCAGTAACTTAGTTTGGATCTTGCTGGTGGTCTCCATTTCTATCTCTCAGAATGCCATGAATTATAATTTTGTTACAAAGCTAGACACCGAGAGCGGAGTTTTACTATCATGAGAAGCCCGCTTTTGTGCGGCGAGTCATTCGTAACTAGCGTCCAAGGCTAGAATCAATCCAAGAACAAAAGGCAAGCGCGTCGTTTCGTTGCTTCAAGGTTCCGACAGCCGGTGACTAAACTTCCGCGCCCCCATATTTACGGAGGTATAAGATGCTCAGGATAGGAAAGAATGCCAAGGATCAGGAAGATAACGACCACTCCAGCCACAAACCGGAGGTTCCTGATTACTCCACTGCCAAAACCTACTCCTCCTATCAAGGAACGAGTGTTGAAGCAAAACCGACAGTCGAAGCCACTCCCAGCGCGCCTAACGGCAGTTCTCGCGCAATGACGGAGAGCGAAACGCTGGCCAAAGATATCAAGGAAGGTACACTAAGCGGTTTCGTGGGCGGCGGAACTGTTGTCACCGGCGAAGCTAACTTTAAGGCCATGATGAGAGTTGATGGACACCTGTCCGGCCGCGTCAGTTCTTCGAGCGGCACACTCATCGTCGGCGCGAATGGAAAAGTCGACGCCAATATTGAAGTCGCTGTCGCTGTAATTCACGGAACAATCAACGGCGACATCATTGCCACTCAGCGACTGGAACTCGGCCGCGCGGCGAAGGTAAACGGCAATATTCAAACACCGTCGCTGATCATCGAGCAGGGAGCGGTCTTTGAAGGTACCTGCAAGATGTTGCAGATGGCATCAGCCGATAAGGCAAAGAAAGAGAAAAGAGAAGAGCAGCCGCTCGAAACTCCGCGGATAAAGACGATCGCGGAAACGCCAGCCAAGCCGGCAGACCTTCCGGCGGTCTCGAGCGTGGTGAGCTAATTAATTTAAGAAAATGTGTTTTAAGGAGAGGTGGTCCGCTGGGCCACCTCTTTTTTATCCACAGATTACGCAGATTCTATAAAATTAGCGCCATGCCCAATAAAAGGATAACGCTGGCCTGCGCTCTTGCGCTCCTCTTGACCACGGTTGGTTACGCGCAAAAGCGTACGAACCAAGTCCCTACAACAACGCTCCTGCTTATCACCAAAGCCGAAGACCAGCGACGCTGGGATGATGATCTGCGGAATTTGTTTACGAGTCCAAACGCGGAGATCCGTAAACGCTCCGCCCTCGCGGCGGGTCGAATCGGAAATGAAGATTCGTTAACGGCGCTCACAAAACTGCTGGAGCAGGACAACGACACGAGCGTTCGTGCGATGGCGGCTTTTGCGATCGGCGAAGTTGAGTCGGAAGCAGGTGCAACCGCGCTTCTCGCCACGTTGAAAAACACGAGCGAGGCAGTTGAAGTGCGAGCCAGAGCGATTGAAGCTCTCGGCAAAATCGCCGCGGCGTTGCCAAAAGAAAAAGAAGCGCGACAACGCGAACTTGGCGCCGCGATACTCGATGCACTCAAAACTGCCGAAAACGAGCAGTTAATTCTCTTGGGCCTGACCGCCGCGTTGCGATCTCGACCTACCAACGCGGGCGCGACTATCGCTAAATTTTTGACCAACCAGAACCCGCGTGTCCGCGAGGATGCTGCGAATGCGCTCGCCCGACTGCGGCTGAACGATGGAAACGATCAGTTACGAAAACTATTGACAACCGATGCTGATCCAGTAGTTCGCGCCAACGCGGCGCGCGTGCTCGGAGTAACAGAAGATAAGTCATCACTTTACACGCTCATCTCTCGCGCTACCGGCGACAGCGACTCGCGCGTAAGAGTAAGCGCGATTCGCGCGCTGGCGTCGCTAAAAAACGTGCGCGCCGCCGATGAGTTACTGAAACGCGGCCAGACTCTCGCCCAACAAGATCTTTCTGCCAGACCCGCTGAGCTAAACGAAATACTCGAGATCGCAACCACGCTCGGGCGACTGTTGGCCCAAAAAGAGGACCAGACTACCATCAGTTGGCTGCGCAAAATCAATGCGTCGCTCAACCACACCGCACCTGAAGTAGAGTTCGCTCTCGTCCGCATTGCGCCGTCAACTTATCTCGCAGACTTCGGCGCCGCCGACCAGGCAAAACGAAAAGTTCAGGAGACGATCCTGCTCAACTGGCGCGCCGCTGCTGGAGTTGCGGCAGGATTGGGCGAGATTGCTGCGCTTCCTGATTCAGTGAAGAACAAGTCTGAGCTCGCTGCCAGAGCAGAATCGCTGCTGCGCGCGATGCTCGACTATCGCAATTCCGGTCTGACTATCAACACGCTCCTCGCCGTTCATTCGGAATACGCGATTCCGGACGTGCTGCGCGCGCTGGCCGCTTTCAAACCGCAGGATCTCGCGTCGGTGTTGCGAGCACAATTCAAGGAAAGCGACGTGATCGTTCGCGCTACTGCCGCCGACTTACTGGGCGATCTACCATCGTCCGAAGAGAACACGCGCGCACTCGCCACCGCCTGGCCGCAGGCTGCCAAAGACGCACTGAACGATGCAGCGCTCTCAATTCTCGACACGCTCGGAAAACAAAAGACCAGCGAAGCAAACGAGCTGATCAAAGCCGCGCTCAAGTCAAACGATCACCTGATTCGTCGTCGTGCCGTCGCGTTGCTGAAAGCAAACGGCGCCGGCGATTTCTCTTCTGAAATCGGCACGGTCCAAACGCGAAACACTGACGCCGATTACAAACGTGCGCTGGCGCGCATCGGTCGAACTGTTCGAGCTGTCGTGACTACCAGCAAGGGTTCGTTTACTATTGAGTTTCTCCCCGAGCTGGCCCCCCTGACTGTAGACAACTTCGTTCAACTTGCCCAAAGAGGTTATTTTCGCAATGTCACCATTCATCGGGTCGTGCCGAATTTCGTGATTCAGGACGGCGACCCGCGCGGTGATGGCAATGGCGGACCCGGCTACCAGATCCGCTGCGAAATCAATCAAGCGATTTACGATCGAGCGGCAGTGGGAATGGCGCTGTCAGGCAAGGACACGGGCGGCTCGCAATGGTTTGTGACTCACTCGCCGCAGCCGCACCTCGACGGCGGCTACACGGTTTTTGGCCGTGTCGTCGCGGGAATGGACGTGGTTGACAAGATCGTTCGCGGCGACGTGATTCAGTCGATTGCTATCAGGTAAAAAATCCGTGTTTAATCCGTGGCAAAAAACAAGCAGCACTCCGGACGCGCTTGTTATCTTCTGCCTGCTGGTCTTCATTTGTGCGGCGGCCCAGGAACTGCACGGCCAAACTCCATCGGAACCGGCCGAACGACACTTCTACAAAATCGACCTGAAGATCGATTTCGACCATCTGACCTACACCGGCGCCGAGCGAGTGCGCTGGATCAATCATGGCGAGAAGCCTACGTCGATTATCTATTTTCATCTCTACCCAAACCTACGCGTGGGCGATCAGCAGTCGCCGGCCAACACAGTCGCCGCGGATTCTGATGAACCGCGTCTTGACATCCTGGAAGTGCGTTCCGCCCCAGACGACACTCCGCTCTTTTCTTCGCTTGACGATCAAGGCACGACGCTGCGCGTAAATTTGCGCGACACCGTTGCTCCGGAGAGCTTCGCCGAAATCCTGATCAAGTTCAAAGGCTCAGTGCCGGAGATCGATCGCGACGAAACAAGCCTCACTACTCACGTCGTGAAGCAGGTCAGCGCCGCATTGCGCAGCGATCGAGAAACACGCCGCGCGCGCGACATCAACTTTCGCTGCCGTGGCGTGATGCTTCTGGGCGCGGCTTATCCGGTGCTCGCGGTCCACGATGGCGACGAGTGGCGACGCAAACTCGAGCCGTCCGTTGGCGACTTTGTTTTCAACGAAGCAGCGGATTACGAAGTGAGTGTCGCTACAAATTCCGGAGTCGAAGTCTTTACTTCCGCAACCGAAACCGGAGCCAGGAATGAGAAGACCGGGCAAACATTTACCGCTCCAGCTCTACGAGATTTCGCGATCCTTGCCGGCCGCGGTTTGCGCAGCGAACACACCGAAGTTGAAGGCATCGACGTCAGATCGATCTATCTCGCGGAACATGAACGCATCGGCAAACGTGCTTTAGTGGTCGCGGCCAATGCGTTGCGAGTTTTCACTTCACTGTTTGGACCACTGCCTTTCAAAACGATCAGCGTTGCCGAAGCACCGCTCATCGCCGGACTCGGAAGCTGTGAGTTTTCCGGATTCAACATCATCGCCAGTGCTTTTTACGTCGATTTTGATTCGCCGGCGGTCCGCAATCTGCCGGAGATTATTCGTGAACAACGACCATCGGTCGAGGAGAGTCTCGAGTGGGCCGTCGCTCATCTCGTCGCACATCAATGGTGGGGCGCGGCGGTTGGTAACGATCCGGCGCGGGAGCCTTTGCTCGACGAAGCATTGTCGTCCTGGTCTGCGCTGCTGTACTACAGAAACACTTACGGCGAGGAAAAAGCGACCGCTGTTCTCAACGATCAAGTGCGCGGCGTTTATCGCCTCTATCGAACGTTTGGTGGCGACGACATGGACGCCAATCGTCCCTCACGCGACTATCGCAACACATTTCAATACGCCGCAATCGTCAGCGCCAAAGGCGCGCTGATGTTTGTGGACCTGCAAAAAACACTCGGCGAAGAGAAGGTCTTTGCCGCCCTGCGTAAGTACTACCAGGCCAATCAGTATGAAATTGCTCAACTCGAAGACCTGCGCATCGCGCTCGTCGCTGAAGCCCCAGTTGAACAAAGACGAATGATTGGACGTACATTTACCCGCTGGCTGACCTCGAAGCGAGGCGACGAAGACATCGCGTCTCCCGATTCAGAGTTGGCCGCGAACCTGGGCATCTCCGCTAAACAAACTCCCCAAAAATCAGGCGGCGATAAGAACGCTTTCGGCGCTCTCGCGAAAGTCGGGAAATTCTTTTGGCAGCAAGTAACACGAATTCGCTGACAGTAGAAAAGAGTATCGAGCGGCTTGGCTGGCTCATGGACGATCTGTTTCGGGTGCCTGTGCTCGGCTGGCGTTTTGGACTCGATGCGCTGATCGGTCTGATTCCGGGCTTCGGCGACACAGGCACGACGCTCGTTTCGTTCTATATCCTGGCGGCGGGTGTGCGTTATCGAGTGCCGAAGATCACGCTCGCGCGCATGGGCTTGAACATCGCGATCGATTACGTTGTTGGATCGCTGCCGATTGTGGGCGACGTTGCCGATGCTTGGTGGAAGTCTAATAGCATGAATGTCGAGCTGCTGCGTAAGCGTGCGACTGTTTCGGCGGAAGAAGCGCGATCGGGAAGATTGAGTGATTGGTTTTTTGTGGGTGGGATTATTGTTGGGCTGACGGCGCTAGCGTTGGCCAGCGCCTTTGTCAGCGTCTATCTTTTATACAAGATTTTTAGCCGCGGATGAGGCGGATAGAATCCTCTCTAGCGCTGTCTTCAACATATCCAAACCGCGTTCACCCGCGGCGAAGCTTCGCAGCTTTCCTTCTGAATCAAACAGATAATACGCCGGCACAAATCCCTGATCGTTCTGAAATGCTTCTTTGAGCTTGTGCTCGTTATCTACTGCGACCGGCTCGATGATTCCATACTTGCCGATCAGCTCGCGTACCGCTTCGATGTCAGTATCAGTTTCATAACGCGGCATGTGAATTCCGATTACTCGCAACCCGTGCTCGCGCTTTTCATCGCGCCATTGTCCAACCCGCGGCAAATTGTCTTTGCAGATGCCGCAACTTACTGACCAGAAGTGAACCAGCGTTGGATGACCGGCCGCCTCCGCTTCTGCATGTGCTTGTGTACCACCAAACCACTCCGTTGCGCCTTCAAGCTTTGGCAACGGTGTTCCAATCTTCATTGCCATCTTTGTGTATCTCTAATCCACAGCTTACGCTCCACAGATTACACAGATTTGAATCTGTGTAATCTGTGGATGGTTTTAATTTACCCAAGCGTCTTCTGGCCGGGCTTCCATTCGGCCTGGCAAAGACCACCCGTTTGCAACGCCTGAATCACGCGGAGCGTCTCTTCCGCCGACCGGCCCACGTTTAGATCGTGCACGACCTTGTATCGAAGAATGCCTTCGGGATCGATTACGAAAAGGCCGCGCAACGCGATCCCGCGATCCTCGATGAGAACGCCGTAATCACGCGCGACTTGCTTCGTCGCGTCAGACCCGAGCGGATATTTCAGACCTTCGACACCACCCTTATCACGCGAGGTGTTGAGCCACGCGCGGTGCGAGTAGACCGAGTCAGTTGAAATACCGAGAACGTCGGCGCCGATGTCCAAAAAGTCCTGATAGCGATCGCTAAAAGTGGTCAACTCCGTCGGACAGACAAACGTGAAGTCCAGCGGATAGAAAACCATCACCAACCACTTGCCTCGGTAGTCGGCAAGTTTCACTGGCTCGTTGAGTTTCTCGATGTTCTTCGTCGAACCCATTTCGAAATCCGGCGCCGGCTGTCCTACCTGCGCCTTCTCTGTTGCTACTGCTGTTGCTGCTGCTGTCATGTATCCTCCCAATAGTTGAAATAATTTCTGTTAATCCTGCGAATCCTGTGCACACTCCGGGCAACGTCCTCTCAGCGTGAGATGGACCGACTGAGGTTTGAAATGCGACTTGCGCGCGGCCGCTTGCATGAGCTTGGCTGCGTCCGGCAAATCAAAATCGACCAGCTTGCCGCAATCATTACAGATCGCGTGATCGTGGCGTTCGGTTTCACGATCGTAGCGGCTGGCACTGTCGCCAAAATTGATCTCGTGAACCAGCCCGGCTTCTTTCAGGTAGCGCAACGAGTTGTAGACGGTTGCGTAGCTGATACCAGGCAGTCGCCGGCGGGCAGCCTCGAAGATATCACTGGCAGTGGGGTGATCGTCTCGTTCCCGGATCACCTGAAACACTGCTTCCCGCTGCGGCGTCAGTTTCGGTTTTTGCTTGATCTCCCTCAAGGTAGATTTAGACTAATTCTAAAATGATGATTTGTCAAGAAGAGGCCATCCACAGATTACACAGATTTATTTCTGCGTAATCTGTGGATGGTTTTTCGCGAAGTCGACGATGCGATCGACGTAACTCTCGAATGGCGGGCAGTGGATGCCGTGTGGCGCAAGGAGTTGTTGCGCCTGGCTCGAATCGTAGAGCTGTTTCACGAAGAAGTAAGGAACCGCGTGATGCGGCAGACCAGTAATCTTTGGTGATGGCGGCAACATCAGGAAAAACCGCACCCATGACGCCGGAGCAGTGATCCGCGATCGATGCCCGTTAATTGACTTTGCAATCGCATTGAACAACTGGTTCGTCGTAAGCGGGGAGGGATCCGCGAGTTGCAGAGTCTTGCCAATAGCTCGCTCGTCAAATGCCAGTGCGGCCATCGAGTCGACCACGAAATCGACGGGCACAAGATTCAGGCTCACCTCGCGATTTCCGATATTGATCATCGAAAGCACGCTGGGCCACTTCAGCAGATAGTGAATCAGATAGTAAACACCGTCGTATTTTCCCGTTTCCCCCGTTTTAGAGTCACCGCAAACCACCGCCGGGCGATGAATCGTGACTGGCAGTTCGTGCTTAACTGAATCGACCTCCAGCTCAGCCAGATACTTCGATTCTTCGTAAAAATTCCGATAACCGTCGTTGTGTCGCAGCTCGGTCTCGAGAATCACGCCTTCTCGTTTTCCCGCAACGTAACAGGTTGAAACATGATGGAAGTGACGAAGCTGCGGCATTGAAAGCGCCAGTTCGACGACGTTACGCGTGCCGCCGACATTCACGCGCAGCGCGAGATCGCGAGCAACAGCGAGATCGTAAATCGCGGCCAGATGAAAAACGCGCGTCGACTGTCGTTGCACCAGTTCGAAATCCGGTTTTTTCAACCCGAGCCCAGGTTCGCTGATGTCTCCTTCGACGATTTGGAAGTCACTGATGCTTCGACCAGCGAATTGAGCGATTCGAGCAAGCTCGTCTCGTGCCCGCGTCAGCAATGACGGCTGCACCAGCAAGACAAAGCGGCAATCGTTGCGTGCGAGCCGTTCCAACAGACGATTGGCGATAAAGCCGGGAAAACCCGTGATGAAAAATGTCTCTCTATCCGGCATGGATTAGCCCGAGTATAATTCACGTCTACAGATTACGCAGTTTTCAGGTATGAATACCTACGACGATGCAGCAGCGGCCAAGCGTTTTGAAGCCAACCAGCTCTTCCACGAGGCATATGAAGCCCAGCTCGCAAACGATTATGAGCGCGCGATAGAACTCTATAAGCGCTCGATCGAAACCTATCCGACTGCCGAAGCACACACATTTCTCGGCTGGGTTTACAGTTTTCAGAAACGCTATGACGAGGCGATCGCGGAGTGTTTGGAGGCGATCCGGGTTGATGAGACGTTGGGCAATCCTTACAACGACATCGGCAGTTATTTACTGGCCAAAGGCGATCCGTATGGGTCGGTACGTTGGTTCAAGCGCGCTTTGCTGGCACCGCGATACGAGTCTTATGCCTTTCCGCATTTCAATCTGGGCCGTGTTTATGAAACGCGGCGCCAGTTTCTCGAAGCCGCCAGGCACTACGGCTTGGCGCTTGAACAAAAACCGGACTTTGCGGAAGCGGCAGTGGCGTTAAGACGAATGCAGGCGAGACTTAATTAGCCACCAAGAGGCACAAAAGAGCACCAAAACTTATTTAGTTATTATTGGGATCTTTTCGCCCTTTTCATCGACGGCGACGTAGATCACTTCCGCTTCAGTAACACGCACGCGTTCACTCTTTCCCAACCGCTCCACTTCCACAATCACGCGAACCGTTATCGAAGTCGTGCCAACACGTACCGTTTCGCAGTAAAAGCTCACCAGATCTCCCACGAACACGGGCTTATGAAAGATCACTTCTTTCATCGCGACAGTGACAAAGCGGTCCATTTTGGTGTGACGATGCGCTTCGATCGCGCCGGCGGTGTCGATGTAGCTGAGAATGACGCCGCCAAAGATCGTCCCCTGGGAATTCGTGTCGCGTGGCAGCAAGGTGATCCGTATCGCGGGGTCTGTGTAGTCGTGCATATTCGTTTGTGCTTTTTGTGCCTTTTTGTGGCTAAGCAGCGAATTGCTCTGCGGTCCACTCAGTTATCGCACGTTTGAGCTCGTCCAGGTGACCTTCGAAGAAATGATCCGCGCCTGGAATCACAACCAGTTGCACCGACACGCTTCGCTCGAGCTCCGCCGCCAGTTCCCGCACACGTTCAACCTCGCCAAACTCATCCTGTTCACCGTGAACGAGCAGCAACGGCTTGCGGCATGACTTGAGAAAACTGAAGTCATACTTACCCAACGGCGTTCCAATGTCGATCAGATATGAAACTCGTGAGTCATTTATCCCAACATCCAGACCGACTCTCGCCCCGAAAGAAAAACCACATAGCAATATGCGGAGTTTTGCGTAGTTCTGAGATAAGTAGTCGAGCCCGGCGCGTACGTCATCCTGTTCTCCGCGTCCTTCATCGTGCTCGCCTGTGCTCTGACCAACGCCACGAAAGTTGATCCGCAGTGTTATCAGACCGGCGTCGTTCAAAGCAGCGGCGGCACGAAACACTACTTTATTGTGCATCGTGCCGCCACCGAGTGGATGTGGATGTAGGACCAGCGCCACGCCGATTGGCGAATCTTGTCGCGGCTCTTTGAGGATCGCTTCTAACTGCCCGTGCTCGACAGGAATAAAGAGATTGCCGGCTGGATACATCAGCAGTTTAAGTGAAGCAAATCAACCTTCTTCAACGTTGGAACTGCCTGGTCCGCCTTCGGCCATTTCACCGGAAGGCTCCGCGCTCGTGCTTTCAGGCTCCGCGTAGCCACCGCCAGTCGACGGCGGAGTCACTGACGCTGCGGACTTCCTCGAGCGCTTCTTTCCACCTTTCTTCGTGCCGCCGCCCTTGCTGGTCATTTTCTTCGCGGCCTTCTTCGTGCCCTTTGCCGACTTCTTCGCCGTCGATTTGCGGGCGCCACCCTTCTTCGCGGATTTCTTGGCTGCCTTGCTTGACTTCTTTGCGCCTCGTTTCTTGGTTCCTTTGCCGCCGCCTTTGCGCGCGCCTCTAGACTTCTTGCTTCCTTTTCTGGCTGCCATTTCGTTCGCTCCTTTTATTGGTCTGAGTTTGGCTCACCGTAGCAAAATAATCTGAGACTGTCCACGATGTTTTTATCTAATCCTCTGCGTCTCTTACCTCTGTGGTGTTTTTGCTCAAAGCGAACCACAGAGACACGGAGGCACAGAGTTGCGCCATCAAAAATCACGAGTTCTGTAGACACACATCGACGTTTCGGCTACATTAAACTTGCTCTCCGAAACAACACGCGGTCCTGACTAAAACTGCGGAAAGGCTGCCTCGATGCAAGATTATTACTCATCGTGCGTTACCGCCGATTTTCAACCCTCCCTCTTCTGCTTCAGCCTGTATTTATCGAACCAGTCGAATCACTCCACTGATATTGCGGCTGACGGTGATGTGCTAAATCACAAGGCGCAAGAGCGCCGATCCGCTTTGGTAGTTGACGACGTCGCCGACGTCACAGAGATGCTCGCGGTTGTGCTGAGCCATGCCGGTTACTCTGTAGTCACTGCGGCTTCAGCTCCAGCGGCACTCAAAGCCGCGCGCGAACGCCAGTTTGACGTAGTGATTTCCGATATTGGGATGCCCGAGATGAATGGTTATCAACTGGCACGAGAAATGAGAACCATGCCCGGTTACGAGACTGTTCCGATGGTTGCCGTCACCGGCTATTCAATGTTCGACGACAAGGAACGATCGACCAAAGCAGGCTTCAATGCTCACATGACAAAGCCAATCGATCCGCGAGCGCTACTGGACCTCATCGAACAACTGTGAGCTTACACAAGAGACAGTTGAACGATTGATGACGACCTCTTCCGGCATACTCTCCAAGTTTCAATCCGAATCTACCATCCGCATCATCCAGTTTTCAGTCGGCGCCATTGCCATCGGTCTTATTTTCTGGCACCTCCAATTCTCGACGTCCGCGATCTGCTGTGGCGATTTTGACGGTTACTACCACATCAGATGGTCACGCGAGCTTTGGGCCTCAATGAAAAGCCACTCATTTCCGCCGGCGTTTCCCTGGCTGCCGCTCACCACTCTGAATCCAAAGAATTACGTGGACCATCACCTGCTTTTCCACGTGATCCAGATTCCATTCGCCACATTTTCCGATCCGCGGCTCGGCGCGAAGATAGCCTCAGCACTTTTTGGTGCTCTGGCGGTTCTTTCCTGTTACTGGTTAATGCTTCGCTATCGCATCCGCTATCCGTTCGTCTGGTTGATCGCGCTGCTGGCGTGTTCGGCGCCCTTTCTGTTTCGCATGAACATGGCCAAGGCGCCGCCGCTGGCCATCGTTTACCTGATCGTTGGTATTCACCTGTTTTTCCAGAGGAAATACTGGCCTTTGCTGCCGCTGGCCGTGATTTTTACCTGGACTTACGACCTGTTTCTGCTGCTCATTGTGGCCGCGATCTTCTGGATGATTGCGGTGGCGATAACAGAGAAGGGGTTTGAGTGGCGGCCGCTGGTATTTGTGCTCGCCGGATGCGCCGCAGGACTCATAATCAATCCTTACTTCCCACACAATTTTCAACTGCTCTTCGAACACTTGCAGATCAAACTCACCGCGTCTGATTTCGACACGAAGGTGGGATCGGAATGGTACCCATACGATTCCTGGGAGTTTCTCGGTAATTCGGCAGTCGCATGCATCGCGATGTTTGTCGGGTACATCGCGTTTGAGCCTTCAGAACGGCGGCGAGCGCATCATACGATCTTCTTTCTGCTCTTCTCGACGGCTTTGATGATCATGAATGCGCGTTGGAAGAGGATCGCCGAATACTGGCCGCCGTTCGCCGTGCTGTTCGCCGCGTTTTCATTACAGCCATGGATGACAGGATTTCGTTCGTATCTCACACGACTCCCGGCGGAAGTTCTCGAAGAACTAAAACCATTTCTCGACCGCGAGGCTATCGCAGTGCCTGAGAAAGAGAGCGACTGGCGCGATTGGTTGAGAATGTTGGCCGCGGTCGTCGTTGCGCTGCTGCTGAGTGTGTTTCTGTTTGTCAATTTACGCTCAGTCGTGAAGGAGATTGGAGAGAGTGAGTCTCATGATTATTACCGTGCCGGCGCAGAGTGGTTGCGACGAAACGTGCCTGCGGGTCAAATAGTTTTCAACACTGACTGGGACGACTTTCCACGTCTCTTTTATTTTGATTCTTCACATTATTACGTGTCAGGACTGGATCCGAGTTATCTGTTCGATAAGGATCCGGACCTCTCTCAGCTTTACGACCGCATCACACTCGGCAAAGAAGACGATCCCGGTCCACTGATTCGCGATCGATTTGGCGCACGGTATGTATTCTCGGATAATACCCACCACGACTTCTTTGACCATGCGAGGACGAGCGGCTGGTTTGATATTGTTTATGAAGATGAGCAATGCACGATCATGCACATTAGGGACGAGAAGAGTGATGAGAGCGTGGATGAGCCTGAGTGAAGTTTTAATTTTGGTTTTGCTGCTCGGTGCATGCGGCGGTGGTTCGCAGCAAACCGCCTCGAATACCGCTCCGCCGGCATCCCCATCACCTCAAACATCTCCGCTTACCGGCTTCGCAAAGGACCTGCAATTCGTCCGCGAGGGCCAATTCACTTACATCTGGGTCTTTTCGCGTAAAGATGGTAAGCCACTCGACCGAGATGACGGCAATTTCCTCAAAACCAACGCTCCGCAGGTTGTCGATTGGGTAGGCACCGATAATGGTCGTAAGATAATCGCGGGAACTAACTTCAATCTCGAAGAGGGAAACCTCGCGACGATAAGAAAGCGGTTCGTGGTTGAAGACTATTCCGGAAAATAGCCACGGATTACGCGGATAAAACTATCTTCCCAAACTGCGCCCGATCCTCGATCAGCTCATGCGCCTGACGCGCCTCCCTGAGCGGCAACACACGATCCACTACCGCGCGAATCTTTCCCTGCGCAACAAACTTCATCGCCTCGAGCAGTTCGCCTTTTGAACCCATAAACGAACCCAACAACGTCAAATGCCGATAGAACACCTGCCGCAAATCGGTCCGCGCATCCCAGCCACTCGTCGCGCCGCACGTCACTAAACGCCCATTATTTTTGAGTGCCGCGATCGATCCCGGCCACGTCTCAGCGCCGGTATGCTCGACAACAACGTCAACGCCTTTCCGCTCTGTCAAGCGTCGCACTTCTTTCGGCCAATCTTCGCGCGTGTAGTTGATCGTCGCATCGGCGCCCAACTCACGCGCCTTTGCCAGTTTTTCATCAGAACTCGCCGTGGTGATCACGCGCGCACCGCGCAATTTCGCAACCTGGATCGCGATCGATCCGACACCACTGCCGGCCGCGTGTACCAGCACGTCTTCACCCGGCTGCACTGCGGCTCGCGTCACCAACATGTGCCACGCAGTCAAAGTCACCAACGGCAACGCCGCCGCTTCTTCCCAACTCAAGTCGCTCGGCTTTGGAATAATGTTTACACCAGGAACTGCTACCAACTCCGCATATCCACCATCACGCCGGTAACCGATAATGTCGTATTCACGACACAGGTTATCCCGTCCACTAAGACACGCCTCGCAATGACCGCACGACACGCCAGGTTGGACCATCACTTCGTTGCCCACGTTCACCCACGTGACAAGCTCACCAACCTCTCGCACGACACCTGCAACGTCGTTTCCCAAAATGTGCGGCAGCGGAATCTCGACCCCGGGCAAGCCGTTGCGCACCCAAATGTCCAAGTGGTTTAGCGCACACGCTTTCACTTCGACCAGCACTTCGTTCGCGCGAATGCGCGGATCGGGAACATCGGCGTACTCGAGCACGTCCGATCCGCCATGCTGTCTGAAAATCGCGGCTTTCATTTCGCGGCTTGTTCGCGCGCGTGGTAGGAGGAGCGCGTAAGCGGGCTCGATTCGACGTGATGGAAACCGAGCGACATTCCAATCTCGCGCCATTTCGCAAACTCTTCAGGCGTGACGTAGCGCTCGACTGGCAAACGGCGCGCGTGCGGTTGGAGATACTGGCCGATCGTCATGATGTCGCAGGAAACGGCGCGCAAGTCGTGCATCAGATCGACGACTTCGTCAAAAGTCTCTCCGAGACCGACCATGATTCCGCTCTTGGTCAACATGCCGCGTCCTTCGCGGTCGCGCCGCGCAGCAGCACGTTGGAGTAACGTCAACGATTGTTGGTAATCGGCGTCAGGCCTGACGCGTCGATAAAGTCGCGCGATCGTTTCGGTGTTGTGATTGAGCACGTCAGGTTGGGCGTCGAGCACGGTGTTGAGTGCCGCTTCGTCGCCATTGAAGTCCGGAATGAGGACTTCGACTTTGCATTCAGGGTTCAAAGTACGCACCTGCCGAATCGTTTCGGCCCAATGTGCGGCGCCGCCGTCAGGCAAATCGTCGCGATTCACTGAAGTGATCACTGTGTGAGCGAGGTTCAAGTGGTTCACTGCTTCCGCGACGTGACGCGGCTCGTCCGCATCCAATTCACCCGGCTGGCCTTTCCCGACCGCGCAAAAACCGCAGTGACGAGTGCAAATATCGCCGCCAAGCATGAACGTCGCCGTGCGGTCGGTCCAACACTCGAAAATGTTCGGACAGCGTGCCTCCTGACAAACCGTGTGCAGATTCAGACCTTCGATCAGTTGCAGCACCTGGTTCTGATTCGCCGGATCGCCCAGACGGATGCGAAGCCATTCAGGTTTCGGCGGACGGACCTTTTGATTGTTGCTGATTACACGGAGTTCGCGGGCCAATTGATTTACCTCTGAATGAATTTTACGTGCTTTGGCTTCGGGAGGGAAATGGGCCACGGATTTCACGGATGAAGACGGATTTAGTCTTGTGGGGCTAATGTCAAAAGAGTATAAGCTGCCTAGCCTGTTCGAGAGGAGATCCGACTAATGAAGTTCCTTATCACTGCTTGTTGTGTGCTCTTGTTAACGACGTTTTCAGCGCAAATAGTCAATGCTGAGGCCAAAGTTGTCCTGCGCACGAGTCTCGAAATCGTGCCGGATGGGAAAGCCTACGACGCGAAATTGCAGATCTCGCAGTCTGATTTTGCGAGCCTTCGTGCAGGAGTTGCGGGCGACTCCGGCAGTGCGCCAATCGTGGGCGGCATTTCGCTCAGTTCAACTCGGACGATCGTCGCCGGCCTGCTGATGTTTCTTGCGTTGTCTGTCGGAGGAGTTCTGTTGGCGCGTTCATCTTCCGTTGGCCGATTTCAGAAAGTGTTTGGTGCAGCGCTGATCGCAGCAGTCGTGCTCGGCGCCGCGGCAATCATTACGCGCGGCAACGCCGGACCTCCGCCTTCGTTTCGCTGGCGAAACCTGCCGCAGGCGCTCGCCGAGGGGAAACCGACGCTGGGCACCATGAA
>DATFHH010000087.1:0-40841 GCA_035248565.1 Pyrinomonadaceae bacterium | reverse complement strand
GTTGAATGGACCACGCAAGTGCATTGTCAGGGATTCGTTGTAGGCGCGTGAAGCTTCGTCGCCCATTCGCGTAAGAAGCCAGAGTTCTTTTTGCGCGATGGTGGTGGGGATCTGGCGTGGTTCGGCGTTCTGCGCTGCCGTAATCTGCGGTATAGAATCAACCGGCGTGCTGCGTTCGGGGATAAATCCTCCGGCACGCATCTCCGCAGCCGATTCCTTCACGGCGGAAACGATCTTGTCGATGTCTTCATCAGTGTGAGCTGTCGACAGGAAGCAGTTGCGCCCTTCCCATGTGTAAACTCCCTTCTCCAGCAGCTGATAGAAGAAGAGATCCGCAAATTTGACTTCATCGGAAAAGACGAAGCGGAACAGAGAACCGAAATGCACGACGTGGATTGGGATTTCTTCGTTTTTGAAATGAGAGTTAAGTGTTTGGACAAACTCCGCCGTCTTCGCGTTGAGTTGCTCTTGCAGTTGCGGCCCACTCTTCTTCAGGTGTCTGAGAGCCGACGACACCGCAGTCATTGTCAACGGATGCATGAAGTAAGTTCCCGCGATGTAGGTTCTTTCGGCGCGCGGAAACGATTTGTCACCATAACTCCATTGCCCGCCATCGATCGCGTCAATGTATGCCGATTTACCAGCCACTACTGCGACTGGAACACCTGCTCCAATGCCTTTGCCATACGTGACAATGTCGGCGTCGATGTCGAACACACCCTGAACTCCGCGCGGATGCACACGGAAGCCGGTGATCACTTCGTCGAAGATCAAAGCCGTACCTGAGTTGCTGGTTAAGCGTCTCAGTTCGCGCAGAAACTCAATCGGCTGCAAGTCCGGCTGACGACTCTGCACCGGTTCCGCCAACACTGCCGCCAACTCATCTGCGTGCTTAGCTATCACTTCGAGAGACTTCGGATCTCCATATTTGAGAACCAGAACGTTGTCGGCCGAGCTGCCAGTTATGCCGGGAGCGATCGGCGCCATGCACGTGCCGCCATCGGGCCCGCTTGATGGTCTAACCAGCACTTCATCAAAGAAGCCGTGATAGGAGCCCTCAAAGAATGCAACCTTCGAGCGGCCGGTGACGGTGCGTGCCAAACGCAGCGCGATCATCACGGCTTCAGTGCCGGAGTTACAGAAGGTGACTCGCTCAACTCCCGTCAGATCACGTACGAGTTCGGCCGCCTCACGTACTGAATTGGAGATGAGGCCCATCTGAATGCCCTGATTGAAATGGGTTTGCAAACCTTCGAGTGAAGGCGGAGTGTGACCAAGCAGAAGCGCGCCATATCCCATTGCAATGTCAACGTACTCGTTGCCATCGATGTCCCAGATCCTTGCGCCCTCGGCACGCTCAGCGCAGAGCGTGTAGAGCATCTCTTTCCAAAGCAGACGGAATCCTGCCGAAGTTCTGCTATCGGCCAGTATCGAACGACGTTCGTGCGCCTGTTGTTTTGACTTACTGGTGCGTTTACAGAACCGCTCGATCAACTGGTCAAGGTACTGTTGTTGGCAAGCGCTTAACCCGCTGACTGAGCCGGGTCGTGCAGGTTTATAAGGTACATAGGTCTCGGTCGTGGCAGGCGCTTGACTGGCGGGCGTTGAGATTTCAGAAACTACAGTCGCCGCGGCCACAGGCGCTGCGATCTCGCGCACTGCCGGTGCAGGAACCTCGCGAAGGGTTGGCGCCGGTGCGCTCACTACAGTTGCTATCTCTTTCCCGTTTGTCCGGCCGCGCAACATCTCCAATTGCTCGGCCATGATTGCAAGCTGCTGGGCAACGATCTGCGAGAGCTGGGCGTTTGCTGAATCGCCGTTTGCTGCTTTCGTTACTTCATGAATTCTTGACTCTACTGAATGCTGTTCGGAACTCATATTCACTACTCCTCTCGCAGGCAGGTTCGACACTTCTGCTGCGACTTCTACCTGAGGCTCTTCTGCTGGCATCTGGCTCGCGACGTACTCGGCCAATCCGTTCAAGGTGGGGTTGTCTTCGATCAGCACTCGAAAAGGGATCTTCACACCGAGCGCAGTTTGAATCGTCTGCGTTGCCTGGATCATGGTGAGGGAATCGACGCCGAGCTCGAGTAGCGTTACATCTACTTCGACCTGATCGACAGTTATGCCGGCGATGCGCGCGAAAATATTCTTTAGCTCTCGTAGAACTTTATTGGTCATTGCGTTATGTAATCTGTGTAATCTGCGGATGGATCCGTGGTTAGTTTTCGCGTAATGCCTTGAGTTGCAGATCCATTACGTGCAGTTGTGTTGTCAGAATTTCAAAAGCAGCCGAATCGGGGACCTGACGTGTGAGTTGTTGATTAGCGGTCGCGACGGGACGCTCGATCCAATAACGTTTTCGTTCAAACGGATACGTCGGCAGTGGCAGTCGCTGTCGACGCTCATCTGAATAAAAACCAGACCAGTCGAGCTCAACGCCTGCAAGCCACAGTTTTGCCGCGCCATTAATTAACGACAGTAGATCGTCTTCGAGATTGTCTCCAGCCGCAATGATCGCGTCTTGCGCACTTCCATTGGCACTCTGCCGCGCGAGTTTCGTCAGTGTTTGTCCCGGACCGACCTCCAGCAGCACGCAATCAGGTTCTTTTAATAGCTGCGCTACACCGTCTGCAAAGCGAACCGTGCGTCGCAGATGATCGGCCCAATAATCAGGACTCGTCGCTTGCTCCGCGGTTATCCAATCGCCTGTGACGTTCGAGATGTAAGGAATCTTCGGTTCACGCAACTCGATGTTGCGGAGGAATCTGCGAAACGGCTCCAGCACAGGCTCCATCATCTCTGAATGAAAAGCATGTGACGTATGCAAACGCTGACCGGGCAGTTCTTGCTTCTCCAATTTGCTTTGCAGATCCGCGATTGCTTCTTCAGGACCCGATACGACGCAACGCTGCGGCGCGTTGATCGCCGCGAGCGAGAGTTTCGCACTCATTAACGGACGAATGGTTTCTGCGGCGAGGGGTGCCGCTAACATGGCTCCAGCCGGCGCCTCTTGCATCAGTCTTCCTCTCATGGCGACCAACTTGAGCGCGTCTTCGAGAGTAAACACACCGGCGAGACATGCGGCGACGTATTCACCGATGCTGTGGCCCACCATTGCCCACGGTTTAATTCCCCATTCCTGCCACAACTGCGCCAACGCGTACTCAACAACAAAGAGCGCTGGTTGGGCCAACGAGGTCTGCTTCAACTTCTCAGCTGCTTCCGGTGAGTTGGCGCTACCGTAAAGGATCTGACGGAGATCGACGTTGAGATCTGGTTCCAAAAGGCGTGAACAGAGATCGACCTGTTCTCTGAATGTCTTCTCATGCGCATAGATCTGCTGGGCCATCTGTAGGCGTTGAGCGCCTTGACCGGGAAACATGAACGCCACCAGCCGCGGCTTCGGTTGATGGCCCACCAGAACACGTCCGCTCTCTAGCGCGTTGATCGCATCCGAAAGCTCCTTACAGACGAAAGCCTTTCGATGTTTGAAGGCCTTTCTGCCAGTCAGCAATGTGTAAGCCGCATCGGCGAGATTGAGATCAGGATGGCATTTAAAATGTTCTGCTAAGTTATGCGTGGCAGTTTCCAACGCCGCTTCTGTTTTTGCAGATAGGACCAGCAACTGCCATGGTCTCGACACACCGGCGGGCACAGCCGGAGGCGCTTCTTCGAGAACGATGTGCGCATTGGTGCCTCCGATTCCAAAGGAGCTCGCACCCGCACGTCGCGGCGAGGGACCGGACCACTCAGACAATTTGTTGTTCACATAGAAAGGAGTGTTCTCGAAATCGATCGCTGGATTTGGTCGCTTGAAATGCAGGCTCGGCGGGATTGACTTGTGCTTCAACGACAAGACAGTTTTGATAATTCCCGTCACCCCGGCTGCGGAATCCAGATGGCCGAGATTGCTCTTAACCGAGCCAACCGCGCAAAAACCTTTCTTGTCGGTTGTCGCCCGGAACGCCTTCGTCAGTGCTTGTATTTCGATCGGATCGCCAAGCGCGGTGGCCGTGCCATGTGCCTCAATGTAAGAGATGGTTTCGGCGTTCACTCCGGCATTTGCCAAAGCTTCGGCGATCACCTTCGCCTGGCCCTCGACACTCGGAGCGGTGTAGCTCACCTTCATTGAACCATCGTTATTGACTGCCGAGCCTTTGATAACAGCCTCGATGTGATCGCCGTCTGCGAGTGCGTCTGCCAGACGTTTCAGTACGACAATTCCAACGCCGCTACCGAAAAGCGTTCCTTTGCCATCGGCGTCGAACGCTCGACAGTGACCGTCAGGCGAATAAACTCCGCCTTCAACTGTGTAATAACCATCGCGCAGGATAGTGTGAACATTACTCGCGCCCGCGAGTGCGATATCACACTCTTCCAGCAACAGACCCTGACAGGCGAGATGAATTGCAAGCAAGGAGGTTGAGCATGCGCTTTGGACCATCACACTCGGACCTCGCAAGTTCAACTTATACGACGCGCGCGTCATCATGTAGTCCTTGTCACTCGCGAGGAGTAGCGACAACTGTTCGAGTGGTCCAAAGTTTGGATTGTTGAAAAGATTGGTGAGGAAGTAACTGTTTACTCCTGCGCCGGCGTAAACACCGATCAGACCATCGTACGCGTCGGAGTTGTAGCCCGCGTTCTCGAGTGCCTCCCAGGCGGTTTCCAGAAAGAGACGGTGTTGTGGATCGAGTAGCTCTGCTTCTCTGCGGGTGAAGCCAAAGAAAGAAGCGTCAAACTGATCCATGTCATCCAGTACGACTGCGGCCTTTACGAATTGCGGACTGGCCACCACTGAGGGATCGACACCGCGAGCGAGCAGTTCCTCATCCGTGAAGAACGAGATCAGTTCGTCGCCGTTGCGCAGGTGATCCCAGAATTCGTCGAGGTTTCGCGAACGCGGATAACGGCCGGCCATTCCGATGATGGCTATTTCAGTTCCGTTGAAAGAGTCGCTCATATTTTTGATCCATCCACAGATTACGCAGATTCTCTGAAAATAATCTGTGTAATCTGTGGATGGATTTGCTTACTTTTGGGCAGCGCTGCTTTTGAGCTCCTGGACGCGTTGCTTCCGTCGCTCGCCGCGGCTCTGCTGTTCTTTGAAGACAGGTTTCGCGTCTTGATCCTGCGTGAGAAGTTTTGCGAGAGCACTTACCGTAGCGCCTTCGAAGATCATCGCCGGCGGAACCTCGACGTTAAACTCTTTGCGCAAACGTGAAAGCACTTGAATGGCGAAGAGCGAGCTTCCTCCCAACTCAAAGAAGCTGTCGTGAATTCCGACTTGTTCGATGCCCAGTACGTCCTGCCAGATCTGCGTGATCTTCCGTTCAGCGTCGTTCTGCGGCGGCACGTAAGGACTGTGCTGCCGGATATTGGCGGGAACTACTTTTGGTTTTTCCTGTGCTTTGATGGCGTTCAGCAGTTGTTCGCCGCTCGCTTTTGCAGCCTGCTCGAATGTGAGCTGAAGATCCTGAGGACAAACGATCACTTGCGGTTCGATGCGCGCGTTGAGAATGCGATCGAACGCTTCCAAACCCTCCGCGGGAGGAATGCGTCCCTGATAGATTTCGAGATCGTCGCTTGACCTTCCTGCGGCACTGGCAACGGAGCCACTTGCTCTAGTTGACTGCTTCGACCCACCGTCCGCGCTGCCAATCTTCACATCGGAAAGCGCGCGAATCTCGCTCGCCGGATCTCTGACCTGCTTCTGGCCAAAGCCTTCAATCTCGATTATTCCTCGACCTTGTTCGTCCATGAGTCGCAGATCGAAGTTAATCGTTTCACGGCTGGCGCTCTCTTCCTCTTTGTAACGAGCATAGCCGTAGACCTTGCGAGGCATGTCGGCCAGGATGCGTAGCCGCTTGTACGTGAACGGCAGGTATGGACCATTCGCCAGGTACTTCTTCGTGAGTCCCGTCATTCTGTCCAGCAGAGCAGGATGAAATTTCATGTATTCGAAGTCGCTTGCGAAGGCTTCGGGAATCTCCAGCGGAATAAAGATCTCGTTATCACCGATGTACACTCGCCGCACACTTTGCCAGCGTGGCCCCAGGTCGTCTTCGCGATCCTCTTCGCCGAAGACGATCTCTTGTACGTTGCAACGTTGTTTCAGGGCCTCGAGATCGTATTCCTGCGGCAGCTCGCGTGGTCCAAGTTTGACTCTGCCTGTCGCATAGCTTCGGAGATTGGAATCATCGCCGTTACTGTTGCCGTTCGGATGGCTGCGTATCGTAAAGTCAAACTCTTCGCCGTCCTGCTTCAGCTCCAGCCTGACTTCACGCTTCTCGCCGACTCCGACTCTGAGCATTGACAGGAAAAAGACATCCTGAAACTCGAGCACTCGATCTTTCGCGCGCTCACCCAGTGCCGCACGAACCATTTCAAAAAAGCCTACGCCCGGAATCACCGGATAACCGGCAATTCGGTGTTCGTCGACGGTCCAATGCCGTTCTGGAGCAAACTCGGTCAGATAAACTTCATGCCCCTCTTCCGCAACAATGCGGCGATCCAGCAGTGGATGGTCGAGTTGCTTTTGCGGTTCTGTTCCGTTGACGGGCGAGCGAAACAGGTGTGCGGCCATGCCGACCTGCTCCCACGCACTCCAGTCAATCGACACTGTGAAGCAGCCGGTCTTCGCGCGATAGTAGTGCGCAAAGAGATCCAGGAAACAATTGGCCGCAACATAATCAACCTGGCCCAATCTTCCGACAATCGCACTCAACGAAGAGAAGAGAACAAAGAAATCGAGCGGAGCATCCGCGACGAGTTTCTCCAGCACTCGAGTGCCTCTGACCTTTGCGGCGAGAATCTCGTGGACACTCTCAGGTTTCTTAACCTGCATCAGACCACCCGCCGGAACTCCGGCAGCGTGAATAATCCCGTTGATTTCCTTGAACTGTTCGCGCGTGCGGGCGAAAACCTCGCGCATCGCTTCTTCGTTTGCGACGTCGGCGGTGAACACCAACACCCGCGAGCCCAACTCTTCAATGCGACGAATACGCTCGATTGTCCTGCTGACTGCGTCTTCCGAAGTGTGCGTCTCGAGCCACTGCGTCCACTCATCACGCGCAGGGAACGATGAGCGATTAACCAGCACCAAATTCGCGCGGCATGCGCGGGCCAAGTACTCAGCGATTTCGAGACCGAGACCGCCCCGGCCGCCAGTGATCAAGTAAACCCCACCATCTTTCAGAACGGCACGATTATCCGCTTTGGGCAAAGGAACCGGTTCGTATGTCTGTAACCAACGTCGACTGTCACGATAAGCAACAACCGGCTCCGCTTTTGGCGCTGAAAGCTCGAGGAGAATTTGTCCCGCCAATAACTGTTCTTGCCGGCTTCCCTCGACAGGAACAGTAATGTCTATGCTTTGACACTTGATGTTCGGATACTCGCGCGGAAACACCAGACATGGACCAAGCACGATTGCTTTCTCCGGATGCAACTGTTCCACTCCCGTCACCTGTCTGATCCCGTTCGAGACCAACACGAACTTCAATGGATTCGTTACGCCCGTGCGACCGAGTGATTGCGCAAGGAAGAGAAGGTTAAAGAAGGATCTTTCAGCGAGACGATTCAGATCGTCGACGTCTTCCGGCGTTACATTCCAAAAGTCGACAATCACATCCGGATGCAGACTCCGCGAGGAAAGTTCTTTAAATAGCGCGTCGTAGTCTTCCGGACGTTCGGGGTTCAACTCGATTGTTTCATCATCGTGCTTTTGAAACACTTGACCCTGCTGCACCCACGTGACGTGCTGATATTTCTCTTTCGCCAAATTAAGGAAACGCGAAGTGAGACTTGAGCGATCCGCAAAGACCAGCAGGTTCTGGTTTTGAGTCGCTGGTTTGTGACCGTTTACTGCAAAGCGCGGTGATTCCTTCCATGCTGGCACTGAAAACCAATTCTCCAGATCGAGTCGTTTGTTATAAAGCCGGCTTCGCGAGCCGAGTTGATTTGAACCTGCGCGCGGATCGAAATCGACCCAATGTTTTTGCCGATCGAACGGATAGGTTGGCAGCGGCACACGCATTCGCTGCTCGTGCGCGTTGAAAGCTGACCAGTCAGGTTCAACTCCGCCGAGCCAAAGCTGGCCCAATGTTCTTAACAAGTAAGGCAGGTCTTCCTGGCGTTCGCGCGGAGCAGGAATCGACGATATAACCAGTTGAGTCGGCTTCTTATGCGGATGCCAGCGTGCGAGAGTTTTCAAAGTCAGGCCTGGACCAACTTCAAGAAGAATCGCTTCTGGATCTTTCAGAAGCTCTTCTACGCCAGCCGCGAAACGGACAGTTTGCCGAATGTGCCTGGTCCAATACTGTGGATCGGTAGCTTCTTTATCGGTGATCCATGTCCCGCTTACATTCGAAATGAATGGTATCTGCGGCCGGTTGAGCTCGATACCATTAATGACTTTGAGGAATGGTTCGAGCGCGGGTTCCATCATGCCGGAATGAAACGCATGCGAAGTGCGGAGTCGCTGACAGGCTGTGCCCTTTGCGGTCAACTCCTCTTCGATCTGTTCTATTGCTTCGTCAGCACCTGAGATGACGCATTGGCCGACTCCATTGACAGCCGCCAGCGCGAGTCTTTCAGGCAGCATGCTTCGGACCTGACTCTCACTCATCTGCACCGCGAGCATCGAACCGGCGGCCAGACTTTGAATCAGACGGCCGCGTTCGGCGACGAGTTTTAGCGCGTCGTCCAACGAGAACACGCCGGCAAGACATGCGGCTGTATACTCGCCGATGCTATGACCGATTAATGCAGTGGGCCGCACGCCCCAATCCATCAACAGCCGGGCCAACGCATATTCGACGACGAAAAGAGCGGGCTGAGTGATTGAAGTCTGGTCCAACTTTCGTGCGGCTTCCTCGCTCGCGTCTTCGGCAGGATAGAGCACGTCGCGCAAGTCAACTCCTAATATCGGCTTCAGATAAGTTGAACAGTAGTCGACGTGCTCACGAAAATCGGCTTCAGTTCTATAAAGCTGGCCCGCCATGTTCACGGACTGCGAACCCTGACCGGGAAACATGAAAGCGAGCGGACGATGTGTCGAGTCCTGCACGGAAGTAGAGAGCCGGTCCGGTGTCAGTGCTTGCAGAGCTGCAATTGCTTCGTCTGAGTTTTTGCACACGAGCATGCGGCGATGCTTAAAAGCTTTGCGTCCGACTCGCAGCGTGTGCGCAACGTCGGCGAGATTGACCGACGGATTCTGCTTCAGGAATTCGACGAGGTTGGCGCAACTCGCATCCAGCGCGCGAGATGTTTTTGCAGAGACCAGCAAGAGTTGCCAGGGTCTTGATTGTCCTGAAGCTGTGCGAGGTGGCGGTTCCTCGAGCACGACGTGCGCGTTTGTGCCGCTGAGACCGAAAGAACTAATGCCTGCTCTGAGCGGCGTGTCGCCACGTTCCCACGCACGCAGCTTCGTGTTGACGAAGAACGGCGAGTTCTTGAGGTCGAGCTGCGGGTTGGGTGTTTCGAAATGCAGACTCGGTGGAATCTGCTGGTGATGCAGCATCAGGCACGTCTTGATCAGACCCGCGACGCCAGCTGCAGTGTCCAGATGTCCGATGCCGGTTTTGACTGATCCGATTGCGCAAAAGCTCTTTTCGTTTGTGTGCGCGCGAAAAGCCCTGGTCAGCGCTTCGATCTCGATTGGATCACCGAGAGTTGTGCCGGTGCCGTGTGCCTCGACGTAGGAGATTGTCTCAGGTGAAACACCAGCCAGACCCTGGGCCAATGCGATGACTTCTGTCTGACTGTCAACACTCGGCGCTGTATAACCTGCTTTCAGTGAACCGTCGTTGTTGGTAGCGGAGCCGCGGATGATGGCCCAGATGTTGTCGCCATCGGCGAGCGCATCTTTGAGTCGTTTCAAGATCACGACGCCGGCGCCGTTTCCGCTCACTGCGCCTTTGGCTCTGGCGTCGAAAGCACGGCAATGACCGTCGGGAGAGTTGATACCGCCTTCCGTGTACATGTAACCGATCTTTTGCGACGCCATGATCGTGACGCCGCCGGCCAGCGCCATATCAACTTCGTAATTCAGCAAACTTTGACAGGCCATGTTGACTGCAACCAACGACGTCGAGCAGGCAGTTTGTACAGTGACGCTCGGACCTCGGAGGTTCAGCTTGTAAGCGACGCGACCCGTCAAGTGATCGTTTTTGTTGTAGATGAATGCCGGCGCGACGAGGTCTGAGTCACGCAGATAACCGGCCGATGCGAGGTTGTAAATGAGATAAGTATTTGCGCCCGCTCCGCCGTAGAGTCCAATCAAACCCGGATACGTCTCGGCAGAGTAGCCCGCGTTTTCGAGCGCTTCCCAGCAACATTCCAGAAAGAAACGATGCTGTGGATCGGTCATCCCTGCTTCTTTAGGAGTAAAGCCAAAGAAGTCAGCGTCAAAGTATTCGATGTCGTCGAGGATGCCACCCGCTTTGACGTAGTTGGGGTTTTTCAGCTCGGTCGGATCGACACCGGCCTGCTCAACTTCTTCGTCGGAAAAGAACGAGATTGACTCAATGCCCTGGCGTAAGTTCTGCCAGAATTGGTCTATGTTTTTTGCGCCGGGGACTCGACACGCCATGCCAACAATGGCGATGCTCTCAGCCTGATCCTGCTGATCGGCACTCTTCATGTTGCTACCCTCTTTTATTAATTGACTCTGTGTAATCTGTGGATGGATCTTTGCCGGGCTGATCTTTGCAGTTTGATTCGCTCGTCAACGGACGTCTGCCAAACCTCTGCTCCCGCCGCTGCACTCCGCGCCGCGACCGGAGTGAGCTCGTCCTGTATCTCGAAACTTAGAGACTCACTTGAGGTCTTACTAGACTCTTTCAGTTGGTTGAGATATGTGAGGCTCTCGAGCACCGAGTCAGTGTCGACGCCGAAGTCAATAAAACAGGCGACCTCATCCACTCCCATCCCCTTCAGACGATCCACCATCGGCATGCACGTCTCAGGAGTCCCAATCAAAGAGCCGGACTGGTAATAACGTTCGAAGGCAAACTGCGCGAAGTAATCAAGACATACCGGATCATTCGGATCGATTCCGTCGAGATTGATATTCAAACTCTTAATCATTGTCTTGATTAGATCGAGATGCGACTTGAAATAGTCGATGAGTGGGCCTTGAACTTTCTCGCGAGCTTGCTGCGCGTCGTCAGTAACAAACGTATGCAGCATCAGTGTGACCTGCCCGGATTGCGGATCGCGACCACTCGCTGCAAGCGCTTTCCGATAAAGCTCGATCTTGCCTGCCGTTTCTTCCAGCGACTGAGTCAGGAGTGCTGTTAACACATTCAGTCCCAGCTCGCCGGCTTTCACGAACATTGCCGGATCACCGCTGCAAGTCAGCCAAATCGGAAGTTGAGATTGCAGTGGCTTTGGAAATATCTTTAGATCAACTTCATTGCCGGCGCCGTCTCGGACGCGCGTTGTGCCTCCCTGCCAAAGTCGCTGTACTTCCTGAATGTTTTCGAGCATTACCTCGCGCTTGCGTTTGAAACTTTCCGGCTTCGGCGCGATCGCGAAATCGTTTGGGACCCAGCCGGAAGTGAACGACACACCAGCTCTTCCGCCGGAGAGGTTGTCGACTATGGACCACTCCTCAGCAACTCGCAGTGGGTAATGCAACGGCAACGCGACGCTGCCGGCGCGCAGTTTGACGTGTTTAGTGGTGGTCGCCAGAGCTGCGCTCAAGACGGATGGATTCGGGTAAAGACCGCCGTTCTCGTGAAAGTGGCGTTCGGGCGTCCAGATTGCTTCGAACCCATGTTCGTCGGCAAACTTTGCGCCTTCGAGATACAGTTTGTATTTGAAGTCGACATTACCCGGCGCAGCGTCGGCGAAGTAAAAGAGACTGAATTTAAGATCCATTAGTTTCCTGCTCGTTGTATTCTTACCTTTGTTTGACGTCTCTGACTGCGAGCTTCCTTCTGCCGGTTGACCAGGTTGTCAACGCGGGCTTGCGAGAAAGCCTGGGGCTGATCCTGACTTAAATGCTTTGCGAGAGTGGCGATGGTGGGATGGCGAAAGAGCTCGACCATCTTGAGCCGATTGCCGAATGTCGTCTGCAAGCGATCAAACACGCGCACCATGATCAAAGACGAGCCGCCCAGATCAAAAAAGTTGTCGTGTATGCCGACCTTCTCTAGTTGCAGCTCCTCTCTCCAGATCGAAGCGATGGTCCGTTCTGTGTCTGTGCAAGGTGCTTCATATTTGATTGACAGAGCTGAACTGTTTTCCTGTGGGTCGGGCAGCTTTTGGCGATCGACCTTGCCGTTGACGGTCAAAGGCAGCGCCGAGAGCGAAACGTAGGCGCTGGGAATCATGTATTCCGGCAGCCTCTCTCTTAAGAAGCTTCGCAGCTCAGCCTTTTTTAGATCGCCGTTGCGCGAGACGAGGTAGGCAATGAGTGTATTCTGCCTCGAAACAACAACTGCATCCCGCACCGCCTGATGTTCGAGAATGACTGCTTCGATCTCTTTTAACTCGATACGAAAACCGTTTAGCTTGATCTGCGAATCCTTTCGGCCGATGTATTTGATCCGGCCGTCGGGAAGATACCGAGCGATATCGCCGGTCTTGTACAAACGTTCTCCGCCACGTGTGCTAAAAGGATTCGGAACGAAAGCCTCTGCGGTTAACGTGGGCTGTTCGACGTAGCCGCGAGCCAGACCCGCTCCTCCGATACAGATCTCGCCGGGCACTCCGATGGGAGCTGGTCTTAATTCTTTGTCGAGTATGTAGACCTGTGTGTTCGGAATCGGCCGGCCGATGGATGCTTGTTCCGGCGATTCGCGCGCAGCGCAAGTCGTCGTATCAACTGTACATTCAGTTGGACCATACACATTGAAATAGGACGTGGATTCGTTGGTTGCGAGGAGGCGCCAGGTTGACGCGTCGATATCTTCGCCGCCGACGAGGATCATCGCTGGAGTGTGGTTCGATTCCGCCAGCCCGCCGGTTAGCAAAGACTTCAGTTGCGTCGGCGTGCAATCGAAGCTCGCGAGTTTGTTGCGTTCGATAAGAGACAGAAACTTTGCCGGGTCAGCGCGAACTTCTTCAGGCACGATATGAAGATGGTGCCCTTGCATCAACTGCATCAACTGTTTGACGGAAGCATCAAAGAACAACGGCGCATTGAGGGCCACATTCAATGGTACGCCAAGATTTCTGTAGACTGTGTCTCGCAACGCGAACACAAGATTGATGATTGAACGCTGCTCGACCATCACGCCTTTTGGACGCCCTGTCGAGCCCGACGTATAGATGATGTAAGCGAGATTATTCGGCCTCGCGAGTCTAGGCGGATTGTCAGTCGACGCACTTGCCAGTGCTTTGCTGTCGGCATCGAGAAGAACTGCCTGCAACTGCTTGTCGCTGATGCTCGTTGCCAGTGCCTCTTGCGTTATCAGGACAGATACTCGCGCCTCTTCAATAATAAAGGCCAATCGTTCGCGCGGGCTGGCTGGATCGAGCGGAACATAGGCTGCGCCGGCTTTGAGGATCCCGAGGACGCCAACGATCATTTCCAGACCACGTTCGAGATACAGACCGACGCGGTGTTCTGGTCCAACTCCCAGTTCGCGCAGATGGTGGGCCAATTGGTTGGCTCGTGCATTGAGAGCCTGGTAAGTCAATTGAGTTTCCTTGAAACTGACTGCGATGGCGTCGGGCGTGCGAGCCACTTGCTCCTCGAAGAGCTGTTGAACGTTTTGCGCTGGTGGATAGTCCGCTTGCGTGCGATTGAAATCGATCAGGATCCGTTCACGCTCTCGCGCGCCAAGAATTTCCAAGGTGTCTATTTTGTGATGTGGGTTGTCGAGGGCTGATTGCAAGAGAGCCTGGAACTGGTCCAACAGAACTTCAACGTCAGCCGAATGAAATGCAGAAACGTCGCGGTGGAGCTCAACGCGGATCACCGCGTCTTCCCGCGTGCAACGAAGTTTTAGTTTGAAGCGATCGAAGCACGTATGCCGTTTAGCGACTGCGAAAACAATGTCGCCGGCGAGATAAGTAGAATTGGGATTTTCAAACTCAAAACAGTAGGGGAGATATGTTACTTCCGGTGCGTTGGCGCCGTTGCTGCCGTTGCGGCTGAGACTGAAGTAATCCTGCCACTCATGAACCTCATTTAACGTTTTGTCGACTTGCTGTAGGAGGTTCGCCAGTGTCTGTTCGTCGTCGATGTGACAACGAATAGGAAGGAATCGCGCAAAGAGGCCGAGCGCTTCTGCGAGACCTTCGTAGGATCGGCCGTCGTAATTCGCGCCGACGACGAGATCTGCGTGGCCAATCAAACGTCCAAGGAGAACCTGCCAACAGGTAAAAAACACTACCGAAGGAGCGACGTCGAATTGTTGTGCAAACGAATCGAGCTTAGTGACGATGTCAGTCCCAAGCTCCGTTGCCACGGTCGCGGTCTCAAATGCTCTTGTTGCAGAAACTTCAATTTCAGAGACAAGCCGCTGTCGTTGAACTGAGGAAAGATCGTGCTGTTGCCAGTAACTCCGGCCTGTTTCAGTCTCTTCGGATTCAAGTAGTTCATTGAAGACCGTTGAGACGTCGGCGTATTGGAGCGGAGCATCGGAGAATTGTTCTCCGCGCAGATGCGCGTCGTAGCCCTTGCTAATCTCCTGAATGAGGTTGTCGAGAGTTAGCAAATCAGCGCAGGCAGGAGACAAGTTCAGCAACAGCGCGTGCTCTGATTCGGAGAGGCAAACGAGCGTTGTTCTGAGCGGTGATCCGGATCCAAATGCTTGTTGATGCGTGCACTGAAACAAAGCGTCGAGCTCGAGAGCCTGCCTTTGCTCAGTTAGGCTCGTTAAATCGATCTCAGTAATCGCAGGCTTTGCGGACTGATCGATTACCTGAAGCGGCATGGTCAATCCGGGAAAGATGCGAAACGTAGTGCGAAGAATCTCATGTCGTTTGACGATTTCATTGATGGCTCGAGTCAGCGCATTCTTATTCAGTTTTCCCTGCAAACGTACTAAACATCGCGCTTGATAGGTCTCGCTGTCATCACCACGGGTCAGTGACCACAGGTGTTTTTGTTGCGGCGACAGTTGAAGTCCTTCGATTGACATCTTGCTTTACTAGACTTCGCTCCAATGCCGGAGCTCAGACATCCCGACTGCAATTTGTCTGTTGCCGATGAATGGCGCGCGCCCGTGCGCGGTCAGCATGTTGTCCAGCATCAACACGTCACCGCGTTGCCATGGCACAGCAAGCTCTTCTTGTCGATAGATCTGATGGAGTTGTTCCGTCACGTCAGGCTCAATCGGCGAGCCGTCACCGTAATAGGTGTTATTGGGAAGCTCATGTTCTGCAAAGGCATCGGATAAGACTCTCTGAAGACCAGGATCCAGCGTAGAGATGTGAAAGAAAGTTGCGTGATTGAACCAGACGTTTTCACCGGTGCGAGGGTGCTTCGCAATGAGCCGGCGAATCTGTCGCGTGGTGAGGTAGTCCTCATCCTTCCACTCACACTCAATCTCGTGTTCGCGACAATACGAGTCGACGACAGCCCGGTCCGTGGTTTGAAAGGCTGCTTGCCAGCTTAGGCCGAAGCCGTGGCCGAAGTTGCGTACGTACATGTAGTTTCTGTCCGCGAACTTCGCTCTGATTTGAGGATCGAGGCGAGTGAGAATCTTGCGTGAGTCGCCGAGTAGTGTCTCGCCTCCCTGTTCCGCCGGCTTGATACAGAAAAAGAAAATGCGCAACGGAAAGACGAGGTTGTACGACTGTTCGTTGTGCAGAAAGATAAACTGATCGGCTGGGTGGTCGGTTGATGTGTAGATCCTGCCGTCGATTAGACTGCGTGGCGATGAACGTTCCTGGTACTCAATCGCATTACCCGAAACAACTCGAATGAACTGCTCGAACTCCGAAACGTCTTTAACTTCGAAGCCGCGGAAAAGCAGACCACCGTGCTTGAGTAACTGCGCTTCGATGAATTCCCGGTTGGTCCTGGCCCACTCCGCGAGGTTAACGCCTGCGATGGTGGGCTTCAGCACCAGCGGAAGTGTTTGTTCGGAATTCAAATACTCTCTGGCGATCAATCCTTCGCCGGAAAGATCGATCCAGTTGCGCTTGATTTCCGGCAGGCGCTTGCGATTGAGATTTTTCATCCGCAGATTACGCAGATTACGGTCAGGTGTAGGCCACGCGTCGTCTGAGTTGCTCAAACTTCTGCCGGCGAACGTGCTTGAGTGCGTCGATATTTGTGAGCTGAAGAATATCGCGGAGTTCCTGCAACTCGATATCCGGATTTGCGGCGACTGCGCCGAGAATTAGCTCGAAGCGTTCCGCCATCCGCGCGATCCTTGATGGCTTGAACAGATCCGCGTTGTAGCGAAACGTTGTTCTAAACGTCTCGCGAGTTTCAGAGATGAGAAGTGAAAGGTCGAACGGCGACGCGCCTGCATCCGTTTGTAGCAACGTGATGCTAACTTCAGGCAGTTGTACTGAAAAAACCGGCTCACCCTGAAACACGATCATCACTTGAAACAGAGGATTGCGGCTTAGATCGAGCTCCGGCTTGAGTGCGTCCACCAGTTTATTAAAAGGTAGTTGCTGGTGATCGTGAGCTGCCAGCGTCGTATCGCGAACTTGCTTCAATAACTCTCGAAACGTCGCGATGCTCGCAAGGTCAGTCCGCAAAACGACCTGATTTACAAGTAACCCGATGAGGCCTTCGAGCTCCGTTAGGTTACGTTCTGCGATATCGGTCCCGACGATGAGATCATGCCGGCCGGTATACTCGTGAAGTAACACCTGAAGCGCGCTGTTAAAGGTGATGAATGGCGTGATGCCCTCGCCGCGACTTAGTTCCCTTATCTGTCGCGACAGAGTCTCGGAGATCTCCAAGTGATGAAGCCCGCCTCGCAAAGTTGGAAGCGCCGGACGCGGATGATCGGCCGGCAAGTCAAGGACCAAAGGAGCATCTACAAGCTGAGTTTTCCAGTAGTCGAGTTCACTCTCGAGGACACCATTATTGAGCCAGTGTCGATGCCAGTAAGCAAAGTCAGCGTATTGAATCTCTAGCTCAGGCAGTGGCGAAGGTTTTCCTGCAGCGAAGCTTTCCCAGATCGTCGCGAATTCCTTCACGAAGATCTTGATGGACCACCCATCGGCAATAATGTGATGAGCGGTCAGCAAAAGCATCTTTTCAGTGCTGCCGAGAACGACGAGAGTACAGCGGAACAATGGCCCTCGGATAAGATCGAATGGACGCCTGGCTTCTTCTCGCGCGAGCCGTTGAAACTCCCTTTCTCGCTCTGTTTCCGGTAGGGCGCTGAGATCGACAATCGGCAGATCTCGCGACGAAAGCGGAGCGACTACCTGCACCGGCTGGCCCTGCCTCGTTTGAATCGTAGTGCGAAGGCTCTCGTGACGACGAATGATCTCGTTTACGCTTTGAGTTATTACTGCGGTGTTGCTTTGACCACTGAGACGAACTGCGCCGGATATGTTGTAAGGCGTGTTTTCGGGATGTAATCGATCGAGAAACCACAACCGTTCTTGCGCGAACGAGAGAGGCAATTCTATATCGCGTGAAACTGGATGGAGCGGCAGAGTTGATAGGCCGAGGCGCGCGCGTCGTGCATCGTCAATCAACTTCGCCAGGCCGGCAACGGTAGACGTTTCAAACAAACTCCTCAAACGCAGCTCAACTTGAAACACCTTGCGCACGCGCGACATGATCTGAGCAGCGGCAAGCGAGTGGCCGCCGATTTCAAAGAAGTTGTCGTGCAGGCCGGGCGGCTCGATGTTGAGGACTTCAGCCCAAATAGCCGCCAGCATTTCCGCAGTGGGCGTTGCTGGAGAAGGGAAGTGGTCCGGTTCGCTCTCCAACTGAATGTCAAGAAGCGCTTTTCGATCTACCTTCCCATTATCTGTTAACGGCAGATGGTCCAACACCAAGCAGATGCGCGGGACCATGTACTCGGGCAATCTCTGCTTCAGGAACTCGCGCAACCCGTCGTTTCTTAGGTTTGCTTCCGGTCGAGGTACGACGTAAGCAACCAGGCTCTTCTGACCGGGCTTATCTTCACGCGCCAGGACGGCAGCCTCTTTCACTTCTTCGTGCTTGCCTAACACTGCTTCGATCTCTCCGAGCTCGATGCGGCAGCCACGGATCTTTACTTGTTCGTCAACTCTTCCGAGAAACTCGATGCGTCCATCCGGCGCATAGCACACCAGGTCGCCGGTCTTGTACAACCGTTCTCCCGGTTCCCGGCTGAAGGGATTAGGAACAAATCTTTCCGCCGTCAACTCAGGTCTGTTCAGATATCCTCGCACTACACTGGCGCCGCCGATATAGAGCTCGCCGGGAATTCCAACCGGAACCGTTTGCATGTGGACGTCGAGCACGTATGTCTGCACATTGGCAATTGGGTGACCGATATCCGGCGCTTTCTCTGAGGTGTTCGTGAAATCAACAAGGCCAGCGGTTGCGACGACACTGTTTTCCGTTGGACCATAGAGATTGAAAAGATCGAACCGCAGCTTCGCGTCAGGTCTGTTTTGTAACTTGTCACCACCCACGGTCAAAACTCTGAGACTCGCATTGTTGGGCCAGGTTTCCTGTAACACGGCTTCCGCAAGCGGCGTTGGAAGAAAGCAGAACGTGATTGCTCTGGCCGTGAGCCATTCCAACAACGCTACCGGAGACAAGCGAGTCTCTTCGTCAGGCATGTGGATGCTGGCGCCCGCAGACAATAGTGGCCACAACTCCAGCACCGACGCGTCGAAGTCGAGCCGTGCTAATTGAGTGGCCCTGTCTGCCGGCGAGGTATTAAAAGTTTGCCGGTGCCAGTTGACCAGATTAGCGAGGCCGGCGTGCGTGACCGCAACGCCTTTGGGCCGTCCGGTTGAGCCGGAGGTGTAAATCACATAAGCCAGATTCTCCGGACCGACGTTACTTACTGGATTCTCGTGCGCCTCTACATCGTCCTCGACATCGTCAATGAACAGAACTGCGGTTGGGTGTCTCGGAATGAAGTTCTCGAGTTGACGCTTTGTTAACAGTAGACGCACATTGGCGTCTTCCAATTTGAAAACGGCAACCTCCTCAGGATCGGACGGATCGAGTGGAAGATACGCTCCTGCAGCTTTCAAGATGGCCAGCAGTGCGATCACCATCTCAGCGGAACGCTCAACGTAGACAGCAACCAGCACCTCTGGTCCAACACCGGCAGTTTGCAACCTCCGCGCCAACCGATTTGCTTTCTCATTCAACTCGGCAAAGGTCAGCCGGGCTGCGTCAGTCTCGAGCGCAAGAGCATTTGGTATCTGTTCCGCTTGCGCCTCAAACATCTCATGAACACAGACCTGCGTTTGAGACGGTGCGTCCGTGTCGTTCCAGTCGAGAAGCATTTGCGTCTCTTCCACCAGAGTAAGCAAAGACAAGGTTGAGATCGACCGCGAGGAATCAGCGACAATCGCTTCAAGCAGGTGCTCAAAATGTGCCGCCATCCGGCTGATCCTGCCTGCATCGAAAAGATCGGTGTTGTACTCGAACCAGCCTGAAACTCGTTCTGTTGACTCTTCCAACTGCAACGACAGATCAAACTTGCTGGCGCCGGTGTCTGCTTCGAATTGAGTCAGAGTCATACCCGGCAGCTCAAGCGCTGTACTCAAATCCTCGCGCAACGACAACATCACCTGGTACAGAGGCGTGCGACTCAGATCTCTTTCCGGCTGTAACTCTTCGACGAGTTTCTCAAACGGCATGTCTTGATTCGCGTAGGCTGCCAACGTCGTCTCGCGTACGCGCTCGAGCAACTCTTCGAAAGTAGGCTGTGCGCTTAAATCCGTCCTCATGACAATCGTGTTCACAAAGAATCCGATCAGACCTTCAGTTTCGACGCGATTGCGATTGGCGATCGGGCAGCCAATGAGTATGTCATCTTGTCCGGAGTAGCGATGAAGCAGAACGTTGAACGCCGCCAGCAGTGTGGAGAACAACGTCGTACCATTCTTGTTGCTGAAGGATCTGAGCGACGCGGTGAGTTCCTGCGAAAGAGAGAGTCGCTGCCGGGCGCCGTTGAAAGTCTGCACAGGCGGGCGCGGACGATCCGACGGAAGTTCCAACACAGGTAACTTGCCGCTCAGTTGTTTCTTCCAGTAGGCACGTTGCTTCTCGAGTGTCTCGCCACTCAGCCACTCCTTTTGCCAAACAGCATAATCGGCAAACTGGACTGGTAAGTTCGGGAGAGGTGATGGTCTACCAATCGAAAAAACAGCGAACAGGCTGCCGAGTTCTTTGATGAAGACGTCGATGGACCAGGCATCGAATACGATGTGATGCGCCGTGAGGAGCAGAATGTGTTCCTCCTCGCCTACACGAATCAACGAAAGGCGAAGCAGCGGAGGTTTTTGCAAGTCGAATGGACGCCGAGCTTCGCGTCTGACGAGACGGGATATTTCAGCCTCGCGTTCGAACTCACTCAGTTGCCGCAAGTCAACGATCGGTAGTCGTAAGAAACTTTGTGAGTCGATTAATTGATAAGGCTGGTCGTCAATTGACACGAGTCCTGTGCGAAGAATTTCATGCCGGCGTGTAATCTCATTCAGGCTCTGTCGCAACGCAGCGAAATTAAGTAGCCCCTTCAGCCGCACACCGCCACACATGTTATAGAACGAACTCGCAGGTTCAATCTGGTGCAATAGCCAGAGTCGTTGTTGTGCGAAAGAGAGCGGTAGTGGTTGTGTGCGCTCGACAGGCGGGATGTGCTCAACCTGCCGATCAGATTGTCCATCGCGAAGGCTATCGATCTTCTGCGCCAACTCGGCGATAGTGAGAGACAAAAACATTGTGCGCAGCGGCAAGTCGACCTGCAGAGTTTCGCGGATACGAAAAGCAACTTCTGTGGCAAGCAACGAATGGCCGCCGAGCTCAAAGAAGTTGTCAAATACGCTGATATTTTCAATCCCCAGAATGTTAGACCAGATTGACGCCACCAACTCCTCTGTCTTGTTACGAGGAGCAACGAACACACGATCTTGCGCGGCGGCTGGTTCGGGAGGTGGTAAGGCGCTCCGATCGATCTTGCCATTTGGCGTGAGAGGCATTTTCTCTAAAGCGATGAAGGCTGACGGCGTCATAAAGTCTGGCAACTTCTCTCGCAAAAACTCACGCAATTCATTCGCACCGGGAATCGCGTGCGGCTGTTGGCCCACGACATAAGCCACTAACTGCTGATCTGAGTCTTCTCCATAAACCTTCAACACTGCGTCCTTCACCGCGGGATGCGTGAGCAACACGGATTGAACCTCACCTAATTCGATGCGGAAGCCTCGCAGCTTTACCTGACTATCGCCGCGCCCGAGGAAATCGATGTTGCCATCAGGCAGATAACGTGCGAAGTCGCCAGTTTTGTAGAGTCGTTTTCCGGGAAGAAGACTAAACGGGTTCGGAATAAACTGAGCGGCAGTGATCTCCGGTCGATTTAAATAGCCTCGCGCCAATCCTTCTCCCGTGAGATACAACTCGCCGCTAACACCAATGGGCGCCGGGTTGAGATACCCGTCTAGTATGTACGCCTCGGTATTGGCGATGGGACGACCGATGGTCGATCTGTAGTCTGAATCCTGACTGATGCGCGCGAACGTGGAGTAAGTTGTGTCTTCGGATGGTCCATACAAGTTGTAAAGCTTGTCGGCGTTTATATCGGACAGTATTTGCTGCGCCAAAACGCTGCGTAATGGTTCTCCCGCCAGGTTGATAGTGCGAACCGAAGCGGGCACGGCGTTCAGCTTCAACAACTCGCCCATTGCTGACGGCACGGTGTTGACGAGTCTCACTTCTGCGGCTGCGCGCAACTCTGGCAGTTGCAATGCGTTTTCCGCCAGGATGATCTTGCCGCCCCAGCTTAACGGAACGAAGATCTCAAAGACCGACAGATCGAAACAGATCGAAGTTGAGGCAAGCACTCCCGCCAGTTCCTCCGCAGAGAAAACAGACTTGGCCCAATACATCAAAGTCACAGCGCTGTGATGTTGAATGGCGACTCCCTTGGGTCGTCCTGTCGAGCCGGAGGTGTAGATGACGTATGCCAGGTTGCCCTGATCGACGGCAGCCGGAAGATCCACATCATCTTCATCAACGACATCGGGTGCGGGTTGGTCCAAACAGATCACTTGCCCCTGAATTGGCGGCAGGTTTTCCAACAATGATTGTTGGGTCACGAGCACCCGCACCCCGCCGTCTCTCAACATGAATGCCACGCGATCTTTGGGATAAGCAGGATCGAGCGGCAGGTACGCTCCTCCGGCCTTTAATATCCCAAGCATGCCGACCACCATTGCACTGTTTCTCTCAGTGCAGAGTCCGACCAGAACCTCCGCTCCGACACCGAGCCGCCGTAACCTGAGCGCCAATTGGTTTGCTCTGTCATTTAGTTCTCGGTAGGTCAACTGTTCATCATCTGTAACAAGCGCAATCGCATCGGGCGTTTCTTCGACTTGCGCTTCAAATAAGTCATGAAGAGAGTTACCGGTGGGAAACGCCGTGGTGGTCCTATTCCAGTCAACGAGCAACTGGCGGCGTTCCGGCGCGGTGAGAAGAGGAAGCACGGATATGGCTTGCTCGGGATCTTCAGCGATGCTCTTGAGCAGCGTTCTGAAGTGGTCCGCCATTCTCGTTATCGTTGCTTCGTCAAACAGATCGGTGCTGTACTCGAATGAGCCCTGCAATCCGCGCTCGTCTTCTTCTAAAAACAACAACAGATCGAATTGCGCCGTGGCGGTCTCTACTTCGAGCCGGCTTAGCTTGAACTCGTGAAGCTGCGACGGAAGGTTAGGGAAGTTCTGAAACGCGAGCATCACCTGGAAGAGAGGAGCATGACTCAGCGTTCTGTGTGGCTGTAGCTCTTCGATGACTTTTTCAAACGGCAGATCCTGGTGAAGATAAGCATCCAGCAGAACGCGTCGAACAGTTCCGAGAAACTGTTGAAACTTGAGATCGCCCCCGATAGACGTCCGTATCGCAAGCGTGTTGACGAAGCAACCAATTAATGATGCGGTCTCCGGATTTCTATTTGCGATCGGTGTGCCGATGACGAGATCCGATTGTCGGGTGTATCTGTACAGCAGGACCTTCAAAGCAGCCAGCATGATCATGAACGGAGTCGCTTTGGCGTCCTCGGCCAACTGCTTTAGTTTTCTGAGTGTTTTCCGCCCGACACGAAAAGACTTTCTTGCTCCCTGGTTGCTTAACTCAGCGGGTCGAGGACGGTCCGACGGCAGTCTCAGCAAGGGAATCGGTTCACCGAGCTGTTGTTTCCAGTAGGCGAGATGCTTTTCCATCTCAACACTGGCCAATCTTTTTTGTTGCGCGACGGCATAATCCGCGTATTGCAGTTTCAACTCCGGTAATGAGGTAGGCGTCGATGTTGGATATGCCTCGTAAAGTTCCAACAGCTCACGTATCAGCACTCCGCAGGACCAGCCATCGGCGATGATGTGATGCAGAACGAGTAACAGCACGTGTTCCTGCTGGTCCAATTGCAGCAATGTCGCGCGAATGAGTGGGCCGGTTGTGAGGTCGAACGGACGCCGCGCCTCTTGGCTCGCCAGCCGTTGAAGTTCCGCCTCACGATCGCCTTGGCCCTCGCCGTTGACCTCCATGCATTCCAGCGTTACGTTTAACGAAGGTGCAATAATCTGAACGGGCTTGCCGGATACATCGCGAAATGTCGTTCGCAGACTTTCGTGGCGACTTACGATCGTGTTCAGGCTCGACTCAAGAAATTCACGATGGAGATCGCCGGAAATGCGGATACCGAGCGGAATGTTATAAACCGCGTTGCCCTGGACCAGTTGGTCCAGGAACCAGAGTCTCAGTTGAGTTGAAGAAAGAGGAATCAAATCGTCTCGCCACGCTCTTTCGATTGAAAAGCTGGACTCGCTCCTCTCTTCTTTACTTAAAGCGACGAGAATCTGGTCAGCTAACTCAACGATGCTGGGACCGGCCAAAAGATCGGCGGGAGTTATTTCGACGCCGAGATTTGTGGCAATCTCAGTGCTGAGTTCGAACGCGACGAGTGAGTCTAACCCGAGCTTCGAAAGAGACTCGTGATGCGGAACTTCAGATTCGCTCAGCCGAAACAGGCGGCGCACACAATGTTCGAGATACAACTCGACGAGAGCTTTGCGTTCTTCAGAGGGTGTGGAGATAACCAACTCTCTCGATATGTCCGGCGTAGGCGTTGAAGCGGTATCCGCGAGCCTGCTTAGCTCGAGAACTTCGAGCGAGCCTTCGAGAAATGCCTGGCGGCAGGCGCGACGACGAATCTTTCCACTCGACGTCTTTGGAATAGTGCCGGCCTCAATCAGTACAACCGCGTGGACCTGTAGATCGTGATTGAGGGTCACTGACTCGCGAATGCTTTCGACGATCGCAGATAGATCCACACCATCGCGACGCGCAGCGACTTCATGGACCACAACCAGCCGTTCCTCGCCTGCAATCTCCACCGAGAATGCCGCTCCGCAACCCGGCCGCAACGCCGGCGAACACTGCTCGACTGTCTGCTCTATATCCTGGGGATAGTGATTCAGGCCGCGAACGATAATGAGGTCCTTAAGCCGGCCGGTGATGAAGAGTTCGCCATTCTCGATGAAACCAAGATCTCCGGTGCGCAGATATGGCCCATCGCCAGTGTCAGCATGATAGGCTCGAAAACACTGCTCATTCTCTTCAACTCGATTCCAATAACCCTGCGCAACGCTCGGCCCTGACAGCCATATTTCTCCGATTTGATCGTGCTCGCAGGGAAGTAAAGTTTCAGGATTCGTGACTACGATCGTATTTTGTGGCAGCGTCTGGCCACAGCCTACGAGGAACTGTGCTGTCGATTTCTCGTCAGATTGATCGCTTATGCGATTTTGTTGCAGTGCACTTGCATCTGTCGCTTTGATCACAGGCGCCGATGCTTTGGGCCCGCCCGACACGAATAACGTCGCTTCAGCAAGTCCGTAGCAGGGAAAGAAAGCTTCGCGCCTGAAGCCGCAGGGTGCAAACGTTTCGGAAAAGCGCTCGATAGTGTCATGACAAATAGGCTCGGCGCCGTTGAACGCTACTTTCCAACTGCTGAGGTTTAGCGTCGCGCGCTCCGCCGCGGTGATCCGGCGAACGCACAGGTCGTAGGCGAAGTTCGGTGCGCCACTCGTGTGTGCCTGATAGCGTGAGATTACCTCGAGCCAGCGGAAAGGTCGTTGCAGGAATGCCGTCGGCGACATGATCACGCAACTGGCGTCGAAGTACAGCGACTGGAGCACGTTTCCGATCAGACCCATGTCGTGATACAGCGGCAACCAACTCACGAACACCGCATTCGGTGGATGAGGACACGCGTGCTTCATCATCTCGGCGTTATGCAGAAGGTTGCCGTGACTGACCATCACGCCTTTAGGCTCCGACGTCGAGCCTGAGGTGTACTGAAGAAACGCGAGACTCTCGATTGTTATGTTCGGGTCGTGCCAGTGATCGGTGAGTTCGTCGTCGATGCTGTCTGTAGCTAAGTACCGCAGGTTTTTCAGTATGGGAGTCTTGTCAAACTGCGCAGCACTTCTCGACAAGCTCGCAGAGGTCGTCAGTGTTAACGCCGGCTGTGAGTCTTCTATGATCGATTGCAGCCGCACCAGGTTTTGATTCAGGCGAGGCGGGTAAACAGGAACCGCGACTGCGCCAGCGTAAAGACAACCAAAGAAGGCAGCGATGTATTCCAGACTCGGAGGGTAAAGCAGCAGTACTCGCTCACCTTGAGCGCCCGCATCTTGCAGAGTTGCAGCGATAGCGCGAGCTCTTCGGTCCAGTTCTTCACAGGTGAGGTGGGCCTCCTGCGTCTCGCCGTCGGTCAGAAACGTGTAAGCTCGCCGCTCAGGATAGGTAAGTGCTTTTTCACGCAGGAGCTCGACGAGCGTGGCTGCTACAGACGTGTTCATTAGAAGTTCAAATAGCTGAATCGGCCGAAGATTTCGTTAACGGCCTGCGCCACTACTGATAGCATTTACAAGTTCAAGTTCAGTTGGAACTTTAAAACCCAGTTCATTCGTGCAGAACTCTCTCCACGCAGACGACTCGTCAGTGAAAATGACATTTTCGTTGTGCCACATGGATTCCGTCACAGAATAGTCCTGGTGCAGGTAAACCAGATTGTCGTCTGCGAGAGCTCGGCGGCCATTTGTGCTGCTGGATTCACTTTCTCTCCAGGCCGCGAACTGCCGGAGTTGGCTGACAGGGAAGGCTTGGCAATAAGTTACGTCGTTAGGCGTCGATCCGTTCGCGGCTTGCTGCAACAGTTGGACAATCTCAATGTGTCCGGCGGCCAAAGCGATCATGTAAGGTGTGCGCTGATCGCGTCCGGTTCTAAAGAGGTCTGCTCCGTTGTCGATCAGAAGTCTGACCGCCGCGAGATCTCCTTTTCCCACAGCCCAGCTTAGTGGTGTCCATCCCTGGCCGTCCTGCTCGTTGACGTCTGTTCCCGCGTCAATGAGTTCCTGAAGAGTAGCGAGATCGCCGCTTTGCACTACGTCGATTAAATGCAGCTTGGTCATGTAAATAATTGGATGTGGATTTGAATTCTTTGTGGAACTCGGCGTTAGGAAGACACAGCTACCGCATATTGAGCCGGAGGCACAACCTGGGAGATTTGGTAGTCGAGATGATGTGAGTGCTAAACGCCGTGGGGGTAAATGGCGCCGCTAAATTTCAAAACGATCCGACTAACGTCTGCCGCAAGACTCGTCAGCCGCTACGCGCATCAGCAGGCGTAACGAAACCCACCAAGACCTTGTCGATGAGATAAAGGACGAAGTCTATGAGGTCTTGAGATCGGATCGATTACATTGTCTGCAAAAACAGGGGCTGATTATAGGAAAGGCCAATATGACTGTCAATGAGTTTCGCGCGAGGGTAATCCACAGATTACACAGATTGATTTGCAGGATCTGTGTAATCTGCGGATGGCTTTGCTTAACCTTTCGCTTCCAGCTTTGCTTTTCCGCCTTTTACGGCCACACGAAGCAGGTTGGGAAGCTCGGTAAACGGCTTACGTTCGAACTCCTTCGGCAATTCGATGATCTCATGGCGCTCACCTTTAGCCGGCACATACGTGAGCGTTCCTTTCTTACTGGTCATCTTTTCCGGATCAAAGAGCGTAAGGATTTCGCCGTCTTTACCGTAACTAACCGCGACTTTCATGTTGCTTTTTCCTTTCTCGATTGCTTCAGTTATTTGAGGTCTGAATGTTGTAAAAGGTTGAGTTCGGGCCGTTGTTTCTTATCGAAAAATCGAAACTGAACGTCCCATTATTATTACGGCGTACAGATCCAGCCGTGGATGATAATGCGGCGCCGGTATTTTGGGCCTGGCCCTGAAAAAACGTATTTCCTTGCCAGCCGGAACTATTCCAGGTAAAGGTAAAACCCTGAGTCTGTCCATTGGCGATGAAGATGTTCGCACCGCCACCAGGTATAAACGACATACAAAATTCCTCCTCTCGATTTGCTGAACTTCAATGTATATGTCTGGAATTGAACCTTTCGTGTTGATCTTTTTCGATTTTTTTGGATGTGGCGTTTGATTGGACTCAACAGTTTCCCTCTCAACATCGGGAAAGAGAGGGTTACCATTAGCCCATGCGGATTGTGCTGATCTTGATTGCGACTGGGTTGTTGCTGATCGAATGGGGCAGATTAGCTAAACGTGTTGGACCAACCGCTATGGTCTCGTCTGCAACGATCGCCACGGCTGCAACAGCAAAGAATCGCGTCGATTTCGATGCTCAGCTCAAGCCGATCTTCAAAGCGAAGTGCATGCCGTGCTTAATCGAAGACTTCCTCAGCCAGACACCGTAACCAAACTGCAAGCTGTTTTTGCCACGGATTTCACAGATGAATACGGATTCTGATCCGTGTTCATCCGTGTTAACTTCTCTTCCCGGATGCCAACAGAATCAAACCGCGCGAGATGGTTGCAGGTTGTGGCAACGGCGTTGGTCCTGCTGCTTATGATCGTGTTGCTGCGCGCGCAGGGGCGGATGTTTTTCTGCGGCTGCGGCTATTTCAAAATTTGGACCAGCGACACATGCAGCTCAAACAATTCGCAACAGTTGTTTGATCCGTACAGCTTCACACACGTGCTACACGGCATTCTCTTTTTCTGGCTGATTGCGTTGTTGTTTGCGAGACTCACGAAGACGTGGCAGTTTTGGTTGGCGTTGCTGCTCGAAAGTGCGTGGGAAGTTTTTGAGAACACCAGTTTCGTTATCAACAAATATCGAACCGAAACCGCAGCGCTCGGTTATCAAGGTGACACGGTAGTGAATTCACTGGGCGATCTGGCCTGTGCTCTCGTCGGATTTCTCGTGGCGCGACAAATCGGATTTCGACGCTCGTTAATTTTATTCTTCTTAATCGAGTTGATTCTGATTCTTTGGATTCACGACAGTCTGCTGCTGCAGATGTTGATGCTGCTGCGACCGGTAGACTCTATCAAGGCCTGGCAGATGTGTCGCTAATATCGCAACAGTTAGCCGTGGATTACACGGATAAGTAATTTATTGAAGGAGCACCAATGAAACGTTCTCTGTCCGATGAGTCTCTGACCCCTCTTACCGAACACCTGCGCAGCGCAAATGAGGAGTTCACGCGTCACTACCCAGGTGAAACCGGCCGTCGCCAGCCGGTGCACACGGTTTACGGCGGCGCACACTTGTTCAAGTCTGACACCGCAAAACGACTAGGATCGCTGGCGCAACGTTCGCTGGATCAGTTTGCGCCTGACTTTCTGACGTTTGCGCGCGCGATCGGTCTGCCAGGCGCTGAAAAATTGCCGGCCACGATTGATGACGCAAGCGATCTCCTATTCATTCTTGAAAACGAACCGGAGCTCGCGCGCAAAGACAAGAAGAGCGGCTGGTTGGCGCACACGATTTATCGAAGAGTAACTGAAAAACTTCAGCGCGAGCCCGTCGAAGATTTCCGCGTCGACTTTGAAGATGGCTACGGAAATCGTCCGGACGACGAAGAAGATGGTCACGCAGCTTCCGCCGCAGCCGAAGTAGCCGAAGGCGGCAAGCACGGCACGCTTCCACCATTCATCGGCATCCGCATCAAGCCTTTCAACGAAGAGTTGCGTGCTCGCAGCATCCGCACACTCGACATCTTTATCTCCAATCTCCTGGAATTTAACGGCGGCACGTTGCCGGACAATTTCGTAGTGACCTTGCCGAAGCTCACGACTGCTGAACAGGTGTCGACACTTGCAACGTTGCTCGCCCAACTGGAGCAAGAGAGCGGTCTCACGGAAGGCAGTTTGAAATTTGAGATGATGATCGAGACTACACAGTCGATCATCAATCATCGCGGAGAGATCAATCTGCCGCTGTTGCTCGCTGCCGGTGAAGGACGTTGTATCGCCGCGCATTTTGGCACTTATGATTACACCGCCGGCTGCAATATCACGGCCGCGCACCAACACATGCTGCATCCAGCGTGCGACTTCGCCAAAAGCATGATGCAGGTTTCATTCGCCGGCACCGGCATTTGGCTTTCTGATGGTGCGACCAACATCATGCCCGTCGCGCCGCATCGCTTCACCGAGGGTGGTCCACCGTTAACACATGAGCAGATCGAAGAGAATCGTGAGGTGGTCCATCGCGCGTGGAAACTTCATTACGATCACATTCAACACTCACTTATAAACGCGTTCTATCAGGGCTGGGATCTTCACCCGGCGCAACTTCCGACTCGTTATGCCGCCGTTTACGCATTTTTCCTGGAAAGTCTTGAAGCCGCGTCTGAGCGATTGAAGAATTTTGTTGAGAAAGCAGCAAAGGCGACACTGGTCGGCGATGTGTTTGACGACGCGGCGACAGGCCAAGGCTTACTCAATTATTTCCTGCGCGCGATCAACTGCGGTGCGATAAGCGAGGCCGAGGCGATCGAGTTGTCAGGATTAACTTTGCCGGAGCTGCGCTCAGCCTCGTTCGTGAAGATCCTGAAGAACAGGCAGGCGTTATAATGTGGTAAACTTTCGAGAACCCACAAACATCGGAGCCTTATGATTACCAAATTAAGACCTCTCACTATCGCTGATTGGGAAGCGATGCCTCACGGCGATGGCAATCGCTACGAAATAATAGAAGGAGAACTGTTTGTGTCCTGCTCACCAGGCCTCACACACGAAATAGTTATAAGCAACCTTATAATCTCGATTGGAGTTTTTCTGAGAACTAATCGGATCGGGACGGTTGTTACTGGTTCTGGATTGATTCTCAGCAATTTCAGTGGAGTTATTCCCGATCTCGTCTTCTTTACCCACGAACAGAGGGATAGCATCGTCAAAGATGATCGGTTGCACGGTCCTCCTGCTCTCGTCGTCGAAGTCGTGTCACCTGGATCGGCCAACACACGACGCGATCGCGTGGCGAAGCTTCAGCTCTACGCTAAACACGGCGTGGCGGAATACTGGATCATCGATCCAAAGAATCTGAGCGTGGAAAGATACGTGCAGCAGGAGTCTTCCTTGACTCTAGTGGAAACTCTTCGTGACGAACAGATTCTGTCGCTCCCCGCTCTTCCAGGTTGGTCGTGCCCGGTGAGCGAGATCTTCCAGCAATTCTGAAAACTATGAAACTTACCATCTCGATTCTTTTAACAATGGCACTACTCTCCACCACGCTTATTGGACAAAAATCGGCGGGTGATCCCGAGCTGGCCCGCAAAATTGCGCGCTTTGCGCCGACTACGTTAACTGCCGACACCTCGAAGCTAACGCCGAAGGATCGGCAGGCGCTCGACAAGATCATCGCCGCCGCGAAGCTGCTCGATCCGTTGTTTCTGCGTCAGGTGTGGAGTGGTAATGACGCACTTGAAAAGAAGCTACAAGCCGACAAAACACCAGCCGGGCGCCAGCGTCTTCACTACTTCTATATCAACGATGGACCATGGTCGCGACTCGACGAGAACGAGCCGTTCGTCGAAGGCGTGCCGCGCGAAAAGCCCAAAAATGCAAACTATTATCCGGACGACATGACGAAGGACGAGTTCAACTCCTGGGTGCAGGGACTCTCCGATGCTGACAAGCAAAAAGCCACCGGTTTCTTTTACCTGATTCAACGTGGCCCAGACCGGAAGCTGACGATCGTGCCGTACAGCGAGGCGTACAAGGAATACCTCGGTCCAGCCGCAGCGTTGTTACGCGAGGCGGCCGCACTCACGACCAATGCGACGCTCAAAAATTTTCTCACCAAACGCGCGGACGCATTCGCTTCGGATGATTACTACGATAGCGACGTCGCGTGGATGGATCTCGATTCACCGATCGACATCACAATTGGACCATACGAGACATACGAAGACGAGTTGTTCAGTTACAAAGCTGCTTTTGAAGCTTACGTAACGCTGCGTGATGATGCTGAGACCGCGAAGCTCACGAAGTTTAGCGGTCATTTGCAGGAGCTCGAGAACAATCTGCCGATTGAACCGCGTTATCGCAATCCAAAACTCGGCGCTGCGTCCCCGATTCGAGTAGTGAACGAAGTCTTCGGGTCGGGTGAGGGAAACAGTGGCGTGCAAACCGCGGCCTTCAATCTTCCGAACGATGAGCGCGTGGTCAAGGAGAAGGGTTCGAAACGCGTTATGCTGAAAAACGTGCAAGACGCGAAGTTTAATAAGACATTGATTCCGATCTCGCGAGTGGTCCTCGATCCAGCGGAGCAGTCTGCACTCGCTTTCGACTCATTCTTCACACACATACTTTGTCACGAGTTGATGCACGGACTTGGACCACACAACATCACCGTCGACGGCCAGGAAACAACGGTGCGCAAGCAGTTGAAGGAGCTCTATTCAGCGATTGAAGAAGCAAAGGCGGACATGACGGGACTGTGGGCGCTGCAGTACATGATCGATCACGGAATCATCGAGAAAAGCATGGAGCGGACGCTTTACACGACTTATCTCGCCAGTATGTTTCGCTCGGTGCGGTTTGGAATTACCGAAGCGCATGGGCGTGGCGTTGCGATGCAGTTTAACTACTTGACGGATGAGGGCGCGATCAAGTTCGACGAAGCGAGAGGGACGTTCAGCGTCGATCATTCGAAGATCAAAGAAGGTGTGACGAAGCTGACGCGCGATTTGCTGACGCTCGAGGCGGAAGGATCTTACGAGAAGGCCAAAGCGATTCTGGACAAGTTTGCGGTGATCAGGCCGCCAATGCAGCAGGCGCTGGATAGGCTGAAAGATGTGCCGGTGGATATTGAGCCGGTGTTTCCGTTGGCAAAATGATTGATATAGATCCTATAGGACCAATAGGACCTATTTAAAGATCCGCCTGAAAAACGTGGCGATCTTCCAGGCGTCGATCGCTTTCCACGGCAGCTCAGCAGTCGTGTAATGGCCGCACGGAAGCCAAACCACGTCGAGCGGCAAGTTGTGCCGGCGAGCTTCTGCGATCGCTTCGTGCGAGAGGTCGAGCGGGAAAGTTAAATCGTAGCAGGCAACGATGAAACGTATCGGGCGGAAGCCCATGCGGCCCATGCGCGCAACGCGCGGCATAAACGGCAGCGGACTGATTGGCAGCCAGTAACTGCGCAACTCTTCCAACGTTACGTGATCTGCAAAACCAGCGCGCACGTGCGCGGTCGAGAGTCCATGCCACACCACGTCCGCAACGTAACCTGAAACGTGATTAAAAGTCCCCGCATCGAGATTCGGCTCGTGTGCAAACGTTAGAAATGCGATACACGATCCGACGCTGGTGCCGAGAATTCCGACACGTTCGTAGCCTTCCTCTTTTAACCATCGCACTGCGGCACGAGTATCCAGCACCGCTTGTCGCATCGACTGAATAGTACGTCCGATGTTTGTGCACACGAGATGATCGGCGCGTTCGAGGTCGGCAGGCTTCCGTTGCTGATGATACGGCAGTGTGAGCCGCAGGGCTGACATGCCGATCATATTGAAGATGCGACAAGCTTCAACGTGACTTTGCGGTTGTGCATTCCACTGCGGCAACACGACCACAGCATTGCGCGGTAGTTTGCCGTTTTTGCTTTTTGCGGGAAAGAAGCGTGCGCGAGCCGTGTTGTTTTCGACTGAAGGCGTTTGGATGGCGCTGGTCCAGGTGAGTTGATCGCCTTCGAGGCGATAATCGTTGACTGGCGGCAAAGCGTAGAACTCTTCGCTGGCCTGCATTACACGCGCGGTGTGGTCGCGGAACAGATCGCGCGGATCGTCGCCGTTGACGTGGTCGAGAATGTATGACAAACCCCAATCAAAGGGCCGCACCAGGCGATTGTTGTCTAGTTGGTGATACCAGCGCTCGCGCTGGTACATGTAGTTCTTCCAGAAGGACACGAGGGGGGATACTAAGGTGATTCCCTGAAAAAGTAAAAACCATCCACAGATTACGCAGAAATCTGCGCAATCTGTGGATGGCTCTAATAGATCAATCTAGTTACAAGTGGATAGCTTGAAACTATGGATCCACGTATTCCAGTTGAAGCTGCCGTTTGCCGGCTGATACTGCGACGTGAAGACCATAGTGCATCCATCCACCGGATCTACGCTGATCGTGCTGTAGTCACCCCAGCGTTGCAGGTTTCCCGTCTGCGATCCGCTGCCGGCGAGGACCGTCGTTTCATTGCCGAGAGTTCCTAACGGATCAGTCGGCCCACGATAGGCATAGCGAATGCTCGGGACGATCGAGCTTGCGTTGGAGATGTTGTAACCAATGGCTATACCACCCGTCTTGTCCATCGCAGCGCTGCCCATCCAACGAAAATCGTTGGTTGGAGCGAAGGTGCCTTGCTGGAAGAGAACCGGCGGAGCCGAGCCAAGAGTCTGCCCGGTGGCATTTCTTAACTCATACCACCGCACTCCGACGCCGGAGCCGCTGGTGACTGAATGATTAATCACCATCGACTCGTGATCGCCGAAGTTGCGATAGCTCAAGCGGAACATCAGTCGATCCGCCAGGGAGTCCAGTTGGGTAGTAGTTCCGGGTTGTGGAATGCAGACGCCACCACCGCAAGCTCTGCTGAATGCAGCAACTCCACTAACGGCAGTCGGCCCGGTCAACGTTCCGGTACCCGTGACCCAATTGACCGCAAACCTCCAGAAGTTGACCGCCGTGCTTGTCACACTTAAGAGCAAGTTTGGCTCGCCTGGCGGCGGAGGTACGATTCCTTCCAGATCAGCAGGTTCGAGACTATGATGACTGGTGCTCGTGCTTGCGCAGGCCTGGCGCGCTGCGCCGCCAACCAGCATCTGAGCGCGTTCCAAAGCGCAAACCTGATTACCAGTGAAGCTGGCGCCATTGCGGAACATGTTGTAAGTGATGTAATAGGCGTCAGGCCAAACGCCCAGTTTCGGATAATCGTTAAAACTTCGGCTGTACGAGAACGCGTAGCGGAAAAACGTTCCGGTTGGGTCCGGACTAGTCGATACGGCCACGCATTGCGTGTAAGGTGTGGCGGAGACAGCAAACTGCGTCAATATCCAACGATCGGCCAACTGATCGTATTGAACGATCGGATCGCCGTCGTTGTCTGACTGGCAGCGACCGCCGAAACCACTCCAAATAGTGTTCCCGTTTTTGGGAAATCCAGGTACCAGGTTAAAGGCAGTGATTTGGTTGTTAGCGTCTCTGGTCAAGGTGTAGACGGCATAACGCAGGTTGACCCATTGCACATAGTGATTCGGTCCGACGTCGCCGGTTGTATCCGGCGGCGCTACGCGGAAACTTGGATCGACGGGCGTGCCGCCTGTGGCCGCTTTAATCTCAGCGAGAGCTGACGGCAAGCCGACGCTCTTGTCAGCTAAAGGATCGATGAAGGTTCGATTAGTGTTTCCGACGGATTGGGGTTTGCCCGGCTCGAAATCTCGTCCACCCCGAGCGCGCTCTGGCTGTTGGCCGGTGTCAAACATTTCGCGCAGAGGTTTAGGTGTTTTGTCGTAGTGAATTGCGTAGCTGATCTCGGCTCGATGTTGCAGCGCCACGTCGCTTTGAGCTTTGACACCCAGAGGCATGAAGCTGACCAGGCAGAGGATCAACATCGTCAGTAAGGCGTAAATCTTTTTCACAGAAATCCTCCAGAACACAGGGCTATGTGAGTACGAATGGTAGTAGTAGTTGGGAGGGCGCGCAGTATAGCAGACTTCTCCACAGATTTCATCGATTATCTGAACTTCTCATTAATCTGCGTAATCTGTGGACGATTTTGGGCAAAAGTAACGAGGAATTGAGTACAGACCCCGTCGTAAAGCGGCGGGCGAAGCTGCGAAAAAGCGTTCCAGCTTGCTTTGTGTAAGGAAACCACCAAACGTCAGGTACCGCGGGCATTGCGTTGACGTGAATATGCTGGGGCGCGACCATCTCGAGAAGTCCGAGGCGGCCGTGCGTCCGGCCGTAGCCACTCTGCTTGACGCCGCCCCACGGCGTCTGGGCAACAGCGTGGGTGTAAACCACTTCGTTGACCATCACTGTTCCAGCGTCGATTTGTTCGGCAAGCCGCCGCCCGCGAGCGATGTCGCATGTGAAGACGCTGGCAGTAAGGCCATAACTGCTGTCGTTGGCTAATCGAACCGCTTCTTCGTCAGTTTTGAACGTCATGATCGGCAACACCGGACCGAAAGTCTCTTCGCGCATCAACTTCATCGCGTGATCGACGCCAGTGACAACGGTTGGTTGATGAAACCAACCGTGCGAGTGGTTGAGGCGATGACCGCCGGTACGAACCTGCGCGCCGAGTTCAACTGCATCGCTGATGTGATTCTCGACGATTTGCAACTGTCGCTCGTTCGTCATCGCACCGATGTCCACACCGTCGTTAGACGCTTTGTCCTGTTTGAGCGAACGAGTCTCCTTAACGACGAGCTCGACAAACTGCTCTGCGATTGACTCATGCACGTAGCAACGCTCAATCGACGCGCAGGCTTGTCCGGAGTTGCAGAACGCTCCCCACACCGCTGCTCTTGCGGCGTTTGCGAGATTCGCGTCTTCGAGCACGATCATCGGATCTTTGCCGCCGAGTTCGAGCACGACTGGCGTCAGATGTTTAGCCGCAGCTTCGGCGACGCGCTTACCGGTGTTTACACTGCCAGTGAACATGAGCTTGTTGACGCCGCCTTCGACCAAAGCGGCGCCTGTAGCGCCATCGCCGGTCACGATTTCGACCAAGCCATCCGAAAGTTCAGCTTGTTTGAAGACGTCAGCGATCTTCAAGCCGGTCAGTGGAGTGAATTCACTTGGTTTTACGACGACCGCATTACCGGCCATCAAAGCCATGACCACTTCATCCACTGGCGTGGCCCAGGGAAAATTCCACGGTGAAATGATTCCCACCACACCGAGTGGTTTGTAGACGACGTATGACGAGCGGCCCATGAGATTGTACTGGCCAAGATCGATCGAGCGATGGTCCAACAGTCGCTTTGTGTTCTCAGCAAAGTAATGCATGAGATCGAGGGTGGGGACGATCTCCATCGAGATTGCTTCGGTAACGGGTTTGCCGGTCTCGCGCGAGATGAGCGTCGCGATCTCGTCGAGTCGATCGAGCACAATCTCACGCGCGCGCAAAATGAAGCGAGCACGTTGTCGGTATGAAAGAGCAGCCCACGCGGGTTGCGCTGCGCGTGCTCTCGCGACTGCGTCGGAAACGTCAGCGGCACTCATTGACTGCGCACGACCGATCTCTTCGCCGGTCGATGGATCGTAGGAGATGATCTCGTGCGTGGCCATTGCGCGATTATCCATCCACTCGACAGTCAGGTACAATCTAGCCACAAAAAAGCACGAGGAGAAGTTTTGATGATTAGACCGCAACTGGAAGAGTTTATGCGACGCATGGCCCCGAAATCGGTGGCTATTATTCCGGGCGCACACGACACCACTCGTTCCAACGACACTCATTATCGTTTTCGCCAGGACTCCGACTTCTTCTATCTAACCGGCTTCGAGGAGCCGGACGCGGTGGCGGTCATTCGGTCGGACGCCGATCCGAAATACATACTTTTCGTGCGGCCGCGAGATCCTGAACGAGAGATTTGGGATGGTCGTCGCGCAGGGGTGGAAGGGGCGAAGAGGGAGTTTGGCGCGGGCGAAGCGTTTCCGATTGAGGAGTTTAATGGAAAACTTTCCGAGTACCTCGACGGTGCTGAAGTGTTGTATTACCGGCTCGGCGCGCATCGCCATCTCGACGACACCATTGTCAAAGAGATCTCGCGCATGCGTTCAATCAACCGCAAACCGATTCATCCGCCGCAGACGATCATCGATCCCGCGACGATCATTCACGAGCTTCGTGTGTTGAAGAGGCCTGACGAGATCGAGCTCATGCAAACTGCCGCCGACATCGCTGCTGAAGCTCACGTCGCCGCGATGAAAACCGCACGGCCGGGTATGCAGGAATACGAGATCGAAGCACTAATTGAACAAGTTTTTCGGCGACGAGGTGCTGCCGGACCGGCGTACACGTCGATTGTCGGCGCTGGTCCAAACGCGACTGTATTGCATTACATCAACAATGACGGTCAGCTTCGCGACGGCGAGCTGTTGTTGGTTGATGCAGGCGCTGAGTACAAAGGCTACGCGTCTGATATCACGCGCACGTTTCCCATCAACGGACATTTTTCGAAAGCGCAGCGCGAGATTTACGACCTCGTGTTGAAGGCCCAGATGTCGTGCGTAGAGATGGTGCGGTCCGGTGTTACGCACGATCAACTGAAAGAACACTCGATCGAAGTTTTGACTGAAGGAATGGTCGAGCTCGGGTTGTTAAAGGGCAAACCGGAGGAACTGATCAAGGAGAAGAAGTACGAACAGTTTTACATGCACGGTCTCGGCCACATGCTTGGCATCGACGTGCACGACGTCGGCCGCTATTACTTCGGACAGGAATCGCGCGCGCTCGAACCCGGTGTGGTGATGACAGTTGAGCCGGGTATCTATATTGCGCCGGATACTAAAGACGTGCCGGAGAAGTATCTCGGCATTGGTGTGCGCATTGAGGACGATGTGCTCTGCACCAACAATGGACCACGGGTGCTAACAAATAAAGTTCCAAAACAAGCTGAGGAGATTGAGGTATTAATGAGCTGATCCGCGTCATCATCCGCGTTATCCGCGGCTAAACCATCTTTTGAATAATCGCGTCTGCGAACTCTGCGGTCTTCGCCGTACCACCAATATCTCTCGTGCGTACTTTTCCCTCTTCAAACACTGCCAGCATCGCCTTCTCAATCCGATCCGCGGCCTCGCGTTCGCCGATGTAACGCAACATGAGTATCCCTGATTGAAGCAGCGCAGTCGGGTTCGCGATACCCTGTCCGGCAATATCCGGAGCCGAGCCATGCACCGCTTCAAACACCGCGCCCTTCTCACCAATATTCGCGCCAGGCACCAGCCCTAAGCCACCAACAAGACCCGCAGAAAGATCCGAAACGATGTCGCCGTAAAGATTTTCGAGCAGCATCACGTCAAACTGTTCCGGCCGCATGACCAGTTGCATGCACGCGTTGTCAACGATCTTGTCGTCGGCAGTGATCTCGGGATAGTCAGCGCTGACGCGACGGAAGCAGTCTAGAAATAATCCATCCGAGAGTTTCATGATGTTAGCTTTGTGAACAGCCGTCACCTTTTTGCGTGACTCTCGCTTGGCGTGTTCAAACGCAAACCGCGCGATACGCGTCGAAGCCTTCTCAGTGATGATCTTTAAACTCTCGACGACACCGGGCACCACGACATGTTCCAAACCCGAATACAAATCCTCCGTGTTTTCCCGCACGACGATCAGATCCAGTTCGGGATAACGACACGGCACATTCGGCAGCGCGCGCACTGGACGAAGGTTCGCGTAGAGATCCAACGTCTTGCGCAGCCCGACGTTGACTGACGTGAACCCTTTGCCTACCGGCGTCGTGATCGGACCCTTGAGCGCAACCTTGTTGCGCTTGATCGAATCGAGCAATTCCTGCGGCAGCGTCTCGCCAAATTTTTCAAGCGCCTGCGCGCCCGCGTAATGTGTTTCCCATTGAATATCGACGCCTGAGGCTTCGATGATTCGGACAACGTTGGAAGCTACTTCGGGGCCAATCCCGTCGCCGGGAATCAGTGTGATAGCATGCATTGTTCGACGATAGTATCGAATGAGGTCCATGAACGGAAGTGCTCAAGTCGTCATCATTGGTGGTGGCGTGATTGGTTTGACAATCGCACGCGCGCTTGCGTTGCGTGGTGTGCGCGACGTTTGTTTAGTAGAGCGCGGAAGGCTCGGCACGGAAGCCTCTTTTGCTGCTGCCGGCATGCTGGCGCCACAGGCTGAGGCAGATACTCAGGACGAGTTTTTCTCACTTGCGTGTCGTAGTCGCGAGTTGTATTCAGCCTTTGCGGCCGCACTGCGGGAAGAAACAGGAATCGATATCGAGCTCGACACGACGGGCACTCTGTATCTCGCTCTAACCGAAGACGACGAAGAAGAAGTGCAAAAGCGTTATGAGTGGCAGTCGCGTGCAGGTTTGCAAGTTGAACTGCTCACCGCCGCGGCAGCACGCGAATTAGAACCTTGCATTTCCGACTCCACGCGCGCTGCGTTACTGTTTCCCAAAGATGTTCAAGTCGAGAATCGTCGGCTACTCACTGCGTTGGCCAATAGCGTAAGCAAACTCGGTGTTACTGTTTTGACAGAAACAAGTGGCGAGTCATTGATTATTGAGGGCGAGCGTCTAACGGGCGTGCAGACGAGTCGCGGCCCGATTAGTTGCGCGGCTGCGGTTGTTGCCGCTGGAACGTGGTCCAGTTTTATCAAGTCGAAAGTTCCGATTCCCGCGGTTGAACCGATTCGCGGGCAGATGGTGTGTCTCGAGGCGAAGCCGCAGTTGACGCGTCACGTGATCTACAGTCCGCGCGGTTATATTGTTCCGCGTCAGGATGGACGATTGCTGGCGGGTTCGACGAGTGAACGGACCGGGTTTGCGAAGTGCGTCACAGCGGGCGGAATCAGCTCGATTTTGCAAAACGCGCAAGAGATCTCGCGCCGGATTTCGCAACTGCCGATCCTCGATACCTGGGCTGGTTTGCGGCCGCGCGCCGCTGGCGGTTTGCCTGTGGTGGGGCCGTGTGATGAAATTGATGGGCTGTTTTATGCAACGGGGCATTACCGAAACGGAATCTTACTCGCGCCGCTGACCGGTGAGCTGATTTCTGAGGCGATCATTTCTTATCCACAGATTACTCAGATTACACAGGTTCATTCGTAAAATGTGCGTAATCTGTCGATGGCTTTAAGATGAATTCGTTGGCAATCTTCTTAGTGTTGATCCTGGCAAGCTCTGCCTTTGCGCAGGTGAAGCGTTCGGCGCAGGAGCTGTTTGAAGACGCAAACGGATACCTCGGGCGAAAGTATCAGGAGTTCAACAAGCAGAAACTTCCTTACGATCCGAGGCTCGAAGCACAAACGAAGAACGAGCAGAAGGCGCTGGCAACTCGAAACGCCGCAACCCTCCACGCCCGCTCTCATTTAAGCGACGACGATCTCTACTACCTCGGCATGCTTCATCATCTCGCCGGCAATGGGGACGCAGCGCTTTCGACGATGCGTCTTTTGTTGAAGGACGATCCGGACGGCCAGAAGGCGCAAGCAGCCCGAAACGTCGTCGTGCTTTATGCGATTTCGAAGCAGTTGATCCCGGAAGCAGTCTCTGCGGTTGAAGCTTACTCGCGTCATCAACCGCAGAATCCCGAGGATCGTTATCGCATGGAGCTGCTGATCACCGATGCTTACCTGCGCGCCAAAGATTATCCGTCGATG
>DATFHH010000086.1:0-4065 GCA_035248565.1 Pyrinomonadaceae bacterium | reverse complement strand
ATTTTCGATGAGCGCGATCTCAAGGAGGCTCTCATCCGGAACGTCTTTGATTACAACCGGGACACGTGAAAGCCCCGCCAGTTTTGCGGCTCGCCAACGTCGCTCGCCGGCAACCAACTCATAACCATCTCCGCGGCGACGGACAAGGAGCGGCTGGACAATCCCGTGCGCGCGAATCGAATCAGCCAAGCTCTGCAAACTCGCCTCATCGAAGCTGGTCCTAGGCTGCATCGGGCCGGGCACGATCGAATCCAGATCAACTTCGGACGGCTCCGGCGCGAGATCGATAGTGCGATCAGACGACAGCAGAGCTCCCAGGCCGCGCCCCAGCGCTTTTCGATTCATAGACAATCTCCTTGGCTAATTGTGAGTATGCTTCCGCCCCCTTGGAGTTTGGGTCGTAACTGATTATCGGTTTGCCGTAGCTTGGCGCCTCGGCGAGCTTGACATTCCTGGGAATGACGACCTGAAAAACCTGCAAGCCATAGAAGTCGCGCAGATCTGCCGCAACTGCGGCGGATAGGTTGGTCCTCTCGTCGTACATCGTGAGAAGCAGGCCTTCGATCATCAACCCTGGATTATGAAGCCGCCTGATTCGCGCGAGCGTGTCGAAAAGCTCGGTAACACCTTCGAGAGCGTAGTACTCACACTGAATCGGCACCAGCAGTGACTTCGCAGTCGTGAGAGCATTCAACGTCAACAACCCGAGCGACGGCGGGCAGTCAATAATGATGTAGTCGTAGTTTGCTTCGACGCTTGCGAGAGCACGTTTCAAACGAAACTCTCGCTGATCCACGTCCACCAATTCGATCTCTGCGCCGGCGAGATCTTTGCTGGCCGGAACAATATCAAGCGAGGCGACAGACGTTGGCAGAATAACCGCGGAAAGAGGCTCGTCGAGAACCAGGCTGTGATAAAGCGTCTTGCGAAAGGTGCCACGCTGAATGCCAATACCGGACGTCGCATTCCCCTGCGGGTCTGTGTCGACCAGCAATACGCGATGTCCCCAGCTGGCGATAATGGCGGCGAGGTTAACCGCGGTCGTGGTCTTGCCAACTCCGCCCTTTTGGTTTGCGACCGCTATCGACTTCATCTTCGCGCGTAAACTAACACACTATGCGCGAAATCAGCCACAGATGAGATGTTTCACGTGTCCCATTTTGTTATTTCTTTTGGCCTAGACAGTCTTTTGCTGCGCAGAGAGATAGACGAGAAGGGTCGAAAGCGCGCCGGGAGTGAGACCGGGCAGCCGGCGCGCCTCACCAAAAGTCAGCGGCTGAGCGCGATCGAGTCTTTCAACTACTTCGTTTGAAAGCCCACTGATCTCTCGGAAGGCCATTTGTTGCGGAATTTTCAGCGTGTCGTGCTGGTAAAGTCTGGCGATGGTCGCCTTGTGTGAGTCGAGATATCCGGCGTAGAGCGAGTCGGCCAGAACTGAATTGAGATCCGATTCGGTCACTGGTTTGAGCTCTGCTGGCAACAGCGACATGATCAGGTCAGCGGTGACTTTCGGCCGTTTTGCCAACTGCCCCAGCGAAATTGAGTCACCCAAATCCGCGCCGAGCAACGCTGAAACAGCGGCATGTTGTGCATCTGAGCGTCGCAAACGAACGTTGTCCAGTGCCGTCCGCAGTTTTGCCAAGCGAGCTTGACGCGAATTGAATCTTTCCCAATCCGCGTCGCCGACAAGACGGAGCTCCCTGCCGTAACGTTCTAGCCGCTCATCTGCGTTGTCGTACCGGAGCGCCAAGCGGTATTCAGCGCGCGACGTGAAAATCCGGTATGGTTCGTCGACGCCCTGTTTGATCAAGTCTTCGACGAGCACTCCGATGTACGACTCTTCACGCCGCAGTCGCAAAGACTCTCGTTTCTGTGTGTAAAGCGCCGCGTTGATGCCAGCTAAAAGACCCTGACAAGCGGCCTCTTCATAACCGGTGGTTCCGTTGATCTGTCCCGCATGGAATAGACCCGGAACGCGACTCGTCTGAAGATCTGGTCCTAACTCGCGCGGGTCGACGAAGTCATATTCAATTGCGTAACCCGGACGAATGATCTTTACCTCTTCGAGCCCCGGAATCATTCTCACGAGGTCCTGTTGCATCTCGGCCGGCAGCGAGGTCGAAAACCCATTTAAATAGACTTCGTTCGTGTCGTGTCCCTCCGGCTCAAGAAAGAGCTGATGGCGAGACTTATCTGAAAACTTGACTACTTTGTCTTCGATGGACGGACAGTAGCGCGGACCGACACCTTTGATTTTTCCCGAATAAAGCGGCGACTCGGCGAGGTTCTCACGAATCGCGTCGTGTACACGATTGTTCGTGTAGCCGACATAACAGTTGATCTGTTGCTGATCGAGACTATCTGTCGAAAAGGAAAATGGGACCGGCACTCGATCTCCCGGCTGCGGCTCAAATGCGCTCCAGTCAATCGTTCTACCATCAAGCCGCGGAGGCGTTCCAGTTTTCAAGCGGCCCACTGGAAATCCCAGCCGCTTTAGAGCTCCTGACAATTCAATCGCTGCGGGCTCACCCGCACGCCCGCCCGAGTAAGTTCGCCTTCCTGTGTGGATCAGTCCGTTGAGAAACGTACCGGTTGCCACAACTACAGCCTGCGCGCCAAAACGACGACCATCCTCCAACACAACTCCCGCCAACCTTCCGTGCTGGAGCACGAAGTCAACGACTTTCCCTTGTCGCAGATGAAGATTCGATGTCGCTTCGAGCGTTCGTCGCATCTCGCTGCGATAGCGCAGGCGATCAGCCTGCGCGCGCGGAGACTGCACTGCTGGACCACGGGAACGGTTAAGGAGTCGAAACTGGATTCCGGTTCGGTCGATGACTCGACCCATGATTCCGCCCAGCGCATCGATCTCTCGCACCAGATGTCCTTTGGCGATTCCACCAATCGCCGGATTACACGACATCTGCCCGACCAGATCCAGGTTGAGCGTAATCAGGCCTGTTTCGGCACCCAGACGAGCGGCGGCCGACGCGGCCTCACAACCAGCATGGCCGGCGCCGATCACGATTACATCGAAGGCTTCATCAAACGACATCACTACTTCCCAATACAAAACGTGGCAAAGATTTCCGACAGTATATCTTCTGTCGTTGTCTCTCCAGTGATCTGCCCGAGAAATCTCAGCGCATTATGCAATGGAACCAGTACGAGCTCTTCGCTGTGCCGTTCACGCAAAATCGCGCGCGCTGCTTCAACTTCACGTTGCGTACTGCACAAAAGATCATGGTGCCGCGCATTCGTAATTAGTAGACCGCCATCTTCCATTCCGGAATTATTCAGACTCGCTAGAATGGCAGCACGCAAATCCGAGAGCCCCTCGCCGGTTTTGGCTGATACATTAATCGCAGGCACACCGTCAACACAACACGGTGAAGCATCGAAGTTCGGAAGGTCACTTTTGTTTCTCAGCACCAGCCTGCGCGCGCCGGTAGTTTGATTTATCAACTCTCGATCTGCTGGTCCAACTTCAGTAGCTCCGTCAAGCACAACCAGCACCAGATCAGAATCGCCCATGGCCCGCCACGTTCGTTCGATTCCCAACGTCTCAATTCCATCAGTCGTCTCACGCAAACCGGCGGTGTCAGTGAGAATTACTGGAATGCCTTCGAGATCGATCGCCTCCGACAGCGTGTCTCGCGTTGTGCCGGGAATGTCGGTTACGATGGCTCTCTCACGCTCGATTAAACCATTGAAGAGACTGGACTTACCGACGTTCGGCAGGCCGGTGATCGCGACCTTCGCACCCTCAGTTAGAAGGCGTCCAGCACTGTAGCTATCGCTTAGTTTTTTGACTCCAGCACTCACGCTCGCCAGCTCATTTTCGATTTCATTCAAGCGCGGCGCCGGAATGTCGTCTTCAACAAACTCCAACGCCGACTCCAGCAAAACGATGACTTCGACGAGCTTCTCTTTCAATGGACCAAGCGCATTGGACAACTCGCCATTCAACTGACGCGATGCCTGTTTCACTGCGGCGTCAGTTTGCGCCGCGATCAGATCTCGAATCGCTTCAGCCTGGGCCAGGTTTATCTTTCCATTCGTCAA
>DATFHH010000085.1:0-188225 GCA_035248565.1 Pyrinomonadaceae bacterium | reverse complement strand
CAGGTCCAGCGAGCTTTGTCCGAGCACCAGGCCGGTGATACCGCCCGACACGAACAGTGAAACGAAGCCCAGCGCAAACAGCATCGCCGTCGTGAAGCGAATTCTCGCGCCCCACAACGTGCCGAGCCAGTTAAATGTCTTCACTGCTGACGGTACGCCGATCGAAAGCGTCAGGACTGAGAACGCGATCGCCGAGTATGGGCTCATGCCGCTGATGAACATGTGGTGGCCCCATACGAAAAATCCGAGTAGTCCAATCGCAAAGATCGCAAACACCATTGCGCGATAACCAAAGACAGGCTTGCGTGCGAAGGTTGCGAGAATGTGCGACGTCGCTCCCATGCCGGGAAGAATCGCGATGTAGACTTCGGGATGGCCGAAGAACCAGAACAGGTGTTGCCAGAGAATTGGCGAACCCCCCGTGTGCAATGGAAAGTTCGGGTTACTGCCGGAAAGAAGTCCGCTGACGTATAAACCGCTTGGAATAAAGAAGCTCGTGCCGGCAATTCGATCGAGCAGCAGCAGAATTCCGCCGCCAAGGAGCACCGGAAACGAGAGCAGCGCGAGCACCGCGGTAGTGAACCAGGCCCAGCAAGTGAGCGGCATGCGCATCAGCGACATGCCTCTCGTGCGCATGTTCAGCAGTGTGGTAATAAAGTTCAACGCACCCAACAGTGAGCCAATACAAAAGATCGCGATGCTGATCACCCACAGGTTCATGCCCGCGCCCTGACCTGGTCCGGCGATCTTGCCGAGTGCGCTGAGTGGCGCGTAACCGGTCCAGCCGCCAATTGGTCCAACCGTACCGCTGCCGCCGGCGAATGATGGTCCAAGCGCAGAAAACCACTGGCCGATTGTCTGATTGCCTTCGACGAAGATGGCGAGGAGGATCACCATGAAGCCCACGAGCGTGACCCAAAACGACAACATGTTCAGCACCGGAAACGCCATGTCTTCCGCACCGATTTGAATCGGGAGGAAGTAATTACCAAAGCCGCCTTGGGGCGCGGTGGTGAGCACGAAGAAGACCATGATCGTGCCGTGCATTGTGACGAGTGACAGGTAAAACTCCGGCGTCATGATGCCGCCCGGCGCACCGGTCGGAAACAGCGTCTCGAGAATGGGCCAACTCGTTCCCGGCCACGACAAGTTGAGTCGCATGAGCAGCGACATGATCATACCGACCAGCACAGCCGTCAGTGCCAGGAGTATGTACTGAATGCCGATGACCTTGTGGTCAACACTGAAGATGTACTTACGTATGAAGCTCGTCGGCGCCGGGTGCCGGTGCACGCCCTCGTGATGCTCAACTGACATCTATGTCGTCTCCTCGTCGTTTCTCGATGTAATCTCTGTGTCTCTGTGCCTCTGTGGTTCGTCTTCTATGATTGTGGATTACACCACAGAGACACAGAGGCACAGAGAGACACTTTCAAATCACTAATAAGTCGGTAACGGATACTTTGCCAACAGCTCAGCCATCTTTGCCTGGAACTGCTCCTGGGATAGCGCGTGCAGCGCCTGGATCTCTTCTTCCGGCAGGACCAGCATGTAGCTCTTCATCTTGAAGTGAAGCTGTCCGCACAACTCCGCACAAGCCAACTCGTACTTTCCCACTCTATTCGCCGTGAAGTGGACCTTGATCTCCATGCCAGGTACAAGGTCCTGTTTGAAGCGCAACTGCGGCACCCAGAAGTTGTGAATCACGTCTTTCGAACGCAAGCGCAATTCAACCGGTCGATTCACTGGAATGGCGAGCGCGCTCGTCACCGAATCGTCAGCCGCAGCCGGATCCGACGAATCAAGACCGACGAAGTTCAGCGCGCTGTCGTCAATCAGCTTCGGATCGGTGCGGCCGAATTTGTTGTCCTTGCCGGGATAATGGAAGTTCCACTGAAACTGTTGCGCAACCGCTTCAACCGTGTACGAGCCTGGCGGCGCGTCGTGTAAACGCAACGACGCCCAAACGCTCTGGCCCATCACCGCCAGCGTGATAAAGATGACGGCCGTAACCACGGTCCACACCACTTCCAGACGATTACTCCCGTGCGTGTAGATCGCGCGATCGTTGCTCTTGCCCGTATCGCGATATTTCCAAACCATCCAGCCGAGACCGATCTGGGCGGCGGTGAAAGAAAGACCGACGACCAGTATGGTGATCATGAACTGGCGATCGAAGGCTGGAGCGTGTTCGGAAATAGCGGCTGGAAACCACCACTTCCCGCTGACGAACAGCAGCACTGACAGCAGCGTTATGATCCAGATAATAACCGCAAGAACTCGTCCCATCGGTTACATCTCCTTTTGATTGTTGTGGTGCGCTCTTACCTATCCAAAACCATCAAGATAAACAGAAGCGGCAAGTAGAGTACTGACGCCAGCAGCAGACGACGCGCCTGTTGCCGCGATTTTGAGAATGCCGCACAAAGACTGCTGTAGAGAAACAGCAGTCCGAGCACGATGGCTCCTACGAAGTAAATCTTTCCTGACATACCCATCAGCGTGGGCAGCAAACTGACGGGCAACAGCATAAGCGTGTAGACCACGATCTGCTGCGCGGTGACTCGGCCGTCCGGTTCGACGACCGGCAACATCAGAATGCCCGCACGACTGTAGTCTTCGCGATACATCCAGGCGATCGCGAGAAAGTGCGGAAACTGCCACAGAAACAGGATCGCAAAAAGTATCCAACCTTCGAGACTGATCGAACCGCGCGCCGCCGTCCAGCCGATCAACGGCGGCACAGCGCCAGGAAACGCGCCGACGAATGTCGACAACGTCGTGCGTGTTTTAAGTGGCGTGTAGGCGAAAAGATAACCGGCGATTACAGTCAGACCGAGCAAAGCACTCAACGGATTTACCAGGACCAGCAAGTAAACCTCAGCCAGCACGGTCATGCCTGCGCCAAAAGCGAGTGCTTCCCACGGCGCGAGTTTGCCTGCGGGCAGCGGCCGGCTCGCGGTGCGCCGCATCAAGCCGTCGAGATCGCGCTCTGCGTATTGATTGAGAGTTGCAATGCCTGACGACAGCAGACCGATTCCGAGCAGAGAACGCAGCAGTCCCAGATAATCGATTGAACCTGAAGAAGCCAGCGCAAATCCCGCGGCTGACGTCAGCACGATCAGAAATGTGATGCGTGGCTTGGTCAGCTCCGCGTAGGCTGCGACTCTTTCACGGAACGACAGACGTTCGATAACGTCAACCGCCGGACCGCGTAGATCGATTGCAAACTCTTCCATTCAGTAGCTATCCGTCTTAATCGGTGTTAATCCGTGGCTCATGCGTGCATCAGTTGCGGATGCTGGCAGAACTCGAAACGTCCTCAACGTCAAAACGATCGTGGTCGCAAAGACCAAAGCACCGCACGCCACGTGCGCCACCGTGATTGAGATCATCGGGTTCAGCGGCTGCGGATCCTTCGGCGAAGCGGCACGCGTCAAATACGCCGCCAGACCGAGAAACAATTGGACCACCAGTAAACCTAACGCGATCATTGCTGGTCGCGTGAGAAAACTCTCGCCTTTGTGCCGCCTCAAAACGGAAACCGCCGCGCCACCTAACGTGAACGTTACCGCAAATGCTCCACCGACGTGAGCGAGAATCAACTCCGTTGGTAGCGGCTTGTCCCATGTCGCGGAATGGCGCAGCGTCGCTCCGAGAATCAATTGTAAAAATATCGTCACCAGCGCAGCCGCACAGAGATACCGAAGCGGCAGATTTCCCTTCTCTTCCGGTAGTGGCCGCGCCTCGATCCAACTTCTCGAAGTAAAAACCGCCAGGCTCACAGTCGTGCAGAAGAAGAGTTGCGCGAGCGTGGCATGTGCGGATGAGACCGCGAGCGGCAGCATCAGTTTTACAGTCAAACCGCCGAGCAGTCCCTGCGCGATCACTGCCAATAACGCGAAAATGCCGAGGCGTCTAACCCACTGTCGTTTTTCTTTCGACAAGATGTAGATGGTTAGCACGATTGTCAGCATGCCAACAGTGGTGGCAACCATGCGGTGACCATGTTCCCAAAACAGGTTCCCGACCATTTTGGGAAAAACTTGTCCATTCGAAAGCGGCCAGTCGGATGTGGCCAGTCCCGCGTCGTTACTCGTCACCAACGCACCGGCGATAATTAAGAAAAACGTCGCGCAAGCGACGAGAATGGCGAAACGATTAAGGCCTTTGCTCATTGCCGATTGCCAATTGCCAATTGCCAATTTGTCTTTTGCCAATTCTGTTTGAAAATTGGCAATCGGCAGTCGGCAATTGGCAATCAAAAAACTCAGTGGTTGTGCAGCACAGGAAACTCGATCGCCGGCATCATTTGCAGTGACGGCTTGACCAAACTGGTCGCAGCGCCTTCACCAAAAGCGAAGTCAGCTTTCGCGCTTCCATTGGCCGGCACAGTTACCTGCATCGTCTTCTCTGTTCCCGCAGCCCCACCTTCCCTCCATGCAACAACAGTGTAAGTGCCCGGTGGAACGCCTTTGATCTCGTAAGCGCCATCAGTGCCACTAACTGAGAACAGCGGACTCTTCATCACACCGATGTAAGCCTTCATCCAGGGATGCTGATTGCATTTGACTGGAATCAATACCTCCGCACGCGTAAAGGCCTTTTCGATCGGCGGCGCGCCGGCAGTTTGCGACTGGTTCCACTCGGCATTGAGTTTCGGCGTCGGGTGAATGTTGTGGGTAGTATTGTCGCTGTTAGTGATTTTTAGTTTTTGGTTCACCAGGACGCCCAACACATGAGGCGCATAGTGGCAACCATTTTGATCGAGCTGAACCTCGCTTGACGGCGCTGCCCAGGTGTAGTCGCCAATCTTCTTGCCACCTTCAACGCTACCTTCCTTGACATAGATAAACACGTTGGCGAGCTTACCGTCTTTGACGATCGTATCGTCTGTCGAGAGATTCGGGTTTTTGCGGCCGCACTCCGGGTCAGCCGTGGTATCGATCTTCTTTGGAGCAGGCGGAGTGCCGTTGAATGCAACCACTCCGGAAATCGTACCGGTTGGACCACTGTATGGGCCGGCGCCAGCAGTGCTGGACGTTTCGGGTGCGGGCGTATTTGTTCCGCTCTTCGTACACGCCGAACCCAAAGCCAGCAGAGACAGTGCAATCGATAACACAAGCCAGACCTTTGTCTGCTTATTCATGATCAGTTCCTCCAAATTAAGGTACTTGCGCTTTCAACTGTAGCACGGCCACAAAGAAGCACAAATCACAAAAGACCCAAACGACTGGGTTTCAGCTTTTCATCACGCTTTATGGCCGGTGATCGCGCGTGATTGAGAACTCGGCGCGTCTTTTTCGCACGCGCATGATTCTGCGTTGTAGCTGCCGTTGGCGCCGCGGTCGCCGCTGGAGCCTGCGCCAGCAACTTGCGCTGCTCGTCCGCATCCATCAGGAACATATACCGCACCAGCAAGCGCGCGTGATCGTCCTGAATAGCATTTGCGCTCGCGGGCGGGTTCGCCAGATTCACCACCCAGCGATCGCCTTCACGTTTGAAGAGTCCACTCGGCATCGCCGTTCCCGGACTAATCTGTGACGGATCTAAAAGCCAACGGAACGTCCAATCCGGTTTGAGTCGCTCGGCAGCCAGCAGGAAATTCGGCGCGATTGCTTTTGCGTCGTGCGCAGGCTCGCCCGTGATGTGACACTTCAAGCACGGCGTACCCGAAGTAAACATCTGTCGCGCCGCGATCTTCTCCTGCTCAGTCAACGGCTGCATCGGTTCCTTGATGTACGGATCCTGCTGGCCTGACATCGCCATAAAGAACCGGACCAACACCTGCAACTCATTCGGTGAAAAGTTGAACGTCGGCATGCGGAAGTTGAGATACGGGCGCACACCATTACGATCCAATCCCGGCTGCGGCAGCAACTTACCCGTCTGATTGTTTGCGGTTTGATTGTTTCCTGCCTGAGGCGACGCCGAGGCACTCGGTTGCGGGCTCGGCGACGGCAACGCGTTGATCTGCTGCGTCTGCGCAGGAGTCTTCTCACCACTCAGCGACGGATCGTGCAGGAACTTCAACAACCACGCTGGATCTACACGTGCACCTTCACTCGTCAGTCGCGGCGGCAGCAGATCCTTACCTTCCGGCGTTTGATAGAACGGCAGATCCATCACCACTGAGCGTTGTCCAACCTGAAGCTGGTGACAACCCATGCAGTTGTATTTCTTAACCACCCACCAGCCGTTTTGAATGTCCTGACGTCGCTGGTCCTCTGGATTATAGAAGAGCGTGCTCGGGACGTTGGACCCTTCGGCACCGACGCTGCCGAGCAGAAATGTCGTCAGCGCAGTACGCCACTCAGGAGTCAGATACGGCTGCGGCATGCGCAGACGATCCTTCGGATCTTTCTCTTTGCCCTCGTCATAGATCGACGGCCGCCAAATCTTATGTTCGAAGAAACCTTTGTGGTTGTACCAGGGCTTCTCTTCCTTATTGTCAGGGTGCAGCTTCAAAGGATCGTCGCCTTCTTCTGCCTCCTTTGTCAGTAATGCAAAGTCGAGTCGCTCGATCGGAGTTGCTCCTTCAACAGTCAACTCTTTACCAATGCGCTGTTCATCTTCGAAGCCTTTGATTTCGTGGCAACCGGCACAGCCATACTGCTTGATCAGTAAACGTCCCTTCTCTTTCAGATTGGGATCATTCACAAAATCCGCTGATGCGTAACTCGGCGGCGAAGAGAGCGAGAAGAGATAAGTAGCGATGTCGCGCGCGTCTTGTTCAGGCAGACGGAAGTTTGGCATCACCGTCATGTTCTGCACCTGCAACTCCGCGCCATCGTTGGGGCAACGCGAGTGCAGCTCAGTGTCGAAGACAAACGGCAGGCCCTTCTTCGCATAATCGTCGGGAGTCAGATCGCGTTTTTCTTTTGGACAATAAGGCGCAACTCGTTCGCGCGGGTTATGAATCCAGCGCACGATGTAATCGTAGTTGGCCTTCTCGCCGACGCGCGTCAGGTTGGCTGCAAAGTCACCGCCGATCTTATTGTCGCCTTCGCCGATGGAGTGACAGGCAAGACAGCCACGACTTTCGAAAAGCTCTTTGCCGTGACCGGCGTTGCCCTGCGGTTGAGTTGGTATTTTGGAATCGAAACCTTCCTGCCACAGATAGGCGGCGATGGCCTGGATCTGTTCGGTTGCGTCTTTATCAGGCTTTGGCGCACCGACTGTCCCTTCTGTCAAATGTCCGAAGCGCCAGAACGTCGGCATCTTTGTGCCCGGACGAAACGCCTGCGGGTTCTCCAACCAAACCGGTATCCATTCCTTGCGCAGTTTCACGCGCACGTCTTTGAGGTTTGGTCCAACTTTCTTTTGGTCCTGCATCAAGTACTTTGCTTGCAGGTTCAACTGATCGATACGGGCAGCGAGCAGACTATTCGTAACACGCAGGCTCTCCGAGTTGGCCAGCAGCTTTTTGACGTCGTCTTCGCTCAGATTTGGATTCTCACCGGCCTTAGTGTTGGCAAGAATCTGTTTCTCGTTGGCAGTGATCTGATCGTCGAGCTGACCGATTGACTGCCGCGCGGCAGCCAGTCCGTCAGTCTCACGATCGAAGCCTTCGTAACGGTGACAACCCATGCAACCGCGCTGCGCAAACAGATCGCGGCCGAGGTTCAACGTCTCAGCGCCTTGCGTCACGCGATCGCGCGCGTGACATTGTTGACAACCGGCTTCGGTGTTCTCTTTCTCAAACATCGGCCACAGCCAGAAACGATGACGGCCATGACCTTTGACCTCGCTTGTAGTGGCGCGGCCGTTGCCCCAGTGACAACTGGAACAACCAAACTTCTCCGGATTGTGCAGTTGCAGGATCTCTCTGTTCGGATGACTGACGAACGCGCGCGCGAGACGGTCAGGCTGTTTGCCTGGTCCATCCGGAGCGAGACTCGCGGGCGTCAAATCAAGCGGCTCGCGGATGCCTGCGTGACAGACTTCGCAACGATCGACGATGCTGTAAGCGTTGACACTGATCTGATGGCCCAGGATCGAATAGTCGTAATTGGCCATCTTGGTCTTCAGGCCCTCAATCGCCGTTGGACCAAGACCGATCAGATGATTCTTGAGATAGTCGTCACGCTTTTTTGCGATTTCCGAAGGCTTCTTCAGTAAGTCCGCTTTTTTACCGAGCTTTTCTGCCTTCTCCTCGCGCAAATCGTTGTAGAGCTTTTCTAGCTGGGCGTAGTTGAGCTTTTCAGTTTTAGTTGACTTGCCATCATCTGACGGTATGTCAACGGCGACCTGCTCGTTTCGCTTGTCTTCCGCGCGACGGCGCCAGCGCTCTTTTGCGGAACCGTTTGTTGTTTCGACGTTGTAGTTGATGACGGTGAGGCGGCCGCGCTGGTTTTGAAACGTGTCAGTGATCGCGTCGAGCTTGCTCTGAACGATCTTCACTTCGGCGTTGATCTGCTTTATTTCGGGATCGACTTCCTCGCGGGCCGCGTTTGCTTCGGCGTCAAGTTGTTGGTATTCGGGATCCTGTTTGACCTCTTCTTCACTCTTTCCCGCCTCTGATTTAATACTGTCGAGGTAACGAGTGTAGCGGCTGACGAATTCTCTTTGTATTCCCTTCCAGGGCCGTTGACCAAACGCTTCATCGTAGAGCGCCCACGCGATTGAGATCGTCAACAGCAACGCCGAAACCAGCATCCAGCCACTGGTTGAGTGACTGACAATTGGGTCATGCGCCGGTAGTTCGGCTTCTTTTTTGACTAATGATTCGCCCGGTCCTGGAGAATCCGCCACTATGATCTTTCCTCCACGCTACTCAAATGTTGAACCAGGGAGTTACCCACACGTACTTAATCGTAAGCGTCAAACGCAAAATCAGTTTCACCGGCAGCGCCAACAACACACTTACTGCGAAAAACTGGAACGTCAGGTATTGCAGCAGACTCGTGCGCGCAAAGATCTTCTGCTCGAATTCATTCTTCGGAAACAGATTTCTAAGGTATGGCCGGCGGAACCTGATCTTCTTGAAGTCGACGGTCATCAACCAATGGAAGAACAACGCGCCGATCACGTAGAAGCCGCCAACGACAAACATTCCAAACAGAAACTTCCATGGATTAGTCGCGAGAAACCCGAGGTGTAGCAATTTCCCCAATCGGCTTGTCGCGATCAAATCGTGCAGGTCGACGTTCTTGTCGAAGACGACGGCGTTGTGGTCCCACGTCTGTCCCGGCCAGAACCAGATCCAACCCGGCCCACGAATGAAAGTTCCGATGAAGATCAGCATGATCCACATCAAAAAGCCCCAGCCAAACATCCAGAGCGAAAAGCGCCGTTGACGCAAAGTGTAATAGCCATTGCCGAGCGGATTCGAGTCGACATAGGGAAAAGCCATCAACCCGATCATGATGATCGAAGGCATCACAACACCTGCGATCCACGGATCGAAGTAGACCAGCATCTCCTGCAAACCGAGGAAGTACCACGGCGCTTTGGATGGATTCATGGTCAGGTTTGGATTGGCCGGCTCTTCGAGAGGCGCGTTGAGTGTGATGGACCAGACAAAAAGAACCACCGTGACAATCACGGTGGCAAGAAACTCGATTCGAACAAGGTAGGGCCAAACGTGTAGCTCTCGTGCCCAGCCCGGCCGCCACGGTTCAACTTTGCGATGATGCGACTTCGCCAGCTTTGGATCCGTCTCGAGCTCAGTGACTAATCGGTCGTTGGCGATTGCCTGTTTGACACCCATCCAGGTGAAGAACGGCACGAGGAAAAGCATGGCGACGATCGGAATGTTGTCAGGCGCCGACGAGATGGACCATAGCTGGTGCCAGTCCTGAACATTGATCGCCCACAACCCCACCAACAGCGCCACGACCACCAGAATTGTCCACTTGTTGATGAATCTTCGCATAAGCGTACTTCCTCTCTGTGTCTCTGTGCCTCTGTGTTAGAACAACCACAGAGCCACGGAGGCACAGAGAACTTATTTCTTCTTAGCTATAGCCTTCATCTCCGACTCGAGCATCACCGGCGCCGGTCCGGAAATCCCTCCATCCTTCCTGATGCGCCAGAAATGCACCGCCATAAATATTGACGCTACCAGCGGAATGCCGATGCAGTGCCAGATGTACGACCGCAACAACGCGTTCGAGTCGACGATCGATCCGCCGAGCAATCCGAAGCGCACGTCGTTATAAGCGGTCAACCCTAACTGCGGCCCGAACGGACCTTCGTGACCGAGCATCGGCGTCGCGCGCGCCATGTTTGTTCCCACCGTGACCGCCCAGAAACCGAGTTGATCGTCCGGCAGCAGATAACCCGTAAACGACAACAACAGTGTCAGCACGAGCAACACAACGCCCACACACCAGTTGAACTCGCGCGGTCGCTTGTAAGATCCCGTCAACACTACGCGAAACATGTGCAGCCAGGTTGTGATCACCATCAAGTGCGCCGCCCAGCGATGCATGTTGCGCAGTAGTTTTCCGAACGGCACGTCGTGTTCGAGATAGAGAATGTCGCGAAAGGCGTCGAGTTTTGTCGGGTGGTAGTAGAACATCAACAGCACGCCGGTGAACGTCAGCACGATGAAGAGATAGAACGTAATGCCGCCCATGCCCCACGTGAAGGGATAACGTACTGCGTCGCGATTGATCTTCGCCGGATGCAGGTGCAGAAAGACGTTTGAAAGAATCGCCAGCGAGCGATTGCGTGGATCGGAACGATCGTGCGAGACGCGAAAGATCGACTTCCAAAGCTGCGTCTCCTGCGGATCCTTGTATTCCTTCGCCTCTTCGATCGCGCGCTGTTTGAGTGTGCCGCCGCCTTCCTTCACTCGTTCGATGAGGCCGCGTTTGCCCTCTTCGCCGGTGGTCAGTTGCTTTGTTTCTTTTTGATCTTTTGGATCTGTATCCATCTGCGTAGTCGGTGGCCTAAACGCTTATAAAAGCATCTTTATCGTCGAAGTGGCTCGGTTCGCCTTTCGGCCACGAAAAGAGCTTGCCTGTGTCCACTACAACCTGCCCCTCTGCATCGAGCGAGACCTTCGCGCGATCCATTGGTCGCGGCGCCGGCCCTTCGAAGTTAATTCCCTCACTGTCGTAGCCGCTGCCGTGACAGGGACATTTGAACTTGTTCTCACTTGCTTTCCAGTCAGGCGTACAACCGAGATGAGTGCAGCGGGCGTAGATGACAAACAACCGATCGGATGTTCTTGTCACCCAGATGCGATACTGTTGCTGCCACTTGGTGTCGACACCGAGCGCGTAATCGCTGGGCGCTCCGATGCGAAAGATACTGGAAGGCTCGAGAATGGAGCGCGGCAGGAAGAACCGCACGAACATGAGAAAGAAAGTAATGAGAGACCCGGCGACGGTGGCCCAGACGATGCGCCGTCGCATTTTATTGACAGGCGCATCAGTACTCGCCTCCACCACGGGCGCGGCAGTCGACGGTTTTGCCGGAGCAGCAGCGCGTGGCGGAGCGCTGGCCGTTGTGCCTGCGGTCGGAGCGGGTAATTGATCGGCTTGAATACCCAAGTCGAGACCTCCGTCAATCAGATCCTATGCCCGGGTGCTGCGAACTTCGGTAGATACACTTCGACTTTACTAGGAGAGCGAAGCCTATACAACTTCCCCTCGGACAGGGATCACTCTCTGCGCAGCAAATCGAATTATTCGCTTAAACATGAAGAGCGCCGCACCTAACAAAACAAATATAATAATGGTCGGCGTTGTATTTATACCTAATTTCACAATTCGCGCGCAACCGTATTCGCGGGATTTTTCGATGTCGAAACCACATGTAGTTATCTATTCACGTCCAGGCTGCCATCTCTGTGACGAAGCGAAAGCTGTAATCAAGAACTCAGGCTGCAACGATCAATTCACATTTGAGGAAGTCAACATCGAATCTGATCGTGAGCTGCTCAGAAAATATCAGTACGACATCCCCGTGGTGACAATCGACGGCGTCGAAGCCTTCCGGCACCGGGTCGATGGTCGAGAGTTTAGAAAGAAAGTTAGCCGCAGATGACGCGGATGACACGGATTTTTTCTGCGTTATCCGCGTCATCCGCGGTTAAAAATGTGCTGCCTGCCTTAGCTCCTCAATTGATTCATACAACCGCGCCCGTTCCGTTTCGTTGTTCGATTGCCGGTACGCACCGATCAGATCCTTCAATCCGGCAAGCTCCTTATATAATCCGGCATTCTCGATCGGCGGCGTCAGATACGAGATCAACTCAGCATATGAACGTCTCTTCGCGATCGAGCCTTCAGAAGGATTGTTCACGCTGTAAATGTAGAAGTTAGGCATCTCGTCGATGAGTCTATCCGGCCAACACTCGCCCGAAAGCCCGATCTGTTTACCCGGCATAAACTCCAGCGCGCCATGCGTGCCGAAGTGAATCACGCCATCCGCGCCAAAAACCCGCGAGATGTACGTGTAAAATGCCATGAAGCCGTGATGCGGCGCGCCACCACGCGCCATCATCAATCGCATTGGATCGCCTTCAAAACCGAACGTCGGTTGCACGCCGATAAAGACGTTGCCCAACGTTAATCCCTGGATCAGCAAGTCACCGCCAAACGAGTTGATCGCTCCTGGAGCTGTGCCCCAATCGTTCTCGATCTCTTTGACGTAAGGACAGAGCCGCCGGTATTCCGCGACGCTCATTCGATATGCAACATTGGCTGCGGCGCCAAATTCTTCAGAGTTGCCGCCGAGCAATCTCTCTCGCAAATCTTTGGCAGAATCGGGAACTTCAACTTGGTAACCCTCGCCGCGCAATCGCTGTAGCACGTCAAACACGCTCGGAAAGACGTCGAGGTCTGCCGCGGTGCCGATGTTTCCCTTGTTCGGCGGAAAACAAAACAGAATGATTGCCACTTTGATCCGCTCGCGCCGCGAAGTCTGCAAAGTGTTCCAACGTCGCAGACGCCGCGCCAATCTGCGGCAGCGATCTTCGAGCGCAACAGGCTCTTGCCCACGCGCCGGAATACCACCGTAAACGAATGGCTCTGTAGCGCCGTCGATCTCAGGTATCGCGATCTGCATTCCCGCCTGAACCGGATTCAGACCAGTTTGAGAATCGCTCCATGCTTCGATCGTTTGCGTATCGAGACTAACAGCCGAGCGATACGGCAGGTTCAACTCGTGCAAAAACTTCGCCGCGGCGGCGCTGTCGTTCATTGCCGGACCGCCGACAAAGCTGAAACCGGTGAGCGAAAGGATTTGACTGATGTTGGTCTTTGGTTCTTGGTCTTCGGTCTTTGGAAGATCCATGAAGAACTTCGAGACCGCTTCGCGGTTATCCATCAATGTCGCGATTGCCGGGATCACACTCAAACCTTCTGACTCGATCGTGTCGATCAGAGCGTCGTAGTGTTTGGTCGTCTTACTGATCACCTGCGGACGCATCAACAACAGGCCAATCGTGGATTGCGGATCCAATCGCTTCCGATACCATCTGCGATATTCGCTCAAAGATCTGAACAGCTTCGGCGCGGCGGGATGGTAGATCGCAACCGACGGCATCTGCTCGGGCTTTGGCACATGCAGCTTCTTCAATCTCGCGTCACGACCGTAATGCTTGAGCGCGTAAAGCAACATCGATTGAATATTCAGGGGCGTCGGTTGCAGGAAGTAGCAGAAGAGATACAGATAATGTTTTGCGTCAGTTAAAGCCCCGGCGGTCGGCACAAACTTGAGCAGAACAGGCAGACGATCGACGAGTTTTAAATATTGGGTGTGTTTGTCGTGAGACTTACCGCGGCGCGCCTGGTTGCCTACCCACGATCCGACTGATTTGAGTAGCTTTCCACCTTTACCGTTTTGTTTGCTGCCGAGTGTTGAGATATCGAGGCAGCCCATACGCGTCTGCCGCATCAGTTCCGGCATGCAATTGATGACGATGACAGCATCGTTTTTGACTCTTTCGAGCGTCGAGATGAGACGTGAGGCGTTTTCGCCGTCCATCACGTGTATGACGAAGACGATGTTCGCGTTCTCGAGGTCGCGTTCGACTTCGAGCCACTCGCGATCGCTGAGTGGCGAGCTGAAGTTGTAGGCTGCGACACGCAGGCCGAGATTGTGCACACAATTAATCTCACGCTCCGCATTTTTCAGCGGCGCTAACAAACTCGATCCGACGTAGAGAACGGTGATATTCATCCACAGATTACGCAGATGCGACGCCTTCCAATTGGTCTTCGAGGCTTCGAGCGATGTCGCGGAGTTTCTCAAGCGTGTTGTCATCAATATTCCAATATCCGCGACCATTTGCTTCCAACAACCGTTGAACCATCGAGTGCGCCGAGTGGGGATTCAAGTCACGCAATCGATCCAGCATCGCTTCATCAAATAAAAACGTATTCGCCACCTCCGAGTAGATCCAATCGTCAACCGCATCCGCAGTGGCACTCCAGCCAAACGTATTCGAGACGTGATTCTCAATCTCCGCCACGCCGCGAAAGCCGTGCTTCAACATTCCTTCGTACCATTTCGGATTCAGAGTTTTGGCCCGAGTCTCCAACCGCACAGTTTCTTCAAGCGAGCGAATCTTCACTTCGCGTGAAAGCGTGTCAGACAGATAGATTGCCGGCCGTGCTTTCGCTCGTTTTTCAACTGCTTTCGACACACCACCGAGATATTCAAAGTAGTGATCGACATCCGTCAGCCCGATCTCGAACGTGTCGATGTTCTGGTAAGTCGCCTCGACGCGCGACAACGCTCGGTCCATCGCCACGCGTGCTTCCCTGCCCTCGATTGCGCGTCCCTTCGAGTCGCGGCCATACGCAAAACACTTGCGCGTAACAAACAGATCGCCGAGCGTTTCTTCGCGCTCCCACTGCGAATCCATCACCATAAAGTTGACGTTGGTGCCGTAGTTTCCCGGCGCGTTTGAAAAGACACGTACCGCAGCGTCGTCGATGTCAGTTGCATCTTGCTCGATCTGTTCCAGAACGTGTTTCCGCACGTAGTTCATTTCCAGGGGCTCGTCGAGCTGTGCGACTAAACGCACCGCTTTGTCGAGCAGATGAACTGTCGGACTAAACAGATCGCGAAAGATCCCTGAGACAGTCATGACGACGTCGATTCGCGGTCTGCCTAATTCAGACAACGGAATCGCTTCGACGCTCATCGTGCGATTCAAGGCGTCACGGACCGGACGGGTACCGAGTAACCAGAGCGCCTGGGCCACGCCTTCGCCTTGCGTCTTGATGTTGTCGAGTCCCCAGAGCACGAGCGCCATCGCTTCCGGATAACGCCCGTTTTCCTGTTTGTAACGATCGAGCAAACTGTTTGCGACGGTCTCACTGCGCGCGAATGCAACAGCAGACGGCACGCCGTAAGGATTGATCGCGTGAGTGTTTCTGCCGGTGGGAAGGATGTCGGGATTTTGAATGATGTCTGCGCCTGGACCAGGCTCGATAAACTCACCGCGAAGCGCGCGGACTAGTGAATCGAGCTCACTGTTCGTTTTCAGCTTCGAAGAAATGGTTTCGAGCAGCTCAAACGTTGGGCGAGTTGTTTCGGGATCGAATCCTTTCTGCTCCAGCAACGCTACTGCGGCATCTGCGCCTGCTGTGACGAACTCGCCGATCCCCTCATCGATCAATGACTCAGGCACCGCTCGCACACGGGCTTCGGGTCGATCAAAAGATGCGACCATTTTGAGCAGATCCGTTTTTTCACCGGCGGAGGACGGGCGGCCGAAGACGTGCAGACCGGTCGGGATCAATCGCTGTTCGATCTCCAGCAACTGTTCATAAAGCGCGAAGACCTTGGCGTCGCGCTCATCATTGGAAAGTTTTTTAGCCACGGATGACACGGATTACTACGGATTTGCGGGTGCGAGCTTCACGAAACCTGCCTGGAGGATGTCTGCGAGTCGCCTCGTCTCCGCACTTGACTCGAACTCTTTCTGAGTGTCGACGACGATCACACGCGCGTGCGTTCGCCGCAGGGCGATATTCAGTTCTCGCAGCTCCGATTCAATCTTCAACTCTCGAAAGGCACGCAGGTTGAGTCCATTGCGCCGGAGCGGAACATTCGAACGGCCATCGGTAAACAACAACACGACCGTCTCACCAAATTTATTCCCGACCAGCTGGACCAACTCGATCGTAGTAACGAGTCCGGCGCCGAGCGGCGTGCTGCCTCCCATACGCAATGAATCCAACACGCGGCGCGCACGCAGGATACTCCGCGACGGCGGCAGATCGACATTGGCGCTCGTCCCGTGAAAAGAGACGATCGCCACGCTGTCGCGATTCAAGTACGACTTCCGCAACAGCTTCAGAATCGTGCTCTTTGCCCGCGCAATTCGATTCGCAGCCATGCTTCCTGACGCGTCGATCGCGAAAACAAAAAGAGTCCCCTGTTTGTGTTTGAGTAACTTGTAGCGCAGCGCACGCGCATCAATCGGCGCGAGTGGTCCAACTCGCCTCTGCGTCTCCAACCCTGCAAACGCACGCAACGTAGCATCAAGCGCAACTCTCGCGCCCGCACTCTTGAAACTAACAGCGCGCGTGTATCTTCCTCGTCGTTGGTCCAACGCCGCTTTTGCTCCGCTGGCCCTCCTGCTCTGCGAGCGTGCTTTCTCGGCGCGTTCGTTTCTGCGCAGATGTTCGTCCAAACGAATCTGACCTGACTTCTTTTCCACAGCGGGCGGTGACGGAGCATCGGCAGTGTTCGTTCGCGTTCCCGCAACTGACGAACGTTGTCGCGAACCGGAATTGTCTGCCTTGCCTCGTCTGTCCTGCTTTGTGCCATCGTGATCTCCCGCCTCGCCACTTGACGGCTGCGGCGGCTGCGCAGTCCCGGGAAAGACCCCTTGCACTGCTTGCTCGATCTGTTCGCTCGTCGCCGTTTCATCCAAAGCGTCGCGCCGCAAACGATGTCGCAAAGACATCGCGGAGACTCGCTTAACGTGGTCGTCGGTAACGGCGCGTCGGCCTTCAAACGCAGCCAGCGCACGGGCCGCTCGCATGATCGTCAGTTCACCACGATGACCATCGATTTTCAGATCCGCACAAAGCTGCGCGATCTTCTCGAGGACCGCGTGTTCAACTTTAACTTTGCCAAGATTCGCACGTGCACGCGTGATCCGTTTGCGCAATTGCTCCTGATCGCCTGCAAACGACTCACAGAAGTCTTCGCGATTTCGATCGTAAGCTTCGCGACGCTCGACGATGTCGATCCTGCTCTGGAGATAGTTTTCTGTTTTGACTTCGGCATGAAGACCGAAACGATCTAACAGTTGCGGCCGGAGTTCACCTTCTTCGGGATTGCCCGAACCTATCAACACGAAATTCGCCGGATGTTCTACAGAGATTCCCTCGCGCTCGACTTTGTTACGCCCGGTGACCGCTACGTCGAGCAACAGATCGACAAGGTGATCTTCGAGCAGGTTCACTTCGTCAATATAAAGAAAGCCGCGATTCGCGCGCGCCAGCAAACCAGGTTCAAAAGCTTTTCGGCCCGCGCTGAGCGCCCGTTCTATATCGATGGTCCCGCACACGCGATCTTCAGTCGCACCCAAAGGAAGCTCGACCACCGGAACGGGCACGAGCTTCGTTGTAAGTGACGTATCTTCGCGACACTGTTCGCACGGATCCTGCGGATCGCAGTTATAAGGACAATCTGCAACAACAGAGATCTCTGGTAGAAGATCGCCAAGCGCGCGAACTGCCGTTGATTTTCCGGTCCCTCTGTGTCCCATGATCAAAACGCCGCCAATCAATGGATCGACGACGTTGAGAATCAGCGCGCGCTTCATCTCCTCCTGGCCGACAATGGCCGTGAATGGAAACCGAATTGAGCGATTTTTCGTCATTGACAATAAAGTCTTTTAGCTGAAAAGCAGGATCTGTGCAACTTGATGAAAATGTGCCAACGGGTTCGAGTTTCTTTGGCGCCCTCGAGAAGTTAAGTGTAAAAGAAAGGCTTGGAATCAGGCGGTTATTTTCTCAGAGAGTAGTTGAGGAGTGAGTGATAGCACCGTTTCGGCTATGTTCTTAGATCCAGCGTTGTATTCATTTTCCAACATGGCCAGAATCTCCGCACCACCAGCCATCTCAGGATTCTTGGCTAAAGCATTTTTCAAATCATTAATCGCGAAGTACTTCAGATCAACCAACTGCGTGAGGTTCTGAATTCCATCCTGATAACGTTTAAGGGCTTCCGATTCGCGACCAAGTTGAAGCAGCGCCAATCCGATGTTGAAATAGACAGCCGCTAGTGTCGGATCGTATTGCAACGCCTCAGTGCTCGCTCTCACTGAATTTTCCAAACTCTTCAAATCGCCCATCTGACAGTAGTCCCATCCGAGTTCCCAATATGCTTGGGCGGCGCGGCCGGTATCACGAACTTTGAGAAATAACTCGGCAGACGTTTGCGCGTGGCGGGCGGCCTCGGAAAATCGATTTAAGCGTGCGAGGACGCCTGCGAATTCAAAATGACTGTCCGCATCCAGTGGGTCTTTTTTCAAGGCGTGATCATAAAACTCAATCGCGCCATGTAAATCACCGGTGGCTGCCAATGCAGAACCGAGAAGACGGTTAACCTCAGCATCGTCGGGCGCAAGTTCGTGCGCTTCTTTCAATTTCTCCCGTGCTTCTTCTGCACGGCCCAGCGCCAGCAGGGCAAGAGCGCGGTTCTTCTTGATTAGAGGATCCTTTGGCTCTTCTTTCTCGGCTCGCTGGTAATAGTCCAATGCGTTCTCATAATCCCCTAAGTTGTGGAAAGTAGCCCCCAGGTTAGAGCAAACCAGTGCATCTTTTGGCTGGAGTTCGAGGTATCTGAGGTAGAAATACATGGCATCGGCCAACTCATTCTTTTCCTGAAGCAAAATTCCAAGAGCTTTCAGTGCGCGCGCATGTTGGAAATCATAGTCCAACGCTTTGCGAAAGTGCGTTTCAGCTTCGTCGATTTTTCCCTGCTCGTAATAAACCTGGCCCAAGGCGGTGAGGAGAGCCGGATCATTAGGGTTCCAAACTAATGCTTCTTTATATTTATCGGCAGCGGAATCCAAATCACGTCGAATATAACTATCCAGCGCACTCGCAGCAGCACTATTTGATGACCGATTCAAATACGCGCGCAAAGGTGAAATCCAGTCGGCGGTAAAGTTGATTACCCAAGCGGACACACGATCGAGTTTTGGCGTGGAGAGATGCATGATTATTGAAGACTCGGAAGATTCTTTCCGTAGTCTGGGACGGGAAGTCTTTGTGTTCGTGTTGCCAGCTTCTTCCAGTGTTCGCTAAAGGTTTTGGGTAGCCACCCTTCGTAGCAAAGCCCCTTTATAGCTCCCAGTTTCCTAGTGTCGTTCGCATAAAGCCGGGCTTTACCTGAGATCGAATCCAGAAACCCAACTGCGCTCACCCAATCGGTAACGTCAATTTCTCCCTGCTCCATTTTTGTGAACAATATGTCTTTCAAATCCTGATAGCCCTGGCTCTGCCCACGTGAACGCGGGAAGATTGTCAAGTTTCCGCGCGTTGGTGGAATTATGACTGAGCGTGGTCGCTGAGGGCGCTTCTTGTACTTGTCATTAATCTTGGGAACCTGTTCAATCAAGTAACTATTAAGCTCGTCAACAGTCGAGTAGTCGGTCCTTTGTATTGCTTCGAGAATACAGTAGGTAAAAGACCCGTGCTCAAGGGTTTCGATTTCGTATGATCGCTCTCTGGGATCGCAAGAGAAAAAAGCGATCATACCGGCGTCGGAAACAATGGTGGTGCTATCCTCTCCTATTGCACTGACTCCCTTGGCTCCTTGCACCGCATCACGACATGCATCAATGAAAAGCACCGTATTGGCACAACCGAAACCCTTTAATATCTTCACCAGGTCTTTGACTCGAATTCCAAACGTATCCACATCGAGCAGGTCGGCATTAATCGGAAGGAGATAGTCCTTTCCGCCCTCGTTGATTCCGTGTCCGGAAAAATAAAACACTAGTAGATCTTCTGGTTTGCACTCCTTTGAATAACGAAGCTGATAGAGCTTTTGCAATATACAATCGCGCGTTGGCTGAAATTCCGGTTCGGCCTCCTCGTGAAATTCAAAAACCTGATGAAATTGCAGCTTTTCGCGAAACGCGGAAGCCATGTCCTTTGCATCCTGACGGCAGTATTGCAACTTGGAAAACTGTTTATAGTCATTCACGCCTACCACGATGGCCCAGCGATTGGTGAGTGGTTCCTGGTCGGCAGTGTTTGACTCTGGCGCACCAACGTTGACTGTTGGAGAAAGTGTTAGACTCGGCAGCGCTTTTTTTAGCGTAAACTCACGAGGGAGAGTATGTTCGTCTTGAATGAAGATATCTTTCCAATCATCGACATAGTTCCATTTATTGCCCACCCGATTGGCGAGTCTCGGCCAGATGGTCAATCGGCCTGTTTCACCTTCCAACTCTATTCTGCCTATAGCGTAACCATGACGCCGTTTGTGTCCTGGTGAGTCCTCAAACTCGTCAACACCAAAGAGAGATGTGGCTTGAAAACAGCGACTCTCCGGAGTTCCAGCCGGAGCGTGAGCCTCATAGCGGGACTCGTGCATGTGACCGAAAAGATGTGCGTCGAAGTAGCTCGAGATGTCCAATTCCAATTGACTCTCAGCATCTTCGTTCAGCCAGTCGGGAGGTTGATGGGTTAAGAGCAAGCAAGTGTTATGTTGCTTTACCCAGTAGGGTCCGTTTCCCTCGCAGGCTTTTTGGAACTGAATAGGGTCGACAGCCAACTTGCTTTTGTAAGGGCCGCCTGACAACTGCAAAAAGGATGAGTTTAATCCGACAATACCGAGTGAGGCGTCGCCCTTACGCAAAATCGCCGAAAAATCTCCCGGCAACTCGCCAGGCTGTGCTGTTGGTAACTTGAATTGAGTTTTGTCCCACCAGCGTGAGTAATTCTTGAAGGCGGTCGTAATTGTCTGACGATAGGTGCACTCTGGATTAGCCCAAAACTGTTTGCGTATCCCTTCGTCGGTGTCCCAACTGTTTCGCAAGAGTTTTGCGGCGAGATCTTTATCTAAATCAGGTCGGACTAGATCGTGATTTCCGGGTACTGCCACCAATGATGGGTTCGCGCCAAGTTGCCGAAAACGGGCCCACAATCTCCCCAAAAAATCATCGACCCTCTTAAACTCGTCGGCACTGCCCTGGAACGTCAAATCTCCCGTAAAAATAACTAGATCCCAGGGTTGGGTTTTCTCGTAGAGCCTACTCAGATCTTCAAAGAACTTATCCTCGACAGCAGGAAGCCAACCAGACTGCTGGTCCATGCCCAAGTGAAGATCCGTAAGATGGAGCCAACCGAAGGAGGTCATGATGGGAAACCTCGGGGAATGAGCCCTCTGACGAGCAAAGCGGAGTTTTTCGGCTACATGATACACCTACTTAATATCTTTGCAATATGAATTTCGAACCGAACAATTTTCTTGACATTGCCCCAAAACGGGACTAGAGTGCCGCAACTCCCGACTTACAAAGTTACGCCCAGCTAATTCGATTTACTTTTGCGCAGAGCTGTCTTTCACCTCTGCCTCTCTCTCACGGCCAGGAACTGTCTGGTTAACTTCTTCTGTGAGAGGACGGATAACTCGAGTCGCCCCATGACTTGAGCTGCCTCTATTACTCCCAGTCCAAGCAGGGTTTCCAACTAAGGCAGAACCATGCAGTTTATCGACGGGTAAGCTGTGGGTTTTGTGTCGCAACCCGTTTGTAGCTCCTAGGAGGTAAGTTCACATGAGGAAAGTTTTGCCTATCCTAACTCTAATCTTGTTTGCGGTCGCGCTCGTCGTGCCGTTGAGCTCTCCCGATCCTGTCGAAGGTCAAACTGCAACTGAAGCGCCGACCACCGACATGGACGCCAAGACTGATGACCTCTTTAACGGCTTTGGTGTAAAGGGCACTCCAATCGTCGAATGCGTAAACGAACCTGTGGCGCCCACCGCGCGCGGCAACGGCAGGTTCGAAGATAACAAGGCCATCTTTTCGGAAGTCGAAAATATCGGCGATGGTCTTGGACCAACATATAACGATACTGCATGCGTTGCATGTCACCAATCAGTGGACATCGGCGCATTCAGCCAGACAATGGAATTCAGGGCCGGTCACCTTGTTAATGGTTCATTTGTCGATGCACCAGGCGGACAGTTAATTCACGCCCGCGGGACAGATTCGGACATCGTCGAGCACATCTCGACTGCTGAAACTGTCAAAGCCTTCCGCATCACGACGAGCACTCTTGGCGATGGTTTCGTTGAATGTCTTGCTAACCAGACACTTCAGGACAACGTCAACGCCGAACCATCCGGACAACGTGGGAGTCTCACGGCCGTTCCGGTGACTGAAGCCAATAACACATTGCGCTTTGGACGATTCGGGTGGAAAGCCCAACAAGCTAGTCTCCTTTCGTTTGCGGGCGATGCTTATCTCAACGAGATGGGCATAACCAACAAGTTCGACGGTTTCGGCGGCCGCAGTTCCAGCGCCGCTGACGCTGGTACGCACGAAAATCCGGCGAGCACTGCTGAAGGCGTAATCGATGTGACGTTCCCGTCCGCATTCGATCCAGTTCAGGATCCTGAGGATGATGGGGACGACGTATTAGCTTTCGCTGACTTCATGGCTGCGACACGTGCGCCCGGCCGTCAAAACCCGATTCCGGCGGCTGCGACACGCGGCGACTCGCTATTCAACAGTGTCGGTTGTGCAGTTTGCCACACGCGGACTCTGGTGACCGCTCCTCCGGGAACGTCCATCAATGGTGGCGCGTTCACAGTGCCGACAGCTCTCGGCAACAAGATAATCCATCCTTTCAGCGATTTTGCGTTGCACAACATCGGTACTGGGGACGGAATTGTTCAAAACGCTGGGCAGGGTTCAGCCAACATGATGCGCACCGCGCCGCTTTGGGGAATTCGCGCGCGCAACAGGCTGATGCATGAAGGCCTGAACATCACTATCTTCGATTCGATTCAACTGCATGCCGGTCAGGCAACGACAGCAAGAAATAACTTCAACGCGTTGACCGCGTCGCAGAGAAACGATCTCATTGCATTCGTTTTGTCGTTATGATTTATTAACGACCGCCGAATTAATGAGGCATCATCCGAAGCTCGCCGGACACACCATCCGGCGGGCTTCGGCTTACCTTCGAAATAATCCTTTTAACGAGGTTATCGATCATGAGACGGACAGCAGCTTGTTTACTGACTGTTTCACTAGTCGCAGTAGTTTTAGTTAGCTCATGCAGTTCGAAATCCAGACGAGTCGTCGCAGAACAACCACCCGCGTATCAACCAACTCCGCAATCCACTCCGGTGGAAATCGGCATAAAACCGGCGCCGAAATTGGTTGAAGTGCAGGAGGCGGTGAAACGGGTTTTCAAGGATGCCGCGGTAATCGATAACAGATACAATCCGCAATTTCTCGCCGGCGACTTCAACGGCGATGCTTCACAGGACATTGCGGTGATCTTGAAGCCTGCTAAGCTGGACCAAATGAATGAACAGTATCCAGCGTGGTTGTTGCGAGATCCGCTTTCCAACCAAACGCCACGGACACCACTAAAGATCGATAAAGATGAAACTCTGCTGGCAGTGATTCACGGATATGGCGCAAATGACTGGCGCGATCCGGAAGCGACGCAGACGTTCGTACTCAAGAATGTCGTCGGCAACGATCTGCGTGTACACACCGGGAAAGAATTTGTGAGTGCAAACAGCGGGAAAAAGTTACCGCGTCCACAAGGCGACTTGATTGGCGAAACGCTTCGCGGAAATCCTGGTTATCTTTACTATGCCTCGGCGACTTATTCGTGGTACGACCCGAAGACTTTCAAAGGTGATACGCCGCTGCCGGGCATGTTCCACAAACCGCGGGTCGAGCATGCACACGCGGTCGCTCAACAAACTCCTGAAGTCGCAACGATCAGCGTCGAAGAGCTTAAGACAAAGCTGAACAATAATCAGCCCGTGACGATCATCGACGTTCGCAGCCCGGAAGGTTTTGCCAACAGCACTACGACGATAAAAGGCTCGATTCATTTTAAACTGCGAAAACTGAAATCGCGTCTCGCGTTTTCGCCGCTGAAAGATCTACCAAAGGATCGAGAGATTGTTACGTACTGTGCTTGTCCAAAAGATCAGTCGAGTATCGCCGCGGCGCAGATACTTCAGGCAGCCGGCTTTCAGCGCGTGAGAGTCTTGCAAGGTGGTTGGAACGAGTGGTTAAAAGCCGACGGCCCCGTACAACCAAAGCCCCGCGGATGAGGGAGTCCCCTTGGAGTGCGGCGGCTTGCCGCCGCTTTGGCCAAAGCGGTGCCACGGCACCGCACTCCAAGGAGGGTCAAGTGTTACAATGACGCCGCGGAGGACAGGCGACAATATTAGAGGTCAGCAAGCTCGGATGCGTTCGTGGAGAGCGCAGGCTTTTTAGCCAACTCGACTTTGCTGTGTCTCCCGGAACGTTCGTGCAGCTTACCGGACCAAACGGAAGCGGCAAAACCAGTTTGCTCCGGATCTTGTGCGGACTCCTCGCGCCAGCCGAAGGCGAGGTCAAATGGAATGGTGCGAACATTCGCTCGCTAGGTGAGGAATATTTCACTTTCGTCACCTACCTTGGTCACCGCCACGGCGTGAAAGACGAGCTGAGCGCGGTTGAAAATCTCCGGATCTCAAACGCTCTGAACGGTATTTCAGTCAGCAAAGACCGCGCTCACGCTGTTCTCCAGCAAATGGGCCTGGCCGGACGCGAGTTGCTTCCGGCACGACTCTTGTCAGAGGGCCAGCGAAGAAGAGTAGCACTGGCGCGACTGCTCGTCTGCGATACGAAGCTTTGGCTGCTCGATGAGGTCATGACCTCATTGGACAAAGGCGCCGTCGTCCTTGTTAGATCTTTGATTGAAAAACACCTGGCCGATGGCGGCATGGCCATCATCGCGACACATCAGGAACTGGAGTTGTCGGCAAGCCTGAGCAAACGCCTCGAACTCACAACGTGAACGCACCTTCGAGCTTATCGATGTTGCGCTGGATCGTTTGGCGCGATCTGATGCTGGCCTGGCGTCGCCGCGCCGACATGCTGTCGACAGTCTTCTTTTTCGTGATTGTCGTCAGTCTTTTTCCACTCGGCATCGGACCGGAGACACAGTTACTGCGAACGATCGCGCCGGGTGTTGTTTGGGTCGCGGCGCTGCTGGCGTCAATGCTTTCGCTCGGCAGGTTGTTTGCGAACGACTATCAGGACGGTACCTTGGAGCAGTTGTTACTGACGCCGCAACCGTTGTTTTTAGTCGTACTGGGAAAGACGTTGGCGCACTGGATCGTTGCGGAAGTGCCACTGGTTTTGATCGCGCCTCTCGTAGGAGTGCAATTCGATCTCGGGCGCGAGACTCTGTGGATCTTGTTCGCGAGTTTGTTGTTAGGAACGCCGGTGTTGAGTTTGATTGGATCGGTCGGAGCGGCGTTGACGCTCGGACTTCGCGGCGGAGGCGTTTTGATCTCGTTGCTCGTATTGCCGCTTTACATTCCGGCGTTGATCTTCGGCGCTGGAGCAGTTGAGGCGAGCGTGATGGGGGTGAGTTCGGCGGCTAATATTTATTTGCTCGGAGCGTTTGCGATCGTATCGCTGCTGTTTTCACCGTGGGCTGCTGCGGCGGCGCTCCGGATCTCATTGGAATAGGCCACAAAAAGGCACAAAATGAACCTCTACAAATACGCATCTCCCGCAACCTTCTACCCGCTCGCGGGGAAGATGATTCCGTGGTTCGCGATTCCGGCAGCGTTGCTGTTTGCCGCCGGTCTCTTCGTCGGGTTCTTCATCGCGCCCACCGACTTCCAACAAGGCGACGCCTACCGGATCATGTTCATTCACGTTCCCGCAGCCTGGATGGGAATGTTTCTCTACGTGCTGATGGCGATTTATGCCGGCATTGGCTGGGCTTTCAACGCGCGTCTCTCGTCGATGATGGCTTCGTCGATCGCGATTACCGGCGCGATGTTCACGCTGCTTTCACTCGTTACTGGCGCGCTCTGGGGTAAACCGACGTGGGGCACGTGGTGGGTTTGGGACGCGCGCATGACGTCCACGCTTATCTTGTTGTTCCTTTATATAGGATTTATTTCGCTGCAAGCCGCGATAGACGATCCGCGTCGCGCCGATCGCGCCGGCGCTGTGCTGGCGCTGGTAGGCGTTATCAACGTTCCGATCATCTACTTCTCAGTGCAGTGGTGGAACACGCTGCATCAGGGCGCCACGATTCGCATTCTTGGTAAACCGTCGATCGCGCCGCCGATGCTGGCTGCGATGTTGATTATGCTGGCTGCTTGTTGGCTCTACTCGGTTGCCGTCGTGCTCATACGCTTGCGATGCATTATTCTGGAGCGTGAACAGAACGCTTCCCGATTTGCGGAGGTTGGAGTTTAATTATGCATTGGCCAGATTTATCGATGGGCGGGTATGGTTTCTATGTCTGGGGATCGTATCTGTTTTCACTCATAGCTATTGTTTGGGAGCTCGTTAGCTTGAGCCAACGTAAGAAGGCCCTCGCGCAACAGCGGCAATCATCTGCTTCGGTTCCGGCTTCGGTGTTGAGAGGTAGTGCTAATGAAACGACGTCATAAGAGGATTGCTTTCATTCTGGTCGGACTGGCAGGACTGGGCGTCGCAACGTATCTCGTCGCAAGTGCGTTCCGCAATAATCTCGTCTTCTTCTTCAGTCCAACACAGGTGGTAGCGAAAGAGGCACCGCTCAATCGAACGTTTCGAGTTGGCGGTTTGGTCGAGAATGGAAGTTTGCAACGCGACAGCGATGGTCTGACTGTGCGATTTGTCGTGACGGACACCGCCGCGAGCATTCCGGTAGTCTATAAAGGAATACTGCCCGACCTATTTAAAGAAGGACGCGGCTGCGTGGCACAAGGAAAGATTGGTGCGGACGGCGTCTTTCAAGCTGAGCAGGTGCTTGCAAAACATGACGAGAACTACATGCCTCCCCAGGCCGGCGCCGCAATAGACAAAGCAAAGCACGCTCAAGAGGCTGCGAAGACCGTCATAGACAATTAGCCACAAGAAGGCACAAAAACTACAATTGACTTTGATAACTTTTGTGCTTCTTTGTGGCAAAAGAATTAAATGATTCCTGAAATTGGGCAATTCGCATTAATCATCGCGCTGCTGCTCGCGCTGACGCAGGCCACGCTGCCTTTGATCGGTGCATCACGCGGCAATGGCACCTGGATCGCACTCGCTGCACCGGCCGGTCAGGCGCAGTTCATCTTCGTGGCGATCGCCTTCTCGTGTCTCGCTTATTCTTTCATCACTAACGACTTCTCTGTTCTGAACGTAGCCACCAACTCCAATTCGCAACTACCACTTCATTATCGTCTCGCCGCCACGTGGGGCTCGCATGAAGGTTCGCTGCTTTTGTGGACGTTCATGCTTGGACTCTGGACGGTCGCTGTCTCGCTTTTTAGTCGTCATCTTCCCGAGGAGATGGTGGCGCGTGTGCTGAGTGTGATGGGAATCGTGAGCGTCGGCTTCTTGTTGTTCATGCTGCTCACGTCGAATCCGTTCGCGCGTTTGTCTCCGATTCCGGCTGACGGTCGTGACTTGAATCCACTGCTGCAAGACCCAGCGATGGTGGCCCATCCGCCAATGCTCTACATGGGCTACGTCGGTTTTTCTGTTGCCTTTGCTTTCGCAATCGCAGCGCTGATTGGCGGCCGTCTTGACGCAACCTGGGCGAGATGGTCCAGGCCTTGGACCACGATCGCTTGGATGTTTCTTACCTGCGGCATCGCGCTGGGAAGTTTCTGGGCTTACTACGAGCTCGGCTGGGGCGGCTGGTGGTTTTGGGATCCGGTCGAGAACGCTTCATTTATGCCGTGGCTCGTCGGCACTGCACTGATACATTCGCTGGCGGTCACCGAAAAACGCGGCGGTTTCAAAAGCTGGACGGTACTGCTCGCCATCGCGGCGTTTTCATTGAGCCTGCTTGGAACATTTCTCGTGCGCTCTGGCGTGCTCACTTCAGTTCACGCCTTCGCCACCGATCCGAAACGTGGCATTTTCATCCTTGCGTTTCTGGTGTTTGTCATCGGCGGTTCGTTGTTGCTGTATGCGTGGCGGGCAAAACAGGTCGGACTTGGCGGCAAGTTTGATGTCATCTCACGCGAGTCGTTGCTGCTTTCGAACAATGTACTGCTGACTGTGGCTGCGGGTTCGGTGCTGCTCGGCACTTTATATCCACTGATCGTCGACGCGCTCGGCATGGGAAAACTCTCAGTTGGTCCACCTTATTTCAATCTCGTCTTTGTGCCGTTGATGGCGCCGGCGATGTTCCTGATGGGCATTGGACCAATTGCACGTTGGAAGAAGGCGAGTCTTCCGGATCTGGTTACGCGGTTGCGCTGGGCGTTTGTGATCAGTGTCGCAAGCGCAGTGGCGCTGCCGTTTATGTTCGGGCAATGGAAGTGGCTCGTTAGTTTGGGCTTGCTGTTGGCGATATGGATCGTCACGACAGTTTTTGTAAATCTTTGGGAGAGAGTTCGCGTTACTTCGGGACAGCTCACCACCTGGCAAAAACTGCGCACACAGAGTCGCAGCTACTACGGAATGCAGGTGGCCCATCTTGGCGTGGCTGTTTTTATTGTTGGCGTGACGATTGTCACGGGATACCAGACGGAGCAGGACGTGCGGATGGAACAGGGTGACGTCGTGAGAGCCGGCGGATATGAGTTTCAACTCAACGGCATCTCAAACGTAACTGGTCCAAACTACATCGCGGCGCGTGCGGAGATCGTCGTCAGTCGTAATGGCGAAGAGATCGAGAAGATGTACCCGGAGAAGCGTAACTACACCGCGAGCGGCAATGTGATGACCGAGACTGCAATCGACACTGGTATCTTTCGCCATCTGTACATTTCACTCGGCGAGCCGGTGGCCAACGGCGCCTGGAGTGTGCGCGTGTATTACAAACCATTCGTTGGCTGGATTTGGGGTGGCGCAATCCTGATGGCAATCGGCGGTGGCCTCGCACTCAGCGATCGTCGCTACGCTTTGGCCGCCCGAAAGGAACGCGAAGCGCGTCAGGCAATTAAAACTGCCGAGATCCCGAGCACCGTCGCGGCCTCGGTCGCAAATCCGCCTTCATCCGTGTAATCTGTGGCTAAAACATGATTCGGTATCTAATCCCACTTGGCATATTCATCGTCATCGTCATTTTTCTTGCGATCGGACTCGGCCGCGATCCACACGAAGTTCCCTCCCCTTTAATCAACAAAGCAGCGCCGACATTCCGTCTGCCGCAACTTAAAGAACCATCGAAGACGTTCTCCGCCGACGACATGCGTGGGAAGGTCTGGATTCTGAACGTGTGGGCCTCGTGGTGCGTCAGTTGTCGTGAAGAACATCCGCTGTTGATCGAGTACGCGAAGTCAGGCGCGGTTCCGATTTATGGCTTGAATTGGAAAGACAAACGTGAGGACGCGCTCGCCTGGCTTGGAGACCTCGGCGACCCTTATGTCTTGAGCGTAGCGGATCTCGACGGTCGCGTCGCGATCGATTACGGCGTTTATGGCGCGCCCGAGACTTACGTCATCGATCAAAGCGGTACCATTCGATTCAAACAGATTGGTGCGGTCACGTCCGACGTCTGGTCAGAAAAAATCCTGCCGCTGGTCCAGGAGTTAAATCGTCAGGGTAATTCGAAATGACTCGCTTGCGTGTTGCCTCGCTGTTGCTGATCTGCCTGATCGTGTCTCTCGCACTCGCGAAAGACGCGCAACCCCTCGGCGAAGATCCGGCAGTCGAACAACGACTCACCAGACTTTCGCAGCAGCTTCGTTGTCTCGTCTGTCAAAACGAGACTCTCGCCGACTCGCGCGCAGATCTCGCCGAAGATTTGCGAGGTGAGATTCGCGAGCAGATCAAAGCAGGTAAAAGTGACAAAGAGATCATCGCGTTTCTCACCCAGCGATATGGCGACTTCATTCTCTATAAACCTCGCGTCACCTACACAACTTATCTACTGTGGTTTGGTCCTTTTATATTGTTGCTTGGCGGGTTGTATCTACTCTTCCGCTATATCAAACAGCGCCGTGAGCTAATTCCCGAAACGCCTTTGAGCGCAGACGAACGGCGACGCGCCGAGGAACTGCTGGCTTCAGCTTCCGGAAAGGAGCCGGCGTGATTCTCTTTTGGGTTATCTGTGCGCTGTTGCTCGTCATCGCACTGGCGTTTGTGTTGCCGCCTCTGCTTCAGCGTTCCGCAGAGTCGGAACGCAAGATCGAAGACGAACGCAAACAGGCAAACATTGCCGTCTATCGGGATCAGCTTTCCGAGTTGGAAGCCGACTTGCAAAACGGAATTGTGAGTCAGGAACAATATGCGCAGGATCGCGACGAGATCGAACGACGTTTACTCGAAGACGTAGCGACCGCCGGTAAACCAAAATCGAAACCAGTGACAACCTCGGACGTCGCGAAAATCACAGCTTACGCTCTCGGAATCGGACTGCCGCTGGTGGCGATCAGTTTTTATGCGATTGTCGGCAGTCCCAAGAGCATTACGAACGCAGCCGCTGCCACTGCTTCAAACGACACAACCGGACCGGCTCCGACCGAGCGCACACAGGAACAGATCGAAGCCAACGTCGGTAAACTCGCCGAACGCCTCAAGAGTAATCCTTCTGACGCCAAGGGCTGGGCCATGCTCGCGCGATCTTACAGCTCAATGGACCGTTACGCGGACGCGGTGAATGCTTACGCGAAAGCAACCGAGCTCACGCCAAATGATGCGGATCTTTGGGCCGAGTACGCGTTCGCTACTGCGATGACGAACGGTCGGAGTCTGGAAGGAAAACCGATGGACCTTATCGATCGCGCGTTGAAGATTGACCCTAACAGTGCGAAGGCTTTGCAACTCGCCGGCACCGCTGCGTTTCAGGCAAAGGATTACAAGAAAGCAGTCGACTACTGGCAGCGCGTGTTGAAGCAAGTGCCACCTAACTCCGATGTAGCCCAGACAATCACGTCGCGAATCGACGAAGCGAAGAGGTTGGCTGCGGGCAAGTAGAAAAAATCATGTCGAGAGAAAATCTTCTTTTTGCAATTATCGGGATACTTCTGGGTTTCATCGTCGGGTTTATGTTTGCCAGTTCGATGAGCCAGAAGACAGCGTCGCAGCAAGCAATGGCGAGTGCGCAGTCACTGCCACCGGATCATCCGCCAGTCGGCGGCGCGCAGAACGGCGGTGATCCGCAAAAGACGTTTCAGGAAGTTCAGGCGTCATTAGAGAAAGCTCGCAAGGAGCCGCAGAATTTCGAGGCCCAGATCAAAGCCGCACAGCTTTACTACCAGGTCCAACGTTACGATCAATCGATCGAGTTCTTGCTCAAGGCAAATCAGATAAAACCTACAGACTATGACACCGTTGTGACCCTGGGAATGGTTAACCTCGATGCTGGTCACTACGACCAGGCTGAGAAGTGGTATCAAGCAGCGATGAAGATGAAGTCTGATGACGTGATGGTGCTTTCGGGGTTGGCGGCAGCACGGTTGGAAAAAGGTGACGCGAAAGCCGCTGAGGATGCGATTGCGAAACTCGAGAAGGTCGATCCGAATAGTCAGGACTTGCCGCAGTTCCGGGAGAAACTTGCGAGTTTGAAAGAGAAGAAATAGGCCGCGGATGAACGCGGATGAGCGGATTAAGGCGAGATTGACATCCGTACGATGTTCGCGAGAAGGATGCGATTGATGGTTCCGTCTCGATTAATCACTACCACTTGACCGTTCTCAACTGTCACACGCCTCACTGTACTCATTGAACGATTGATCAAAGTTCCGTCGTTGGTCTCGATCACGAGTCGTGGTCCAACTTCGGGCGCAGGCTCGGGCTCCGGCTCACGAGACTTTGGCTTGGACGCAGTTTTTGGCGGAGGCGCCACGATCACACGCCGTATCCCTCGGCGCGTGCGAGCGGTGCGTGGTGGAGGCGCAGGTTTTTCTGTCTCTGCTTCTGCTGGTTTTTCTGACGTCTTTGGTGTTTCGACAGGCGTCGGCTCTGGAGTCGGCTCAGGTGTTGGCGTCGGCGCTGCGGCTACTTCGGTTGGCGGTGGCGCAGGCTCTTCGATTGTCGCTCCAACTGAAGACACGCGCTTTGTCTTGCGACCGGCGACAGGAGCTTCCGTCGCTGGCGTCTCGTTTTCAGCAATGTCAGGTCCGCCAACAATCGGTTCAAACGATCCGCCGAAAGAGAGGCGATACGTTCCCTCATCATCATTCGGACTGCGTGCTTCAATACGCAGGATCAAATCCTCGCGCTTGCGCAGGTAGATTCCCTTGATAACAGGCGCAGTGATCTCTGCGTACAAAGTAATCTTCAACAGCGGCCGCAACGTCGTCGCGGTGAATACGTCGACATCACCGTTGAGGTTATTGCTCTGGACAGTGATCAGAAGGTCGCCTGGCGTGCCGGTGAAGCTGTAGTAATGATCCGTTAACCGCGGATCGCCCAAATCGCGCGCAGCGATCCGAGCGGTCAGAGTAGTACTGCGCACAGGCGTTGGCGCGTTCGAATCCTGCGACTGCGCGGCGGCTGAACTCGCTATAGAAAGAATAAAGGCGAGGAGGAAAACCTTTGCGCCTTTGCGTCTTTGCGTGAAAAACTCTGTCATATTTCGCGGCAAAGCATATCAGATCTAGGTTATCCTAGTCGCATGAAGTTAGGTTGTGCTGTCCTGATCTTTCTCTTCTCTTCACTTTCCGTTTCCGCTCAGTCGTGGACAACAAAACTCGATAAAGACGTCCGCTTTTATCAAACCACTGAGTTGGGTGTTGTTATCGCCGGCACCGAAAAGTCGCTCTACGCAGTTGACGGCTCGACCGGCGATATCCTCTGGCGTCGCAAAGATACTTCGCTCGACGAAACCGACGTCGCTCCAGTTCCGGGCACTGACTTACTGCTGCTCAGTTTTGAAAAAGGCGACAAGGCGCGCATTGAAGCTGTCGACTTCTTAACCGGCGACTCGATCTGGCGTAGCGAAAAGCTCAAAGGCGCAGTGATGCAGATCTCAGTGGATCCGGAGTCAAACCTGCTCGCCGTCGTACTCGCGAAAGACGCGAAGAGTCGCGCCCGCGATGGTTTCAAGCGTCATCCGTTGCTGCACGTCCTCGATCTCACTACCGGTGATGAGCTTTGGAAGTACCAAATCGGTGAAGTCGAAATGATGCCGGCGCGCTGGCCGGAAGACTCAGGTAAAGAAGTTGACTACACACTCGACAATTATTACCCGCCGGTGTTTGTCGCGGGACGGCTCTATGTTTTTTACGAAGGTGTCACGTCATTCGATGCGCAATCAGGCAAAGAGCGACTGCGCGAGAAGTATCGCGTCAACGAAGAAGGCCTCGCGCTCACTGAAGCCGAGCCAATCTTCACGGAAAGTTTTATCTACGTTTCGGGCCACGGGCGCGTGCGCGCAATCTCACGCCAGACCGGCGACACGGAGTGGGAAGCAAAAGATCTCGGACTCACGCCCGAGATGATTCTCGCTGGCGATGTTCTTTACGTGCGCACTGGCGGACAATTTACTCGTCTCAAAGATGGCGAGACGATCGAGCGCGGCTCGTATGGCGTGAGCGCCGTCGATGCGAACTCCGGCAAAGTTCTCTGGCGCTACAAAGGCGCTGACAAAGGCATTACCAATCTTCTACTTCCCGATCGAAACACGATCGCCATCGCTGATCATGATGACTTGATTTTCTTAGATGCGACCAACGGCAAGCGAACAGTGCGCGTCGCACATAAGATCGAGCGTCCGTCGTTTGGAATACTGAATGAGCGCGGCGACATCGTGATTGGTGGTCAGTCTGAGATTGCAGGTTTCGATCCGGTGAGTGGCCGGCAACTGTGGCGCGCGCGACACACACCACCGGGTCGCGGTGTCTTTCGCACGATCGCGGCGATTGCTGCGCGTGCGGCGTCGCTTTACTTTCGTTATGGCGGCACTGCGATGACGGCGGTTCGAGGTGTGCAGATCGCGCGTGCAGTGACGAGTCTGAGTTGGTCGGGACTCGCTAAGCGATCTTCGTTTTCAAATCTTCAGTCCCTGGCGACTGCTTCGAACCGCAACCATCGCAGTCCACGGTTCAGACAATTCGGCATCGCGTCGCGGGTGGATCCCTCGCGCCAGTTGGAACGTCTGTCGCGTTTTCTCTGGCATCGCGATCGACTCGCGACGCTGCGCGGACAGTGGATGTATTTCTACACTGAGTTAGATACGCGCGGCGGTAATGGCCTCGCGGGCGTAAACATCAACAACGGAAGAACCGAACGTGAAGTGCGGCTCTCCGATATCGACGAACGTTTCGTGACTGACGAAGTACTTGGTTTGATGTTCACTGCCTCGGGCAATCGATTACTTAGCCACGGATTACACTGAGCTTAATTGTCCATCCGAAAGATCACGATTTCTCCTCCGGATGAATCGGTCACTGCAAACGCTCCCGCCAATGGACCGGACGTGATTGCCGTCAGGTCATTACGCTGAAGCAGTCCCAATTTCACGCGACTATTAAACTCGCCGAACGGTGCGCCGTCGGTATTTCTCGAATTGCCGTCCAGGTCCGTGATGAACACGCGGCCGAAGGCGCTGAGAAACATCAGTCGCTCTGCTCCCTGAGCGTCCTGAAAGTACTCGACCGCGTTGAAGCCGCCGGTACCAGTCGCATTCAAATCGATCGTGCGGACGAGTGTGCCGGTTCGCGAAACGATTCGCAGCTTCTGTCGTTCCAACGCTTGCGTGGCCGGCGTACCATTAAACCCTACTGCGAATTCATCCGTCGCGGGAAGATAGGTGAACGATCCGGGTGGTCCAAAGTTCTGGCCAAGGCTCGTTGGACTCAAACTGATCTGGCTGTTGAGCGTTCCGTTCTTATTGAAAAACAGAATGGCGCGATCAGGCGCGGGATTGAACCTTAGAGCGGCGATAAGATCTTCCTGAGGCAGATAAACAAGTTGCCGTGTGTTCGGAAAAGCGTTGAAATCGACAACCGATGTGCTGCTGTCGAGTGTCGTTGCTAAGCTCGCCACCCCGGCGAGTCCGGTAGTGAGTGCGGTATCGTGAAGGACCAGGAAGCGATTGGAATCGCTGTCCCATGCGATACCATTTGGAAGATTCAGTCCCAAACCAATTGTATCGTGGCGATCGCTTTGTGGTTGGCGGTTCAGGTTCTTATCGAAGACCAAAAGGTCTTGCGGGTAGTTCGAAGCAACCAAACGGCCGTCGCTTATCTGGATCACGCCTTCGCCCAATCCAGTGGCGCCTGTCGTCAGCGGACCCGAGACTATGTTTCCGTTGAAGTCCATGATCCACAAACTATCCGGGTGAAAGATCGAAACAAGCAAACGGTTCGGCGACAGGAAAGTAACGTCGCCGATTCCAGACTCGAAAAACTGAGTGGGCCAATCAGGCCGGCTTATTTCAGCAACTTGCACTCCGTCGCGTCTCATTACTATCAGCCGAAACGCTGATCCGTTGAGATCATCCCAGGTAACCATCATCAGGTGATCGGGAAACGTTGGAGACGACAGAGGGATGTAAGCCATTCCCTCGATGTGACCTGGCCGGTAGTTGCCGTCCAGGTACTGAATCGTGCGTGTGCCTCTGCTGCCACATGCCTGATCGAAGAAATAGAGCTTGTTCGGATGTGGGTCGTTGTTCATGACGAACAGCCCTTCTGACTCGACAAAAGCGAAGCCATTCACGAACTGGTCCATCTCGGGGTTATCGATTCTGCAGACTCTTGTGAGTGCACTCTTTTTCGAGAGCGCCGCTGCGTATAATTCGTTGCCGTTGGTCATCACTACCTGGTCCTTCAAGGCGCCAGACGTGACATAGGAGATGTCTTCTGTGTAGCCACCGACCCGCGCACGGCTCACGACAGTTTGCGAGTTTGCGTCGCTAGCCAGGAGAGCGAGAAGCATCAATAGGAGAAGTGATTTGAGATTTTGAGAGTGTCGGATTTTCATGAGATTCCTCCAGGGTTGGACGAGGTTTGCGAGGTAAAAAAAAGTAATCGTTTATTGAGCCACGGATGCCACTGATAAAATCCGGATCTAATCCGCGTCATCCGTGACTAATTCGTCTTAGTCTCAATGCGTTGCCGATTACAGAAACGGAGCTAAAACTCATTGCAGCGGCGGCGATCATCGGGCTCAGCAAGATCCCGAAGAACGGATACAACACACCCGCAGCGATCGGTACGCCAAGCGTGTTGTAGACAAAAGCGAAGAAGAGGTTCTGTTTGATATTGCGCATAGTCGCGCGGCTGAGCGAACGCGCCCTCACGATCGCGCGGAGATCTCCCTTCACTAACGTAACATCCGCACTCTTCATTGCAACGTCAGTTCCGGTGCCCATCGCAATGCCGACGTGAGCTTGCGCGAGCGCGGGAGCGTCGTTGATTCCGTCACCAGCCATCGCCACGATCTTGCCCGCGTTCTGAAGCCTCTTTACAACCTCCACTTTTTGATCCGGCAACACTTCCGCTTCAACTTCATCGATCTTCAACGTGCGCGCAACAGCTTCGGCTGTCGTGCGACTGTCGCCGGTGAGTATAACAATGCGAATGCCTTCTGCGTGTAGTTGTTTGACGGCATCGGCCGTTGTCTGTTTGATCGGATCAGCCACTCCGATCAAACCCGCGAGTTTGTCGTCGACCATCACGAACATGATCGTCTGACCGCGCGATCGCAGCGTCTCAGCCTGTGACGCTAACTCACCCGCATCGAGTTGGAGTTCATCGAGCATGGCGCGATTGCCGAGCGCGACACGACGACCATCGACGGTTCCTTTCACACCTCTGCCCGTCGACGACTCAAATCCGCTCGCCTCGACGATCTCGACACCTCGATCCCGCGCACCCGACACAATCGCGTTCGCCAGTGGATGTTCGCTGCTGCGCTCCAGACTGGCCGCCAGATGCAACAACGTCTGTTCATCTACAACGCCGTTGCTGACAACGCTCTCGAGCTGCGGCTTGCCTTCAGTCAATGTTCCTGTTTTATCGATCACCAGCGTATCGACCTTGCGCATCACCTCAATCGCTTCGGCGTTTTTGAACAACACTCCATTCAATGCTGCCTTGCCTGTTGCTACCATGATCGACATCGGCGTCGCGAGTCCGAGCGCGCAAGGACAAGCAATAATGAGCACGGCAACCGCATTGACTAGACCATGAGCCATCCGCGGCTCAGGTCCCCAAATACTCCAAACGATAAAAGTGATGACAGCAATGATTACAACCACCGGCACGAAATAGCTCGAAACTACGTCTGCGAGTTTTTGTATTCGCGCACGACTGCGCTGCGCCTCGGCAACCATCTGCACGATTTGCGCCAGCAACGTCTCAGAGCCGACGCGCTCGGCTCGCATCACAAACGATCCGGTGCCGTTGATCGTCGCGCCAACCACTCGATCGTTAATCTGTTTCTCAACCGGAATCGGCTCGCCGCTAATCATCGACTCGTCGACAGTACTCGAACCTTCAAGCACCACGCCATCCACCGGAACCTTCTCACCGGGCCGAACACGAAGGCGATCGCCAACTCGCACCTGGTCCAATGGAACATCTTCTTCATCTCCATGGCTACTGATACGACGCGCCGTTTTCGGTGCGAGGCCCAGCAACTCTTTTATTGCCGCGCCTGTTTGGCTTCGCGCACGTAACTCAAGTACTTGACCCAAAAGCACCAGGGTCACTATCACTGCCGCTGCTTCGAAATAAACCGGCAGATTTCCTTCTGCATTGCGAAATGACGCCGGAAAGATTTGTGGTACGACCACCGCAATCACGCTGAACAAGTAACCCACCACCACGCCGAGACCGATCAACGTGAACATGTTGAGACTGCGATTGATCACCGATTGCCATGCACGCACAAAGAAAGGCCAGCCGGCCCACAACACGATAGGTGTAGCGAGGATCAATTGCAGCCAGGGCATAAACTCACTCATCCCCAACACCAGCACTGGAATCGCAAGCACGACTGCAAGCCAGAACCGGCGCGTCATGTCGATGAGCTCGGGATTCTTTTCCTCGTCGAGTGAGGCGGTCATCGGCTCGAGCGCCATGCCGCAGATCGGACAACTTCCTGGTCCATCGCGAATGATCTCGGGATGCATCGGACAGGTGTACTTCTGACCCTGCGTTGCAGGTTTTGGTTGGCGCGTAATGCCGATCGGTTGTGGCGCTGTCTTTGTGAGAAAGCTTTCGGGATTCTCGCGGAAGCGATGCAAACAGTGCGTGCTGCAAAAGTAGTAAGTCGTGCCTTGATACTCAAAAGAGCCTGCGGCTGTATCCGGATTGACGGTCATACCGCAAACGGGATCCACTTGAACTGGTCTTGTCTGTGTCATCCGTGTTAATCCGTGGCTGACCAATGTTTCATTTTCGATACGATACCTTCTACTACTAACGCACCTGCGTAACCTTCACCAACATCAATATCGCTCAACGACCAACGCGATGCATCATCATCTTCAACGCGCAACAGTGCCGGCGGCTCTGCGGGCGCAAGCGTCACATCGAATGCATCGAGCGGTTGCGACATCCCTTTTCCTGTCGCTTTCATGAAGGCTTCTTTGCGCGTCCAGCACCTGAAGAAAGCGGCTACCTGCTCTCCTGGTTGCAACGCATTAAAACTCTCGACTTCGATACGCGAGAAAAACCTTCGCGCAATCTCTCCACTGGCGAAGTCAGAGCGAATGTGCTCGATGTCAATGCCGAGATGCTTCTCTTCCGTGATCGCCAACAACGCAAGGTTGTGCGAATGTGACATGTTGAAACGTACCTTGCTATTTTCGTGTTCGCCCGCCAGCGCAGGCTTACCGTAAGCTCCGTAAGAAAATATCAGCGCCCCTGGTTCAATCTTGAGATAACGACTGAGAACGTCTCGCAGAAAACCACGACCCACGATGAAGTGTCGCCGGTGTTTCTCAAAATGGAAACGACGGGCGCGCTCGAGCTCGTCAGGATCCAATGTTACGCGAAACTTTTCCAGCAATTCGTTGGATTGCTCCAGCTCAATCCGCCACACGTGCACCTCGCCCTTCTGAAGCGACGGAGTCTGCGGCGGCGCTGACCATGTTGAGAATTGTGACATCAAAGCAAACATTCTTTCGTGGGCATCTAGGAATCGTCAAATGCTCGCATCTCCTTGGAGTGCGGCGACCTGGCGGCGCTTTGGCCTCGATTCAGCGTTATCGATAACAAAGCGGCGCCAGGCCGCCGTACTCCAAAGCGCTGCAAAAAAGCTGGCCCAACATGTGACGTACTGTGCGATAATCCGCGCAGACCTTCCCCCGGACATCAGAAATTCAAAGAATTTGTTGGCCTCAGGAGGGGCCTGACATGCCACGAACTATCTTTGCTCTCGTCCGGATCGCTATCTGCGGACTTTTTATTTTCTACGCGATGATTACTGCACAAGCTCAATTCAGGGCCGGTGTGCAGGGAACCGTGTCGGATTCCAGTGGCGCGCTGGTGCCCGACGCGAAAGTGACTCTGAAGGACAGCGAAACCGGAAAGACTCAGGAGACAACCACCAGCGGCGAAGGCTTTTACCGCATTACCGGTTTGGCGCCCGGCAAATATCTGCTCACAGTCGAGAAAGCCGGTTACAAGAAAAGCGTAGCTGAGACTGTGAGCGTGAGTGCCGAGGTTATTCAGGGCGTCGACGTCATTCTGGAGGCCGGCGAGATTACCGCCACTGTCAACATCACTGGCGAAGCAGTTGAACAGCTCGAGACTGAGAATGCGAACGTCACAAAAGGAATTACAACCAACGAGGTCAAGCGACTGCCGCAAATTGGTCGCGATCCTTATGAACTGATTCGGCTAACGCCCGGAGTTTTTGGTGATGCCAGCCGCAGCCCAAACGGCAACTCCGCCGGATTACCAAATTCTCCAGGACCAGGAGGATCGAATAACTCCATCTTTCAAGCTGAGAACCAGCCACAAATCAGCGCGAACGGTCAGCGTATTTCTGCCAACAATTTTCAGATCGACGGCGTCAGCGTAAACAGTCTCAGCCATGGCGGCGCTGCTGTAGTAACACCGAACCAGGAATCGGTAAAGGAACTCCAAATATCCTCGTCAACATACTCTGCCGAAGACGGCAGAAATTCGGGCGCACAAATCAAAGTGGTTTCACAGAACGGAACGAATGACTTTCATGGCAGTGCCTTCCTTAAATACAACAGTCCGAAGCTCAATGCCTTTAACAAGTATCCAAATGACTTCGGTCGCGGGCGCACGGAGAGAGTCGAACGATTCTTTCGTCAGTTCGGTGGTAGCATCGGCGGTCCTCTCTACATGCCCCGCTTCGGTGAAGGTGGACCATCAGTTTATAGCGGAAAGAATCGAGCGTTCTTCTTTTTCTCTTATGAAGGACTGAGGGAAAACACTAATTCACTCTCAACCGGCTATGTCGAGACACCGCAGTTTCGCCAGGCCGTTCTCAGTGCTCGTTCGGGAGTCACTGCCGCAATCCTCGGCAGTTCCGGTATCCAGCCACGCATCGCAGGCATTCTGACGCCGTCTTGTTTGGATTTGAACGGTGGCATTCCATGTCAGCCTGTTGCCGGCGGTCTCGATATCGGCTCGCTGACTGGTTCGCTGGGCCAGTATGTATCGCTTTCAAAACTCGGTGGCGGCGGTCTCGACGGCATACCTGATATCGAGAGAGTGATCATCGCTGAACCCAGAACAAACAGACCCAATCAGTACAATGTTCGGCTTGATTTCAATCCCAGTTCCAAGGATCAAGTAACCTTCAGCACTTACCTTACAAGAATTTTTCTTGTGAGTGGTGACGCCGGAGCCGGCGCGCGACCGCAGGCTGACATCACAACCTCCCCCCACAACACGGCATTTACCGTGCTATACAACCGCACGATAAGCCCCACGCTGCTAAACGAAGCGCGATTCAACTTCACCAAGTTTGCATTTAATGAAGTTGAGTCGTCTCGTGAAACAAACTTCGGCATACCGAGAGTCGAGATTGAGAGTCTATTCCGGGACGGCAGCCGCATTCGTTTCGGCGCAAACCAATCTGAAACAACTCCGGGCATCTTCTCGGAAAAGACTCTCGAGTTTCGTGACATCGTGAGCAACGTTCGAGGCAATCATGGATTGAAGTTTGGCGTGGAGTTTCGTCCAGAGTTAAATGATGACAATCTCAATGGCGCCGCGCGTCCGTTGTACACCTTCGGCGGGCTCTTCAACTTTGCGAACGACACGCCGCTTTTCTATCAGATCAATGCTGATCCTAACACTGGTGGACCAGCCAGCGCGCAGCGGCACTTCCGTACGAGAGATTATGCTCTCTTCGTACAGGACGATTGGAAAGCGCGGCCTAACCTGACATTGAACTTTGGTCTGCGCTACGAGTACTTCGGCATACTCGCGGAGAAAAATCATCAGGTGTCGAACTTCGCCTTTGGTCCAAACGGAGGTTTGACGGGTTCCAGAGTCGATCCGACTAGTAACCTTTACCATCCGGATCGGAACAACTTCGGGCCGCGCTTCGGATTTGCTTATAGTCCCAAACGTTTCAACCTTCAGGAGAAGCTCGTGCTGCGCGGTGGTTTTGGCGTGGTCTATAACCGCATACCGTCAGTTGTTTTTTCCAACACACGTGGTAATCCGCCGTTCTTCGCGCGTTATCAAATCTGCTGCGGAACTGCGACAACGGATTTCGGAACGCCGTTCGTGGGCGGCCAAATTCTCTACGAGTTAGGCGCCAGCAATTCGCCTTTCAGTTATCCACCAAATCCCGCACTCGCAGTGGGTATCGATCCGGCGACTGGCGCTCCGCGAGACCGCACAGTTGAGATCTACGGCGCACTTCCCGATACGCCGATTCCTTACGTTTACACGTATTCGTTCGAAGCGCAGTATGCGTTGCCGATGAATCTAACGGCGACACTCGGCTACCAGGGCAGTTCGAGTCACAAGTTGATCCGCTTAGTCAATCAACGCTTCGTTCAGCCAGTGATTCCGGCCGGCTACTTCGCGTCTGCCGTGTTCATCCCGACACCAGACGTGAATGCAAACTATAACGCGATGAATGCACGACTGACACGTCGTTTCGCTCGCGGGTTTCAGTTTGATGTACTCTATCGTTGGGCCAAGAGTATCGATACATTATCCAACGAGGGTCCGGGTGCTGTTACCAATCAGACATTCCCGCAGGACCTACGGCAGGAGCGTGGTCCATCCGACTTCGACGTGAGACACAACCTCAATGTTTCTGGCCTGTGGGACCTGCCCTTTCTCCGCGATCGTAAGGACTTCGTTGGAAAAGCGTTTGGTGGTTGGCACATCGACGGCGTATTGACAGCCCACACGGGTTTTCCGTGGACGCCTCATACGGGACAGTGCGTGCACTCGGCAAACTCCAACGATTTCGTTTGCCCTTCGCGTCCGCCGAGATACTTTGGCGGTGCGCTTCAAGATACCAGCAACGAAGCGTTCACCCGGCCGTTTGGCAATTTCCCTGGTGGCGGTTTGCTTTTCTTCGATCAGAATAATCCAGGTGGTGCGCTACTGCCGGGCATCGGTCGCAACTCTTTCCGCGGACCGAGATATTTTGCGGTAGACCTCAGCCTTGGGAAGCGAACCGGCGTGCCGGCGTTTCTGGGAGAAGGAGCGTTCCTTGAGTTCAAGGCAAACTTCTTTAATGCCTTTAATAATTTGAATCTTGCGTCGTTTGGATTTTTCGCGCCGCCTGTTGATAGCCGCGACTTCGGCCGCGCGCAGAATGCGCTCGCCGGACGTGTCGTCGAGTTGCAGGCCAGGTTCAACTTTTAGCCGCAGATTACACGGATGAAAAGACAGATTGTGGCGCTGGTGATTGTCGTCATACTTTTGGCGGCAATCTCGCCGGCGCGCACGCAAACACCACGAGACGTCGAGCAACGAGTCAACGCGCTGCTCGCGCAAATGACGCTCGAAGAAAAACTCGGACAACTACAACAACTCGACGGCGAAGGCGGCGGCAACTTTCGTCCCGAACACCTCGATCTGATCCGCAAAGGTCTACTCGGCTCTACACTCAACGTTCGTGGCGCGCAACGCACAAATCAGGTACAACGCGTCGCCATGAACGAATCGCGCCTGAAGATTCCCGTCTTGTTTGGCTTCGACACGATCCACGGCTATCGCACGATCTTTCCCATTCCACTCGGAGAAGCAAGCAGTTGGGATCCATCGCTGGCCGAACGCTCCGCTGCGGTCGCTGCGCAGGAGGCGAACAACGCGGGTCTGCGCTGGACCTTTGCGCCGATGGTCGACATCGCGCGCGATCCACGTTGGGGACGCATCAGCGAAGGCGCGGGTGAAGATCCGTATCTAGGCGCGGCCTTTGCCCGTGCTCGTGTGCGCGGGTTTCAAGGTACTGATTACAGTGCGCCGGACAAGATTCTTGCTTGCGCCAAACACTGGGTCGCTTATGGCGCGGCTGAAGGTGGCCGCGATTACAACACGACCAATCTCTCCGAAAACACTTTGCGCGAGATCTACTTTCCGCCATTCAAAGCAGCAGTTGACGCAGGCGTTGGCACGTTAATGAGTGCCTTCAACGCCATCAATGGTGTTCCGGCTTCGGCGAATGCCTTCACGTTGACGAAAGTGCTGCGACAAGAATGGAAGTTTGATGGTTTCGTCGTGAGCGACTACACCGCTGTCAGAGAACTGATCAATCACGGAGTGGTTGGCAACGAACAAGACGCGGCCGCCGCGGCTTTGAATGCCGGCGTCGATATGGAGATGGTGAGCCGCAGCTTCAACGCTTTCGGTCCACAGCTCTTGAAACAAAACCAACTCTCGATCGCGACAATCGACGAAGCTGTGAGACGCATTCTGCGGATCAAGTTTCGTCTCAGACTCTTCGATCATCCGTACACTGATGAAGCACGCGAGCCGAGGTCGTTGCTGCAGCCGGAGAGTATTCGTCTTGCTCGCGAGATCGCCTCGCGCTCGATGGTGTTGTTGAAAAACGATCGCGATCTGTTACCGCTCGATAAGAACGTTGGATCTATCGCGGTGATTGGACCACTGGCGGATGATCGTCGTGCGCCGTTGGGCTGGTGGTCCGGCGACGGCAAAGAAGAAAACACTGTCACGCCATTGGCCGGCATAAAAGCCAAGGTCTCAGCGCAGACGAAAGTCGGATATGCGAGAGGTTGTGATGTCAAAGGCGATTCGACTGCGGGTTTTCAGGAGGCAATCGATCTTGCAAAGCAGTCTGACGTCGCGGTTGTTTTCGTCGGTGAGCTGGCGGAAATGGTGGGCGAAGCAGCTTCGCGCAGTTCACTCGATCTTCCTGGTCGTCAGCTTGAGCTCGTGCAGGCGATTCATGCGACAGGCAAACCCACGATCGTTGTGCTGGTTAATGGACGGCCGTTAACGATTGGCTGGATCGTGAACAATGCGCCTGCGATTCTCGAGTCGTGGATGGGTGGCAGTCAGTCTGGAAATGCGATCGCAGATATTCTGTTTGGCGATGTCAATCCCGGTGCTAAGTTGCCAGTGACTTTTCCGCGCACGGTGGGCCAGGTTCCGATCTACTACAACCACATGAACACCGGTCGACCGCCCGAAGCGGAAAACAGATATACCTCGAAATATATCGACGTGCCGTGGACTCCGCTCTTTCCTTTTGGCTACGGACTGAGTTACACCAAATTCAAGATTTCAAATCTCCAGCTCAGCGCGCCACGGATCGATGCCAATGGCAAGTTGACCGCAAGTGTGGAAGTTGAGAATGTCGGACGTCGAGCGGGAGATGAAGTGGTCCAACTGTACATTCGTGATCCTGTCGCCAGCATGACGCGACCAGTCAAAGAGTTGAAAGGTTTTCAACGCGTAACGTTGCAGCCAGGCGAGAAGCGGCGGGTTGAGTTTGTGTTGGACCATGAACATCTTGGATTCTGGAATCGCGAGATGCGATATGTAGTCGAGCCGGGCGAATTTCGTGTGATGGTCGGAACGAGTTCAGAGGAAGTGATCGAAGCGAAGTTTGAAGTAGCCGCAAAATAGTAAATGCTATTTAGGCCACAAAAAGGCACCAAAGTCGCAAAATATTTTTCCTGCGCCTTTTATGCTTCTTTGTGGCTTGTTTTTATTCCTTTCGCTGTTCGGGCGCAGGGGAACGATGCATTCCTTAACGATCTCCAACAACGCTCCTTTCGCTATTTCTGGGAACAAGCTGATCCAAACACAGGCCTCGTGCCGGATCGCGCGCGCGTTGATGGTTCGACACTGCCCGCCAGTCATCAAAATGTAGCCAGCATTGCTGCGACTGGTTTTGGGTTGACTTCACTGTGCATCGCTGCCGACCGGAGTTGGATCACTCAAGCGCAGGCGCGTGAACGCGCCCGCAACACGTTGCGCTTTTTCGACATGCGCGCGTTTCAGCAGCGCGGCTGGTTCTATCATTGGATGGATACAAAAACGGGTGAGGGGCGGTGGAACAGCGAAGTCTCTTCGATTGATACCGCTCTGTTGCTCGCGGGTGTGCTCACCGTGCGGCAGTGCTTTCGCGACGATCTCGAGATCGTCCGGCATGCGCAGAAGATCTATCAACGCGTTGACTTTCGCTGGATGCTGAATGGAGATCCGCTGCTTTTGTCGCACGGCTGGAAGCCTGAGACTGGTTTTCTGCGTCCGCGTTGGGATACCTACAGCGAAGACACGATTCTTTACTTATTGGCGATTGGGTCTCCGACTCATCCGATTTCAGCGGCGTCGTGGCGCGCTTTGTGGCGCGATCGTTATCGCTATGAAGGTCATGCGTACTTCACGACTATCGGTGTGCCGTTGTTCATGCATCAGTACGCCCACGCCTGGATCGATTATCGAATCCGGCGCGAGTCTAGCGGCGATCGCATTGACTACTTTCAGAACTCGATCGAGGCAACACTCGCGCATCGTGCTTTCTGTATCAACTTATCGCACGACTTCCCTGCTTTTGGTCCAGACGTTTGGGGCATCACTGCGTCTGACAGTGCAAAAGGCTATCTTGCTTGGGGTGGTCCACCTCGCGATCCGGACATTGATGGAACTGTTGTGCCTTCAGCAGCAGGTGGTTCGTTGATGTTCACACCGGATTTGTCGATTCGCGCGCTGCGGACGATGCAGGAAAAATATAGTGCGAAGATCTACGGCAAGTATGGATTTGTCGATGCTTTCAACCCTCAGACCGGCTGGACCGATACGGATGTAATCGGCATCAACGTAGGCATTATACTTCTGAGCGCGGAGAACATGCGCACTGGCAACGTCTGGCGCTGGTTCATGCAAAACCCCGAACCGTCATCGGCGCTACGGAGAGTTGGCTTGGTGAAGTACAACCACAGGTCTCCGCGGATTAACGCCGATAGAGATCTGATGCGCATTTTTCCGGGTAAGTTATAAGATGGGTTTCAATGCCACGGACCAACGTCTTTATCAGCTATAGCCATGAAGATGACGCATGGCGCAGGCGACTCTCCCAGCACGTTGCGATCTTGTTTCGCGAGGGACTTATAGACTTGTGGTCGGATAGACAAATAGGGGTTGGGAATGATTGGGAAAAGGAAATCGAGGCCGCTCTTACCACAGCGAGAGTGGCTTTGCTGCTCATCAGCCCTGCGTATCTCGCTTCTGAGTACATTTGGAAAAACGAAATACCGCGCATCATTGCGCACTCCAAGGACGGAATGCGGATAGTCCCTTTAATTGTAAGGCCCTGTGCTTGGCGTCTCGCAAAAGAATTATCTCGATTACAAGCTCGTCCAGAAGATGAACGTGCACTCTCCGCGGGCAGCGAAGCTCAGATCGATGCTGACTTGAGTGCATTGGTATATGAACTCGCGAATTTAATAGCAGACTCCGCGACCAACGATCGTTCAACTGGAGCTATTGCTTTTGTTGGTAAAGGAAGTCAAGTGGTCGGAAAATGGACTGGCACGTACAATCAAACTCGTCAAATCAAGCTCCTAATCTCCAAGGGTAACCACAATGAGTTTTATGGAGTAATGGAATACCCTCAAGAAGGAACGCTCACTGAGATTAAAGGTTTTATTCATCCGCAATGGTCACCAAGCGATCCAAACTGGATCCAACTCGGTGGGGATGGAAACGGTCCGTATTCGTTTGCAATCACCTTTCGTGAAACCGGATACAATAAACAGGGGCGCAACTCAATAAATTTCGATGGCGAGTATCGCGCGGTTCTGAAAGGCGACGAAATGATAGGGGCCTGGTTCTCTGGCGCTCGTCTTGTTGGAAGATTTTCTTTACAGCGGTCTGCCCGGAACCGCAAGTCAAACCGAGTTTAGAATTTGATCGCGAAACGTTTCGGCTTACTAACATATCAGTTGACGGACTCTCAGATGAGTGTATAATGTGGACCATGAAGAAAGAAGAAGTAAACACACAAGAAGCTGCTATACGTAAGATGAGGCTTGAGCGCCCTCCTCGCGCAAAGCTTTCCGAAGAAGAAGTGTTGAAACGCATGAAAGAGTTTTACAAACGAAAGGAGCAGTTCCTTGCCGCTGCTCGAGCGTGTAAGAGTTGAACTTTATCTTCCGGATCCTCAGTCACCAGAATACGAAATCCTGCTGCGCTTGCTCCAAAAGGAATTCACCTATGCCTTTGGTGGATGTAGCATTGTGCGCGATCTCGAAGGCAGCTATCTTTCCATTCTGGGGAATGTTATTCCGGACCGAATCAATCTAATCTATTCAGACATACCTACGACTTTGTCTAAAAACTTCGATACTGTCGCAGGCTATGTAGACGAGCTGAAACGCGCTGCGATGAACGCATTAACGGAAGAAGCCATACTGATTTCCGTCGAACAGATTTATCATGCCGTTTAGCTGGACGCGGTTGCTGGTTTCCGTTAAAGACGGAACAATCTGCATGCCGGAAAAGTATAGTGCCTCATGACTATCCCTCTGACTGGGGAAGCAGCCACTCCCCCAAAGCGGCTAAGAGTGTGGCCAGGTATCGTCGCTGTCGTACTGCAATGGACGTCGCGGTTCGGCGTGAAGGCGCTCGTGCCCGGAATAAAAGGCTTCGGGTGGGCGGTGATGGGCTCACTCTTCTTCACCTTGGTTATCATCGCATGGTGGGTTTTCTTCAGTCGTGCGCGGCGGACTGAACGCCTTGCCGCTCTCGCATTACTGGTATTTGCAGTCGCCGGAACATGGATGCTGAAGCACGAATCCATGTGGCTGCCGTGGTTATTCGCATACGCGATTCCCTTTCTGTCACTTGCGTTCGTCACGTGGGCCGTGGTCACTCGCAGCCTTTCGAACCGAGTGCGGCGACTAACGATGGCAGCGACAATTCTGGTCGCTTGCGGCGCATGGTTATTCGTGCGGCAAGATGGAATCAACGGCGATCACAACGCAAAGTTCGGTTGGCGTTGGGCGCCTAGTGCCGAAGAACGACTTCTCGCGCAGACCGCTGACGAGCCGTCGCCGGTCGCTCCAATAACAGCGCCATCCGCCACTCCCACATCGGCGCCATCACCTTCGCCTTCTCCAGTTGCAGAAGCTTCCAAGAGTCCGGCGCTACAACCTTCACCTGCTGCGACGACAACGCAACCAGATTGGCCCGGCTTTCGTGGACCAAAGCGCGATGGCATCGTGCGCGGTGTGCGAATCAAGACTGATTGGGCCACCTCGCCTCCAGTGCAACTATGGCGCCGTCCGATTGGACCAGGCTGGTCGTCGTTCGCCGTTGGCGGCGATCTGGTCTACACGCAGGAACAACGCGGCGACAATGAAGTTGTCGCGTGTTACAAAACGAACACCGGCCAACCAGTATGGTCACACCACGACGCGGCGCGGTTCTTTGAATCGAATGCAGGCGCTGGACCGCGCGCAACTCCGACACTCAGCAATGGTCGCGTTTACACCTTTGGTGCAACTGGAATTCTGAATGCGCTCGACGCCACAACCGGCGCTGTCGTATGGTCGCGCAACGTTTCGTCTGACACCGGCGTCAAGGTGCCATTCTGGGGCTTCTCGAGTTCGCCACTGGTGATCGGCAATAGCGTAATCGTTGCCGCTTCGGGTCAGCTCGTCGATTATGACGCGACCACCGGCAATCGACGCTGGCTTGGACCAGCAGGAGGCGGCAGCTACAGTTCACCCCAGCTCGCAACGATCGATGGTGTGGCGCAAGTGCTGCTTATGAACAGCGCTGGTACGGCCAGCGTTTCATTAGCGGATGGAAAAGAGCTCTGGGAACACGCCTGGTCGAGCAACAGCATCGTGCAGCCCGCGATAATTGCAGGAGGAGATGTTTTAATCACCAGTCAGGACAATGGCACGCGGCGCATCGCAGTCACGCATGGTCCAAGTGGTTGGAGCGCCTCAGAGCGCTGGACTTCAAACGGATTGAAGCCGTACTTCAACGATTTCGTTGTTCACAAAGACCATGCGTACGGTTTCGACGGCCGCATCCTCTCGTGCATAGATCTCAAAGACGGCCAGCGCAACTGGAAAGGCGGACGCTACGGCAACGGTCAACTGATCTTATTGTCCGATCAGGATCTGCTGTTAGTAGTGTCGGAAGAAGGAGAACTCGTGTTGGTCCAGGCGACTCCTGATCAGTTCATCGAACGCGCAAAATTCCCGGCGATTCAGGGAAAGACCTGGAACCATCCGGTGCTGGTTGGCGATGTCCTGCTGGTGCGCAATGGCGAGGAAATGGCAGCATTTCGTCTCCCACTCGCGGATCGCTGATGTATGCAAGTTGCTCGTCAGCCACAAAAAAGCACAAAAGTTCACCTCAAATCAATTGTGCCTGTTGTAGACTGAAGCGGTATTCGTCCTCAGCTAAGTCATGTTCATCCGCGTATATCCGCGGTTTCGTCTGATTATGCACTTGCTTCTAAGGCATTGGTCATTGGGCCGTCAACTTCACTACTATGTTTGAGGATTATCTCGCCGGCGCATTGCTGCTTGTTGGAGCATGGGCCACTTATCGTTCGCGCTCATGGGGATCGATATTTCTTTTGCTGGCAGGGGCTTGGCTTACCGGACTGATGAGTAGTAGTTTTTGGGGTCAGCTTGAAGAAACTTGCGACACACTGCGTCCGAACCAAATAATCTGTTGGTTGTTGCCGTTAAGTTTCTACTATGGATTACATGCATCGTAGCTCTGGTGCTCTCTCTCCGCGGAGCAATGCGTGCGCGTACAGTCTAATATGTCGAACTTCAGCCAAGTTGAATAGCCTATGAAACCTAAAGAACTCACGATCCGCGGCCTAATCCTGGGCGCACTCATTACGACCATCTTTACCGCTGCTAACGTTTACCTCGGTCTCAAAGTTGGTCTAACGTTCGCCTCTTCGATTCCTGCAGCGGTGATCTCGATGGCTATCTTGAGTGTGGTGAAGGATTCATCGATCCTCGAGAACAATATCGTTCAGACAGTCGCGTCCGCGGCGGGCACGCTCTCCGCGATCATTTTTGTGCTGCCTGGATTGGTGATCGTAGGTTGGTGGACCGGATTTCCCTTTTGGCAATCGTTTCTTATTTGTGTGAGCGGCGGCGTGCTCGGGGTTTTGTTTACAATTCCACTTCGGCGAGCTCTCGTCACTAACTCAGATTTGCCTTACCCAGAAGGCGTCGCGGCCGCTGAAGTGTTGCGAGTTGGTTCCGGCACGCGTGGTGAAACTAAAGATGAGACTGGTGAAGCGCGTGAAGGACTCATCGCCGTAATCCTCGGAGCAGTTGCTTCAGCCGGACTCGCTATCGTGACTGCGACTCGCATCGCTGCAGGTGAGATCACGGGCTTCTTTCGTGTCGGGACCGCCGCCTCGACTGGTTACGATATTGCGTTCTCACTCGCACTCGTCGGTGCAGGTCATCTCGTTGGACTGTCAGTGGGAATGGCGATGCTGACCGGACTCATAATCTCCTGGGCCATTGCGGTTCCCATTCTGACTTCGATGCAACCACCGGCCGCAGGCGCGTCGCTCGCAACACACACGCTCACAATCTGGAGCACGCAGGTTCGCTTCATCGGTGCAGGAGCGATCGCGATCGCCGCGATCTACACGTTGGCCCGTCTCGCAAAACCTGTGGTTGGTGGACTCGTCAGTACGCTCGCCAGTTCGCGCGTCACCGAAAGACCGGACGATCGTGATCGCGATCTCTCACCCGGCTGGATTCTTGTACTCACGGCTGCATGTCTTGTGATCAGCGCATGGTTGGCATTCACATTCGTAAAGTCAACTGTCCTTGCGCCCAATGCGATCACGCTTACGCTGATCGCGGTTCCCTTCGTGCTGCTCGGCGGTTTTCTTATCGCGGGCATCTGCGGCTACATGGCAGGACTTATCGGCGCGTCGAACAGTCCGATCTCAGGCGTAGGCATCTTGTCGATTGTGATGTGCGCTTCGCTGTTGATTCTTGCCGTTTCACCGACACCCGAAGCACGGCCCGCGCTCGTCGCCTTTGCACTATTCGTTACCGCAATCGTCTTTGCGTGCGCGACGATCTCAAATGACAACTTGCAAGATCTGAAAACTGGTCAACTTGTGGGCGCTTCTCCAATGCGCCAACAGATCGCACTGATCGTCGGTGTTGCAGCCGGCGCGTCAGTGATTCCGTTTGTGCTGAATTTGCTGGCCACTGCGTATGGTTTCGCTGGCGCAGCGAATGTAAATGTTGTCGCACCAAACCCACTGCCTGCGCCGCAGGCGACGCTGATCTCGGCGTTAGCCAAAGGCGTGATCGGCGGAAGTCTCGAATGGAAGATGATCGGCATCGGTGCGCTTGTTGGCGTTGGACTCATCGTGCTCGATACAATTCTAGGGGCACTGAATAAACTGCGCATTCCACCGCTCGCAGTCGGCATTGGAATTTATCTTCCAATGTCGGCCACCTTCGCTGTAGTGGTTGGAGCAGTGATCTCTCACTGGTACAACCGGCGCATACGCTCCGCGCCGGATCCTGAACGTGCTGAACGCCTGGGCACGCTCGTAGCATCGGGATTGATCGTTGGCGAGAGTATCTGGGGCGTCATCAATGCCGGTCTGATTGTGGGCTTGTCAACTGACGCGCCGATTGGACTTGCCCCTGCTGATTTTGCACCTGGACCATGGCTCGGTGTTATCGGTTTCGTGGGCGTGATCATTTGGTTGTACTGGTGGATGCTGCGGCGATCCAGAGCGGCTCAAAGATATAGCGCTCGGTGACTACAGGCGACCCGCTTAGCAGGTCTTTTGAAAACGAGTATGTGAGGAACACTGATGCCACCAACACTCAGTAACGGAAAAATTTGTTACGTCGAAATTCCGGCAACCGACGTTGAGCGCTCAATCGATTTCTATCGCACTGTCTTTGGTTGGAACGTGAGACGCCGCGGTGATGGTCAAGCTGCATTCGACGACAGCGTCGGCGAGGTTAGCGGCACATGGGTCAAGGACCGTTCTCCTTCAAGCGAGCCGGGTCTATTGATCTACATCATGGTCGATAGCGTCGCCAAAACTCTCGAAGATATTGTGGCCCACGGTGGCCAGATCGTACAGCAGATCGGAGCCGATGCGCCTGAGATAACCGCCAGATTTCGTGATCCAGCAGGAAATGTCCTGGGGCTCTATCAAGAACGAAGTGCGTAGCCGGGGATTTCACGGATTAAGACGGATTTGTAGAAAGGTTCAGAAGTGAAACGGATATTCTCAATCGTCTCGTTAATAAGCGCTGCTCTTTTCTTCAACACAACCCCAGCCCAGGAAATGCATCCGCACCAACACGATCGTTCAGAAAAGTTGGGTGTTGTTAATTTCACGATCTCCTGTAAGCCTGAAGCGCAAAAACAGTTCAATCGAGCTGTCGCCTGGCTTCATTCTTTCGAATACGAAGAAGCGGAAAAGGCGTTTACTGAAGTCACCGTGACAGATCCGAAATGTGGCATGGGTTACTGGGGCATTGCGATGAGTAACTATCATCCGCTTTGGGTCCCACCGACGCCATCCGAATTGCAGAAGGGCTGGAGCGCGGTCGAGAAGGCAAGGATCACCGGCGCGCGAACTCAACGTGAGCAGGCTTACATCGCCGCTATGGAACTTTTTTACAAGGACCACGATAAGATCGATCATCGCACGCGAGCATTCGCTTACAGCGACGCGATGAAACAGCTTTCCGCAAGCAATCCATCGGATCGTGAAGCAGCCGTTTTCTATGCATTGACGCTGATCGCAACCGGAATGATGTCGCATGACAAAACCTATGCGAGAGAAAAAGAGGCGGCCCAGATATTGAATCGAATCCTGGCGCTTGAACCACAGCATCCGGGAGTAGCTCATTACTTAATTCACAGCTATGACTATCCTGCCCTGGCCCAACTGGCCCTACCTGCTGCGCGCAGCTATGCGAAGATTGCTCCTGCCTCGGCGCATGCTCAGCATATGCCCTCACACATTTTTACGCGCCTTGGTTTGTGGGAGGAAGCGATCAAATCAAATCTCGATGCTCACGCAGCAGCCAAAGCCTTCGCCGTCAGAAACAACATGACCGGCGTGTGGGACGAACAGCTCCATGCGATGGACTATCTGGCCTACGCGTACCTGCAACGTGCGCAAGACAAACATGCTGCCGGCGTGCTCGAGGAATTAAACAAGATCCAGAAAGTCGAGCCGCCAACGTTCAAAGTGGCCTACGCGTTTACTGCAATTCCCGCGCGATATGTGCTCGAACGACGTCAGTGGAATGAAGCTGCACAACTAACTTTGCCTTCCGGAGATTTGAAAGATTACCTGTTACAGCACTTCCCCTGGGCGAAGGCTCACCTTCACTTTGCGCGTGCGATCGGAGCTGCGCGAACGGGCGATACAGCAGCCGCACAGCGCGAGATCGATGAGCTGAATAGCATCAAGCAGGCACTCACCGAAGTTAAAGGCGATTACGATTGGGCCAAACAGGTTGACATCGAAGGCCAGGTTGCGTCTGCGTGGTTAGCGTATGCCGAAGGCAAGCACGACGAGGCGCTACGGTTGCTGCGCGCCGCCGCGGATCTCGACGATGCTACTGAAAAGCACCCTGTCACACCTGGAGCACTTCTTCCGGCGCGTGAGCAACTTGGCGATCTTTTGTTAGAACTAAAACAGCCGGCCGCCGCCTTGCAGGAGTTCGAGATTTCATTTCGTAGCACTCCGAATCGGTTCAATGGAGTCTACGGCGCTGCGCGTGCCGCCAGACTTGCCGGCAATGAAAAAGCGGCGAAGACGTACTATGCACAACTCCTGAAGCTAGCAAGCGAGGCCGACGGTATTAGGCCGGAAGTTGAAGAGGCAAAGATCTTTCTCGCTAAACAGAAGCCAACTACTTCAGCGGTAGATCGGCAATGAGTGGATTGTGATCTGAGATGCGGTCTTTCAAACTATAATTCAAAGTTTTCAACGTGCGGCCAAACTGTGGCGCAAAGTTGTATGGCTGCTTGCGATCGTCCGGATCGGTCAATCCTATCGGCTTCACGAAGATCCAATCGAGTTTCAGTTCGATATCGAACTTCCCTTTCAGCTCGAGTGTGCTGACAAAGCCTTTGTCGCCGCGCTCATTTGAGTCCGAGAGTGTTTCGTCACTCGCACCGGTCGAATGCTTCTCCGAACCGCGAAAATCAAACGCATTGCTGTCGGCAAAACGGAAGTCTTTAAGAGTATTAAAGAACTTTTCCTCCGGATTTTCCGAAACAAACTTCACGCTCTTCACAGTGGGATCATTCTTCGTCCGCTGGAATTTGATGAGGCCAACTGTGAGGTCGTAGATCAAACCGACACCGGTTGCATACTTAATTCCCTGCGTCGCCCAAAACGACGTGCTACCGAGTCGCTTCTTGACCTCACGCTCAAACGATGTCGGCGTAGAATCACTGCCGGACGTGTTCATGTCACCGGCGAAGACCACCGGATGATCGATGCTCTTGATTTCACTGAGGACTTCTTCGAGTTGGTCCAACCGCTCCGCTGGTTTCGCCTTCTCCTCAAGATGAGTGGCCACTACAGTCACGCCACCACCTGGAATGCTCGCGTCTGAAATGTCGGCGAGTAGCATCATCCTTCCGCCGCGTCGCACCTCGCGCATGATCTTCTCACCGAAGACGAGCTTTGCGCCTTTGCGCTTCCCTTCTTCTAACTTCGAGACGCCGTCCTTCTCATCGTGATACCAGTCGTGTCCCTGTTTGGTGAAAGGAATCACGCGAGCGTTGCGGAGAGGAAAACGACTGAGTATGGCGGTGCCGTGCAGTCCAAGCGTGCGCGACTTATTGACCGCAAGGTTCTCGATCATCTTCGCTTTATCAGCACTTGTTTCGCCTTCGAGTGTTTCGGTTCCGAGTGTTAGTGGATCGACTTCGACAAACTCGACCGCGAAGACGTAGTTCATCTGCATTGCTGACGCGAGCTCGCGCGCGACGTTTCGATAGTTGGTGCGTTTGAGGCCCCAATCGACTTCGTTCAGAACAATAATATCAGCGCGGCTCAGTTCGGCTGCTTGGTCCAAGATCGATGTCAGGTTGAATGACGAGCCGCGGTCTGCGGCAGGTAAGCGGCGAAAGAATCTCTGATCGTTTGTGAGTGCAGCTTTTACCGCTTCAAATTCAAGACCGCGTTCGATATTCCAAGCGGCGACGCGGACAATGCTATCGCGTGATTTAGTGCTTCCGGTGCCGGCTGCATTGTTCACGAATGGCGTCGTTAGTAGTTTTCTTAATTTATTTGCGAGATCCTCGGCGGGTGGATCAGTCTCATAAAGCGCGACGAGCTCGTTATACGTCAGCAGCGCTGGACCACTCGTTTGCTGAGCTTGAACTGAAGCCGAAAAGAAAGCACACGTTAACAGAAGCAGGGCCAGGGCAGCTTTAATCATCCCGGTATATTCTCAGCACAGTGTGATCAGCGCAAGCATCGCAAGATTCAGAATAGGTCCTATAGGACATATAGGACCTATTGTCTTTTCTTTCGTTCACGATACAGTCGCTCAGTGAATCCGCCATTTTCAAGGAAACTTCTTTCAAGTTGGCGCAGTTGCTGGTCCAAGAGATAGTTGGTTTGATGGATGAGACAAATCACCGTGTTGGCCGCAGTTTCGCGTGAAGCTTCCTCAATATGGGTCCTATAGGTCATATAGGACCTATTCTTCGCGTAAGCCAGTCGCCGTACGAGTTGAGCAGTCGGATGATTTTTGCCCCACAATTCCAATCCGCGTTGTCGAAGAAAGTCCTCATAATCCAGCAAGAGCTCTTCAAGGCTTGCTCTGGCAACGCCAACTAATTTGAGTTCGGTTTTCTTTGAGGTTCCTGAAGCCTGGCTACCTTCAGCTATGTTCTGCCGGCCGCTGCGCGCTGCCTGTACCATCTGATCGTGTGTGCGGGAGCGTCTATTGATGAACCGATCACAAAACTTAACGGTTGCATCGTAGACCAGCTCTGCATTTTGAAACGATTTAAGTTCACGATATCCGCCGTGAGACGGAATTAGATTCGAAGAGTTCGTGTGAGGTCGATTCTTAATCATGTGAGGATTTCCTTTTATATCAAGGTTTGTTGGTGACTTTCAATTCCTTTACAGGCATGCCGTCGCTCCAGACGCCCATGAAGCGCTGTTGTGGCGTGTTGCCGAGGGCGTATTCACGATTCTTACCGTAGAAGGCTGCATCGCATAAGCCGTCGAAGAGTTTTCACGTGCCGTAGAAGTCCAACGCATTCACCATCATTGTCTCCAACCGCGCACGGCGATCCGTTGGTGGCGCATCACCGACGCGGTTTGAATTGTCCACCGGTACACCACTCACACCCTCACCACTGTCGTAACTTCTATCGAATGCAGTTGGCGCACGATGACTTGCCAGCAGCGCAGGCCTACCGTGGGAATCGGAAACAAGCGTGATGAAGTCCTTGTTCTTAGCGGGAACACGCGTCGATTCGTAATAGATCCGTTTCGCGTCCGTGTCGCGGACTAATGTGTCCTGATCTCCTGCGACCGCGAGTAAAAGCGTTTCGACGGGGATCTTCGTCAAGTCGGCGAGGGGAATGTTTATCGGCGCATCAGTTATGCCCGGTTCGACAGACATCACTGCACGCACTTGTGGCAGATGCGACTCGCTCGCCAGCGCAGCCACATTTGCTGCCAACAATCCGCCAAGCGAATGACCAACGGTGGCGAATTTAGTCAAATCGGGTTTGACATGTCCCGGCTCAGTCTGCAAACGATTCAGCGAGTCTTTGATCGCGTTCACCGTATTCGGAAGAAAGTCGCTAATAGGCGTCAACAAGCTCGACTGATAACGTGGATAGATCACGATATTTCCGCGCTTTACGAGATGATCCAACCACGCGCCATAGTAGAGCGGGTTCATGCCGCCCCAGCCATGCAGGAATACGATCACGGGCGCGGAAAGTGGTTTCGGTGAGTCAGGCTCAAAGATCCAATATTCCTGTCCGCCTCTGCCGTACCGGTTTTTTATGACACCTGCATGCGCGGACTGCATACCTCCCGGACCAGTTTGCGGTTGTGATGGCGGCGTAACGCTTTGAGAAGAGACTACCGTTAACAACAAAAGGACGAGGAGGAAAACCAAAACCGTCCTGCGAAACATGTTCTTTCTTCTCCCTGAGCCACAACGAGGCACAAAATACAAACGATTTAACGTTAGATGCTGGTCCGATTTATTCTTCTGCTTTTTGTGCCTTTTCGTGGCCAAAACACGATTGTGGCACGGCCGATGCGATGGCCTTGTCTGAAGACCATTTTGCGTAACAAAAGAATTCACCGCAAGGTGATGAAAGCAGTCTAACGTATGCTAACCCGTCTCGAGTCTCTGCTGATTCTAACCTTCCTGGTTTCCTTTGGCGCAAGTTCGGTTCAAGCACAGACCTCCGCGGCAGCGTTTCAACAAGTGCTACAACAAAAGGCGTCCTTCGCCGAGGTCGATTTCGCCGCTCTTCAGCACGATCAGGCGGTGGTTCGTACGGCGCCAGTCTCAGATAAACGAGAAATTGCAGTCACCGGATTAATAAATGTCCGCGCCGGAGCCGAGGCCTTTCTGCATTCTTATCTCGACAGCATGACACAAAAGAACAACGCCGCAATTGTCGAGATCGGTAGCTTCGCAAAAGAGCCGGCACTGGCGGACCTTCAAAATCTCACTATTGAAAACCAGGATATTGAAGATTTGAAAGAGTGCGTCGTCGGTGATTGTCGGGTGAAACTGTCAGCTCAGATGATCGAGCGGTTTCGGAGAGAGATCAATTGGCAGGCGCCTGATTATCAAATCAAGGCCGCGAATTTATTCAAACAGATGCTCGTTGACTATGTGCGTGAGTATCGAACTCGCGGCGAGTCAGCGCTCATCGAGTACAACGATAAAATAGACGAAATCAGTCTCGCCGCCGAGCAACGAGCAATCACGGCTGAGCCCAGTTATATTAACGACGTTCTCACCGACAAGAATTCGGGCTTGCGTTTGATCGAAGATGCAATTGTCTGGTCCAAGATCAATTTTGGGCTGAAACCCGTCATTGCGATCAACCACATCACTGTCTATCAGCGCCAAAGCGACGCTGGACCACAAGTGCTCGTGTCGGCGAAACAGATCTATGCCACCCATTATTTCAATGCTTCACAGTCATTGACCGCATTCGTTAGCGTTCCGGGCAACGGCAACTATCTTATTTATGAGAATCGTTCGTCCGCTGACGGACTTGAGGGGCCGTTTAGCAAGCTGAAACGACGCGCAGTTGAAAAGAAGGTGCTCGCAGCTCTGAGAAACATCCTGGAACAGTCAAAGATCGCCGTCGATGGTCCAGCTTTAACGGCGACTGGCTTGGAGTTCTCTTCGCACACGCCGTATGATTGGCGTTATCGGCTCTTCGGTGGCATTCGACCGCTGTTATGGTTATTGATGTTGTCGGCGCTAATCGCATTGTTGTTCCTTGGCAGGCGGCGCGTCGATAGCGAGGCAGCGGTGCGCAGGAGCAAAGCGCTTAAGCCTGAAAGCGCCAAGAGCTAGCTGCAAAACTCTTACCACAAGGAGGTAAAAATGAGAAAACAATTCGTCGCGTGGATCGCGGCGGGAATAATGCTTGGTAGCCTAGTGTCGTATGTCGCTGCGCAGCATGCCGGACACACCGTTGAACTGAAGAACGCGCAAGGCGAGTCAGTCGGCACGGCTACGCTATCGGCGATTAACAGCAAGGGCGGTGTAAGAATCAGTCTCGACCTCAAAAACCTGCCGCCGGGTCAACACGCAATCCATTTTCATCAAACGGCAAAATGTGAAGGACCGAAATTCGAAACTGCCGGTTCGCATTTCAATCCGGATTCGAAAATGCACGGACTCAAAAATCCGAAAGGTCCACACGCCGGCGATATGAACAACTTCGTCGTGAAGCCCGACGGAACTGCCAAAGTAACTATTACGGACGTGCGAGTAAACCTCGGCTCGAACGATCATTCCCTCTTTAGCAATGGCGGCACAGCGCTCGTGATTCATGCCAAGGCTGACGACCAGAAAACTGATCCCTCCGGAAACTCTGGCGACCGCATCGCATGCGGCGTGATCACTCCGTAGCTTGTCGTGTCTTTGTGGCTGAGGTCTCTCTGTGTAGACTTATGTAGACTTCAGCCACGGAGGCATTTATGAGACGTCTGCTGCCACTGTTCGCACTCATCGCGTTCGTCACCGTTTACGCGCATCAACAGAGAGTCACGATCAGCGCGGGATTCTTCACCGGTAAAGACTATCTCGACATGACCGACACCGAGAGACGGGCTTACGCCACGGGCGGGATTAACGGAATGCTGGTCGCACCATTCTTCGGCGCGCCGGAAGAAAACCTCAACTGGCTCAAGACGTGCAGCGCCAAGATGTCAGACGAACAAGTCGCCGCGATTCTGACCCGCTACATCCGCGAACAACCCAACGGCATGGACACCAACCTCAACGTCATCACCTTCAACGCCATGCGCGACGCTTGCAGGAAATAGAATCAGCGTCATCCGCGTTCATCCGCGGCTAAAAAAGTCCAACGTTAATGCGCCATCGAGGTGAAGGTGCGGCGGCAGTCGTACTCGAGCGTGATCTTCTTGGCGCCGTCGATTGAAATTATCGCCAGCGGTGCGTAGTGGTGATCGACGCCGTGAGGGGGTAGCGCCTTCGCCACGGATTTAGTGCCCTGCTGGACCTTGGGCCAGATCACATCACCCGTGGCCACACGTGCCGGGATCAACCAATAGTCGCCGGCGCGATAACGATTATCGGGATCACGCGGAAACTGAATCTGGACTCCGTCTTCCAACTCGATCCAGTTGAGATCCTCACCGGTGCCTTCCCTCACCAGCAACACACTCTCCGCCGTCTCGCCGTTTGAACTTCGCTGGTCCCAACGTCGCAACACCGGATGCAGCATGCTGCCTTCGTCGTAACTCAGGTCAACTCCCTCTGTCAGCGTGATCGTCAGCTCGTCAGGATTGATACTCTTCACCTGACGCACTGGACCAGGCTGCCCCTGTAAGATCAGATCATCGGCGACGATCTCGACCCAATCGTCGACCTGCAAACTGCGACTACTGTCGTGTCCAAGCGTCGAGAGTTTCACCGAATCGCCCTGTAAATTGAGAATCGGAAAATAGATCGAACTGTTATCGCGCGACCATTTGAACGTCGCCGCAGTGCTTGCGTTGCCGGCAGGTTCTTCGCCGTCCGTGGTCCCATCCCACGCGAGCCCGCCACGCTGAATCTCAACGCGATAAAGTTGATTCTCAGGACCACGATACTGAGCTTCCGGCTGAATATTGCAATCGCCTTCGGGCAGCCCACTGATTCGCGCACGCGCGCGCAACGTGGCGCGGCTTAAACCCCGCAGAGCAAGTCGCACCTTCTCGGCGAACTCGTTCAGCTTCTTGGTCGCTGCATCAATCGCCGGTTGGTTGTTGGCCGCCTTCGCATCTCTAAGCTCTTTGGCGTTGTCTGCCAGGATTTGCTGATCGTAGAGTTGCGCGCTGGTTGGGCCAGGCGGCGGAATCACGACTGCGGCAACGATCTGACCGCGCGAAGCAGTGTCTGGTCCACCAAGCGCCACTTCGCAAATGTCTCCGTCTTCGTTGCAGGAGACGTGACGCTCCCACACGTCCAAAACCACCAGGAACGTGCCGGTCTCATCGAAGATGTCGTCGAGCGTGAGATTTCCCGAAAACGGATAACCTTGCTGCTGGGCGAAACCGAGATAACTATCGTTCTCACAAAGCAAACCATCGACGTAGTACCGGCCAATGCTAAAGAGAAACCCACTTTCTCGCAGCGATACCTTCAACCGTCGCCGGTCTTCGGCACTGAGCGCGTTTCCATTCGCGTCCGTCAAGCTATCAACTTCTGCTTCCGTCAAGATCAACGCAAACCCAGGCTGGTCACTTCCACCATGTGGTCCAATGAGATCCGCCGCCAGCGAGCGCAGGTAGTGCAACAGAATGTCGCTCTGCTCGTTCCAATCGGAGTCGAGTTGAACGCGGCCTTGTTGCATGAGCACACGACTGAAGCGCTTGATCGGGTCAAAACTGTCGCGGCTGAAATCGCCTCTAAATTCGCCTTGCATGGTTTCCTCCTAGTTTGCGTAGACGATGCCGGCATCCATTCCGGCAGGGGTGAACTCATCCAGTCGCGCGCGCAGGTTGGCCGCACGCTGCGGCTGAAACAGATCGTGAAAGACTCCCATCTCCGACTCATCGTCAGCACCGCGTGTGATCTCCTCAGCGCAACGATCGGCGAGCTGACAATAAGTCGGCGTACCATAACGTAAGCTGTTGAAGACTGGCCGCACACGATCAGATTCCTGTTCCTTCGCGACAGTCTTACTGCCTGACGCGATATCCGTGTCTTCCATCACCGCTTGCTTGACGAGATCGGGCTGACACTGATAACGACGCGGAGTGCGCGAATCCTCAGGCACATAACAGAATCTCACGCAGCCTCTGCCTCGACGCGCAACCGTCACGAGACCATTGAAGATCGTGTTCTCGGCCAACTCGATCGAATGCGTTTGCACGCGGCCGATGACAGTCGACCGAGCAATTGTCAATGCGACGTAAGCCACAGCGCCTCGCGAACTCCCAAGCGCGACTCGATCTTCGCTTGTGGCGTCGACAATGCTGTCGGCGATCACGATCTCTTGAGGTTCGCTGGCGCGTTCTCTTGCTTCGACCGTAATCGCGCCGATAATGCTGTGCTCGATGCGAACCTTGGCGCGTGAGTATTCCAGCTCGATACTCGGATCGTTTGGACGCTGCGGTTCGCAGTCACACGCCAAACTCCAACCCGGAACGAGCGTGCAGTGACGAATCGTCACGTCACAAAGATCGTTTTCGATCGCCCTTGAGGGTGCGATCATCGAGTCGTCGTCAGCGGCAGCCTCCTCCGGACCATTGATCTGAAGACCACGGCCGCCGATTGTTAGACCGTCGAGAATGAACCGGCTTCCCTTCTTTCCCTGGATTGCCAATGCGTCTGGAAGACTTGCGAGGTAATCCAGCAAGCGCAACACTGGCCGCTTGCGTTGTGCAGCACGAACTTGCAGATACTCACCTTCAGCGAGATTGACATTGAGTTGCTCGGTGTAAACGTCACTGTCCTGAAGTTCGATCACTGCAGCGCGCGGCTTTGGTTCCTGGTTCTCCCAAGCCTGCATCGCAGCTTGAATCGTCTTCAGCATTTCATTTTTCCCAACGCGGAAAATCTGCGCGTCAGTCGCTTCCGACAACGGCCGTTCGTATTCGCCGCCACCAATATCTGCGCTGAACGCATATTGATAAGAAACAACCACGCCATGTCGCGGCTTTTGATTCGACGGAAAGACAATTCTGCCCAGCACGGGATCGACTGCGACAAAACCACGCGCCGGTCGAAACTTATGCCAGTCGCTCAGGTTGGCCGGGATTACAAACTCGCGCGCAATCTCTTTCAATTTAAATTGTTGACCACTGCGTTCGGGCAAACAGATCCGAAGACTACGATCATAATAGTCTACCGATGCATGCCGAGGCTTCGAAGGAGTGCGTTTGACCGTGCGATCTTCAAACGGGCGGCGTCTGATCGGAGTTGGAAGATTCAACACACCGGCGATATGCGTAGGCGAAGGTTCGGGTTGTGCCCGATTGTAGACTGGTGTGTCATGGCCCAGCGCGTTGAACGTGTAGCACTCAGGGCCTTCTTCCTCGATGCAGTATGCCGGAGTATCAGTGACTGAATAGGTCTTCAAACGCCAAACAAACAGACCAACGCTGCCAATGTCGAAGTAACCTCGACTGCGATGCGAATTGATGCGACGCACGTCGACCGTGTGGGTTGTTTTCGCAAAAGGACTATCGAGCAGATCGAGAATTTGTCCATCAATCAGGTTCGCCGGTTGTCCGCGTCTCAGTCGCGGATGATTCAGGTGCTGCGTCCAACCAAGTAGTTTGTAAAACTCAACTGCACGCGCGGGCCAACCCGCGACGTTCTTGGACAGCTCTTCCAACAGCGCCAAAGTTCCCTTGCGACGTCGATAGCTGATCACGTTTGCAACTTCGCGTCGCGGTATCAGAATCTTGTTGCGTGCGTGTGCCTGCGCGGTGCGCGGATCGCCAGGCTCACCTGCTTCGTGCACGGGTTGAAAGCCGATGAGATCGCCGATGTAAGGCACGACCCAATCATCGCAGGTCTCGATAAACCAGTTGTCGTAGAGCCGCGTGATGTCGTCCTCGACGATATTTACTTGCTCTGCGATTACCTGCAACAAGGCGCGCAGCGAGTAGCCTTCTTCGGTATCGACCACCCGATAGATAGCCGGCAATAACTCGTACAAACGATTGGCTTTGTTCATGAGGCAATCTCCGAGAGTATGATCGTGTCGGGAATCGATGGGCTCATGTACGCAATCTCGGCGGGCTTGATTCGCGCGGCTGGATTCGTTTCGTTGGTATCAACGCGCGCAAGTGAAACTACAATGCGTTCTTTGAGCCCAATAATGTCGCCGAGTGAATCGCCGCCACCGAGGTGTTCGACGACTTTCTTTTCATCGATCCAATCGAACTTATCAACGTCCACATAAGCGACGCCTTCGACGTTTTGAATCGTGGCTATTGCGTCACTAAGCACTGCGTCCTGGCCGAGCTCACGACGTTCAAAGCTGAATCGATCGAGCAACGCTGCACGGATCTTTGGTTCGACTTTTTCAAATAGGTAGTCGGGCAAAACGCGCACACGTGCCTCAATCACCAACAACAGGAACGTTCGCAGGACGATCGCGATCGGCTGATGCGGATCGCCAAAGTCACGTAACGCTTTGTTAAGATTTCGATAGAGATCCGATGTGTTGTCGATCGGAATATCGTCAGCACCGGCGACAGTCAGATGGACCAGACGACGTTGACCGTCAGACAGTCGTGCCGCGGAGGCTTTACCGATGCCCGCGAAAGTAAGAGCAAAATCAGCATAGTCCTGCGTCGAAACGAGACGATCCAATGCAGTCACCGCCAGTGGCGCATTACGCTTCGCTTGATCGCGCGACTCCCGATCTGCTCCACCGGTTGCTGCCATTGGATTCGTCACCGCTTTAACGCCGAGCGGCTTGCTGGCGAGCAAACTGATCTGATTGGGCCTGACGTTTCCGGCTTTACCGATACCGTTGCGATAGACCGCAGTGACGTTATCCGGTCCAGTCGGCAGACGCGCACCGTTCTCGCCAGTGCCAAAGATGATCGAGGTCTTGTTCTGATCGTCTGTCTCCGTGATGTAGCGGTAATCGTTTGGACCAAGCTCCGCCAAACTGTCCGCCTCATGCCACAGCACGTCGTTGACTCGCACTTGTAGCGTGGTCTCAACTCCATCAGGATTTGGCGCAGCCGTGAACGTCAGCGGGCTTTGTTTGAGTGTAAACTCCTGCAACGACTTTGCGGCATTGCCACTACCGAGCACTTCATTCCGCGTCTCACCGTGAGTTGAGTTCACCACGTTGCCATACACGATCACAGTGTCGCGTTTGTAGGAGTAAGCGAGACTGGTCGACAGGCGCAGGTAAGTGTGTGTCTTGTCGCCTTCGAGACTGGGATCGAAACGTTGCTCGACAGCCGCGAGCATCACCAGTTCGGTTGCCGGAACACCCGTGACCTGGACCTCGGTATCGTCGTCTTCTTCGGCGCCGGCCAGCATCTCAGCGCGCGCTACGCTTGCTACGACGTCGGTCCGTTCGCCGGTGACAATCAACCAACGACCCGATTCAAGACCGTCGTAGAGACCATCCAGCTCGAGCTCGTTACCGGAGATCGCTTCCTCGATCGGTTCTTCTGCGAGTTCCAATCGTTCGCTGCCGGCAAACACCCCGGACCCGCGAATCGTCTCAAACGAATCTCTGCCGCGAGTTGGATCGATCCAATCTCCGTCGAGACGCAGTCGTGTGCTTTTTATCGAGATTCCGTACTCGGCTCGAGAACGTTCGCTGACGTCAGTCGCGTGTGCAATGACGAGAGTCGAATCGAGTGGCAGGAAACTCACAGTGTCGATAACACTGCTCGGTTTTTCCAAAGCGACCCAAGTGCTCGGTAAGATCTGGTCGTAAGGGGCATCGAGCCAAAGCACGCGCGGCTCTTCTCTCGTCGCTCCGGTTCCGGTGATTGTGAGATGACCTCTGGTGGTGACCGTGAGGTCTCCCGTGTGGATGTTACCCGTAGGCGGCTGCTCGATCGCGACTGATACATCGGTTCTCAACAGCGTTGCGGAGGCTGCCCCCTGAAGAGGGATGACGACGCGCACGTGGATCGGACGTCTGGCGAAATGAAATTCAAATGTAGACGTGCCGTCGGTTGCGCGAGAGAATCGGATTTCGACTTTATCAGCGGCGGCTCGGAAATCGACATTCGTAACCGCACTACGCACATCCACGAAGTCAGTTAAGAACTGGCCCACGATCACCCTCGCCTGAAAAATTCCTTCGCTTACCTGACGGACGAGAAGTTGAAACGTCTCAGTACTGGTGGGCGCGGGCAGTTGCAGATCCCACTCCTTGCTGCCGGTGATCACTCCGGCAGTGTTCCTTACAGGTTCGAGTGGCGCGTTGTGACCGAACACGGAAGCGCGTACCTTGAACGAATGGACCTCGAATTGCGGCGCTGCAGTGACGGGCACATTCTCCCAAGCCTTGTACAAGATTGGTTTCAGTTCCGGTTTCAGAGACGTGAGCACCTGAGGAGCAATGTCAGTGTTACTGCCGAGTGAGGCACCAACAGTGCGCGCAAGATCCTGTGAATCTTTCGGTGGAATTGACGGACGTTTCGCCAAGGACGACAGCACGGCCGGGAGGTCGGTAGTCGTAGTCGACTTTCCATTGTTGCCGCCGGCGGGTTTGGGCCGTTCAGTTCGACCAAGTAGAGCCGCTTCTAATTCATTGACAATCGCGTGTACCCAGGGCTCAACACGGGTGAATCGACCAGCAATTGCAGCCTGATGCAGGTCCTTCAACTTCGGCAGGACTTCCTGTTGTACTGCCGTCCGCAGTTCGTCCAACGTGCCTTCGGTTTCTAACTTCCTCAACCGCTCCAGTTGGGCCAACACTTCCTGACCAGACTTGCTGGTCCTCACAACGCCAAACCGCTCGGGAGTGCCGAATCTTTTTATGATTCCAGCCACAGCATCGACGAACGCACCAGGCGACGGCGCAGCCGCATCAACTTCGAGCCACGGGCGATAAGTCACCTTGGTGCGATCGTTAGCAGCATCGGGTGTGACCGTTTCCACTCGGTACAAATTCGGCGGACTCGCGATGATCAATATCGGATCGCCGGGTTTGAGATTTACCAGTCCTTTCAAATAGATCACGCGAGTGTCGGCATCGATTTTTTGCGGGCGGCTGAGTCGCACCTGTAGATCGTTCCACGCAAAGCGAGTCACAAGATCGACAGACGTTTCGAACGACTGAGGTAACTCACCGGGTCCAGGAATACTTTGCGCACGACTGCCCACGGGAATCGTTACCAAAGGATCGGGCGGCTCAGGCGCGAGTTGTGGCTTATCAATCAGTGGTGGAATGGCGATCGGCTTGTCGAGAGTGTAGGCAAGATAAGCATTCGCCGCGACGCCGGGTCGCAACGCGTAACCGACGAGTCGTGCCAACTCCAAAACCGAGCGACGCTCTGTCGCAGTGCGCAAGTAACCTTCGTTTGCAATTCGTTCCTGATAAAAAGTAAGCACGTCGCCGACTGTGGCCCATGCGTCGAGCAGCGCAATCGAAGGATCGTCCGAGTTGCGGGTCTTCAAATAGCCGAGTGAGGAGAACTCACTGCCAGCGAGGCGCGCTTTCATCGTCTCGAGAAAAGTTCCGTGCGTGCCGATGCGATATTCAATCGCGTCGAGACCCGGACGATTGCCGAGGATGGCGGGCGTCAAAATCTCGACGCCTTCACAACAGGCGCACGGCAAGGTTCCGCCACATCCGCAATTGCAGCTCATCGCCCACCTCTCATCGTTACCTTCAACGTCCCGCGTTCAGGAAAATTGGGATCATTGTCCAATTGAGGAACTTCCAGTGGTCCAAGCTTGAGAATTCCCTCGTCGAGTTCACCGCGATCGCCTTCGCCGAGACGTTCGAGCTTGGTCACACGTGCGCTCTCGACTCCCGTCACCGCCTGGGCCGCGGCAACTAGTTTGCTTAAGTAAATACCTTCACCGAACGTCAGATTGTCTGGATGAAAGAAACCAAGCCGGCCGTCAGTCAGCACCTTGCCACTAAATATGTCGAGCAATGCCGCTTCTACGTGTCCGCGCAGGTAATGGGGTTTGACGCAGATCTGCATTTCGATCTTCAGTGGAACATAACGCGCCAACTCTACTTCGAGGTCATGGCCCATGCGGCGGTAGCGATAAAGGTAGCCCTTAATCCTCTTGAACAACTCCAAATCCGCGCTTTCGCTTCCGAGGGGATCGATCGAGACCTCGGCCGCATACCAACTTCCGGTCCAACGCAGTGAACCACCTGCGCGTTGTACCTTTCTTGCGGGATAACGTTCGGCGAGGCGAGCATAATCGTCCGCAGTAATTGCTCGTTCGAGTTGTTTCAGGAATGCCTTCGGCGCGAAGAGTCTTGCTTCATTCATCGACTCTGGCGCCGTGCCGCCCGCTGCAGGTAGAGGATTGCGAACAGTTAAACTAAGGTCACTGGCCGTCCTGTTGCGCCAACCGATCGTCGTGATCACGTCAGCGCCGACATTGCCCGATGGGCCATTGCCAACACGATAGAGCGCATGAAAGATCGTGCACGCTTCGGGTTGTCGACCGAGCTCGTCGTCGCCGAAACGAAGATGCGCGCGCCCATCGTTATCGATCTCAACTACGAAATCCCGATCGAGGCCTTCACTACTGAACAAATCGCGCCGCGACGTCCAACGCCAGCGTTTATCGTCTGGATCAACGCCAGGCAGTACTTCAGGTTTGCTTTGACCTGGAACTGTGAAGCACTTTGCCGGCAATCCGATCAGCGATTTGATCTGCGGCAGAGCGTTGCGCGGATCCTGCTTCACAGTAACGGACGCCGGCGCGGTCCAATCGAGTTGTTCGCTAAACGTCAATGGACCGCGTTCGAGCACTGGACGAAACTGTTTGGGTCTCGTAGTGAGATCCATGACACTGGTTTCACACGAGCACTCGCCGTGAATGCTTTCCTGTTCCACCTGGCCCAAGTATTCAGGCGATCCGATTGTTCTGCCGTGATCCACGAGAATCACATTGCCACGAGCAACGCTGACTCCGGTGATTAGTCTGCATTCAGGAACCGGAAGGCGTGCGGATAGGCACAGATGAAACGGAAGTGCGTCTTCAAGTGCCCACTCGATCTCGACCAGCGGAATCGGCAACTTCTCTTCCGATCCATCTTTTATTAATGGATCTTCGACAGGTGTGACCTTCGTAAGCCTTACGACGTGACGCCGCGTGTGATCGGCATCATTTGGACTACCTGTTTTTGGTCCAATCACTTCCTCGAAGATCAGTACGTCACCTTTTTTTAGTTGCAACTTGCGCCCTGGCTCAGCCTCTTGCGGTTGCGCCACGATCCAGCCGTCAAGCAGCGTTGCGGAAGTCGCACCCTTCGGCAGACAACATTCTTCGTTGCCCCAGGTGTAAAAATGAATCTCGTTGTGTGCCGGGAAGAGTTGAATCGGTGCGCCGGGATCCTGTACGAGCGGCTCAAACACGATCGCATCCGCGTCATCGGGCCCGGCGGTGAAGTAAATGTCGCGGTAGGTGAGGTTAGGATCGTTTAGGTTATTATCGGCCTTGAACTCGATCGCTATCCATGCGCGCGCGTTGCAGCCTTCGTGAATGAAATAGTCGACAAGCCGCGCGTGACGACGCACCGAGATGCGCTGCCGCGCAGTATTTAAATAGGCTTCGGTGGCAACAGCGTCCTGGTAGTAGCTGAGATAATCGCCTGTGTACGCGAGCACTTCGACCAGCGCCACGCCAATGTCAGGCACGTGCCGCTCCTGCCAATCCGGCGTCACCATCGACAAACGATCGAAGATCAACTGGCGAAAGCTCGCGTAATCCTTTGCGAGATAGTTGATCTCCGGCGCCGGCGTGACGACGGGCAAACATATTGATTCGTTCTGGCAATCAAGATCGCTTGGACACTCGCCCTTGAAACTGAACTCCGCGCACATGTAACGCGGATCGAAACCCTTGAGAGGCTCGTTAGTGGTTAATCCCTCATCGTCGACCTCGTAAAGACAAACTTTGTAACAGGAAAAATCACCGGCACGATCGACTTCAATGCGCAAACAATCATGATGTTCGGGATCGTCAGACCCGTGCGGCTCCACGTCCAAAACTTTGATATCGCGAATGCGGCTGCCGCCTTCGATCCGCACATTCGCGCGCACCAGCGACGGCAACTCGCCAAAGAAGTGTACGCACAACAAGCGCTGCCCGGTGTTTTCGACGATCTCGACGTAATCGATGCCATTCAAACCACCATCAGCCTGATTGCGAACCAACTGGCGGCGACGCTCGTCCAGACATTGCACGTTTGAGATTGTCATTGCACACCTCCTCTCACAAACGTCTCGGTGCGCTGTTCGCCCGTGCGCAGCACGACGTACTTCAATTCCACCTGTAGCGTTGAGTCTTCGCTAGTGACATCGAGCGACTGCACTTGAATCACATCGCCGAGCCACTGTTGCAGCGCGGCTTGCACAGTGAACTGCAACGCTGCTGCCAGTTCGGGACTGTTCGGCGCGAAGATCAACTGCAACAGCCCGCTGCCGAAGTCTGGACGATTAACGCGTTCACCGGGATTGGTGAAGAGCAGTTGCTCGATCATGTCGCGCACGTGATCGTCGTCGACGGTCGCGGCGGTCCGTCCACGCGTATCGAAGTGGAATGGGAAGTCGATGTTCATGATCAGATTGCACTCACGCGTGTTTGGGTTGCGAGGATCGCCACCGGCGTTCCGTTTGGCGTGCAGACCGCCTGGCTACTGAGCACCACAAGTGGTTGACCGTTCGAAAAAACTCGCGTGGAACCGCTGGTCCATTGCGCGGACACACATGGTGATGGCGAACCACTCACGTTGAATGGACAACCGGTGATCGCGTAAGGCGGCACGGTCGTAACCGTCGGTTGACCGCTCACGAGCACACGAGGATTCGGCGCCGTTGGTTGCGCCGGAGCAAGATGCGCGCATTGCACCGTCGCGCCTACATGAACTAAAAATCCAGGCATAACTTCCCTCCTTTAATCCGCATCAAATCCGCGTCATCCGCGGCTAAGTTCTACTTAATCAGCAATGCACCCTGATTCACCGTGATAACCCCACCAAGCATCGTGATCATTCCGCCTTTACCATCTGAAATCGTGATGCCGGTGACATCGTTTATACTGATGAAAGCGGCCCCGGTTGTCTTCAACATAATCCCCCCGGTTGGTCCAGCCATGTCGCTGATCGAGATCATGTTTTGCAGACCTGTTTGCAACACGATGCTGGGACTGATCGGATTACCGGTGAGCGCAAACGCCGGCACTTCTGCGGTTGACCACCAACCTCCCAGCCACACCGGTTGATCCGGATCGCCTTCTTCAAACATAATCCAAACGCCGGAGTTGATCGCCGGCAGCACGAACACGCCCGATTGTTTTCCCGCCACCGGAACGCAGGGATTGGCCCATGACGACGGAAAAAGCCCGCCCGGCTCGATCACTGTGACCAGAATGCGACCCTGCTGCATCGGATCGATGTTGTTGACTACCGACGCGCGATATAGACCGTAGTATTTTGTTCTTCCGTCACTCATATTTCGACCGTTGAAACTGAAGACTTCACACCGCCGCGCACGAGTGTGAAGTTCTGCTTGTACTCGCCGCGTTTCAGTGTGTGCGTCACGCTCTTGACGTTATAAAGACCATCGTAATAGTCACCCGCTCCGCGCACTCCGACTTTTCGTCGTGCTTTCAAAACGTGTCCGTAGCGCAACACGTCAAGCGAACCTGAACCGGAGATCGCATCGTCTGTCGCCATCAACGCGCCGATCACCAGCAGCGCGGCTTCGGGAAAACTCTTGCTCGCCAGATCCGGAATCACCTTGCTCTTCAACGGCGTCGGTGCTTTTGACGAAAGCGAGGCTTTCAGAAAGTCGATGCTCGGAATTGGAATCGGGATTGGAAACTTGGAGTGGGGTTCCAGAATCGTCGCGATGTATTGCGTCGCTGCCAGGCCGTTGTAAGAGAAGTTCAACGACTCAACGTTTGTCGCCGCATCCATGTTGACGCTCAAAGCTGGTTGCGTTGGCAAAAAGCCGCCGAATTCCGGTCCCCAGTAAGCGATACTCGTGCCCGGGTCTGGTCCAGGATCGATGTAGAACACGTAGCCACTCTGTTGGGCCAACGCGGTAACGTATCGGTAATCAGTTCCCTGCTGCTTCGGATATTTCTCGAGTGGGTTCTTGATGATGTTGATGAGATCCGGAATCACCACCGGCACACAGCCGAACAAGAGATACTTGGCGAGCACGATGTCGACGATCGCGAAGTTTGGAATACCGGGATACGGAATGCCGGTGAGATCGATGAAGTCCATCAACGCTGAAAGATCGAGACCGGTGATGGTGAGCGTTGACTTGCCCGGATCATTGCTCGGCGTCACGTCCTGCTTGGTGATGATTCCATCCATCAAGACTTCCGGCGTGCCGTTGACCGTGACGATAATGATGACTCGCGTGCGCGGATCGAAAAATCCTGATGGTAACAAGCTTTGGCTGATCATCGAGTTTTTGCCGAGCGTAAACTTCATTTGAAATCCGCTTTGCGCGCCCACGCTTGTACTCACTGAAATATCCGTTAGTGCGTCGATGACCTGTTGCGGCACCGGCGACGGATTCACGGAACCCATCCGCAGCGATAATAAAAAGCGCTGGTTCATAACGTTGGACCAGTAATTCCCTCCGGCAACGTGATTCGAATCTGACGACCGATCGTTTCCGTTAACTCCTGCGGGCGCATCGCGTTGTTGGCATCACACACGCGCCAGAACTGTTCCGGATCTCCCAGATATTTGGCGGTGATGTTGTCCAACCGTTCGCCCTCAGTCACCGTGTGCAATTGCAGCAACTGAAAACGATCCGGAGGCGGCACGAAGCGACGACGCAGATAGACCACTGTCTTCCCGTTAGGAAGAGTCAGCTCCGCCATCTCGATTCCGTAGTACCGGCTGGTAATCGGATATGGATTCGGCTTCGTTGTGTTAGCAGCGATCAATGCTTGTAAGGCGTCGCTCATGGAATACCTCCGATTCCGAGTGCTCCAAACGTTCCGGCTTGACTCATCGCAGCCATGCGTTCCTTCTGCTGTTGATAAGCGAGGAAGAGACTTCCTCCTTTAGTCGAGAAACCGAGGTCGTCATAACTCAACGCGCGCATTCCCAAGCTGACCTTCGCGCGAATCGGATTCAGCTTCGTATCGAAAGCTTCTTCAGTGACGCTGAACTCGGTGAGTCGCACCGGCAGAATTCGTTTCGAGCTCCATACAAACAACGTCAATGGCGCTTCCATCGGCATGATCTCCAAAGTGCCGATCTGTGAGAGCACGAAGTTTGCCGCTGCTTCGGCGCTCTTTGGGTAGACGATTCCTTCAAGTACGGAGATCTGCGGATGAATGCCGTTATCGATCACCGTGCGATTGTTGTCTTTCTGAGCGGTCTCGAGTTGATCGGTGGCGTCGATCTCAGCTTCTACTTTGAAGGTCTCGACTGGTGGTCCTTTGAGACGCAAAGCTTCCGACCGGTCACCGCCTTCGGCAACGGCTTGGATCTGAAAACTGCGCGAGAGCGTGTCGGGGTTGTATTGCAGCACGATGATTCGCTGCACCTGTGCAGTCGTTGGATCTAGCAGGACGATTCCGCCCTTGAGCACGTATGGTGAATTGGGAAAAGTACTCATACTACGACCTTCGCTTTGCGTTCTATGGAATTCGTTGGTCGACGCGATAACGCCGAGCTTGTTCAGGGAAGTACATTTCTCGGGCTCGCTGGCAGTCCTCGAGTCGCGTACCCTGACCCGGTCCCGCCTGACTTCGACCAAACTGCGGCGCAGCTTCCGGCACATCATGAGATCGAGAAAAAGATTCGCCGCAGTAAGGATCCCGTATCCGAAAGCCACGGGCTTCCATCTGGTGTTCGGCGCGTATTAAATTCTCGCGTTCGACAGTGTTGTGATGTCGCAGGTGCTCACCCTGAACGACTCCTTCCTCACTTTCCCCGGGTGCCATGCGGTCCTGCCGCCACGCGTGACCACACAACTCATGGCCCAGGATGATCCAGGGGTCATAGTTCTCGAGCCGGCCACTCATCGTCGCCGCGCCGAAAGTTCTCGAACTATCCGGGGTGGGCACGACAACAAACCCTGATCTTGCCTGCCGATTGAGATTGCTCGTCATTGGCTCCGTGACGACTCCGCCCCCAATCGTAAGCGGGTCGCGAAAATTGTGAACGTGAATGGTCCAGGTGTTATTGGAAGTGAGTAGATCACAGAGGCAAGTCGATCCGGTCGGTGTGGACGATTCTTCAGCCTGGGAATCACTTCCGAAGATTCCCGCGACACCACCGATGAGAGCGCCGATGATCGCCCCCGGAACCGCACCGATGCCAAGGAAGTACGCGCCTATGCGCCCTCCTTCGACGAAACCGGATCCGATTCCGCGTCCAACTCGTTCGAAGAAACCGCGTCTTCGGCAGAATTCTCCTCCTATGGCCACCTCCCCCGAAGTCCGATCGACAGTCGGTGATCCTCCTGGAGACAATTGACGCAGATAATCTTCAACTACATCACCACGCGTCTGCTGCTGTCCGGATTGGTTTGCGGAAGCAGGTTGACCAATAGGATCAGCCGGCCGATCAGCTCTGATCCGCCGCCTGATTGCCAGACGGCGAGAAGACCCAATACTGACTGCACGATTAGACAAGACTTCGTTGCTAACATGATCGGCTTCTCGCTCGGCAGAATCGTCGGCCGCGCCGATCTCGAGTTGACTGTCCGTATGAATAGCTGACTGATTTTGCTGTGCTACGTGTGCCAATTCATGAGCGATTAATGAACGTCCCTCCGTGTTCCACGGTTGAAAGAGTCCACGATCGAAGACAATGTGAGATCCAAAGGTGTAGGCCTCTGCATTAACTGCCCGGGCTGACTCAGCCGCACGCGAATCAGCATGCACGCGAACGTCTCGAAAACTTCGCTGAAAGCGCGGTTCGAACGAGTCTAGTGTTGTGTTGTCTAACGGCTGGCCCGGCGACTTCAACACCTGGTGAACGAGCGGAGGCGCGATCGTTGGTGAAACGGCGTTCACAGCTGCACGCTGCAAGAAACCTTTGGCTTTCTTGCGGCAGCCATCGCACTCCCCACCACCAATAGTGTGTTGACCACAGGCGCAGGCGCGCTGCAGCAGACCGCCGGTGACTGGCGTCAACGATCGCGTTGGTGCAACGTTGGTTTGTAGTCCGCAACTCATGAGATTTACTCTTTCCCTTTGAACGCGCCCGCGGCTGCCGCTATGCCGAGGCCAATCGCCGCCGTACCTACTATCGAGCCGATTACGATTCCGGCGATTGCGCCTGCGGATAGACCCGCTTCTTTGACTGTCCACGTACACTTGTTGAACTGTCCGAGCGCGAACGCAAACGGCGCGTAATCAGCCGCACTCACCTCCGAACCTTTGCCCATGATGTCAGCCATCTGTTCTTGCGTTTCGCCGTAACACTTCGGGTTGTTTGGATTTGGACCACAGTTAGCCGCATTCACGTGTGGGAGACCGAGCATGTGACCGAATTCGTGTTCCGCTGGTATCTGCGTGAAACCGTCAACCTTCCTCGGCCCCATCTCACCGCTATAAAGTCGAGCTCTGTCTCCAAGAGGAGAGACGCCCATCTCCGGTGGTTGCAGCTCGCCAGTAAAAAATCCAACCTCCATCACGGTGTGTTCTCCAGAACTAACTGCAACGGCCTGGACTCTCGCCTTGAAAGCTTTACAACTTTCGCCCGGACACTCGCTCGTCGGAGCAAGCTCATGTTTGAAACTCCACCGGTCGGTAACAGCGCGGATGAAGTTTTGCTGAAACTCGGTGTCCTTCCCTTTGGGCCATGGTGAATATCCGGCGCCCCAGCTCTCTGCGGGAGGTGCATCGAGGAACTCGAATCTGATTTTCTTAGTCACCGTGAGTTCGCACTTGCCGCGATCCAGTGCAGCATCAAATCTCGCCTGCGGCTGCGATCCGAACATGAGATCTTGAATGGGAGACGGATTGGCCGGCGCTTTGGAAGCACCAGCCTGTTGCGCGGCGGCAGTATTGGCCTGTGGACCAGCCTGTTGCCGATGAAGCGTTGGTTTACTTACCGACTGTAGCTGATTGACTGCTTGACCCCGCATGGCCTGGGCTGAGGCCGCGTCCGCTTCCTTCTCAGCCGCATCGCCGGCGCCGGAAATTGTTAACTCTTGTCCTGTTGCTGTAGTCGCTTGGCCTGACTGTTGGACCACGTGAGTCAGTTCGTGCGCCAACAAAGCAGTACCAATCTCTGTGTGCGGTGCATACTTGCCGGGAGCAAAGACGATGTCGCTGCCGACAGTGTAAGCATCGGCGTTGACGCCGCGAGCAGATTCAGACGCGTGAGCATCAGAATGGATCCGAACCTTGCTGAAATCGTGATTGAAGCGCGGCTCCATTGAAGCACGCGTCGTCGTGTCGAGTGGTTGGCCTGTCGATCTCAGTACTTGATCGATGCTCTCCGGGTTCTCAATACTCGTGGCGTCGTGATGGTGAGACATTCGTTGCAGCGATCTCCTGGACTTGTGCGAACAATCTCCTTTGCAACCACACTTACAGCCGCCGGCAGCCTGCCGCTGAAGCAGGCCCGCGGTCATCGCTCCGTGATGGACCAACTTCGAATCAGTCGTGATTGATGAAACTCTACTCATGACTAACCTGCGTCAGCATGCTGGATCTGCTGCGGCACCTGGCGTTTGCCAGTCGGCATTCGTATGGGTAAGACAGCGCGCGAGCCTGGCATGGCTTTGACGTTGGGCGTCATCGCCTATGCCGGCTGCGTACCCATAGAATCCGCGTAACAAACTCTCAATCCGATCATCTTCACTGCCGATGTTTCTCCACGACGGACAGATATGAAAATCCGACCAGACTGCATACCAATAAGTTTGCAAAGTATCGCAACGGCCGCCGCCTTGAGGTTCGCATTCAAAATCGACGGCCGAGTCAAGTGCGTCAGCGGCGCTAGTGTAGACACCCAGCGCCGCATCCATGATTGCCGGAGTCGCGCCTCCCAAATGTCTGTTGAGTAGAGGTGTGATAGAACTTACCCACGCCTGATTACGATCGGCGAGCGCAACCTGAGCATTGCGATTCCACCGCTGGCCGCGACCAACCGCGACATCAAGTAGGGATTTCCAGTCAGCAGGACAATCCTCGCCCGTGTCTCCTGGACCACCGACTGTGGCTCGCGATGGTCCACCCAGACCACGAACGAAGAGAGCAAACGACTCGGCGTTGGTTAGCGCTTCAGCGGTGTTGAGAATGGGATAGACGCGATCGCGTTGATAACCGCGATCGGTAATATGAGAACCACCTGTCAGTGTATGAGCCAGCTCGTGAATGATGCTTGTGGCCCTGAACACATCATCCGCATCGAAGAACATTGGACAGAAAACGATCTGATTTGGATTGCTACCGACATAAGCGTTTGCGCTTCGACACTGAAGATCAGATTCGTCATGAATCACCAGCGACATTCGCGACCAGTTGGTCAGGATACCCTGGATGTTGGTTAGGCGATCGCGGACACTAGTCGCGGTTGTGGCGTCAGTAGCGTGAAAATGATCTTGCAGGGCCTGGCGCGCAGCATCTATCTCCGGAGTGTGAGCCGAGGGGTTCGCAATGAACGCATTTAGTTTTGTGAGTGCTGCGCCCATCCATGTTTGAGCATTCGTCCTGGCGTTGGCGATCCTTGCCTGCTTTTCTGCCGGTGAGAGGCGAGTCAGCAACGAGTAGAGGCCATAAGCTGCGAGCCCCAGAAGCGCTCCACCTACGATCGCTCCGCCTATTTCTAGTCCAGTGACTACCTCAGGACTAAGCTGACCATGCAACACCGCTGATGGAGGTTGGCGCACAGCAACAGCTTCACCAGCAAGTACCCTGTTTGAAACTGTATCAGCTTCTATTTCCGAGCTGTCCGAAGGTTGGCTTATCGGTCGAGAGAACTGCGACGTGCTGCCACCCGCCATGTCCTGTTGGACCACGTGGGTTAGCTCGTGGGCCAATAGACGCGTTCCTTTCAACGTGCGTGGAGAGTACTGTCCGGCACCAAAAACGACGTCGCGCCCAACAGTGTAGGCCACTGCATTTACCGCCTGAGCCGATTCGGCAGCGCGGGCATCAGTGTGCACTCGAACATTGCTGAAGTCGTGTCCAAAGCTCGGTTCCATCCACGCGCGGGTTGCCGAATCGAGCGGTTGACCTGAAGATCCCAGCACGTCATGCACGATCGATGGCACTGCGTCAGGTGTCGTCTCGTTCACAGCAGGGCGCTGCATCTTCCTTCCGTCGTGGCGACATTTGTCACACTCGCCGCCCGCACCGTAGCTTCCACATGCACACTTGCGCTGCAAGTGGAAAGCATTCGCCTGCTGCGTCTGCGCTTGCGGCACCGGAGCCTGAACGGGTTGTGCGGGGGCATGTTCAGCCATCACTCATCAATCGATCACTTCGTATCGTTTCAACTCCAACACCCACATATCGCGGCCGCCGGCAGTGCCTTGCATTGTTTGCTTGCCGCGAGACTGGGCCTTCGGAAAACCAGGCACGCGACGGACAATTGCCTTCACCTTCACTTTCTTCCCGACGATCTCAGGCGGCCATTGATCAAGTCCACGAATTAAGATCGGATCGCCGGGGCTTGTCATCAGTAACGGCCCAGCCTTCGCGTTTTCAGCCGTGCCGCTGACGCTTACGTCCTGGTCCAACAACTTGCTCCAGTCAGTGCTTTGAGAACTCATCACTTAATTCCTTATCGATTTCCTACCGCGACACAAAAAACCTGCCGGTCGAAGTCAAAGAGCGGGTGCGAGTACGACTGTATGTTGCTCTCGTAGACTTCCATGCGGCCATGAAAATGGCTGCAATCCAGATCTCCACTCAACGGCCAATCACAATGATTCGCATGCCACCAGTGGCCCGTCTTCTCGTCGTAGAGACCGTAATCAAAGTTGATCGGATCGTAAGTTGGCGTGGAGGGCCGCGGTTCGTCTTCGTGCTCACTCAAATCAACTTTTCCAGTCTTTGGATCGGGCTTGTATTCCTTGCCGCCGGACCAGAAACGTTTTGAAAAGATAATCGCCTTCTTGTCCGGCCGTTCGGCTGCGAGAATGTCATTCATCTTCCTGGCCCCGTCCCAAACCTGGGCGAAAGTGTCGTAACAATTAGTCAGATCCGGATTGTTCAAATCTTCCATCGTCAGGGCTGTGACCCCGACGCAACCGCGACCAAGCGTGCGTTTCTCATCATCAGTCAGGGTGTGGCCATGCTCTTTTTCCCAACGAGCGATGTAGTCGTTGATGTTGTGGGTAGTTCGCTCTTCTTTTCCGCGCGGGTATAACGACTTGAATTCCGGCATCAAGGCGTATAAAGCATCAAGTTGTTCGCCGTCGATCTTGTTGTACAACCTCTCGTATGAAACCTGAAAAGCGATCGATTGCCGATCCTTGGGCGAGGCATCAGTCAATATCTTCAGGATTGCGTCTTCGTCGTCATCGCCGGTGACACCGGTAAGCATTTCGTCGACCAACAGACCACGAACAAACACGTCCTTGTCTTTATGCAGTTTCTTTCTGACGACGTCGCGAGCCTTGTTGTCGCTGTCGCGATTACCTTCGATCTTTTTGGACGTCTTGAGGAGTTCTAGATAGGTCTTCAACTCGGTGTCAGAAAAATCTTCTTTATCAAACGCACCAGCCAGTGCAGCAATACCAACTCCAATGCCTCCGAGCACGGCCGCACCCCCAAGCACGCCGCCCGCGATCCCCAGCCCTTCCTCAGTGCTCAACGTCTGTATCGCCGCGCTCGGAGCTTGATTCACTGCGACGGGCTCGTTTCGTAACACGCTGCCCGCCACTGCATCAGCCTCGTGTTCCGATGAGTCCGCCGGATCGCTGATCGCTCTTGCAGGTTGGCCGCTCACACCTTCCTGCTGCATCACGTGCGACAGTTCATGTGCGATTAACGCCTGGCCTGATTCCGTAGATGGCTGATACCTACCCGGCGCGAATACGACATCCTGCCCCATCGTGTAAGCATGAGCGTTTACCTCCTGGGCCGACTCTCCAGCGCGCGCATCGGTATGCACTCGAACTCCGCTGAAATCGTGTCCAAAGCGCGGCTCCATTAAAGTGCGTGTTGATTCCTGTAGTGGCTGCCCCGTCGAACTCAACACTTCGTCGACAATTGGCGGAATCGCTGTGCTCTTATCTGAGTCAACTGCTTTGCGTTGCAGTTCATGATTCTTCTTCTGACACTCACTACACTCACCGCCGCTCATGGCCTGATTGCCGCAGGCACACTTGCGCTGCAACACCGGAGCCGCCACCGGTGTGACCGATTGCTGTTGCTTTCTTTGGGCGGTGGAACGTTTCTTCATGACTTACTGCACGGACGGTGCGTGTTCGCTCATCGCTGTTTCATGCGCTACTTATTTAGTCAGCCAAACTTCCGAAACCATAACCAATCAATGCGCCGAGTCCGCCGCCGAGGAGTCCCCCAGCAATCGCGCCGCCGACACCCCCACCAAGCGCAATGCCAACAGCGACTCCGGCGAATGCCCCTGCGGCGCCCAGCGTGATACCCAATCCAGTCGAGACATTGCGAAACAGTGGACCACGTTGTCCGTTGCGAACTCGCCAGGTGCAAGTGCTAAGCAGGTTCATAGCGGTTACAAACGGCATGTAATCTCGTTCAGTAACGATCTCGCCTCGCCCCATAATGTCTGCTGACTCTTCGCGGTTTGTGCCGTAGCACTGATCGTCGTCGGTATTGCAGTGCACGTGCTCCAGACCCAACATGTGGCCGGCTTCGTGCGTCGCAGTAGCGTGGCTGGTCCGTAGATCGGATCCCCCACGTTCAACGTCGGGCCGGTAGAGATCATATATGTCGCTTCGCGCCTCTTCGGGTTTGGTGTAATCAACATTCACCGTGTGGTGCGGACTTGAGGCTACTGGTTCGATGTGAAGTATTGCCGCCGCGCTCTGACAAGGTTCGGAAGCACACGCCTGTCCAGGCCCAAGCAGAAAACGGAAACTCCAACGGTTGGTGACAACACGAATAAACTCACTGGTCCATCGATTCTGTTCTGTGGGCGTCCAACGAGATGGCGTCTGCGTGTCGTTGAAGTTGAACTTCACGCGAACATTTAGGACCAGCCGGCAAGGCTCCGTTGCAGGACGTCGCTGAGCAGTGAGCGCCGCACGCCGATCAAACTCTGCATCAAAGTTACCGAAGCCGTTGATTCGTATGTTCGAGGCTGTTGCTCTCTCTGGCACACTGGGAGCAGCCGGCTGTGTAGCTGGTTGCGATGATGTTGCGGGTGAAGGTGGTTGCGACGTAGCACTGCTGCTGGCTTGCCGCTGTAAACTCATCCCTTGATGCGAGAAGGGCCGGTCAACATTTCCGCCCTGCATGATGGTATTCGAGAGCTGGTCGGCTTCAACTTCGGCAGCGCTATTCGGCTCTCCCATTCGCAGCATCTGTCCCGATGACGATGCTGACTGTTGTATGACGTGGGTCAGTTCGTGGGCCATCAGTTGCTGTCCCGAACGCGTTTCGGGCGCGTACTGGCCCGCACCAAATACCATGTCTCGACCGACGGTGTACGCTAAGGCATTGACTGCCTGCGCAGACTCTTCTGCTTTTGCATCGGTATGAACTCGAACGGTACTGAAGTCGTGGCCAAAAAGCGGTTCCATGCGCCCACGTGTTCCGGCATCCAGTGGCTGGCTTGGTGAATTCAATACATCGTTGACGATCGATGGGATTGCGAGAGGGCTATCGTTAGTAGTGGCGCTTCGTTGTAGAGTGTTTCCCTGGTTACGACACTTGTCACATTCCCCAACGCCGTAACTTCCACACGCACATTTACGCTGGAGCCATCTGCTGTTCGTTACGAGCGGCTGGACCGCGGACAAGGCGCGAATCTGCGTCATGTGTTGATTCAGTTGCGCTGGTGCGTGTGCGCTCATCTTGAGTTATTCCGTTTCCACTTCTTCGACTTCAGAAATCTCACTCAGGCAAGGTGCAATCAAACTTGCTCCCCGAGAAGGCATCTGCTTGTGCGCTGTTTCAGAGACATTACTAATTCCCAGTCGCGAAGGCATTGACTGACTACTTTCGGACTGGAGCGGGACGCCTGAGTTACGACTGAAGCGCGGCTCCATGAAAGCGCGCGTAGTGGACTCAAGCGAACGTCCGGGAGAAGAGACCACACTTCTCACGATCGACGGCGCCGGCGTCATCGCAAAACGAGGTGACCGTTTTGAGGTATGCATACTCATGCGGCTGCTCTCTCGCGATCTTGCATATCCGGCATGTCGGCCCTGCGGGCTGATGGCGTGCCACCATAAACTTCACTCAACAATGTGTACATGCCGGGATCGTTGCGGCGTAACCACTCCGGGTTGTAACTGGACGCATACCTATCCTCATACGGCCTCGAGAAGAAGGCCGCTGAGCATTGTGCCCAATACTCGTGTTGGTTCGAACTCGTGTAGTCAGTAGGCTCGAGCCACGGACCATGTGCCGCAGTTCGCTGGTTGAAAAGGGTTTGAACCCTGGTCTGCTGGGCCGAGGTCAGTGCAAAGAGTTCAATCGTGTGGGCGCCTTCATGACTGGCAGTGAAATTTGTTGCATATCCTGAGTCTTCATCAATCAGATTCCCGAGCAACCCTAAACCGACAGCTCCGACCGCCGCACCAACCACCCCTCCCAGGATTCCGCCAAGCAAGCCCTGCCCACTCTGGCTGCCAATGGACTGGCCGAGTACCGCGCCAGCCGCGCCGATACCAACGCCGCCGAGAATTCCTAACCCGATAGCCGCTCCGTGTCCGTGGCGGCCGCCTGAGAGGTTTTCCTCCCCAACAGAGTAACGAATGATCGAGCCGTCGCGTATCCCGCCCTCACCTCTGACATTGTCCCAAAGGCGACCATCAGGAGTGGGTGTGCCTCTTAGCCTGGCAAACTCCGGCAGGTCGATGATCTTCTTGTCATAAGGAATTATGTGCATCTCAATGCGCGTGACGCCGGAACTCTGCAAGACTCCAAGGTTGGCAGGCGAGAGCGTGCGGTAGATTTCATCGAGACGCTCGCGCGCCGCGGCCCTCACACCGGTAGCTCCATGGTCCACCACAGCCAGCGTGATACCGAAATCCTCGGGACGACTTGTTTGTGCTGGACGCGTCGCGGCTTGTCGCTGCAAGACGTGCCCTGGCCCAATTGAACTGGTGACGCTGAATCCCGAATCAAAATTGTGCGACACGTGGTCTGCTTCAGTCTCAGCCTGACTAACGGGTCTGCCGATTTGCACTGAAGACGCAACGCTCTCGGAGCTCACGGAAGGTAGGAGTCGGAGATACGGCGTCGGCGCTTCAGCCTGGCTTACCGTCGATTGTTGCACCGAGTGTGTAAGTTCATGAGCGAGGAGCTGGCGTCCCGCAACAGTTTGCGGCGCATATTCACCATGATCGAAAACCAGATGACTGCCGACCGTATAAGCCAACGCGCCAACCGCGCGCGCTGAGGCCGCCGCTCGCGGATCTGTGTGCACGCGGACGTGACTGAAGTCATATCCAAAACGCGGTTCCATGGATTCGCGCGTCGTTGAATCGAGAGACTCTCCGGGTGAACGCAATACGTCGTTCACCAGCGATGGAGCTTTAGAAGAATCCTCCTGTGGAAGAAGCGATCGATGCGGCCATGCAGACTTTCTTTGCAACGTGCCAGTGATCAGCGGCATGTTGCCTGTAGTTTGCTGCATTGTTCTTGTTGCGCCGTACATCACTTCGCCAATCCTTCATGCACTGATTGCGCGATCTGCGTTCCCAATTGACGAGGACTCGCCTCGCCACCGAATCGCACCGCACTACCGCGCGCATACGGCATCGCACCGCCTGACATCAGTTGCGGTGCAATCCTGGTGAATCCCAAAAGTCGTGTCAGTTCCTGTTGCACTGCCAACTGGACCAATGGCGCTTGTCCGGAGGTCACCGGCAGTCCTTCGAGCACGAGTCGTTCGATGTGCAGGTTGATCTTCATGCGGTCGCCACTCTCTCCTCGTGCCAACTGAAATCATCACTATTGAAAGGTCGCTTCAGTTTCAGGAACTCATTGCGGGCAGCTTGCAAGACCAGCGACATCGTTACAGGGGAACCTGTTTGCGCCGCGAGAAAGGCAGCGTTGATGGCGACGTTATTGATACTACCGCCGTTGATATTGAGATTCGCCAAACGGTTGTAGTCCAGCCCGATGGTCCTTGTTTGCGGCGGAAAGATTCGCTCCCAGATCGCTTTGCGCTCCGCATGACCATGCGGCGCAAACTCCACGATGAAACGAATGCGACGCATGAAAGCCTGGTCCAACGCGCTCTTCATGTTCGTCGCGAGAATCGCCAGGCCGCGATACGACTCGATGCGTTGCAGCAAGTAATTGATCTCAATGTTTGCATACCGATCGTGACTGTCTTTCACTTCACTGCGCTTGCCAAACAACGCATCTGCCTCGTCGAAAAACAGAATCGCGCCACCATCCTCGGCCGCGTCGAAAAGCCGGCGCAGGTTCTTCTCAGTCTCACCAATGTATTTGCTGACGACGGCTGAAAGGTCGATGCGAAAGAGATTGAGACGCAGATGATTGGCGATGACCTCGGCCGCCATTGTCTTGCCGGTTCCGCTTTCGCCTGCGAAAAGCGCATTGATACTCAATCCGCGGGTACGTTTGGCCGCAAATCCCCATTCTTCATAAACGGTGTGACGATGTCCGACCTGGGCCGCAATCTGTCGCAGCAAGCTCAACTCGGCTTCAGGCAGAACGATGTCATCCCAGGTTGCTTTTGGTTTGATGTTTTGGGCCAACACGTCGAGTCGCGGGCGCGTCGTTGCCAGGCATGCATCCCAAACGTGATCGGGATGAATTACGCCACCGTTCGCACTGCTCTCCACGATTTCGTGAATGCTTGCGATGTTGAGATCGAATTGGCTCGCAAGTCTGATTGGCACATCGCCTGAATCCGGGCCCAAAACCTCGTGCCAGGCGAGCTGCTGTTCCGCGGGAGTTGGCCTGCTGATATCGAGCGTGAGCATGCCGCGGCCCAAAGTATTCAAATCCGGATTCACATCATGCGTGTCGAGAAAAAAGATGCCGTTACTGCGCGCGAGCAAACGTTGCAGCGATTGCGAGCTGGATTCTTTCATTGCCGACTTATCGAGGTCCTGCTGATCGACATAGACAGCAAACGGCCAAAGAGCCATCTCTCTCTCGATCAGCCTGGCCATTGTTTCGAGCTCGGGTGCATGCGTAGGCATCAATGCAGCGGGCAGACGCAACAGGCGCAGACCCAACGCAGCAGTCGCATGGGCCGCAATCAACTGTTTGCTCTGCACGTCTGGTCCAGCGAGTTGAATGATCGGCAAATACCAGTTGGTTCGTTCGCGTCTCAACTGTCGCACGATCAATTCCACACTTTCTCTTTGCGAAGCCGGAAGAGTCGGGTGGAAAGATGCCTGATTCAAAGGAAAGAGCATCGGCGCGAGCCGGTCGTCGAGATAGTTCAGTCCTTTTATGTAGTTGACGATCCGTTCGTCGGCGCGCAGTGGACTGACGGTGAGAGGCGTGTGCCCTGGTTGATTGATCTCGATCAAACGCCAGCGCCGCAAGGGTCGCTCGGGTGAGAGCACGTCCCACGCCGGTTCGTCAAAGAGTGCGAGTGCGAGCGCAAAGGTTGGGTACGCTCGGTAGGAATCGCCCTGCGCACGCGCGCACGACGCTGCGATGTTGGTGTCGAGTTCCATGCCCACGCAGAGCAGCAAAAGATCGCACTCGAAACCCGAGAGATTGAACAAACGACTCAACACGACCAATGCGGGTGGCGGCGAGTCCTTCTCGAGTGCTTCGATCTCGGCAATTGTCTGTTCGACGTTTATCTCACGCTCATCACCTTCAGATTGAGAAGTGCTTACCCCCGCTTTCGCAGCCGCGAAACGCGTCAACCGAAGGCGCTGCAAAGCAAGCGTCTTCGCGAGATATTCCTCGTTTTTCTTTTGCCACGCGGACGGATCGGCCATCAGGTCACCTCTAGTTTTTGCGCATTGTCGAACTGCGGCGTGTCGGAGAGTGGATCGAGCGGCACACTGTCAATGCCGTCAACACGAAGGCGAACGAGGTATTGGCCCACCTCAGCCGGCTCCATATGAAACGTGAAGACCAACTGATTAGTACTGGCAGGCGCCGGATTCGGCGGTGGCAGAGGCGCCGGCGGAGCCTGCGGTGCAATTTGACGGGCGGTTCCGAGTAGTAATGCGACCTGCTGATCGAAACGCATGGTTGTGTCGTCAACACGCGCGAGCCTGACGTGCGGTCTGCAAGTCAACGTAATCGTGACATCACCTTGCGGATCACGTGCGACGACGTTGCCCGGCGCGATGTTCACGATGCTTGGCGCCACTGAAAGTGGTAGTTCGTTGGAGCTCCACGGTTGACCATTACGACTAACCACTACAGCCACCGTGTAAAAACCCGCACTCCAAAGCTCGCTTGCAGCCGCATCGTTCGGCAGAGTGACTTTGATCCCCTCGTCAGTTACCTGAACAACAGGTGGCAACAGCAGAATCGGCGCGACACCATTGCTGCGCGGATTCACCAAAGTGAAGCGAACTGATTCAACTCCTTCGAGGTTCTGTCCGGTGATCACCAGTTCATCGCCGAGTGAGACACTGCTCTGTGCGCGCGGCAGACGGATCGACTTGATAATCGGCAAGCTGACGCCGGCAACGCTCGTGTTGCCGTGATCGTCCGGTCCTCGTTGCAGCACAGGCAGCGGCGCGCTGCTTGGACGCGTGCTGTCGATTAAAACAACGGTCGCTTCGTAAGCTGCCGAGAGTCGATAGTGAGTCTGAAAGCCTGACCAGAGTTTGAAAATGTCTTCGAGAGCGAGTGGTTGAAGCGTGAGACGAATTCGTTCGAATTGATCGCTCAAACCGGAATTGGGAAACGCAGTTTCGATCTCTCTGCGGCCAAGCAGTGGATGATCGTTGAGCACGGCCATCGCACGGCCGAGAATGCGATGACTCACAGGCTGCTGATCGTCGATTGCGTAAGCGGTCAACAGGTAATACAGATTGAGCGCGAGTGCCGGTTGGCCGGTTTCGCCCGGACGCACTTGACGCGGCACATCAGCGTTGCGATAAGCGCCATTCGGCATCACCTGATAGAGATAGAGGTTGAGTTGCCGTTCGGGTGGATTTGCGCCGCGTGCTTCATCGGGTGGCTGCATGGTGACCGCGGTTCCTTGCAGCAGTGGATCGGCATTCGAGTCTTTGGCCGGATCGAAACCTCGTTCGATGAGACTGCGAATCGTGGCGGTCACGGCAGCGATGGCGCGGCTGTTACTCATCGTTCACCACCTCGCCGTTGCTTGCGCAGGTATTCTTCCAAAGGCATTACCGGCGATTCGGATCGTTTGGGCGCTGGGGTCTTGTTGTCAGAAGAGACCGCACGCACTTCGACCCGTCCGATAGTGATGTTGATGGAGGGTTCAGACTCGATTGGTGGTGCAACTGATTGACGCATGCGCCAGCGTGATGATTGTTGGCGAGTGACGCGCGAGTTCTTGATCACTTCGATCGGTGCTGTCGCGGTTTGCTTGACCAGCGTGGTTTGTGGTGTTTGGGGAGTGTGAGCCACGGATGATGCGGATGATGCGGATGATGCGGATGATGCGGATGACGCAGATGAAGGCGGATTGAAACTGTGATCTGTCTCCATCCGATCTGTCTTCATCCGTGTTATCCGTCTCATCCGTCTCATCTGCGTCATCCGCGGCTCAAATTCTGAGGAAGACTCTGAAGCCTCAACATGCTCCTCTTCCTCCTCCTCCTTCTCCTCTGGCTTGGCCTCGGGAGAAACCGGATCTACTGGCACTACGGGTGGCGTCACCACCAACTCAATATTCGCCTCAGTTTCCAACTCGCGGCTCTCCGGCGTCGGCGTCGCGGTATCTTCGACCTCCACCTCTGTCCTGCTCGTGCTCGCTATTGCGGCATACTGCGGCGACTCACGCGCGGCTACTGTTTGTTTTCGTGCTGTCTGAGGAGTCGCCATCGCCATTCGAGGAACCTCTGTCGTTATCTCCTCTTCGTGTGGTTCGTATAACTGATGCGGCTCAAAGAGTGACGGCAAACGCGGCTCGACACGGTTGCCCGTGTTCAATGTACGCTGCGACAAATTGTTCAGATAACCCTTCATTCACCCAACATCTCCAGGTACACCTGTCTTCGCAGAGAGTTCATCGAGAGGATGTCGACCTCGCGCCAGCCATAAGCCATCGCGAGCGTGTGGACCTGTCGCAAAAGACGACCGGCCCACGCGGAGATCTCGTTCCATGCAAACGACACGATGTCGAAGATCGCTTCCCACTCATGCGAACAGTCAGGACACGCCAGCGCAAAGCGAATATCTGCCTGCGGGTCGCGCCGCCCCATTTCATCCACGATCGCGTCAATCGCCTCGGCGGGCAGATTCGCGGTCGAAACCTCAGCGCCGCGATGCCATTTCTCGAGCACGCATCTATCGAAGAGCGCGTTCGCAACTAAATCCGGATCTCTCGCACCGATCACTGCGAGAAGATCAGCACTGTTTGGCAAACGACACTCGAACTCGTAGTCACCAAAACTAAAAGAGAAAGGATCCGCCGACTCACTCGAAAAACTTGCACGAACATCCGACGAGCAAAACGCCATTTCGAGACTGGCGTTGCAATTCGGACAGCGCGTCACTCCAGAGAAGTGTGGACCAAACACCCTCTCGCGAAAGGTCAGCAGCAGCGCGTCGCGTTTCCCAATATTCATCCGTTCGAGATCGGCACGCGTCGTTTTCGGAACACACACCGAGAGCAATTCGAGAGCGCGTTCGGCGGGGTTCTGAGACAGCCCCGCTTCCCACACTTCCAGAATTTCCGTGGCCGAGAGACCTTGCATCGTTCTCCAATCAGGATCTCGGTGTCTCCGTGTCTCCGTGGTTGTTCTTTAACCACAGAGTCACAGAGACAAAGAGGAACCAACTAGGTGGCTGGCACCGTGAACGTCGGCTCGGATGGCTCTGGCACCTCAACATCGCGCTCCCAACCCTCGTTTTCCAACTTGATGTGCTGGATGGCTACGGCATTGGCGTTGGCGTCGAAATCCGGCAGTGCCTGAAACTCGGAAGCCCAGCAGCGATAGACCTTGTAAGCGAGCGCGAGCTGGCCCGCCTCGTTGTAGACCTCGATGATGATGTCTTTACGAAAGTCTTTCAGCGATACTTCGCTACCCAGGCCGGCGCCGAAGTGCCACACCTTGTTGGCCCATTTTTCAAACTCCGTGTCGTGAGTGACACCACGCTCAAGGGTGATCGCTTCGTATTCAGTGCGGCCCGGCGATTTGCGACTGCTGCTCGGATCACCACCTTCGCGGTGTTTCACCACTTCCGTGGTGCGCTTCAGCGAACCCATCTTGCTGATGCCGGCGACGTAACGACCATCCCACTTGATGCGAAACTTGAAATTCTTGTACGGGTCAAAGCGTTGAGCGTTTACAGTGAACTGTGCCATAACAAGCTCCTTAGAAATTGGATCTGATATAGGTCCTATTGGTCCTGTAGGACCTAGGTCTCAATCTGCCCGGCCATCTGTTGCAGCTTGATCACCACAAACTCAGCAGGCTTCAGCGGCGCAAAGCCAACGATGATGTTGACGACACCGAGATTGATGTCGTTCTGCGTCGTCGTCTCTTTGTCGCACTTCACGAAGTACGCATCTTTCGGACTCTGTCCTTGAAACGCTCCCTGCCGAAACAGGTTGTGCATGAAAGCACCCGCGTTTAATCGGATCTGTGCCCACAAAGGTTCGTCGTTTGGTTCAAAGACAACCCACTGCAATCCGCGATAGAGACTCTCCTCGATATAAAGCGCAGTGCGACGCACCGGAATGTATTTCCATTCAGACGCCAGCCGATCGTCACCTTCGAGCGTGCGCGCTCCCCACACCACGCGCCCGGCTGCAGGCATCGCGCGCAGACAATTGATACCCAGCGGATTTAGTTCGCCGTTCTCGTTATCGGTGAGTGGCACGCTTAGTTGCGGCACGCCGACGAGAGTCGCGGCGAGTCCGGCAGGTGCTTTCCAAACACCACGATCAGCATCAGTACGCGCCATAACGCCAGCCACCGCGCCACACGGAGCGAAGTCTTCAAACTGCCCATCGTGGAGCGGATTGGGCTGACGCAAGCGCGGAAAGAACAGCGCTGCATAACTGCTCGGGGTCGTGATGTAAGGATTGCCACCAGCATCTTTACCCTTCCTCGCATCGTCTTTGGTTTTCCATCCTGAAGGCGGATCGACAATCATCATTGCGCGTCGTTTTAGACAGTAACCTGTGGCTGTTGAAATCAGAGATGCGCTAATGTTGTTGTTCGCATCGTATGGTGGGATGCAAAGCAAGTTGAAGAGATCGGCGTTGCGCAGGGCGTAAAGACCTTGTTTAGCGTCTTCAAGGCCCGTACCCGTGAAATCGTTTTCTACGAGTGCGCCGCCGTCTTTAATGCGATCTGCTTCCGCGATAAATGAATTGGTGTCGTTATCTCCCCAGAGTGGCAGCGCAGGCGTGGGAGCCGCATGTGCGGTTGGTGTGGTTCCTGGCAAGGCGCCACTTACACGCACGAGACTCGATTCATTTTCGAGAACGCGATCGACCTGACGAACGTTACCCGGTGCAATCGATACATTGCGAAAGACTTCAACTGCCCCGGTGTTGTCGTCACGCACTGACAGGTTGAATACGTCGCCTGCACTCGCGGCAACATCGTGATCGATCCGAGCTCGCAGTTTGTTGCCCCATGAACCCTCTGAAGCAGCGACTAGATGTAGTCCATGCGCGTCGATCGTTGCGCTTGTTTTTGCGACCGCGCGGCCGGCCGCACCTGTTGCTGCCGTGGCCACGGTGGCCGCTGTCGCTCCTGCAGCATTAGCGGCAGCTTCAGCCGCGTCAGCTACAACGTCCGCCGCAGCTTTGCGATCGGGATTTGTTTCGGCCGCTTCGACAGCGCGGGTTGCGGCGGCCACGCTCTGTGGCGTCGAGCCCGGCTGCCCTGCCGCCTGAGTGGCCGCATTGGCAGCGTCCTGTGCAGCGTCTTGTGCGTCGGCCTGAGTCGCTGGCGATGGATGGAAGAGCCGCACGATGATCGCCTGACTGCCACCGTTCAAATAGAAATCCCTGACGGCGAAACCGAGGCTGCTCTGAACCCAGAGCCCGCCGAAGATACGTTCGAAGTCGGCGTAGCTATTGATCGTGATGGGCGCGTTTGTTGGACCACGCAAAGCGCGGCCGATAAATGCCGTTATGGAAGTGGCGACGCCGGTGATGGTCCGTACGCCACTGGAAATCTCTTCAACGTAAACGCCCGGATAAGTTAGTGCGACTGGCATGAGTAACCTCCGTTGGGACTTGGGTCTTTGGTCTTGGGTCTTCGGTCTTTGGTCTTAGGCCTCGAGTCTTGCGTCTTCCAAAGGCCCAAGACCAAAGACCGAAGGCCAAAGGTCTCACTTAACAAACCTCTCTATCTCTTCCAATCTCTGCACGTTGACGCGGTAGTGAGTCTGCAGGTCCTTGCCTCTTCTTTCGAGCACGAGCGATTTAGAAACCAATTGGTCCAATGCTTCTTTAACGACGGCCGATCGCGTCTTGATTTTCTCTTCCGGCAACCACCATTCAGCGATTCCCGCGAGCGTATCCTGAGCATCCGGATGCTCGAGCAGGTAGTCGAGAATCGCTCGCGCGATGTGCGATCGCCTCATCTCATACATTGATTCAACCCTGCGCTCGGCAGCGACACAGCAAGCGTTGGGCCAAGAAGGGAATCTTTAATTTTTGAGGATTTGAGGCTTCTTACCAGGACTATTTTGTCCAGGTATGTGCAGGCGAATGTCCTAGCCACATTTGTGCCTCTTCGTGGCTAAGGACCGGCTAGGGACTGGCCTTGAATTGCGCTACATCGATCTGATGCTTCTGGATCAGTTGCCAAAAGGCGCGGCGGTTTTTCTTCGCCACTTGCGCGGCGCGAGTGATGTTGCCTTTGCAGGCGGAAAGTAATCCCTGAATGTAATCACGTTCGAAACGAGCAATCTCTTTGGCCTTCGCTTCCTGCAACGACTGCTGACCACCCTTGCTCGATGCGCGCGAGATCACGAGATCACGTGCTTCAAGCAGGGGACCTTCGCACAAAACTATCGCGCGCTCGATCACGTGTTCCAGTTCACGCACATTACCGGGCCAGTGATGGACCATCAACAATTGCATAGCGTCCTGCGAAAAATCCTTTACTTCCTTGTCCAACTCAGTCGAGTAGCGCTCCAAAAAGTGACGCGCCAGCAACGAAATGTCCTCGCGTCGTTCCCGAAGCGGCGGGAGAATCAGAGAGATGATATTCAACCGGTAGTAGAGATCCTGGCGCACTTTTCCGGCAGCTACTGCTTCTTCCAAATTAAGGTTGCTCGCCGCAATGATGCGCACGTCCGCACGACGAATCCTTGCCGATCCAAGAGGACGATATTCCTTCTCCTGTAAGAAGCGCAGCAGCTTCACTTGAGCAAACACCGGCAGACAATCGATCTCGTCGAGAAACAACGTGCCTCCATTCGCTTCTTCGATGAGTCCGGTCTGAAGAGTCGCCGCACTCGTGTAGGCGCCACGTTCGTGTCCGAAGAGTTCATTCTCCACGAGCTCGGCTGGTATGGCGCCGCAGTTGACTGGGATAAACGGCCGGCCGACACGCGAGCTGCCGTAATGAATGGCGCGTGCGTAAAGCTCTTTACCTGTCCCCGTCTCGCCGGCAATCAACACGTTGGCATCACACTTTGCAATCATCGGAATGCGACGCAGTTGGTCCAAAAAGACAGGACTTTGTCCAATTACTTTTCTGAATCCCGGATGAGGTCCAGTGACTGGTCCAAGCCTCGCATCACTATTAACCTGTCTAATACATTTCCACGCGCGTGGCAGCACGTCAGGAGCACGCAATGGTAGGGTCACGAAGTCTACCGCCCCTGCTGACAACAGTTCTGCAAGTTGATCCGGCTCACACGTTTCCAGCACCACGATAATCGGAATATTTGAGGCGGCCTGTCTAACAGATTTCAGAAGCCTGGTCGTTTCGCGGAGAGATTCGGGAAGGACCGTGAAAACCAGGTCCGGATTGATGCGTTGCATCACTCGCTCGAGTTCGCGAGTGGAGTTGTTCAGACCATTTTCCTCGACAGGCAAAATCTCGACGCTAAAGCGATTTTCCAGTATCGCTTGTAATTCGGCTATCGAGTTGATAGCCGAATTTTTGGCAGCCAACAGCAGGGCGCGTTCGAGGGGAGAGGTTTGGGATCGAGACATAACCACCGGTGACGGTAACGATTTGATTTCCCGTGAATCGGTTTAGCGAGGTTGCGTAAGTCCGAAGTCAACGCGGGTTCAAAAGGATGGAAATGCCAAAATGCTGTAGACGCTTTTATTTACGTCTATAAGGCTTCTCATGGACAACTCCTGTCATGCTGGTGGCGCAAATGTATGAGTAAATTCGATTTAGGTTTTCGGAGACCTACTCAAAGACTCTCTGCGGACACCGAAGCGAGGAAGTAAGAGGTTAATGGCCATCAGGGGAACCAGAAAATTTATCAAAGAGGACCAACGGGAAAACTGAGCGTGTATCGAGGCCGCAAAAGATAATCCCGAGCGGCTTAGAAGTCAACAACTAATTCAATTTGGGGCAAATATTAATTGGGTTTTCAGCCGCGGATGACGCGGATAAACGCGGATTGAAATCAATCTACTTGTTTTCGGGGGCCGCTGGGATTAAGCTATGCGCGTATCCGCAAACCTCTCTCCATTTATTTTCATCTTTAAGTCTGTATCTCCCCGGCATCGTGACATGCTTCGTGCCAAGTACAACTTAAATGGTCATCCGTCTCTGAATGGAGCTATCAAAATGAGAGTATTTTGCCCTGAACACAAAAGAGGATTCTTCGCTCCTCGCCAAAGTCCAATAAGGTGTGAAAACCGCGGCCATCTCCTCGGCGAGATCGATTTCGAGGGCGAAGGCAAGACGCCGCCCGACGTCCTCTGGCAATACTGTTGTAACTGCGAACACTTCTGCCCCGTCGATTTCGAGCAGTATGGCTTACAACGCTGCCCGGTCTGCACGCGCAAAAGCTCGCTTCTTTACTTGTGCGACCGCTGCCATGTCATCAGTTTTGAATCCAACACTCCATTGCAGATCAAAAACTTTAAGCTCACCGCTGAAGGTGTGCCGCAACCTTCCTGCCCCGGTTGTCTGCGATCGGCATCCGCCGATCTGCACGAGCACACTTGCGACGAGCTTCATGTCTCGTTCATCACGGCGCTCAACACCTGTCCGGTTTGTAATGAACGTCTCGACATCGCACCCGCGTTTCCCTCGTCAGTCGCTCAGTACCTGAAACGCACCAGATCAGCAAACAAGATCGATGTCACGTTCGATTACGAGTCGGGAGCGTTTGTGCCGGTCGAGGACGGTGAGTTTGTGATCGTGACTAACGTGGATCAGAACGTGATCGTGTTGCCACGCACCGCGAAATTCTCGACCAAGCGTGACTTTTACGAGTTCTATCAAGACTACTATCACTGCGCCAATCCCGAGGCTGGAGAGATATGGATCGTGGAGCCGGCAGTTGTGACTCACGCCGGCAACGGATGGACACTCAAAGCCACCGGCGTGCTTGAAGTGATCGCCGAACAACCGAAGAAGAAGATCGTGACGCCGTCAGTTCCGCCACCGGTTGTGCAACCGAAAGAACCAGCGCCAGAACCCGTTATTGCGGAGAAAAAAGAACAACCAGACTTGAGAGCATGTCCGGAGTGTGGCTCGATGATCGAGTCGCGATATGCATTCTGCTGGAAGTGTGGGCACTCGCTCGACGAGCAACGGAAATCGCAAACCTCAAATGGACGCAAACCCGATACATTGATGTCGTCGACGCCGCTGGAACTCGAAGACGACGAGCTGACAGTGCAGCATCAGGTGCCACCGCTTACTTCCAGAATGTTTTCATGGACCAGCGGAAATACGGCGGGATACCGTGAACACGGCAGAGGTTCAGTACTGAAGTTAATGAGCATCGGCGCGATCGCCTTCGTGCTGCTTTCGCTTGGACTCTTTGGACTCTTGCGCTCAGACACGCCAACGGCAACCGCGACTGTTACTCAGCCACCAGCTCAAACCGCACCGCAGCCCGCTCCTACTATTACCTTCACGACAGAAGTCTCGCGTGCAGCACCTACTGAAACCACGACTCAACAAGTCGCTGGTCCTGAGGACGAGTTAAAGAAGATTCGTGAAAAGCGAATGACTGCCAGTGCGTCTGAACGGCCGAAGATCTTTAAGGCATTGGCAAAGATCGAAAAACAGTATCCTCGTGATTACCGGTTTCCGTATGAGCGTGCGAAGTTGGTGGTGAAAGGCTCGCGGGCAAACTCTCGTGACGCTTTCAAGGCACTGAACACCGCCGCCGAAAAAGCAATCAGCACAGGCAAAGCAAACGAAATGTTGAATGGATTGGAATCTGACAAAACGGGAGATTTCAGCCGCCTCTCGCAAGGACGTTACGAGTGGAGTCGCCTGGTGGCCGCTTTGAAGCGCAAAGATCCCAGTCTGCTCGGGGAATAATAAATCATCCACAGATTACGCAGCATCTGTGTAATCTGTGGATGGATTTCAGTGTCCGCGTTCGTCGGCCGAACTGCGATCGATCAACTTCGAGAACCGGCTCTTCGAGCCATCCTTGGTTTTCTCCTGATACAAAAACGCCAGATTGTTGTCATCGAAGCCTTCAAAGAACTCGTCCCAGCTAATCGCTTCCAACGTATCACCGCCGGAATAACCCGGATAGTCGATTCGCAGTAAGCCGGGGCTGTCGTCTCGTTCGGTATCCTTGACTCGCGCCGGATGACCACCTCGTTCTTCCACCCAACGACGAATCTCATCGTGATTGGTCGTGACTTTTGATTCAGATGTTTCCCTTGCCATAAGTTCCCCCTCCTGAAAACGCGCGCTGCCTGGGAAGACGCTGCGTAGAATAGATATGGTTGAGGATATCTGTTCGTTCTTTGTGTCAACAGAATTGCAGGATTTACATGATTTACTGAAAATTATTCTGGTTCCATTCAGAATCCTGTTATTCTCGGCTTATGAAATCATGGTCCAAACTCGTTTTCTTATTCGCACTGGCTTCTTTGCCGGTATCGGCCCAGCAAGTGGTACGTATCACCGAACCGGACGCGATCAATCCGGCTGAGGTTTCCATCGCCATCAATCCGAAAAATCCCGACAACATCATCGCCGCAGCGTTTCAAACCGGCCGTCCACCCAAGCCTCGCGCAGGCAGTTATCATTACGTGACGCTTGACGGTGGCAAGACCTGGAAAACTGTCTCGACGCCGGATCCAAAAAATCTGGTCCAGGGTGACGATGTGATGGCATTTAGCAACGACGGCATCGCCTATCACGCTCACCTGTCATTTGATGGTATTCGTTTGGCGAGGCCGTCTCGTGCGGAGAATGGAATGATCGTCAATGTCTCAAGAGACAGTGGCAATACGTGGAGCGATGGCACGGCGGCGATCAATCACATCAACTCGGTAATTCCATTTGAGGACAAGCCGGGTTTAGTGGTCGACAATGCACCGTCGTCGCGCTGGAAAGGCAACATCTATCTAGCGTGGACCAGGTTTGACGTCTACGGCAGCGCGAATCCCGAGCACCATTCGCAGATCTACTTCACGCGTTCAATCGATCAAGGCCAGACCTTCTCCATGCCATTTCGCATCTCTGATACGGGCGGAGATTGTCTCGACAGCGATAACACCGTCGAAGGCGCTGTGCCTGCGGTTGGTCCAAATGGAGAGGTTTATGTCGTGTGGGCTGGTCCACTCGGTCTGGTATTTGATAAATCGCTCGACGGCGGTTTGACGTTCGGGAAAGACAAAGTAATCGGCGACATTCCGGGTGGTTGGGATTTCTCGATCGAAGGACTCGAACGCGCCAACGGTATGCCGAACACGGGAGTCGATCTGAGCAATGGGCCAAACAAAGGGATGCTTTACGTTAATTGGATCGACGCGCGCAATGGCGATCCGGACGTTTTTGTGATGTCTTCGAAAGATGGAGGCGCGACGTGGTCCAGTCCGGTGCGCGTGAACGACGATCCGGTGAAGAATGGTAAGGCGCAGTTCTTTACATGGATGGCGGTCGATCCCGTTGATGGGTCTGTCAACATTGTGTTCTATGACCAGCGCGACATGACGGGAACTCAGACGCGTCTCACCCTTGCACGTAGCATCGACGGCGGCCGATCGTTTGTAAACCACAAGATCGATCTACCACCTTTTGCAGTTAACTCACGTGTGTTTTTTGGAGACTACAGCAGTATCTCAGCTTACGACGGACGTGTCGTGCCGGCGTTCATGCACTTTGTGAACGACAACAGCCTGGCGATTTCGGTGGCGCTGTTTCGGTTCAAGCCCGGGACGCAGGATATCGTGAAGTAAACCATCCACAGATTACGCAGATTTTTTGTTATGAATGGAAAATCTGCGTAATCTGTGGATGGTTTTATCCCAGCCGATCGATGCGCTTCCGCTCGGTCGCGCGCTGGGCCATCATTCCGCACGCTTTCACCAACTCTCCTAACTGCGCAAAGCGCGGATCGCGAGTCAATCCCCTCTGATAGCGGAAGTAGATCTGTTGCACGATGACTGCAATCTTCAGTAACCCGTAGACGAAATAGAAAACCGGATCGTCGACGCGGCGACCAGTTCGTTTCGAATAATGGTCCACCAGCTCAGTGCGTGTGAAACTTCCCGCCAAACTCGTTAGCCCAAAACCATATCGCTGCCACTCCTCCGGGTCGGTCTTTTCAACCCAATAACCGAGAGTAGTTCCGAGATCCATCAACGGATCGCCGATAGTCGCCATCTCCCAGTCGAGCACCGCTATCACGCGCTTCAGATCTTCGGGCGCCAGCACCAGATTGTCGTACTTGTAGTCGTTATGAATAAGCGCCGAACGCGGTGAATCAGCGGGAAGATTTTGCTGTAGCCAATCAGCTAATCTATCGATGGCTGGAACGTCGTCGGAGCGCGCACGGTGATATCTGCCGGTCCAACCAACAACTTGCCGTCTCACATACCCCTGCGGCGCTCCCAGATCTCGCAGGCCTGCAGCTTCGTAATCGACTTCGTGTATCTCGGCGAGATTATCGACAAAAGTCTCGGACAGGCTGCGCATCAGGTCTGCTGAAAGTTCGATGCCTCGAGGTGGTTGCGGACGCAAGATGACTCCACGCACGCGCTCCATCACGTAGAACGGCGCGCCGAGTATCGCTTCATCATCGCAAAAGAGCAGTGGGCGCGGAACCTTTTTATAAACCGGATAAAGGTGCGAGAGGATGCGATACTCGCGACTCATGTCATGAGCGGTTCTGATTTTGGCCCCAATTGGCGGGCGCCGCAGGACGAGTTCGCGATCGCCGAAGCGCAGCAGATAAGTCAGATTTGAAAAACCTGCCGGAAATTGTTCGATGATTAGTGGGCCGGTGAGATCGGGAAGATGGCTGGTGAGATACTCGAAAAGCTGTTCGCCAGGCAGTTCCTCTCCCTGACGAACTTGCCATGGCTGATCCATCAGAGTTTTACTCCGTACTTGCGCAATACCGTTCTCGCGACCACGCTCTTGTGCACTTCATCTGGTCCATCATAGATCCGCGCCGCACGCTCATGGCGATACCAGTATGACAACACTGTCGCATCCGTGAGTCCGACCGCGCCGTGTACCTGAATCGCGCGGTCCAAGACCTTCTGCAAAATTCCAGCGACGAAAAATTTAATCAGCGAGATGTCCTGACGAGCCGAGATCGTGCCTCGTCGATCTATCATCCGTGCTGTTTGTAACACTAACAGGCGTGCAGCGTTGATTTCAGCACGACTCTCTGCGATCCACTCCTGCACATTCTGGCGGCTCGCAAGCAAGACTCCGGGCGACAACTCTCTGTGCGCGGCGTAACTGCACATGAGATCAAACGCGCGCTCGCAGATTCCGATCCAGCGCATGCAATGGTGAATACGCCCTGGTCCAAGGCGTTCCTGTGCAATCGCGAATCCGTCGCCTTCCGTTCCGAGCAGGTTCCTCCGCGGCACGCGACAGTTTTCGAATTTCACCTCCGCGTGACTGGCGTAATCACTGCCTTCGTCGCCCATCACGCTGATGTTTCGGACCAGCGTAAATCCTGGCGTTGGTATCGGCACGATAATTTGGCTCGCACGTTTGTAAGCACTTGCCGCCTCGGGATTGGTGATTGCCATCACGATCGCGAAGCTCGCGCCCTCTGCGGACGATGTGAACCACTTGTGACCATTGATTACGTAATCGTCACCGTCCTTCGCCGCCGTCGTGCTCATCCACGTCGGATTCGATCCCGGATGCTCCGGCTCAGTCATCGAAAAACAACTGCGCACGTCGCCGTGAGCCAATGGCGCGAAATAGTTTTCCTTCTGCTCGGCGGAGCCATGCGCCATGAGTATCTCCATGTTTCCGATGTCGGGAGCCTGGCAGTTGAAAAGGTAGTGTCCGAGCGGCGTGCGGCCGAGCTCTTCACTCACCAAAGCAAACTCGGAAAGCGTGAGGCCCAAGCCGCCGTGTTCTTTTGGTAAGTGCGGAGCCCACAGACCCATGGCTTTAACTTCGTCACGTTTCGCTTTCAACGCAGGTACGAGATCGCGGAAGGGGCGACGCAAAAAGTCGGGTTCGAGTGGGTAGATCTGTGTGCGAACGAATTCTTTGATCCGGTCGAGTAGTCCGAGAAGTTCTTCGTTATGGTGGTCGGTCACTAGTCCACTACAATACCAATGGCCCAGCTAACTACAAAGCTTAACGTGGGTGTCTCTTTGGAGTGCGGCGGCCTGGCGCCGCTTTGGCCTCGATCTCGCCTAATCGATAACAAAGCGGCGCCAGGCCGCCGCACTCCAAAGAGAAATTTAACGTTGCGCGAGCTGTTGTCGCGCGACCGTCCAGCGATGCTGCACGAGTTCCAGCGTCGACTTGTCGAGAGTTTTGTCACGAGAGAGTGAGGTAAAGATATTTGTCAGCTCTTTCTCTTCCGAGGTGCTTGCTGTTTTTGCTTTGCGTAACGTCACAATCTGAGACGCGAGCGCGTCCGCCATTTGCAGCTTGAACAGATAATTGCGCGGATACTTTTCTGATAAACCCTGCGCCATCTTGATCGCGTCGTCCCAGCGTTTCTCTCGCTTGTAGAGATCGATGAGCAGTACCCGTGCGACGTCGCGTGCCCATTGACCTTCGCGAGAAACGCGTTCGAGAGTTTCCAGCCCGCGCTTCTTCGACCCACGCACGCCCATAGTTGCTGCAACCATCTTCAACGGCAATGGCAACGAACCGATCACGTAATTCTGAAGCCCGATGGTCAACTCGGCGTCGTGAAAGTCCGGAGAGAGTTTGAGCACATCGCGATGATGGTCCACCGAACTCGAGGCCGAACGCAGCGCGGCCATGAAACGTTTTTCAACTCCGGCGGCATACGCTGCTTCTAGACCTTCGGCGGCGCCGAGAAAGTAGAGAGCTTCAACATCGCGCGGGTTCTTACGCAGACGCGCTTCGGAAAGAGCTTTTGCGCGGCGAGTCCACTTGCGAAACTCCTCAGTCTGGCGGCGATCGATGCGTGGTTTTTCACTCGTATAAGCGTCTGCGCTGTAAAGCGTGGCTTTCAACTCCCAAGCCTGGTTCAGCTGCTCCAACCACAAACTCGACGCATAGCACTGCGGACCTACGGGATTATCCGGTGCGAGGTCGATCATCTTCTGAAAACGTTTGCGCGCTCCCTGGTAATCGAGGTTGTAGAGCGCCTCGTACCCTTCCGCGCGCAATGCATCGAGCTGTGCACGCTCTGTTTGACCCGCAGCCGTGATGAGCGAGAAGAAGGTGATCAGGATTGCAAAAAAGGATTTCATGATCTTTAGCTCATGATAGGTCCTATAGGACCTGTAGGACCTATTCGATCAGTGACACTTCGCTAACTGCCACACGCCGGCACAATCAGAACATCCGCTTTTTCTAGACTGCCAGCATGCGTAATCGTCCTCAAGTCTATTATCTCAGCCGCACAATCATCTGTCTCACCGTGCTGCTCTCAATCGGCACACTCCTCATTCCTGCCTCAAATCCCATCTTGATGATCGTGGACGTGCTTCTCCGCACCTATTTGATCTTTCTCGGCACAGTGATGGCGCACGAGAGTGTGCACGGCCATCTCGGCCGCACAAAGGCTGCCAACTTCTGGTGGGGACGCATCGCTTTGTTGCCAAGCATGGTCCCCTTCACGAATTTTCGCAAGACACACCAGTTACACCACGCGCACACAAATATTCCCGAACTCGATCCGGATCACTTCATGAAGTCACGGAATTTTTTCGAACTGTTTTTGCGGGCACTCGCCATGCCGCATCACTGGTTCTTCTGGCTGCGCAAACGAGGTTGGATCAAGCGGCGCGATGTCATTGAGTTAGTGCTTAACTACCTCGCTATCTTCGCGGTCTTCGCGGTAGTGCTCGCCTTCACTGGCGCGAGCAGACTGGTATGGGGCATCGTCCCACCGCTGATACTCGTTTCGCTTTTGCTTTGGTATCCCTTCGCTGTGCAGACGCATGAAGGTTTCGCAACAGGAGCGGCAGAGTCGCGCTCACATAATTACTACGGTCGTTTCATGTACTGGTTCTCGCTCGGTCTGTCGATGCATCGTGTGCATCACCAGCGACCCAGCTTGTCATGGATCGAGTTGATGCCGTTTGTCGAGCCGGCGCCGGCGCGATTACCGAAGTGGCGGCCCCAACGTGATATTCAACTGCACTCTCCGCAGTAATGAACGCGAGTTGCACGATGAGGATGCCGTTGTTAGACGTCGCATTCTATCTGTTGGACAGCGTCCACTCACCCCAGGACTTTACGTTGATACTTCACTTCAGCAAGCCGCCCGACGTTGACGGCTTGCGCAGGGGCGCGAAAAGTGCGTTCAAACGTTTTCCGATCAGCGCCTCTCACATCGCGCACCAGAAATGGGTTTGGCACGAAGATGCCGAATTTGAACTCGAGAGCGCATCGCGAATCGAGGAGTTCATTGACGAGCCATTCGATTTGCGACGGCAAATTCCGGTGAAGCAATGTTTCATCGGCAATAGGTTGGCAACTCGGTTTCATCACGCAGCGGCTGATGGTCTAAGCGCTGCGTTGTGGTTGGGCCATCAACTCAATGTCGCGTACGGACTTGAAGCGCCTCAATCCACGCGTGCTCCGTTCTCAGCTCCGCCACTTCGCCGGTTACAAACATCAGTACGTCGCAGCAAGTTTGCGTTTGACAGCGCTTCAGATCCTCTCTTGACCTCACATTCAAAGCGTTCAGGAGCCAGAGGATGGTTAACGATAAACTTCCCTGCTTCGGAATTGCAGAAAGCCTGTCGGCGTGCCAGAGGTTTCACGTACGGCGATCTGTTGGCGACGTGCACGCTCGAAGTTCTCTCGGAATGGAATCGCACACACAAACCTGGTCACAATCGGGTCGGACTTTGGTTGCCGATGAATATTCGACGCGAATCGAACGCCGGTTTCGGCAACGGCACCAGTCGCATTCGCCTTTACCGAAAATACGATCCAGACGCTTCACTCATCGAAAAAGCCCGCGAAGTTCGTCGTCAACTCGCGTGGACCAGCAAACATGGCGAATGGATGGTGCCGAATATTTCCTGGTTCACACGATTTCCTCCTTCAATCACGCGGCCGCTGTTGCATCGCTATCTGAGCCGGCCGTCGGTTGACATGGCGACCGCGGTCTTTTCTCACGCCGGCAGTTGGATCGCCAACGCAAGCGAAGCACTCAAACACGTCGAGCGCATCGAATGCGTTGGCCTTTTGCACATGCGGCAGAACCTCGCGGTAAACGCAGCAACTCACGCTGGAACAACCTGGCTGACTTTCACTTACGATCCGCAATTGTTAACGACTGGTGACGTGCAGCAGCTCGCCCAGATGTATCAACAGCAAATCGGCCGCGCGCGAGGAGAGTTGTTGTGAGAGGCCTCGCCAACGACTATTTGCGAACAGTCATCAGTTCGAGCATCAACACTCTCGGTCTGATTGCAACCGGCTCGTTGAAATTGCGGCTACTTCGTTTCACCCGCAATCAAGAGCGCCTGAAACGGAAGTACGGCATTACTCGTGAAACGCCAATCCTGTCGTATGGACCAGAACTCGTGCAGTCGATTCACGCCGCGGCAATAAGACGCGGCGACCGCGCGATCTACGCCAAAACTTCCGGCTCAACCGGCAAGGCAAAGGAAATCCTGTACACAAGCAAACGTTTGCGGGCGCTGAAATTGACTTTCAGCGATATGTTCATGCGAGCCTGCTACGCATTCACGATCAAACGTACATCTCTTTACGTCTTCAGCTCATTTAAAGCAGACACGTCGCTCACTTCGCTGTTGCTCGACGAAAGCGAGTTGCCGAATTATCTGTCGACGTTGCAAGCACCATATCGAGTGCAGCATCACTCGGCGATTCAAACCCTCGTCGCACGATACGGCCCAGCCGCGGTGCGTCTCTGGATCCTAGCGATCTCAAATCCCGGCGTTCTCTACAGCACAAATCCATCGACCATCTCGACATTTCTCGATACGCTCAAAAGCGATTGGCAGCGCAGCTCACAACTGATCAGGGACTGGATCAACAACCGCGCAAAGTTCTCCGCTGACCTTCACAAAGTCGCTCAACGAATTGAATCGCGGGCGTGTGACCAACGTCTTGAGCAGATCGCGACAAGCGACGTTTCGTTACCGCTATCAGTGTGTGCTCCAGCGGTCGAGGCATACGTCTGTTGGACCGGTGGATACCTCAAACCATTTCTCGATCGGCTCACCGAGCATCTTCCGGCATGTCGATACAAGTTGATTCCGATGTATTCGATGTCGACAGAGACGATCGAAACGCTCGCTTGTTTTCGTGCTCAAGACGTCGCGTTTCTGCCGATCGGCGAAGGTGTTGTTTATGAGTTCATCGAAGAGAATGCAATGGACCATCCAGACAATCTGCTCGGTGCAGACCAGCTGGAACCCGGCAAGCTCTACACGATGGTCGTCAGTGATGATTATGGACTGCGACGCTATCAAACTGACGATCTGTTTCTTTGCCGACGAAAGATAAACACATTTCCTGATCTCATTTTTATGCGGCGCCGCAGTCTTCAGTATTCATTCACCGGTGAAAAGTTGACTGCGGAGCAACTCAGTGTCGCATTCGAACGACTGCGTGCTCTCTATCCGTCAGCCATGCGCGACAAAATTCTTACCTGCATACCATCGCAAGACCTTCGCGCACTTCCACACTATAGACTGCTGTTGATCGGCGATCGGACCACAACAGTTGCGAACTCTTACGATTTTCTCGCGGCTCGATGTGATGAACTTCTCTGCGACATGAATCACGAATACAAAAGCAAGCGCGTGAGCGGTAGGCTTGGACGAATTGAGGTTGAGACCATCGAGTTTCATGACTTTGTCGGGGCGAAACCCAATTGGGAAACTCAGTTCAAACCCCTTCCGTTACAAATAAACATTAATCCTGTCCTTATTTGATTTCCGAAGGCCCTATGCCCGTCTCATAAAAATACGCCGGGCCGACCTCCCGCCGAGCTTGCCCGATGTAAAAGCCGTACTTTCCTTCTGGCCTGCCGCTTGCTCACTTCCAGCCCAAACCAGTTACTTGGAGAACGAACGATTCAAGGAGGGGGCATGAAAGACGAACAAGTGCGGGAACTCTTATATCAGGCGCTCGAGACCGAACTCGGTGGCGTTCAGGTCTACACGACAGCGATTCGCTGCGCTGAAAACGAGGACGTGAAAGAAGAGTGGGAAGAATATTTGGAGCAAACGAAGAACCACGTCACGATCGTGGAAGACGTGTTGACGAAACTGGATCTCGATCCGAATGAGGAGACTCCGGGTCGCAAAGTGGTGCGCACTATCGGCGAAGCGTTGGTCGAAGCGATGGAGATGGCGTTAGCCGAAGGCAAGCCGGGTGCGGCGCAACTAGTTGCCTGCGAAGCTATAGTGTTGGCCGAGACCAAGGACCATCAGAATTGGCACTTGATTGGCGAAGTCGCAAAGAAGGTCAAGGGCGAAGTTGCGAAGATCCTGAAGGAAGCGCACGAACAGGTCGAGCACGAAGAGGATCAACACCTCTATCACAACAAAGGGTGGGCGCGAGAACTGTGGATTCAGTCGCTCGGCATGAAGGCTGTGCTGCCACCGCCTGAAGAGGTGAAAGAAGTAGAGACGGCCATCGGTGCAGCGCGTGCTGAACAAGCGCGAACCAAGATGGCTTCTAAATAAGTTTGCCGGCGGGTCAAGCTGCAAAGACGCACAAACGGCACAAAATGATTAAGGCGGGAATCATTACTTGTGCTGTTTGTGCTCTTTGTGTCTGCGTCACGAAGACCAAACCTTACTCCTCGACACCAAAATAGAAAAACCATGATATTTTTGGAACTTACGGCGCTCTTGTAAGTGACACTGCACACAACTTTCTCTCCCGCTGGAGTTTCCCATGTATCTAAAAATGATCCTTTTCTCGACGTTAATGCTCTTCTGCTGTGGATCTGCCCTGGCCCAACGACCTGGACCTGAGTTCTGGCGGCGCGTGAGCTGCGAACCACTTGAGCCAAGAACCAAGCTGGAAAGCTTCGAATTTCACCACAATACGGTCATAATCAAAGGCTTCACTCGAATTACGACCGTTGAACTAAGTGGGGTACGCATCGATGCGGTGGAGGTGCACGAACTGGGAAACGTTTCTCGCGCCAAAGGAATCGTGATCGTGTTGCGGTCAGGTGGCGAGCATCCCAACGAGAATCGCGCGTTCATCGATTATGAGGAGATCGATTCACTCCTTAACGCGATCGATACCATTGCACGGACCGACGAGACGGCAACCAAGCTCACGAGCTTCGAAGCAAGATATCGAACTCTTGGTGATTTAGAGATTGGCGTCTTCAGGCAAACGCGCAGCGGCAATGCTGTGGTCATGACGACAGGCATCTGCGATCATGCGACGGTAACGCTCTCGCTGGACGAATTCGCGAAAGTGAAGGCGATGATTCAGGAAGCGAAGGCCCGCTTAGACGAGCTTAAATAATCTGAGTGGATGGTCTTAATCGACAACCCGGACGCGAGTCTCAGCACCATTCGTCCTGATCTCGGGAACGTACATCGCATGGCCCAGCACCGGCAGCGCATGAAACGCACCCGGCGCTTCTGCTCTCATCTCGTATCTCAGTTCCCAAACGCCTTCCGGCAGATGATCGATGAACAGCGCGACTTTGCGGTCGCGTAACTCCTGATAGACCCGGCGCGTGCGGTCCGTAAAACCGCCACCTGACTTCAGTTCGCGGATGTACAGATTATCGCCACTGCGAATCTGCACCGCCTCGAGTCCCGCCGGCTTGAGATCCTCGAAAAGCAGGTACTCGTAGTTGTTCTTCGCTTCAATCGTTAGCACCACTTCAACTCGATCGCCGCTCTTAACCGTCTCACCATCATTTAGCGGAATTCTTTCTGAAACGTAGCCCTTCAACAGCGTGGGGTGATTTACGAGTTTGAAGTACTGGCGCTGCACGAAGATTTCGTTACCCGCCGGTTTCAAAGGCTCTTCAAGACTGAAGAACTGCGCCGCGACGGAAAAGTAGATCGGACCAGTACCACTGCTTCGCACGATGCTGATCTCATTTTCGCCATCGCGAATCAGTTCACGCGAGATCGCAAACTTACTCGGCGCGCTGAGTGCGTCTTCAGCCGTGATCTGTTTGGTAGTAACCGGAGTTCCATTCACGATCAACTTATATCCAAGCGATGGTTGCAGTTCGCCGCTGGTCCGCAAATAGTCATTGAGCGTGAGGACGACAATTGCAGTATCGCGGGTGTTGCTCCATTGCGCGCCGCGACGATTCTTCACCAGCCAGTTGGTGACAGGCTCGATCAACTTGTTCTGCGGATCGATCGCGAGCAGTGCGCGCAGCGCGAACGCAGTTGCTTCTACGCCGCCGTCGGACCAGCGCCAGTAAATTCCATCCTCACCCCAATGCGCCGTGCCGATGACCGAAGGATCCGAAACACCTCGCTGCACGATTGACGTGTCAGGATGTGAGTCATACTTGACGCCGTTCTCGAGGTTTGCGATCAGCGTCTGTGCCTGGCTGTTATAACCGTAATTATGCGCCGCTAAGGCGAGCAATGCGCGTGTGTAGGCGTTCAACTTGTCTCGATTGGTCCAGAGATTTGTGAAAGCTGTTTGCTGAAACTTGCCGACGTCCGCCTGCTTGCGCATAGCGTGATAGACCGACAGTGCGTGCAGTATCCATGCCTGCTGGTCATAATTCGTTTCCTCTTCGACCAATTCCTTGTCCAGATAAGCCACGGCGCGCTCGATCGTCTCTGCTTTCACCTCAACGCCGGCCTGACGCGCGAGACTCATGCCCCACACAACGTAAGCGGTCATGAAGTGATCGCTGTCGCCTTCTTTCCACCAGCCCCAACCGCCGTCAGCATGTTGAAAATCGTAGAGCCGTTCGAGACTCTGATTCGTAATTGCTTCGAGTTCTTTTAGATCGTGACGGCCTTTGGGATGCGTGGCTGCGGCGCTCGACTCTTCAATGCCGCCGAAGATCTTGTTCATCGCAGTCTCCGGCTTCAAACCGAGATCGCGCAGCGTTTTCGCAGTGATGACTGCGGGAAGAAAACGGCTCATCGTCTGTTCGGTGCAGCCATACGGATAGTCGATCAGATAGGGCAGCGCGTCGAGCATCGTGGTTGCCATGCTCGGCCCGATCTGAACAGTGAGACTGGTGGAATCAGTGCGGCGTTCCTTCGGAATGTCGAGTTTGACTGAGACACTGTCGCCGCGCATCTTGCCTGACTTGGAGACAAACTTCTCGATCCCGTGTTCGAAGATGGTGAACGTCTTTTCCATCGCGTCGACATAGTTGCGGCCGCGGGCCTCGACTTTCAATTTGGCCTGACTCGCATGGTTAACCGCGACCAACCAATCGACTCTCGTTTCACTGTTTGCTTTTACTTCAACAGGCGATCGACTGTCGTTCACAGGTTTGTCGTCAACTATCAAACCGGCAACCGTGAGACCTTCGGCAGTCAACGCCGGTGCGACACTCATCGGCTGATCGGTGTTGTTGTTGATTACCGCCGAGACTGTTACTTGATCGCCGACGACAAAGAAACGCGGTGCTTGTAAGCGCACAATGAGCGGCTGCTTCGTCCGTGTTGAGGTGTTGCCAATGCCAAACTGATTACCGGTGGTTGCAACTCGCGCGGTCGCGGTCCAGGTCGTCAGTGAATCCGGATATTTCACTTTTACAGTCGCAGTGCCGTCGGCGTCTGTTTTCACGTCCGGCAGCCACAATATCGTCGAGCGAAAGTCGCTTCGCACTTGAACTACGGGTTCCTGTTCCGGTTTGGTGGGCGAGAGGTCGGCAAGGATTCGCAAGGTGCCTTGTGGCGGCAACTCAGCGTTTTGTGCCACCGTCACGCTGTCCATGACCGCTGCTTTCATTGCGCTTCTGTCGGGACTTCCACCGATAAAATACGCCAGGGGAGGCCCTGCCCCAGCCTCATTTTTCCCTTTCTCACCAATGTCCTTGCGATCGCGCAACTGGCCCTCTTCAACTTCAACCAGCCGCGCATAATTCTTTTGATTGAACGTGCTTTGCGTTTGCACGAGATGCGCGCGTTTGCGGCCGTAATAGAACTGACGCGGATCTCCTGCGTAGTCCTGTTGAATGTACTGCACCGATTCGTCAACCAATCCCAAAGCGACCTCCGCGGAGACCGGCCGCCCAGCAGCATCTTTCGTCGCGATTGATAGAGTGCCTTCTTCACGCGGCTGGTACTGCTCACGATCTGCCTTCAGCGCAACTGCAAGAAAACGCTCCACCGGAGGAACCACAACCTGCTTAGTGTCGAGATAAGCATTCGCATCACTAATCATCAGCGCACTGAGATAGACGTTCGGCACGTGCCTCTCTTCAATCGGCAACTCGATGAGCTTCGCATTTCCAGTGACATGGATCACTTTGTAACTGAACAGATCTTCACCTTCGACACTGAAGAGAACGTAACGATCGCTCACGGGAACGAAGATCATCACCGGCGCGGTCTGGCCCACGCGAAACGTGTCTTTATCGGTTACGATTTCGACTCCCGAGTGACGATAACCCAGATCAGTAGTTGCATTCGTGGCGACGAAGACGTATGCCTCAGCTTTGACCGGAGGCAGAAATCGATCGCGCACCGCGGCGCCGCCCTGACTGCTCTGCCATGCAACTCGATAATAGCCTTCTCGCTCGGGCGTGAAGTTGAATTGCGCAACACCATCGCTATCAGTCTTCACCGACTGCGTCAGGATGTCGTCATGCTGATAACCACGAAACTTCAGTCGCCACGGCTGCTGACCTGCTGCGACGAGCGGCGGAAACACGTTCGACTTCTGCTGTAACTGCCGCAGCTCTTCACCTTGCACTTCGCGTCCGCGCGGATCGATCCAGATCTCCCACCAGTAATCACGCGTGACTTTTACGGTTCCTACCGTTTGAACCGGCTGCTCGTTTGCATCCAGTGCTTTGATGTCGACCGTAACCTTATCCTTGGGCCGGTAAATATTCTGCTCCGGCCGTGGATAGACGTAGTAACGCCGGCGCGTGACGCGAACTCGATCGCTGGCGATGATCTCGCGGCGCGAGGAATCGACGACGCGTGCTTCGATACGAAATTCAAAGTCCTGATTGTAGTTTTCGCGTGGCGTGTCGAAGGTTAGTCTCGCCTTACCCGTTGCATCCGTCTTGATTGTTTCGCGTTTGATAATCGTGCCTTGCCCGCCGTAATAGTTGCGGCGTTGGTTTTCGAAGTCATCGTAGTACCAGACGTATTCGCGCTGAGGAAACCAGTACTGGTAGAAAGGATTCTGGTAGACCACAACTTCCACTGAAGCGTTGCTGACTGGACCACCGAAGTAATAATCCGCCTGAATATCAACTTCGACTTTCTCACCGAGCCGGAACGCTTTCTTCTTGCCGTTCTCTTCGGGAGTTTTTACCTGAACCTTGAACTCCGGCAGCTTGTACTCCTCGAGCCGAAACAACTTCGCGTTGCCGATGTAGCGGCTTCGTCCTTGTTCCCAAAACTGAATGTTGTACTCACCCAGCGGTAGCTGTTCTCCCAATTCGAGCGAGCCCCAGGCGCTGCCAAACGTATTGAGCGTCACCCTGCCTTCAATGACTTTCGTTCCGCGCGGGTCGTCGATTTGATACTCGATTACCTCATTCGCAGGCGTCGAATATGCGCCGTTATTCGAACGTCTCGCGATGAATTTCCATTGCAGCGTTTCTTTGGGACGATAGGCAGGCCGATCGGTGAACGCATAAATTCGCCACGCCTCATTCTGAGTTCGCACGTACGAATAACTGCTCGCAAATGCTTGCCGGTCGCTGCTTGCGCCGAAGGCAAACAGGTTGCGAGACTCGGGAATACTTGTCAGCGTAAATCGAGCAAGCCCATCAGCATCAGTTGTCTGGCGCGTGCGACGCCAGTGCCAGGTGTTGTTTTGATAGTAACTCTCCCACAGCGCGATGTTTGCATTCGCGATCGGAGCGCCTGTTACGGCGTCTGCGAAAAAGACCAATCCCTGACTGGTAGACGACTTGAGCACCAACGACGCGTCAGAAACGAGAACGAGCTCGCGCGCTGACTGTGAGCCACTCTTTGCTTCGAGCAGATATGCGCCAACACGTAACTTTGCGTCGAGATGTATTTGTTCGTTGTACGGTTTATGGTCCTCAGTATTGTGGATGTCCTTGAACCACGATTTGACTGGCGCTCTACCGGCGATCGAGATCTTCTGGATCCATGGACCAGCGTCACCTTCTCCTTGATCTTCATCGGCTGCGTTGATGAAACGCACCTCGCGCGGCATATCGATCTTGTAGAGAGCAAAGTCGACGCGCTGGACGTTCCTCGCAATCAAGCCAAATTGAATTTCAGAGCCGGGCAGAAAAATATTGGAGACACCGAGCCCGAGCGAAGGTTCACTGATCTCTTTTATCCGTTGTTGCGCTTGATCGTAGTATGCAGTCTCGCCTTTCACGAACTCTCTCGTTAAGCGACGATAAAGTTCCAGAGCTTTGACGTAATCAGGTTGTTGTTGCCATTGGCCATTATCGAGTTGTCGCGGAATGCCATAGCTGTTCATCCACTCGGCGTAATGAAAGAGCGCGTCGTCGTACCAGTCTGCTTGTTTGCCGGCTTTCAGTGCGTCTTCGAATTGATCCGGCACACGCTGGCGCGCTTCCCAGTCGCCGACGTAAGGCATGCTCATCGCGATGAGAAAATTGAGGTGCGACTTATCATTTTCCGAGACGCTGATCTTTAGCGCGTTTTCCAGCACGTCGAGCGGAATGTAGCCGCGGTAATAAGCGTAGTAGTAATTCGTGTTAGCTGGCGGCTGTGCGGCCTTGAAAACCATCTTGAGGTAACGATCGCGCGCACGATCGAGATCGCGCTGACCGGCCCACCAATCGAGCGCCTGCTGGTAGTGAGGCCACGCGGCACTCCAATTCATCTGGTCGCGGCGCGTCCAGAAGAGGTCGCCGAGTGATTCGTGAGCTTCGGCCCAAACGAGATCGCGATCGGCTTCTTTGTCGGCTGCGCGTATTAGTTCTTCGAGTTGTTTCTGCGCCTGCTCGAACGGTGTGTTGTCGGACGTCTGCGTTGCTGACTGTGCGCGCCACGAAGTGTCGGCGAGACGAAACTCGACCCAGCGCACGTCGACCGGACTGAGTTTGGTTTTGTCGACTCTGGCATAGATCTCATTGGCGCGAGCGTATGAGCCTTGCGCGTACTGCGCCTCCGCTTCGCTTCGTAGTTGCGGATAGTCGGCCTGCTGCGCAACCGCATTGAATAGGAGGAACGTAAAGACGGAGATGGATAGAATGATGGTTTTCATAGCTGTATGCTTTGCCTCAAAAGTCGGATTCAGGCCGCACAGCGTCTAAGGCGCGAAATCGGATTCAGGCCGCACAGCGCCAAAGGCGCGGAATATGACAGCCAGGGGCAAGCGCCGAGCAGAGCGAGGCGCGTCGCCCCTGGGTAAATAGCTTAATGACCACAAGCTCTGAAAGAGCGGAATAACTACGTTTGATATTTCGCACTTTCAGTGCTCTATTCAGAATCACTGTTGCTCACCAGGGGCGACGCGCTTCGCTCCGCTCAGCACTTGCCCCTGGCTTTCATATTCCGCGCCTTTGGCGCTGAGCAGAATCAATTCTGACTTGACGCAAAGCCAGCCGAGTAATGAACGATCGGTTCTGAGGAGACTTGCAGGATTAGCCACGGACTTACAGATCCGTGGACGTTAACAGGTAAATAGCGAACGAGGCGAGCCAGTGTTCACCAGCGTAATCACCGCTGGCGACGTGTGCGAGCGCTGCCGCCGCATGCTTCTCTGCTGATGCTGCCAGGATCTTTTTGGCCGCGTCATTCGCCGGCAGAGCAGCCGCGATGCTGCGCATACACCATGCACGACTCAGATTCAAGCCATCGAGGTGCACGAGTTTTGGATCTGTGCGATCGGTGACGATTGCCGGTTGCAATAACGATGCTGGACCACCCTTTGCCACCCTCGGCAGAAACCGGTGAAACCATGCAGCAAACTCTCGCGGCTCCATCACGCGTCGCATCAAGTCGGCCTCCATCAGCGCTGCCGAAAAGAAATCTTCACCACCCGGTTCCCAGGCGCCAGGATAGTTAGCGTCGTTAGCGAAGTACGCCCGGCTGCGTTCGTTCAATAGTGCTTCCAGCTCACGATCGCCAACCGCTTTTGCATAATCGAGCGCAAAGGCCAAACCAAAAGCAGTGTTTGGATGAACACCTGTTCTGATCGGATAAGTCTGCTTTGGCAGAAACGTTCGATACGACTGGGCCAACACATCAGCCAACGGTTGCATGTTCTTCGACCAGTTCTTTCCGTCCGGATCGTTCCACGAATGCAACTCTTCAGCGAGTTTCAAAGCCCAGGCCCAACCGTAAGTACGCTCAAACGATTGGCGATTCGGTTGTTTGATGTACGCGACTTCAGCTTCGATGTTTTCCGCGGTGAGATTTGCGTTGAGAGCGTTGCGAATCTGCGCGGCTTCAGGAAGATTTGGAAATGATTTCAACAGCCGGACCAGCATCCAGTGACCGTGAACGGACGAGTGCCAATCGTAACAACCGTAAAAAGCCGGATGCAATGCCTTTGGACTCTGGACCTCACTCGTGTTGTTAATGACGTGCTCAGGCTTGTTCGGAAACTCTCGATTGACGCACTTCAATGCCAGCGCCGCAAAGTGCGACGCCTGTTTCTCAGTTAAGGAGTTGCCTGATACTGACTGGAATGCAAAAAACACAGAGACAAATAGAATACAGAGTTTGCACACGGAAAAGGTAGTCTTCATAGGTTCGTCGCGAGCACGCTAACGCCGAAGGCGTTCGCTAATTGAAGCCCAAGGTTGGAACGCAGCGAAAACCTTGGGTAAAACGCAAATGATTTCGTAAACCCTGAAAAGGGTTTGGTTGTTGGCGAACGCTTTCAGCGTTTCGAATTGCTATCTCGCTTGACCCAGGGTTGTCGCTGCGCTCCAACCCTGGGCTTCAATTAGCTAACACCTTCGGCGTTAGGCGTTTCTGCGTAAGGCCTTCGGCGTTAGGCGTTTGTTGCGTAAGGCCTTCGGCATACAGCGTTCGAATCAGAAACTGCGTCACGTCAATACCGGTGTGATGGTCGGCCGATATGTATATGTGGACCAGTTGCGGTGCCGGGAATCGCCGAGCGAAAGGCCGAATACGGAATCCCATTCTTTTGCAGAAAATTCAGCAATGCGCGTCCTTCGACTCCGTCAGGATGAAGCTGTATATCCATGGCGTTGTGATGGTCCAAACGCCAGCGGTCATGAATTGCTCCCTGTCCAAACACCGCGATCGGCAGTGGCTTATTGAACGTATCCGAGAAGAATTTTTGAATCTTCCCGGCGTCGCTCAAGTTCCAACCTGATCCGCCATTGAAACGCGTGAACGCTGCCGTGCGCACCAGACTTTGTCTTGCGAGACGAAGGTTCTTTGAGAGCTGCTCCTCCGCATCCGTCTCAACCAGGACACCCGCGATCTGCTCGTCGGCATTAGTCATTTGTCGACGCGTCTGCGCCACCTTTTCTTTCTCGGCAGCCAAAACGCGTTCATTCTCTTCTACTTGAGTTTTGGGAATTAAACCTTCAGCGAGGAGCTTCCTGGAGAGTTCCAGTTTATCTTCCGCCTTCTTGACGTTACCTTCATAGATGGCTAGTAGTTTTTCGAGGCTTGCTTTGTAGTCGTTAGTGGCCTTGACGAACTCTTCGCGCAGCCGGGTGAGTTCATTCTGGGGAGCTGGCTTTGTCTTCTTCGTTGTCTTTCGTTGGGCGGCGCCAGGTATCGACAGCACAGTGAGCATGATCAAGATCAACCATTTCTGCATTCTGTGCCTTTTTGTGGCTACTTCACTAGAGTTCCGGTACGGCTCCAACGCGTGTTGACTAAGAAGTCAACCAGGAAGCCCCAATTGGTGGGCGGCGCGCTCTCATCGTAGGACCAGTAGACAAACATGGCACGACCAATTACCAGATCGCGCGGCACGAAACCCCAGAAGCGACTGTCTTCGCTGTTATCGCGATTGTCGCCCATGACAAAATAGCTATCCGTGGGCACGATAATCTCGCCGGTCTTAACAAACTCTTCCCTCTTGTCAAACTTTTCGCTTCTGGCAAAGACAATCCCCTGATGGTCGTTATCTGGTCCAAAGTAGACGTCGTACTTTTCCTCCGGCTTGCGTTTCGGAGAACTGACTACCTCCAGCGGAGCCTTATCCAGCGGATCCCTGCGGTCGTGATCGTTCGCCAGTATCCGGTGCTCGGGAATCACGCGTCCATTGACGATGACGTTCTCTTCGTCAATACGAATCCGATCACCAGGCACGCCGATAACGCGTTTGACGTAGTTCGTGAAGATAGGCCGGTTGTCAGGTCCCTGGTCCTTGCCGGGGTCGTACTTATTACCTGGATATTTGAAGACAATGATATCGCCACGGTGAATCTCGCGTTGCGGCAGAAACGGAAGCGACGTACCGGGAGCGAAGATGAACTTGTTAACCAGCAGATGATCGCCAATGGTGATTGTGTTTTGCATGGAGCCCGTGGGCACCTTCACCGCCTGCACGATGAAGGTCATGCCAAACAATGCCATGACGACAGTCACTACGCCTGATTCGAAGTACTCGCGCCAGACGCTCTTAGGCGGACCCTGCGGTTCCACAGGTGGTGGAGGCGTCTTTTTTTCGTGACCGTTGCGATTGAACCAGCGCGAAAAGGAGAATGTTTTCGCCTCAGTTTCGGTGCTCGCGCCGTTGCTTACTTTTTTATCAGTGGTTTGATTACTGGCCATCTAAAAACATCCTAGATACGTTACTGGCGGCGGTCAAGTATCCACAGATTACACAGATTGATTTGTAGAATCTGCGTAATCTGTGGATGCCTCGGTTGCATTCATTCCTTCGAGTGCTGCACGCGCCGCCGCGGCCTCCGCAGCCTTAATCGAATGCCCTTCCCCGCAAATACTTCCACCATCCCAGGAAACCTCGACGTGGAATATACGTTGATGCGGCGGACCGAGTGTTTCGATTACTGCGTATCGCGGAGCAGCCCGGCGTTCAGCCTGCAAACGTTCCTGGAGCATCGTTTTGTAATCAGCCTTGGCCGCCGTCAGCGGGTCGGCGCCTTCCAACTCATCCCGCAAAGCGTAACAAACAAACCCAGTTGCCGCTTCGAGTCCACCATCAAGAAAGATCGCACCTGTAACGGCTTCAAACACATCTGCCAGCAACGCATTCTTTTGCCGGCCGCCGCTCTTCTCTTCACCGCGGCCGAACCGCAGAAACTCTCCGAGATTCAATTCCTGCGAGGCTTTGGCCAGTGTCGGAGCACTCACGAGCCGATGCTTCATGCGCGACAGCTCACCTTCGGTGCCACCCGGATACGATTCGCACAAGTAATTTGCTACCACCAATCCGAGTACCGAATCACCGAGAAACTCAAGCGACTCATTGTGGAGCTTTCGCGCCTGGAGCTCGTCGCCGGGCGCAACTTTTTCGTGCGCCCATGAACGGTGGGTGATGGCTCGTTCAAGCAGCACACGATCTTTGAATTTGTAAGCCAGAACCGTTTCGAGGAGGTCCAGATCAGGAATGGATTCGAGATTTTTCAAGACATGCTGAATTATAACAACAATCCACAGATTACACCGATTGTCTTAGCATCTGTGTAATCTGTGGATGAAGAACCGAATTCAGGTCAACTCAGTGATTGTTACGCGGTCGATCGGGCTTGGCTGTGCCAGGCTTTGTTCCAGTCGCCGGCGTGGTCGTCTTATTAGCTGTGGTGCCACTCGGAGTAGTACCAGGAGTAGTCGTTGTTCCATTGCCCTTGGTCGCTCCTGAATTGGCCGCGGGCGTTGCGGCTGGTGTTGACGACGGTGGCAACGACGTAAGCGGCGTCGGTTCAGGTGGCAATGGTTTAGAGAGAATGCCCGCAATGAGTTCCGGCATTCCGGTTTCACTGTCGTTATTCCTGAACTTGTACCAGGTCTTGAGACTGTCGTTCCACTGTGTTTTCTGTGTTGCGTAAGTTGCATCGCTGCCTGCCAACGCCACTGCTCTGGCGTATCCGTCAATCATCCGATCAACTATTTGATTGATGTTGGCAAGGGCTAACTTGCTTTCCGGAGTCTCGTCTTTACCGCCGTAAAGCCTCTTGTACTCTTCCGATTGCTTGGCGTAAGGACCAGTTTCATACGCACCTGCAATGTAAGCGTACGTAAACGGCGACTTCTTCAAGGGCGTCTCAAACTGCGCGGCCTTAATCAGGTTTTTCAGCGCGTTCGAAGGATCTTTCTCAACTGTCAGGCTACCAATCGTGAAGTTCAGGTAAGCGACAGCTACATCACGTCCCTGAAGTGGTTTCCAGTCGTCAAGGCTCTTGCCTGCATCGAGCTGTTGCAGCGCTCTCTTTGCGTAATCAAGTGCGTCCGGGACGAGTGATGGATTGTTTGCAACGAGATAACCATTCGCACCGAGGTGAACCAAAACATTCAGATTGTCTGGTTCCGCGGCCAGAAGCTCCTTGCCCAACGCATAAGCTTCAGGATACTTCTTGTCGTTGTAAAGAAGCGTTATGAAACGGATCTTCTTCGAGCCTTCTTCGTAGGCTTTGGACCACTTCTTAAGATAATCAATTATCTTTTGCTGAGCTTCCGTTACGTCAGTAGCCGGACAAGCCAGATACTTCTTCGCATCATCGTAAGCTTTGGCCTGATCGCCCTGCCTGTTGGCAAGAAAAGACTTGTAAAGTGCTTCTTTGCCTTCAGCCGAGCATTGATCCTGAACGGTGTCATTGACGTCCGCGATCAGATTGCGCGCTGCGACGGGCAGAGCGAGCAGCGCGACTGTAGTGCATATAGTCAAAAGTGTTATCAGCTTTTTCATTAGTTGTTCCGAACCTCCAAATCATTTCAGCAGTCGCGCACTAACGGGCTCAGCCCATTGAGGTCGCCACGGGGAAATTTTAGGATGCGAACGCTACAAAGACCGGTTGCCGATCTCTGCAAACACGGGGAAGCACGCTGGGTGCCAAAAGAAACTGGGTCTAAAGAACGTCCGCAATCTTCCTGCAACTTTATGAAAAGTGTCAAGGCGTTGAGGCACAAAAAGCACAAAAAGCACAAAGGCATTGCATGTCCTATGTGCTTTTGTGCTTTTTCTAGCTCTGCTGTCTAGCCGAATTTCCCTCAGGGTTGAATGCGGCGCGGCCGCTGTGCACCAGAAGCAGCGCTCGCTGGAGGCGGTGCAACAGCACTAGTCGTCTTCGTGTTCTTTAACGTGTCAGACTGTTTCGGCGCATCAACAGTTTTCTTCTCGAGCGGCATCAGCACACGCTTGACTGTATTGCGTGGCTCAGCAGTCGCTTTTGCGGGCGCCGGTGCAGCGGACGTGGTAGCAGTTGGCGCGTTTGCGCTCTGTGTTGCGCCAGCAGTGGTTGTGTCTGCGGTCTGCGTGTTAGCGTCACCGTTTTCGCCAGCCGCTGCGTCGTCCGTTACTTCCTTCTCTTCGTCATCGGCCGTCGTTGCAACCTGGAGATTGATGGAAGTGCCAAAGCGATGATTGAGTTGGCGATAGATCTCGCCGGCTACTGCTGCCGGCAGATGACGATGCGCGTCAGTTCCCTGTGTGATTACGACCACAGCGAGACGCGGATTAGCGAGCGGAGCATACGAGGTAAACAAACCAACCCAGCCACCATCACCAATGCAGGTACCAGTCTTTCCGGCGACCGTTTGCGTCGGATCATAAGCTTTACGGCCCGAGCCGTAGTTAACGGAACCGACCATTCCCGGTACCATGCGCTGCCAAACTTCCGGTGTGATATCCAACTGGCGTCGCACTTTCACACTCATCTTGTTCAGTTCTTTAAGAGAGTGTGGTATCTGTGGAACCAGAAGCCTGCCGCCGTTAGCCATCGCCGAAACCAACGTTCCCAACTGCAGTGGCGTCACCTGGAAACCATCCGCATGAGAAAACATTCGTCGCTCCAACACGTCCGGCTTAACTTCCGGCAATTTACCGGGAAACTCAAACGGCACGTTGATGCCAGTCTTCTCGCCGAAACCAAGCTCGCGGGCGTAGGTTACCATCTTCTCAGATCCGATCTTGCTGCCGACCTGCTGGAAGAACGGGTTATCTGAATGGGCCAACGCTGAGGTCAAATCGAGCCTGTATCCGTCACTGGCAGTGTCAACCAGTGGAATCGCGTTCTCTGAAAGTCCAGCTACGCCAGTAACGAGTTTAATCGTCGAGCAGGGTTTGAATCCGCGACGCAGCGCCCACTCCTGATTGACGATTGAATAGACGCGACCAGTTAGGGGATCCATCACGACAACGGTGCCGGCGTGGTTGCCAAGTGCGTTGACCGCGACTCGTCGTACTTCAGGATCTTCACCAGTGAGATCGTCTTTGGCGATGAACGTCTGCACTTCGTCGCGCATCGCTTTGTCGATCGCCATCTGGCGCGCGATAGCAGCGCGACGGGCGGCTTCTGCACGACGTCGGGCTTCGAGCAACGCTCGTCGACTCGCACCACGCGTTGCTGCCGCGCGTTCTCGTTTGGTGAGAGGCCGATGAAGTTTTCGCTCCATCGCCTTGATTGCAGCACTTTGCTCACGGGCGACCAGTGCTCTTTGATTACGAGCCTCACGCGCAGACAGTCGACCGCCACGGCCATGTCGCGAAGATCTTGCGACCTGTCTGCCGCGCCTTGAGCTTGAGCGGCTTCTTGCAGATGCTTTTCTGCTCTTAGCAGCGCGGGCGCTTCGGCCCGCGGAGGCTTTTCTCTTCCCGAAGGCTGTACCTGAAAAGGCGAGGGAAATTAAGACAAATAGAATAAAGACCAATCGGCGGGAGCTACGGGAATAGAAAAATCGAGTCATCAGGCCCATGTACCTTCCTTTTAGGGATTACTCACCAGAAAGTGAGCACGTTCGAATCTTCGGCTGCCATGCCGCGACAACCAACCTCAAATGAAAACCGCTTGCAGTTCTGAGCTTTCTCAAAAACGCCTCTTTTCGTGCCTTCGACCAAACCTTCTGCTGCAACGTTGAGGGCGGGAAGAGTTCCCTACGGGCGGTCTCTGGGGACATTGATTTGAGACCGCTGCAAATATAACATTGACAGGTAGTTGCAGGCAATAAAAAAGTAATCGATTATACATAATTCACTGGAACGCTATGTGCTTCAAGCGCCGCATCGGCGATCTAAACCCGCGTCATCCGCGGCACTGGCTCGGTCCAGATCTTTTAAGAAAGATAAACGCGGAATGGCTTGGTTCTACCAGAAGGTGACAACTTCTGATGCACAATCTCTCCTCTTAGTTTCCGCATGAGACTTCGCACCCAGATACAAAGTTTCCGGGCACGGCTCCTGCTGCTGCTGGCGTTGATGCTCGGCCTCACTCTTGGCATCCAGTATTACTTCAATCTCCGCACTGTCCGGGCCAACGCGCGAATGATAATCGAGCAGGAACAAGCGATTATGACCGGCATCGCGCTGGGACTCGAGAGCCTCCAGAGCGAACAGTATCTCGACCAAATTATCAGCCGTCTGCGCGAGCCTTTGCTCAACGACAAAAACGCCCGCGTCAAGAACATTCTCCTCGTCGACGACGATGGCAACGTGCTTGACAGCATTATTCCCGAATTCAATCCGCGCTACCGCGAAGACCAAACCACACGTTACGTCCAGTTCAAAGACATTCAACTGCTGCCACTGAGAAGCGCCGTCCAGTTTACCAATGAGAACGAACAGCTCCCCTCATGGATTCAACCCTCGACGACTACTGACTTTGGTGAAGCAGGTGCTTTCTACTTTCCGGTTCAGACGGACAAGGGTCGTCGCTTCATCATCGTCGTGCTCGATTCGGCCCACACGCTGACAAATGTTTTCGAACGGCAAGCCTCTCGTTCAGCGCTTTATACGCTCGGCGTGTTGTTCGTCACAACTTTGATTACCGGCTTCTTCGTGTGGCGCTTCACTCGTCCGATCAAAGAGCTCTCGACTGCTGCGCGAAAGGTTGCCGGCGGCGACTTCGACGTTCAGGTCCCCGCTGATCGACTCGATGAGATGGGGACGCTGGCGGCGGCATTTAATGAAATGACCGCGAAACTCGGCCGCGCACGTGAGCTTGAAAATCAACTTCATCAGGCGGAAAAGGGCGCTGTTGTCGGACGTCTCGCTGCCGCGATTGCACACGAGATTCGCAATCCACTTAACTACATCAACTTGACGCTCGATCACCTGCGGTCTTCGTTTGCTCCGAGTGATCCGAACAAGCGCGCCACTTTTGTTCGGCTTGCAGATCAGTTGAAAACCGAAGTTGCGCGCATCAATCGTCACATTAGCGACTTTCTGAAATACTCGCGCCCATCCAAACTCGATCTGCAAGAGTTGGATGTACGTGCGGAAGCGGAAGACGCGCTGCGCCTGATCGAAGCGCGGGCTGATGAATGCGGCATCAAGACCAACATTGTCCAGGACGGAGCAATACCGGCGGTTATGGCGGATCGCGAGGCGCTGCGCTCCGTCTTCACCAACCTGGTTATCAACGCTGTCGAAGCGATGGATGGTGAAGGTGGCAGGATTTCGATCAAGCTGTCGAATCCGGGACCCAACTCTGTTAAGGTTGAAATCACCGACAGCGGACGAGGTATCGCGGCCCAGGACATCTCGAAAGTCTTCGAGCCTTATTTTTCGACGAAAGAAACAGGGACTGGTCTGGGACTGGCGATTGTGAAAAAAGCGATCGACGATCATGGGGGAACGATCAGTGTCGCTTCAAAAGAAGGCAGCGGTACAACGTTCACGATAATCCTACCGGCTAGAGAGAACTAGTTATGCCACGAAAGAACATCCTGGTTGTAGACGACGAAAAAGCGCAGAGAGAAATCCTCGAGATGATTCTGAGCGAGGAAGGTTACGACGTAACGACGGCAGCTTCCGGCGAGGCCGCGCTCAAGTTTGCCAAGGATCGGCGGTTCGATCTGGCGTTGACAGATTTGAAGATGACGGGCATGGACGGCATCGAGCTCTTGCAGCATCTGCTGGCTTTTGACTCGTCGATCATTGTCATTCTGCTCACCGCACATGGCTCGATCGAGTCCGCCAAGGAAGCGCTGCGACGCGGCGCCTTCGATTATCTGGAAAAGCCTTACGACAAAGCCGCGCTGCTGGAAACGATCAATCGCGCACTCGATCGTCTCGACGCCATTGATAGCGAGATCATTTCAGCGTCTCCGAAGATGGAAGCCGTGAAGAAGATGATCTTGAAAGTTGCGCATTCAAACTCGACGGTCTTGGTGCGCGGTGAATCGGGTACGGGTAAAGAGTTGATTGCGAGGGCGGTCCACAATCAGTCGCCGCGATCGGCGGAGATGTTTCAGGCAGTCAACTGCGCTGCGATAAATGAGAACCTGTTGGAGTCGGAACTGTTTGGTCACGAGAAAGGATCGTTTACTGGCGCTCATGCGGAGAAGAAAGGTTTGTTTGAGATTGCGGATCGAGGGACGTTGTTTCTCGACGAAATCGCCGAGCTGGACGTTGGCATTCAGGCAAAGCTGTTGCGCGCGCTTCAGGAACGTAAGATACGTCGCGTTGGTGGAACGCATGAGCTGAACGTCGACGTGCGTGTGATCGCGGCCACTAATCGCGATCTTCGAGCGATGGTTGCTGATGGTCGTTTCCGCGACGATCTTTATTACCGCATCAACGTGTTGTCGATCGACGTGCCACCGCTGCGCGAGCGACGTGAGGACATTCCGGTTCTGATCGACTATTTTCTGAAGAAGCACACGAAGAATACGTCGCGGCTGGTGCGTGGTCTAACTCCTGAAACGAAGAAACTGATGAACGACTACAGTTGGCCTGGAAACGTCAGGCAATTGGAGTCGGCGATCGAGCGTGCAATTCTTCTAAGCGAAGGTGATTTGATCACGACGGAGGATTTGCCTTCGGAGGTGCGTCAGGAAGTTGGCACTGCGGCCGATGGAGCGTTCAAACTTCCGGCTGAAGGAATCAATTTCGAAGACGTCGAACGCAATCTGATCACACAGGCGATGGAGCAGACTGATTACAATATCACTAAAGCAGCTAAACTCCTCGGCCTGACGTTTCGGACGCTTCAATATCGTCTCGAAAAGTTCGGCATCAAACGATCGGACGGCCGAGACGGCGACGAAGGGGAATAGTTCAACTTTTTTATCCACAGATTACGCAGATTGTTTTTGAAGAATCTGCGTAATCTGTGGATGACAGGCGGTGGGCCATGCAAGTGTTGGGATGAATTAACGTTCCATTACCGTAATCCTGATACTTGTATGGAGGCCAATCATGAAAGCTCCGCTCATTCTGCTGCTTGCAGTCCTGATCTTTTCAATCTCTTGCTCCTATCAACATCCACGGAGCGCCAGTACCGAACAAGCGACTAACATCGCGCAGCCTGAACGCACAGACGCTGAAGCAAAATCACAAACCACCACTCCTCAGCAGCACAAGATCTCACTTACAGACGTGGACAAAGCTGCATCGACCGCCGAAGCCATCGATCGCAAGATCATTCGCAACGCCGACATCACGATCGAAGCTGCTTCGACAACCGAAGCACAATACCGCGTGACTGAGATTGCAGAAGCTCACGGCGGTTTTGTCATCACTTCAGAAGCCAAACAGCGCGAGAACATGGACGCGTCGAAACGAACTTTCGATATAAAACTCATCGCTCGCGTTCCGTCCGGTGAGTTCGGCCCGGCGCTTGAGGAGATCAAAAAATTAGCCGGCAACATTCCCGAAGCGCATATCACCAGTCAGGACGTGACGGAAGACTTCATCGATCTCGAAGCACGAATCAAGACGCAAAAAGCTCTTGAACTCCAGTTTCTCGAAATCATGAAGCAGGCCAACAAGGTGGCCGACGCGCTGGAAGTCCAGCGGCAGATCGCTGAAGTCAGAACCGATATCGAAAAGCTGGAAGGTCGTAAGAGATTCCTGGAAAACCGTTCGAGTCTTTCGACGATCACCGTTAATATTCAGGCGCCAAAATCCGTTACGGTTAGTACGACCGGCTTCAGAAGCACTCTTCGTGATGCGGTCTCGGATAGTCTCGAGTTGGCATCGGACATTGTGGTGTTCTTTGTGAGATCTATAATCGTGATGGCGCCAGTGATCGTGTTTATCGTATTGCCTGCGGGGCTCGTATTCCGCTACTTGCTGCGGCGCGCGAAGAGGACACGTTTGGCGCAGGCGCTGGCGACATCGGCGCCGGAATAGCCGCAAAGAGGCACAAAAGATATGTTACATACTCGAACTCTTTTAGCTTGTCTGCTTCTCGCGTTCGCTGCCGCGTGCTCAAAGTCGCCCACGAACAGCAACGAACCAGCGCAGGTCGCTTCGGTAAACGTCGTCAAAGCGACTCCAGAGGAAACCACGATCGCGCGTGGCGAATCGGGTGATCTAATAGTTTCACTGAAGATCGCCAAGGGCTATCATGTGAATGCCAATCCACCAACGTATTCGTACCTCATACCTACCGAACTCCAACTTCAACCCTCCGCCGGAATCGCCGTTCAGTTCATCACTTACCCGGATCCATTAACAAAGAAGTTTCCCTTCGCAGAGAAGCCGCTGAAGGTTTACGAAGGAGACACTTTGGTGAAAGCCAACCTCAAGGCCGATGCGTCCGCCCAACCTGGCAAACACAACCTTTCAGCGAAATTACGCGTCCAGGCATGTGATGACAAAGTCTGTTACGCGCCCGGTGCTCTCGATCTAACAATTCCGGTGGATATCAAGTGAAGACGTTTTGGCTGATCATGTCGGGTGCGTGCGGAGCAGTAGCTTTGTTCTTTCTGTTCAGGAATGATTACGAAAAAACTTTTGTTGCCGCGGCGGCCGGTGCGGTTTGTTGGTTTCTCAATTACCGGCAAAAGCTACGTGAATCGCTGGCCGCGCAAGAAGAGACAGAAGATGATGAGGAGTCAGATGAAGAAGGACCTTCTTAATATCACGCTTTTAATATTGGTCTTTACTCCTGCTTTTGCAAGGGCCTCAGATCAATCGGACGTGCGCGCAACGGTGCAAAGCGTCTTCGAACAATTGAAGACTCGCCAGTACAGCGCCCTTTACGATCTATTGCCGAACGCATCACGCAATCGCATGTCGCGTGACCGTTTTGTGAGCGCGCTCGAGCGAGCACAGGATTTCTACCAGCTCGATCGAATGGAGATCGGCGCAGTCAAAGTCATGGGCAATCTCGCGGTGGTTGATACAGCGCTTTATGGTCGAGTCGTTAACCCAATTCAGGCTGAAGGAAAGATTGTGGTCCAACAATATCTTCTGCGTGAAGATGGAAAGTGGCGTGTCGCAACCGGCGATCAATCGACGGTGCGAAGATTTCTGGCCGCGAATCCCGGATTCGGCAAGGGTTTCCAGATCCGACAGCCACGAATTTATATCAAACAGAACAACAGGTGGGTGGAATTCAATCCGCAGCGCGGCTCTAAACGGTAACAGCGCGATTCAACTCAAGTCTAGCAGATCATCAAACGACATTTGAGCATCGTCAACGCGTTCGCCGTACTCACCATGACGAATGCGATGACGCGGAACCTCGAGCGCTTCGCGCACCGCGTCGAGATGAAAACGAATTATGCGAGGCGTGAGTCTTACGGAAGGTATGCGACGTCGTGCAGCCAGCCGCCGTACTGTCGATTCACTGACTTGAAGAATTGCGGCAATCTGTTTGGCAGTTAAGAATTCCTCACGCTCTTCCATGCTTCTAGAACGCTCTGTGCCTCCGTGTCTCCGTGGTTACTTCCTGCGAACAATAACCACAGAGACACAGAGACACAGAGAAACGCAAGTTATCTGTCTGGTTTCGACGGTGGCAGAGACAGCGCGACGCGATAAACCGCAGCACCGTCGATCTCTACGTCCTTACTCACATCCGGACCATCCGTCTTCACGATAACGCGATACTTGCCCGGATCCGGAGACAGTCGAAACTTGAACGAACCAGTTTCTGTCGTGATGCGCCCATCGATCTTCTTCGTCGAACCGTCATCGAGAATTTTGAATAATTCAACTTTTGCGTTTGGCACACTGCGTCCAGCCGCACTGAACACGCTGCCACTGACAAATGCGATCGAACCCTCATCAATCGTGAGTATCAGCCGATCTCCGAGCGCGCGCGTCTTCCCCGCCTTCACCTCAATGTCTTCCAGCGAACCAATACTCAACCCGGGCTTCCGAAACGTAAGGCCATACATGCCGGGAGTTAAACGTGAAACGATGAAATCTCCATTCTTCTCAGTGGTAACTCGCGTAACCTCTTTTTCACCACGTCTCACCACCACCGTCACGCCCGCAGGAGTGCCCGTTTCAACGCGCACCTTACCCTTAATTGAGCCGAACGCCTTATCCTGGCCAACAGCAACATCAGCAGAAATAGCCAGCAGCGTTACAGCGAGCACAACGAGAGTTTTCTTGAATCCCATAGCAAGTCCTTTACGTATAGGTCCGCAGATTACGGGTTTTTGACGCTCTGGATGATATCACCGTTTGCTTCCGCAGGTCGCGCTCGTATAATCCTGAGCAGCAGCCCTCAGGAAAAGAGTTTCAATGGCAAAAAGATTCGCGGCTTTCATAGCGCAACTGTCCTTTCCTCTCCTCTTGTTGATTGCCCTCGCTCTGCCGGGCATACCGCAAACACAAACACCTGAAAACCAAAGTCAGAGGCCACGCAAAGTATTTCCCAAAGAGCAGGAACCCGCAGACATTCTGCGATTTGACACTGACCTCGTATCCGTCGACGTGACCGCAATGGACACTGACGGCCGTCCGATACGCAACCTTCGGCAGGAAGATTTTAAAATCTATTCCGACGGCATCGAGCAACCGATTTCATTTTTTCAGATCGAAAAACGAGAAGGCGAAGCTCGACCACTGGCGATAGTGTTCGCTCTCGATGTTTCGGGAAGCATGACCTCGGAAGAGATCGAACGACTTCGTTACGCGCTTCAGTCGTTTTCAAATCAACTGTCACAGCATCCGGTTGTCTACGCAGTGATGACGTTTGGCATGCGCGTGAAGACGATCCAGAAATTCACTGCGAACCCCGGCAAGCTCGACGATTCATTCGATCGTATCTCACGCGATGCAACAAACGGATTGTCAACACATACTTACGACGCGGTTGACGATGCGATCAGAATGCTCGTAAGAAACGCTCCACGCACGCGAGAGAAACGTTTGATGAAGCGCGCCGTGCTGGTGGTGACTGATGGATTCCCAGTGGGCGATACAGTTGCGCCACAAACCGTGATTGAAAGAGCAAATGCGGCGGACGTTAGTGTGTTTGTTGTGACACTGCCATCGTATTCGCGCGTGATTGCGTCGTCGGCACAAACTCCGCTGCCGACTCCACTCGATGTCAGTGGATTGGCAGAGATGACAGGCGGCCGCAGCGTCTACGCGAACGAAAAAGATTACGCACCGCTATTTCGGGCTTTGGCGGAAGAGGTGAGTTCAGCGTATGTGCTGGCTTTTTATCCGCCTGATGAAAAGAGACGAGATGGGCAAGTGCACACTATTCGAGTAGAAGGTCCACGCGGTTTAACCTTGCGACAAAGCCGCTCTGAGTATCGAGCGGCAAGCCGATAGATTTCCAATTGCCGATTGCCAATTGCCAATTGCCGATTGATTTAGGTTCAAACCCGACACTTAAATTGGCAATCGGCATTTGGCAATTGGCAATTTCAATCAATATTCGTCTTCGTCCTCGTCTTCGTCGTAAGCTTCTTCTTCTACAATGTCTAGTTCGACGGGATCGAGTCCAACTACTTCGAGTTCAGTTCCACACTCCTCACAAGACACAATTTCGCCCTTGTCCGTGTCCAAATCAACATGAACATCAGCATCACATTCCGGGCAAGTTCCGGTCGGCACTGTTTCTTCCTCCCACGCGTTATGTGACGGCAGGGATACACCCGGAGTCGGGAGAGTACCTGCCTGTTATGCAACCAAATCAATCTAACCGCGTGCGCTGGAATTTGCAACACTCTTTTTGAAGCGTTTGTTGGACCATGTTACGAAAATCTGTCAATAATCTTGCTTGTGTAAAGAGCACAACATAATAAACTCAACGCACCTCTTTGGAGTGCGGCGGCCTGGCGTCGCTTTGTTACCGATCGCAGCTGATCCACGCCAAAGCGGCGCCAGGCCGCCGCACTCCAAAGAGGTGCACAACTGGATGGTTACAGTGTTAAAGTAACGTTCGACAGGTTCCTGAAAACCCATAAAGGTGCCCTAATGAACGCAATCACGCGCCCGACAGTAGCCGCTTTGTTGCTACTCTCCTCAACGCTCCTGGTAACAAATGTGGTCGCGCAGCAAAAACGGCCAACGCCCGCAAGGACTCAACCCAAGCCAACTGAAGCTCCGGCGCCAGCACCAACGTTTGAAACATTGATCCCCGCCGGGAGCTACACGATCTATGGTGAAGTCAGAAGCGTGGGCCAGCTAATTCAATCCGACACACTGAATGAATTTCTCGAGCCCGTTTTGAAACTCGCTGGACCATCGAAGGAATTCCGCGGTTTGATGAAGTGGTTTAGCACACATGCTGACGAAGTGATGAGTTCGCGATTGTTGGTCGCCACATGGCCCAGGAATAAAGAAGTTCCTGACATACTAGTCGCAATTGAATTCGCGTCGGCGGAAGAAGCGACAAAGTTTGCGACGCCACTGAATGAGGCCCTGCAGAAAGCGTTGCCGCCAACGCCTGCAAGTTCGCCTGAGAAAAACGATAAACCAGCAACCGCTGAAAAGCCGGTGGTCACTGCGCCGGCAAAACCCAATTTTCACTTGCAGCGGTTTGGTTCTCTGATCCTGATCACTGAGAAGCCACTAACGCTAAAACAGTTGAAGCCCGCCGGAAGCAAACCGCTGTTTGACGACGCTAACTTCCGCACCGCGCGCAATCGTCTCAATTCAGAACCGATCTTTGTTTACGTCGACTACAAGGCAATCAAAAGAGAAGAAGAAGAGCGCCGCAAGCGAGAGGAAGAGGAGGACAAAAAACGCGCGGAAGCCGCGACAGCAAAACTCGATCAAGCGCTCACCGATCTAAAGAACAATTCCGAAAACGCTTCGACGCCTGAAGTGATCGGAGCGGAGAATGTAGTTGCTAATACGGAACTGGCGGTCGGCCCGGTTGTTCCAACTCGTGAGACGACCAACGAACCGCGGATGTCTGCTGAAGCAGCGAACGCTCTCGACGCGTTCGGCTTGTCGTTGTTCGATGGAGAATCAGAATGGCCTGATGGAATCGGCCTTGCTCTAGCCTTCGACGACGAATCGTTTGTTGTGCGTGCGTTACTGGTAAACCCGCCGGGCGAAAAAACCGATGTCATTCCGTTTGTACCGATATTGATTCCTGGTACCGCCGTCGTGCCTGAGGCACCTAACATCTTGCCGGCAGATACTGAACTGTTTGCGACACTGTCGCTTGATCTGCCTCAGATGTATTCCGAGTTAACGAAACGACGCCATCGGACGAATTTTTTCTCGACGTTGACAAAAGACGGTGAGAACGTAAGTGCGATCAACACTGAGTCGCCGATTGCTGCACTCGAAAAACAACTAAAGATCAATATCAAAGATGAGCTGCTACCGCTGCTTGGTTCAGAGATCGCGCTTCGCTTACCTTCTAGTGGCGCCGACTTTTTCGGTGTGCAGATACGTCCCGCTTTTAATGCCGGCGATAATGTCAACGCGACAACTCAACAATCTGCTGCGGTCAATGCTCCCGTCGCAGTTATCTCTGTGAAAGACCGAGAAGGTATGCGAGCGCTGATGCCCAAACTAATCGATGCACTGGGCTTCAAAGGAGCAAGTTCCTTCGCGCAAACAGAACGACGAGAAGACACGGAACTTGTGTCGTACATGAATCTGTTCTCTTATGCTTTCGTCGGAAATTTCCTCGTACTCTCAAGCGATCCAGCCGCGACGCGACACGTTGTCGATTGTTATTTGAAAGGCGAGACTCTTTCCAGCGATGTTCGCTACAAGAACTACACTCGATGGCAACCACGCCCATCGCACGGACAACTCTACATCTCGCCCGCACTGATGGAGAGTTACAAAACCTGGGTAGAACAACCGAGCACACGACTCAGCGATCAGACCCGAGAGTACCTGACTCGCTTAACAACCACGCCCCAACCGATCACTTACTCGCTTGCGAACGAAGGATTTGGACCATTGCATGAGCTGCATCTTCCGAAGAACCTCGTTCTGATGGCTGCGGTTGGACTGTCGAGTGAGGTTAATCCACCAGCGGATCTCCAAAACGAGCGCAGGACTATTGGTACGCTCTACACGATCGCTGAAGCCGAGTATCGTTACAAAAAAGAAAAGGGCGCGGGCAGCTATGGCACGTTGGAACAGTTAATTGAAGCCAAGGCCGTTTCCAGGGAGATGATCGAGAACACTGGTTACAGGATCGACATCACTGCGAGCGCTGAGAGTTTTGCAGTGTCGGCAGTCCCGCTGGAATATGGAAAGACCGGCCGGATGTCGTATTTCATGGACCAGACACGCGTCTTGCGTGCTGTCGATCGACATGGAGCGCCGGCAACCAGTTCAGATCCACCTTGATCTGTCAGGTCCGCGGCTTAAGGTTTTCGATCTCCACGGGCTCGACCGGTTCCGCCAGCCCGAATCCAAAGACGCGTGAGTAAAAATAAAGCTCACCATCAAGCGCGCGTTTGATATTTGCTGCTTGCCTAAATCCATGTTGCTCGCCCCGAAACGCAACGTAAGAAACAGGAATTCCCTTCGTCCGAATCGCCTCGACCATCTTCTCCGCCTGGTTCGGTGGGACCACTTTGTCTTCAAGACCTTGAAAAAAGATCACGGGACACGACAGACGCTCCGCGAAATTGATTGGTGAGCGGTCGAAATAGATGTCTTTTCGTTCCGGATATGGTCCCAATAGACCAGTCAGATACTGCGACTCGTACTTGTGCGTGTCGCGCGCCATTGATTCAGCATCACTAATCCCAAAGTGACTCGCACCGGCTTTGAAGGCATTGCGAAACGTTAGCGCGCACAGCGTTGTGTATCCGCCAGCGCTGCCGCCCGTGATGATCAGTCGATTACCATCAACCTCGCCGCGTTCGGCGAGATAACGAGCGCCATTCACGCAATCGTCAACATCGACAAGGCCCCATTTTTTGTTAAGTCTTTCACGATACTGACGGCCGTAGCCGGTACTGCCACCGTAGTTGACATCGAGCACTGCAAATCCGCGGCTGGTCCAATACTGAACTGACAGGCTCAACGCGGTGGACGCCGCCGCAGTTGGTCCACCATGACTCTTCACGATAAGCGGTGGCTTCTCATTCTCAGGCGCGCGGAAATCGGGATTCTGTGGCGGATAGAAGAAGCCGTGCGCCGTCAATCCGCCTTCTGTTGGAAACTCGATCGCGCGTGGCACGGAGAAATAACGTGGATAGACCTCGAGATCGTTCGAGCGCCGTAGAATTTGAAACTGGCCTGAACCGACGTCGAGTTTGACGATCGAGACCACGTCCGTCGGCGAGCCACCGCGAAATACAGCCTGTCCATTGGCTGCGCGCAGGTATTGAATGTCAGTGTAGGGACAATCGATGGAATTCAACTTCCCGGAGCGCACATCCAGCGTCGCCAAAGTAGAAACGCCTTGCTCGATGTGGCTACAAACGATCAAATCACTCGACGCAAACGCATACGACGACATGCCAAACACCCATTGCGGCATGCCCAATTCAGCTTTTGCCTGAGAAACCCGCTCGATTCCAGCTTCGGGCGAAATCCTCTCGAGGTTCCACCAGCCGCTGCGATCCGAGCTGAAATACAAAACACCATCAGGTGACCATTCGGGTTGAAAGATCGATTCGGCAGCACCGCCTGCAACCCACCTTGTCGAAGTCAGCTTGCCATCTTCACCAAACTCGCCAACCCACAATTCACAACCGTCCCACGGCATATTCGGATGGTTCCATGTAAGCCAGGCCAGTTGGGCGCCGTCCGGACTCAATCGCGGCGACGAGTAGAAATCATTTCCCTCGACCAGAACTGAGCCGCAGTCGTCACTCGGTTGCAAACTGACGGCTACTATCGAATTAACCGGTTCCGAACCATTACGAGTGTGATCTTCCCTGACGCAGATCAGCCGTCCTCTTCCCTGGTCCAAACACGCGTCGGCGTAGCGCATGTTCGCCACGCCGGTCAGCGGCTCGGGAGCGTTCAGACCCTCCTGGCGGTAGAGTCGCTGATCGAAAAAGTTTGAAAAGTAAACGATTCCGTCGCAAACGAGATAGTCTCCGCCGCCGTATTCGTGAACTCGAGTGCGAGCGTTGAATGGTGGCGGGGTTACATCGGTAGAACTGCCACCCGCACTCCTTTTGGCGATCACATTTCGACCGCCTTCTTTGGGCCGCAATTCGATCCAGTAGATGTCGTCGCGATCAAACGTCGGTTGACTAAGACCGACGGAGCCTTCGACGATCAGGTCAGATGTGATGGGCGATTTCCAGGAGCCATACGGTGCAATGGTTGGTGAATTTGCCAAAGCTGCATCCTCGACTGAGACTTTGAAAAACTTTTGTTACAACCTCGCAAAGACTTTACAAGACCGATGCAACCTACTATGGGTGATAGGCAGCTAGTATCAGCCCGTCGTTAATTCTCCATGGGAGAACTGAGATAAAGGCAAGGGCGCTGGTCTTGGGGGAGGTCAGTGCCCTCTCTTTTTGTCCGCTCGTCATCTTACCAGTAAACGCTACTAAGAAGCACAAAACGGAATAAGCAGCCACAAAGAGGCACAGAATGCACAAAACTCCGAGGGAAGTTTTTGTGCTTTTTGTGCCTCTTTGTGGCACAATTCGGCATTCAAACTCGAAAGAGGGACCTCCGCCGATGCTAATCCGTCAACGAACCTTGGTAGTAGTTTGTCTCATGACTTCTTTCATGTTGGCCGGCTTTCCGATTTCAACTTCGCAGGCTGACACTTTTAGGCCGGTGGTGCGCGGCAAACGGGGCGTGGTCGCTGGCGGCTCGCCTCTCTCAGTCGAAGCCGGACTGCGGATTTTGCAACGCGGTGGGAATGCAGTCGATGCGGGGGTCGCAACTATTCTCGCCGCATCAGTCATTGAGTTTTCTCATTTCTCATTCGGCGGCGAAGTGCCGATCCTGATCAAGCCCAAAGGACAAAAGGTGGTCGTCATCGAAGGCATGGGCCAGGCGCCGATGAAGGCAACGCGTGAGTTCTTCGTCAACCGCGCCAATGAACAACCAACACTCACCTCGCCAGGTCAGACCACCATGGCGGGCGCGAGAAGAGCGGGTTTGATTCCGTCAACTGGTCCACTGGCGGCAACAGTGCCCGCCGTTCTCGATGCCTGCATAACCGCTCTCGATCAGTTTGGCACAAAGACCCTCGCTGAGGTCATCGAGCCTGCGATCCAACTGGCTGATGGCTTTCCCATTGATGAGTTGAGAGTGCAATACATCAGGACGAGAGCGCCAATCTTTGCTCAATGGGAGGATGCCAAGCGCGTCTTTCTGCCTGGCGGTGAAATCCCGAAGGTCGGCGACATTTTCGTGCAGGCCGACCTCGCTCGCACGCTGCGCGAAATTGTTCACGCCGAAAAAGTTGGTTCGCGAGGCACGAAAAGCAGTCGTCATGCAGGTCTAATGGCCGCTCGCGACTATTTTTATCGTGGTCCAATTGCCCGCCGCATCGGCGATTACATGCAGGCTAATGGCGGTTTGCTGGCTGCCGACGACTTTGCCCGCTTCGCTGCGAAAGTGGGCCAACCAGTTGAAACCGAGTATCGCGGTTATGAGGTTTATAAAGCCGGTTTCTGGACGCAGGGCCCAGCGTTACTCGAGACATTGAACATGCTCGAAGGCTTCGATTTGAAAAAGATGGGCCACAACTCCACTACCTACATCCACACGCTCGCCGAAGCCGTCAAACTCGCGCTTGCCGATCGAGATCGCTATTACGGCGATCCTAATTTCGTCAAGATTCCGATGGCCGAGCTGTTGTCGAAAAATTACGCCGCACTTCGCCGACCGTTGATCGACAAACAGCATGCTTCGCTCGCACAACAACCCGGCGACCCGCTGAAGATGAAGGCAGTGTTGGCGAGCGCCGTGCAGACCACCGGCCGCGTTTCAACTCTGCCCGATGTCGAACGCGCTAACGACACGACGTGCGTCAACGTTGTCGACAAAGATGGCAATCTGTTCAGCGCAACGCCGAGCGGCGCGTGGCTGCCGGCAGTCGTCGCCGGCGACACCGGCGTTTTGATGGGCCAACGATTGCAATCGGCGCTGACTGATCCAAACAGTCCGAACGTGGTCGCGCCGGGTAAACGCCCACGCATCACGCTGACACCGACGATCGTTTTGAAAGCCGGCGAACCCTTCATGGTGTTGAGCACACCGGGAGGTGATAATCAGGATCAGGCACTATTACAGGTATTGTTGAATGTGATCGAGTTTGGTATGAACCCGCAGGAAGCAGTTGAATCGCCGCGTTTCGACACGCAGCATTACGTCAGTTCGTTTGACGATCACGAGTTCCTGCCGGGCTCGCTGAATGTTGAATCGCGAGTGGGTCTGCAGATAATTCAGGAGCTTTCTCAAAAAGGCCACAAGGTCAGAGTGCAAGGTGAATGGGGTACGCTCTCAGCGCCAACGGTAATCATTTACGATCCAAAGACAGGCGTCGCAGCAGCGGGCGCGGATCCGCGTCGTAGTCGTTACGCAGTCGCGTGGTAATACCTACTCACAACGAAGGAGTTTCCCCAATGAAAGTATGCAAGCAGAAGATGATTCTGCTCTCTTTGATTACTCTCATACTCTTCTTTGCAACGCCGGGAATGGCATCTGCGCCGGCGCTTCCGAATCCGGTGCTCTATTTTATGGGTCAGGAAGCTTTTCAAACCGGTGGTAAGGAATTCATCCGGTATCATTTTGATGTCTTGAATAAGCAGGACTATCCGGACGAACTCTTCGCCGCATCGCCGGAACTGCCGCCTTGCGGCAATAACACCAAAGCGGCGCGGACGTGGGTCGACATCTATGAGCAGAATGGAAAACGACTGAACGGCTTCTGTGCGCTCAGTAAATCGGCGGACCTGAACAAGCTGTGGTTCGCTCTCGAAGCTGCGCAGGTGCCGCCGAGTTGGGTTTACATCGAATTGACTGATCGCAAAACCGGCACTAAATACAAATCGAATCTGGCTGACACAACCCTGTAACCACAAAATTCACAAAAAACTTTAGCCACAAAGAGGCACAAAAGACACAAAAATGAATTTGAATCCGTAGTTCGTTCATTTGTGCTTTTTGTGCATTTTTGTGGCTAAAGGGAGAACAATCGTGGCACTTGAAGAAGGTAAACGCTTTGTAGATTTCAAACTAAAAAACCAGGACGGCGAAACGGTCACACTCGACGACTTCAAAGGCAAGTGGCTCGTCGTTTATGTCTATCCAAAAGACGACACACCCGGCTGCACCATCCAGGGAAAATCATTCACCGCCAGCAAACAGGAGTTTGACGACGCAAACATCGCGGTCGTCGGTGTGAGTGAAGACGACGTCGCATCACACAAGAACTTCTGCAACAAGTTTGGTTTCACTATCGATTTGCTGGCGGATCCAAATCACGAGTTTTTGCAGGCTGCGGGCGTTGGCCAGAGTGAGTACAAAGGCACGATGTACTGGAACCGCACGAGTTTTGTTATCGATCCTGAAGGCAAGCTACGCAAGACGTACCTGAAGGTAAATCCTGAAGGTCACGAGCAAGTGCTGCTTAACGATATCAAAGCGATGCAGGCCCATAACTAAAGCGCCTCCTTGGAGTGCGGCGGCCTGGCGCCGCTTTGTTATCGCTGATGCTCGATCGAGGCCAAAGCGGCGCCAGGCCGCCGCACTCCAGGGAGGTGTCTAAATAGCTAATGCTGGCCTATGTGTTCTGGCACTGGTCTCAAGCGGCGATCGAGCGCGAGTCGTATGTGGACCACCTGGTCCAGTTTCACGAGACGCTCGCAGCGAACAAACCGCGCGGCTTTCGGCAATCTGTGGTTTTTGGTATTCGCAGTGCGAGTTGGCTAAAGACGAACGGCGAGGCTTACGAGGAGTGGTATCTGCTCGACGACTCGGCTGCGATGGACCCACTTAACGACGCCGCTGTCTCAGGCCCTTGTGAAGAACCACATAACCGAGTAGCGCGCGAAGCAGCAGATGGCGTTGGTGGTTTGTATAGGCTGCGCGCCGGTCAAGGAGATCTGGCCCAAGCTGGATTTGCTACGTGGTTAAGCAAACCGAGTGGCGTATCTTACAAAGATTTCTACGCCGACCTCCAGCCTCTAACGTCACAACCAGGAGTCGCCTTGTGGGGCCGCCAGATGACACTTGGACCAACCACCGAATTCTGCCTCCACACTCCTTCACCACTTAAAGATAGCCTTCCCCTCAAGCTGATCTATCCGCGTTAAATCCGCGTAAATCCGCGGCTTCACTCGAGCTTCAGCTCTGCAACGAGCGGACAATGATCTGACGCCGCTCGAATACGCTCCTTCGGTTCTGTGATCACTTCACAGGTGATCAGTCGATCGGCAAACGCACGCGGCACAAACACGTAATCAAGCCGCACGTGCGGATCCCACGTCGGAAATGTGTATCCCTTCTGTTCCGTGTGAAGCAGTCGATAACCATCTCCATAACCCGCGTCGAGCATGAGTTGAATCGTTTCACGCTGCAGTTTGCGGCCACTGATCCAAATCAGTGCGCGGAGCCACGTGGGCATCCGGTCAACATTCAAGAGCTCGCCAGGCGCAAGCGTATTGAAGTCTCCCATCAAAACGTGAAAGCCGTCCTGATGTCTCTTGATGCCTTGCAGGAGTGAACGGATCTCGCGCGCGCGCCGGCGTTCATCCCATTTTGAGAAACGCGCACTGAGATGCAGACCGAAAATGCGCGCCTTACCTCCGGCAGGCACGATCTCGAGAAACGAATGGCGCGCGCCCGCCGGATAATGCCACTCGTGATAATCGACCTCTTCGCGGCTCAGATAACCGATCGAGTGGTTTCGGCGGGCCGCCCAAAATGGAAACTTCGTCGCTTCGGCCAGACGTTCAATGACTTCAGGATGAGTCGCTTCCTGAAAAACGACAAGGTCAGGCGCCGCAGCTGTAATCGTCTCTGCAAGTGCTGGTTCGCGTCCCAGGCCGCCGAAGCGAATGTTGTAGCTGAGCACCTTCAGGTCACGCATCTTCGCCGGCTGGAACAACAACGTAGTAAGCCTCTCCAAACAAAACGTCGCGGCCATACAGCACAAGGCTCGACGTGGCCTGAAAATTCACCGGCCGTCCGATCAATTCTTGCAGCGACTCGCGCAGCGGATTCAGGCTCGGAGCGATATCCGGATCTTTGTCGCACAGCGGCTTCGTATGCAGTCCCGGAATGTAGTAACCGTCCGGGTGCCATGCTTCCATTACCTTTTTCCCAACCAGCGTCACGTCTATATCGCTCGTTGCAATCCCCTGCGAGTCGAAAGGAGTGCCGTCTTCGTGACGTTTGTTGGTCACAACGCTCCCGCGCAAGACGATCCCTGTTCCTTCCGGCAGTCCCTGTTGTAGTTTTCGATAGAACGCGATGAAGAGACGCTCGTCCCCGCCAAATGCAAGGGTGATGATGCGCGAACGAAGCTCGCTCTCAGTCATCTCATAAGGATCTTTAGGCATAAGATTATTCAGCCGGTTTAATTGTGGGGGCTCGCTATCGAGAGATATCTCTTACGACTTCATAAAACTCGCGCGTACCCTGGCGAATGTTTCTGATCGAGATGCGCTCGTTGTTGCCATGTACGCCCTCGTCTTCTTCAGGAGTAGTGTAAACGGGCGCCCAACCGTACGCGACGATGCCGAGTTGTCGATAGAGCTGGCTCTCAGTATAACCGCTCAGCATCTTTGTTGTGACTACAGCCGCTGGATAATTTTCTTTGGTCTTTCGCGCGATCAAGGAAAAGAGCTCGGTGTTGATGGGCGAGCTGTTCGGAGGCTTAAACCGATTCACGTTGTCGATCTTGATCGAAGGATCGGCAATCACGGCAGTCAGTGCTTTGAGAAAATCTTCCGGTGATTCGCCGGGTAAGAGCCGAACGTCGATATTACAGGTTGCGGCGTTAGGGATAACGTTCGTTTGTTTACTGCCGCTGAGCATTGTGATCGAGATCGTGTTGCGCACCAGGAAATTGTACTCGCGTTGGCTGGTAAGTGATTTGACGAAGCCCGGGTCTTTTAGCGACTCAGAAATATTTGCGAACTGACTTCGCAACGGTTCCGCTTGTAACGGGGCGATGTCTTTGAAGAACTGTTCGACAGCGGGCAACAGTTTTATCGGCGTCTCCCAATCGAGAATGCGTGACATCGCGCGCACGAGACGATTCGTCGCGGAGTCAGCAACGGGCCGTGAGCCATGGCCCGGCGTTCCGGTTGCGGTGAGTCGCAGCCAAAACGGTGCTTTCTCGGCGACGTCCACGCCAACAATCTTCACCGATCCAGCTTGGAGTAGGTTGTCGCCACCTTCGGTCAGCAGATATTCCGCGTTCTTGAATAGGTCTGCTTTGTTGGCGATCATCCAAAGCGAACCTTCGTCGTTGACCTCTTCGTCAGCCGTGCCGAGGAAGATCACATCGCGCGTCAACGACGGTCCTTCTTGTTTGAGCAGGATCATCGTCATCAGATGAAGCAGTCCTTCATCTTTCATGTCGAGCGCGCCCCGGCCCCAGATCGCGTCGTTCTTGATCACACCGGCAAAGGGATCGACTTCCCACGAAGCGGGTTCGGCGGTCACGACATCCATGTGACTAAGAAGAATTATCGGCCGCTTCGAACCATTCCCCTTGATGCGTGCGATGATGTTTGCGCGACCTGGTTTGAACTCGAATATCTCGTTCTCGATTCCGTATCGATCGAAGATTGTCTTGAGAAACTTCGCTGCTTCGATTTCATTGCCCGGCGGGTTGGAAGTGTTGACTCGCAGATACTGCTGCATCAGATCGACCGCCATGTCCTGGTAACGCGGCCAATCAATGCGACTCGAGTCCTGCGCGCGAACGATTCCATGCAAAAGGGTCACGCCCAAAACTGCGATCAGCAATCTCATTTTTGTGCTTTCTGTACCTCTTTGTGGCCCGTTTCTATCTCGGCCACCACAGGAACATGATCCGAAGCCAACGTGCTTACGACCCACGCCTTCTTCGCACGAACACCATCGCCCGTGCGATAGAGGATGTGGTCGATACGCTTCACTGGCTTGTCCGCAGGATAACTGAAACCATCGCCTTTTGCGCGGCTTGTCAACCATGCGTCGTCAAATTTGGTGCGCATGAGTTTATAGGCACTGCCATCTGGAGTGTCATTGAAATCGGCCACGACGATCAGAGGGCCGTTCGTGTCTTCGAGATACTTCAATAACTGCTCAGCTTCAAACAAACGGCCATCTTCAAACTGATAATCGAGATGCGTTGTTACAAAATTGATGGCTCTGCCTTGGAACTCAATCTCAACTCTGAGTAACCCGCGACGCTCAGCCTCACGCTTGTTTTCAAACATGCGATGCACGGTATTTTTGATCGGCCAGCGTGAAAGGATAGCAACACCGTATTTTCCACCTTGATAATCGAGATTCGGAGCAAAAGCAAAATCCATCCGCGTCATGGCCGCGAGTTCTGCGATCTCGTCTTTGCCTTCAGTTCGCTTAACGCTGCGATCGACTTCTTGCAAGCCGACAAGGTCCGGCTTCTCTCGGTTGATGACGTCCGCGATGCGTTGCAGGTCCAACTTCTTGTCCATGCCAACGCCGACGTGAATGTTATAGGTCATGACTTTCAGCGTCTTCTTCGATAAAGCTGAACCACAGAGGACAAGGATGAAAGCTAGACCGAGAGCAATCCGCGACAGGTGCTGATTCATTGAGTTTTATATTAACATGCGAATGTAAGCCACAGATTACGCGGATAAACACGGATTCCGTCCAACTTAATGCGTCTCTTCCCCTGGTTTGTCATGCTGTGCGCCGCGTTTGCAGCGGGCGTGGTCAATGCTATTGCCGGTGGAGGAACGCTGCTGACGTTTCCCGTTTTGATCTGGCTCGGACTCGATCCGCGCGTCGCCAACGGCACCAGCACTGTCGCACTCTGGCCCGGACTCTTCGGCGGACTCTTTGGTTATCGCAGAGAACTCGAAAACAGTTCTACGATCCTGTTTCGCCTCGGATTGACCAGCATTATTGGCGGCGCATTCGGCGCATTACTCTTGATTCGCACACCTTCGCGCGTATTCGCCAATCTCGTACCGTTCCTAATTCTCTTTGCCACACTTCTCTTCATGTCACAAGGCGTTATCAATCGCCGGTTGCGACTCGGATCGATTGACGAGAAACCGATGGGACTGTGGTGGAGTGGCGCCATCGTTTTCCAGTTTTTCTCAGCGATGTACGGTGGTTACTTCGGCGCAGGCAATGGAATATTAATGCTGGCGGCGATGGGCCTGCTCGGTCTAAACGAACTCAATCGCGCGAACGGCATCAAGAACTTTCTCGGCATCTGCATCAATAGCATCGCAGTGTTGCTTTTTTCACTGGCCGGCCTGGTCGTTTGGCAGGACGCGTTGGTGATGGCTTGCGGCGCGTTGGCGGGCGGTTACTTAGGCGCGAATATGGCGGTGCGTATTGGTCAGAAGTGGGTGCGAAGAGGCATAGTGCTTATCGGATTGATCATCTTTGTCGTCATGTTGTGGAAACTTCACTGACGTTCATGGCACCTCCTGCTAAACTGCCACGCGAATTCTATACTCGATCTGACGTACTCACCGTAGCTCGCGATCTGCTCGGGAAGCTTTTAGTCGTGCCTGGTCCAAGCGGTGAACGTGTCTCAGGGAAGATCGTGGAGGTCGAGGCGTATCGCGGACCGGAAGACAGAGCATCCCATGCTTACGGCGGACGCCGCACGAAACGAACTGAGACGATGTACGGCACGGGTGGTGTGGCGTATGTCTATTTCGTTTATGGGATGTACTACCAGTTCAACGTCGTCAGCAATGTCGCGGACATTCCGCATGCAATACTGGTGCGCGCACTCGAACCGATTGAGGGACTGGAGATCATGCGAGCGCGCAGGCATTCTCATCCGGATCACAATTTGACGAATGGCCCAGGCAAACTCTGCATCGCGATGGGTATCGATCGCGCGCTCGACGGCGCCGATCTTTTAGGTGAGAGGGTTTGGCTCGAAGAATATGAACGAGTCTCCCCGCGACGCATCGCGCGAGGCCCCCGCATCGGCATCGACTACGCTGAGGAATGGATCTACAAACCCTGGCGCTTCTGGGTGAGAGATAATACTTATGTCAGCAAAACCATCCACAGATTACGCAGAAAATAATCTGTGTAATCTGCGGATGGTTTTCAGTCGCTGCCGTAGCGGATCTCGAGGTGACGGATGCGGTACGCGGCGAGAACCAAAACAATTACTGTGACCAGCAACATACTGGGAACGGCAATCCACGCCGGTGTTGGTTCTGCGACAACCGCGAACGGACCTTCCGGGATAGGCACCGGCATGAGTGAGTTGAGATAGTGAATGACGCTGATCTTTTTCAACAGCGGAGGCAGGAGAAAGTTGAGCCACTCCCAACCATACAGCAACAACGCAGGAATGATTGGGTTGCGAATAAATAATCCGACGATGAGAAAGAAAGCGCCATAACCGATGCACGCCAGTATCGTAATGCCCGCGTACGTCAGAATCTGCGACAGGCCGCGCCCCTCCGTGAAATAGCGCATACTTTGCGAATAAAAGTGCGGCAGGTAAAGTAACAGCATCGCGATCACTGTCGTGCTGGTAAAGAGAACGATCGAGGTGACGAGGCCGGAAAAGTATTTGCCGACTAGCAGCACCTCTCTGCGAACCGCACTCAAAAAGTAGTAGTGCAAACTGCGATCGACCAGCTCGCCGCGGAAGAGATTCATGAAGATCCAGGCGGATCCGAAAAAGACTACGGTGCGCAGAATCAACCCGTTGTAAAGCACCGCGTAAATCATGCTGTATTGGCTGATATCTTTCACTCGCGTGCCCGGCGGATTGAAGACGGCCAGAACAAAGAGTGGCAGCAGTGGCAACAATGCAATCAGGTAAATCAGCAGCGAACGGCGGCCCAGAAAATTCTTCTCGATCTCAAAACGAAAGATCGCGCCGATCTGCCGGAGCCATAGCACCCATTCCGAAGGTCTTCCTTCCGTCTTGTTTTGGACCACTTCGACCGCGGAACTCATGCACTACCTCCCGTTGTGCCGATCAAGTACTGATAGACCGCACTGAGATCATCATCGACCGGCGCTACTGATTCGACGTTCACTTCACCTTCGGCAACCGCACGGTTCAGCAGCAGATAAAACCGGTCTGCATCACGTGTCTTTACAAACAACCCGCGGCGATCGTCGTGAACTCTGGCTTCAACTACGTGGTTTTGAGCAAAGACATAAGCCGCCAGCTTTGCCGGCTGGTCACAACGAATCAGGATCTGCATCGGATGTTCTTCCATCTCGTCGCGCACGCCGTGAATGTTTCCTTCAGCAACGATGTAACCATTATTCAAAAGCACGACGCGGTCTGACATCATGTCGACCTCATGCAGGATGTGCGACGAGATGATGAGGTGAAGTCCTTCCGAAGCGAATTTGCGAAATAGCGCGATTGTCTCGGCACGGACCATCGGATCGAGGCCGTTAAGTGGTTCATCCAGTATCAAAACCCCGGGTTGATGTGCGATGGCCTGGGCCAAACGGATGCGTTGGCGCATGCCTTTACTGTAGGCGGCGACCTTTCGATCGGCTGCGTCCAGCAGGTTGACGCGTTCCAGCGCAACCTGAGTCAATTCGTTCGCGCGCTTACGATCGAACCCATCGACCAGCAAAAACGAATTGAGAAACTCACGACCAGTAAGACCGCGCGGAAACGAATCGAATTGCGTGCAGTAACCGACTTTACTAAACAGGCGTTCAGGTTGATCCGTCGGGATTCCCAGAATCGTGATTGAGCCGCGCGTGGGCCGCAGTAGTCCCGTCATCAAATTCATCAATGTCGACTTCCCTGCTCCGTTCGGTCCGACCAGACTCGTAATGCCGGGCGCGATCTGAAGATTGACGCGATTCACTCCGAGTATCTCGCCGTAGAACTTGGAGACGTTATCGAAGATGATCAAATGGTCTGAAGACATATTAGCCACAGATAAACGCGGATTTTTTACGGATTAACGGACCACTTCATAGGCTTTGACTTTCCATGACAGTAGTGCCAGGCAGATCGCGCAAATGATGAATAACACGGCCCACGAACACCAAAGCGGCGGTTCGATCAAAAGAATCTCTCTGATCACGTTGTCGTCGAAATCGCTGATGCGAATCGTGCCGGAGACGCGATCGAAAGTGCCGAAAAGACCGGCAGTCACGTTTTTCATCAAAGCCCCGAGACTGATGATATTGCCCCAACGCGTTTGAAAGACCACGTTAATGAACTCACCAAATACAGACGGAATAAAGAACAGTCCGAGCAATGCGGCACTCGCCACGATGCGCCATTTCACCAGCGCAGAGACTGTCTGCGATAGCAGCGCGAGCAACAGTATCCAGACAATGCTGCCGATAAAGATCGCGCTCGCAATCCAGAGGTTTTCTCTGAACCACGTGAGGCCTTCTAAATACGATTGGAGAAGAAACAGCAACAACTGTGGCATCCACGTGATCGCCGACAACAAGATCAGTAACACTGACATTTTTCCCAACACGTATTCAGTGCGCGAGAACGGACGGCAAAGATAAAGCGGCAACGCGTTGTTGCGCAGATCGCGCGAGACCAGCGGTGGTCCAATCAGCAGGGCAACAAGGAAAGCAAATCCGCCCTGGATGTTCACAAACGTTTGAAAAAACGAAGCATCGACCGGAAACAGCTCCTTCGCATTGATTTTCATGGAGGTCAACGCGCCAATGTTGTGATGCAAATAGATCAGAACTGCTTCGACGAGAAGCGGGATGAAACAGATCGCAAAGAACGCCGTGAACAGTTTGTAATTGAATACTGCTCGATACGCGTGCCGCGGAATGATCAGAAACCGGCTCCACTCAGGAGTCAGCTTGCCGGCGTAGCGCTTGTACGTCTGCTCATAGACCGCCATAGCCGTTCTCCATCGCTTTTAAGAAAATGTCCTCGAGTGAATCGCGTTTATAACTCAAGCGGCGTATTTGCACTTGTTCTTCATCCGCGAGACGATACAGATCGCGTACTTCGATACCTTCCTGCAAAACTATCTTTAACCGATTAGCGCCTGACAACGCATACTCGCAACCGAGTTTCGCCAGTGCTTTGACAAACTTCTCCTGATCGCCACGTGTTTCGAGCATGAGAAACTTACGGTTCGACTTTCGCTCTTCCTCAAGATTGCAATAGACGGCGATCTGACCGTCGCGGAGTATCAGGATCTCGTCGCAACACTCCTCGACGTCCACCAGTAAATGCGACGACAAGACGATGTGAGCCTGACCGCTGTCGCGAATCTCGCGAATCAGTTTGATCATGCGCAGGCGCGCCGGCGGATCCAATCCGTTAGTAGGCTCGTCGAGAAAGATCAGTCTTGGACCATGAACGATCGCCTGTGCGAGCTTGGCGAGTTGCTTCATGCCGAGTGAATAGGTATCGAGACGCCGATAGCGCGCTTCGCCGAGGCCGACGTAGAAAAGAGCTTCGTGCGCACGTTCAAGTGCGGCTTCGGGCGGCAAGCCTGATAACTCACCCATTAAGCGAACAAAGTGCACGGCACTCATCTTTGCGATAAACGAGTCGCGCTCGGGCATGTAGCCGATCAACGACTTGATGTCTTTGGCGTCGTTGGCAATGTCGAGACCGAAGATTTGTGCAGTTCCGGCAGAAGGCGGATGAAAGCCGAGCAGCGTGTGAATCAGCGTGGTCTTGCCGGCGCCGTTAGGACCAAGCAGGCCGATTGCTTTGCCGCGAAGATCGCCGCGCAGGTTTTTCAGAATTGGCCGGTGACCAAAAGTGACGCTAAGACCGTGAAGATCGATCACCGGTGGCTCAGTGTGAGCCGGTTGAGCTTTGATCGGTTCCTCGGGAACCGCCGCGGGGAGTGCCATACTCTTTCTTATAGCGCCGTGTTCTGATAATTCCAAACGAATCCGAGTCCGAAGACTGTACCCATAAGCAGAAAAGCGACAATGCATGCTAACGCTTCTGAGGGCGCTAAAGTTCTGCCGATCGCAAGAATCTCGATCAGGAACACAGGTAGATTGAGTACAACCGCAGAGGCCAGAGGAAATAGCAGCGCAGGTTTGCATCCCCCCATGCGTTGCCGCAGCCAAAACAGCGACGGCGCGTACGCAAGGGAGAACAGCAACGCTGCGACGATCAGTGATGTGACTGTGGCGCTGCTGATGTCAGCAAAGCGCGAGAGGATAAGCAACGGACCAACGAGCCACGACATTAGCGAGATCGAGATGAGTTTCATTTGAGTTATGCTCTTTGGTAATTTCTGAGTGCCTCCTTGGAGTGCGGCGGCCTGGCGCCGCTTTAATATCGACTAGGCGTGATCGATAACAAAGCGGCGCCAGGCCGCCGCACTCCAAGGAGGCGCACAATAACTATTGCTTCTTCGACTCCATCCCCCGATGAATAATGTTCTGCATCTCGAGCGCGCTGGGCATTCCCAGGATCGTTGCTGGTCCTAACCCGAACGGTCCACCTTCAGTATTGGCGGCGAAGGTGATGCTGTCACCTTGCGCATATGCGTAGGCCAGCGTCGGTCGCATCTCTGCAGCGAACGCCTTTACTGCTTCCTGCGGCCCCCTCGGAAGGCTCTCAGCCGTGCGCGCAAGACCAGCCGGCACGAGTGCGCTGATGTTGTGATAGAACACTGCCGAGAAGTTTGCGTTACCATCCGCAGGCAGACCCGCGGTGAACTTCGCTGAGCGCAACAGTGATTCTCCGCTGTCGTGCGATCTCAATGCCCGCTCAACCAGTGCTCTGCTCGGGCCAACGATCAGATATCCGTTTGCATAGGTGTAGTTCACTTCCAGGAACCCGAAGTCCGCTGATCTAAGCGTGTAGTAAGTGCGGCCCCCCATCTCAGACTTTTCCCATGTCAGTCCAGACTTGCCGAGGTACGCCGCCTGTTTATTTACTTCACCAACTACATGCTCGAGTGCCTGTTGCAGGTGCGTTGGATCGTTTACCTCAAACACCAGTTTCCAGGACGGTGTCGGCAGGATTGGACCATCAATCGCAAAGGCAAACTCTCCACCAAGTGGCGCAGCGATGTCAGTGCGGATGTTGAGTCCATGTTCCGACTGCAGCTTGTCGAGGTTCTTGCGCAGCTCAGGCGAGACCGTCTCCAGTACGCCCAGCAGATCGTCAACCAGCGACACGGGATTCTTAACTACAAACCCGGCGACGACGTTTGCGTCTGGAGAGATATATTCCAGCGAGCCCATCGGTCCCGGAGTTGCGAGCCACGACGGAATACCACGCTGCGCATCATTGAATGACAGCGATGCTTGTGTGTGCGTTTTGCCGTCGGTCTCTTTCTGGTCCAACACGAAATACTTAACACTCAAGATGCCCAATTGATTCAACGCGCTTTCACGCTTCTCAGCATCAGGCCCCTTCGAGCGCTCAGCTTTAGTTTGGGCCACAACCTTTTCCAGATTTGCGGCGACCACTAATCCGGCGCCTTCCTGATAAACCTGCGCGATGCGATCGCGGAACGGAGTCGCAGTAAAACTGCTCGTGCTGCCGTTGGACATAACGGTTGCGAGATTTTGAAGTTGGGACAAATTCGGACTCGCCGCGAACAAATTCTCCTGAATCCAGACGTAAAGTTTTTCTTTCGAGGCGTCAGACTGAGCAGTCGCGGTTGCCGGATTATCGACAAACTGAATCTCAGGTTTGCCTTTCTTGTCGGAATACTTCGCAATCTCCTGTTCGAGGAACTCGCGAAATCCCTGAGAGTTTTTCAGCTCGGCCAACACCAACGGCTCGCCCGGCTCGCCTTGCGCGTTCATCGAAACCGAAACAGCAATCTCGTCGCCGAGGTAGGAACCAAACTGCCGAATCGTCTCGACGACCTGGTCCATGTTTTGCGCCCGTCCGGACTGCTCTTTTTCCCACCATTCGCGCAGCGCCGGGTTCTGGCTCATTCGCTCCTGAATAATGCGATGCGATTCAACGATCGTGTTGGCCAGGTTTGGTAGTGCTGCATAGACGACGGTGTTCTCAGGCATCAGATCGAGCAGGTGCGTCGAATAACGGATGCTGGGCTGCTGGACAGTCTTCAATCCACTTCTTATCGAAGCTATTCCTGACAACACTTGCGCATAACGGTTTGCGTTGCGGCTCCAGGAGACTTCATCTTTCACTGGGATCGTCGTAATCGACGGATTTGTTGTGACCTGCTCGCCGGGTCGAAGCACGCGATCGCTGCCGGCGTGATTAAAATTCACTTCACCTTCGACAACCGAAATTCTAGAACCTTTGGTGCCGTTGTTGACGGAGAACACGGTGCCGGTCACTGAGACGAGAGAATCACCGCTTTCAACAAACAGTTTTCCGTCTTTCTGTTTCGCTGCTTCCACCACGATGCTACCGCGGTCGAGATGAATCGTCGTTCCTTGACCCGACTTCGTGATGTACAACTCAGAGCGATCCTTCATTTCGATGGTAGAACCATCGCCGAGACGAACAACGGCGCGTCCGTCTTTCGCGGTGCGCACCTTCTCACCTCTTTGCAACTTCGCTCCGGCGTTGACCGCTGTTGTCTGTGTGTCGGCAACCTGAAATACCTGTCCTTCGGCCGCTTGAACAGTCGCGTCAAAATCGCCGTAAGGCCAGAACCTCTGCACAAACGGAACCGCTAAAAGTCCAAAACCGATCACCAAAGCCGCAGCGATGGCCCAACGCATGACCGCTGGTTGCATCTTGTAGCTGGTCTTCTTTGCAGCCGGTTTAACTGTGACCGAACGTCGCGCGCGCGCTTCGTTCATCGCTTTGCGACATGGGATGCATTCGTGCGTGTGGTCCACCAACAACAATGAACGTGCTTCAGAAAGTTTGCCTGCGAGATACGCGGGGATGAGCGACTGAAAATCTGCGCAGCCTTCGATTCGATCGACTGTTGGCAAGTTGAACTCAGCCTGGCCCGCCGCAGCAGAGACGCGTGCCCAAACACGATCTGCCGCTGCCGAAACAACCGCGGGATCTACATGCTCATTTCGGATCTCAGCAGTAACTTTGTCGAGAATCTGATCTTCGTTATTGCTTTTCATGATGTTTCTCCAAATAGTGCCCAATCTCTTTTCTCAGTTTAGTACGTGCGCGATGCAGAACGACGCCCACCACCAGCGGCGAAGTCTTCAATTGCGCTGCAATCTCTTTGTTGTCAAAACCTTCGTAATAGCGCAAAACAAACATCTCCCCGGCGGTCTTTCCCAGACGTGAGACAGCCTGGCGGATGAGTTTCTGAAGTTCGCGATCTGCGTGGACCGCCTCAGGATCGAGATAAGTGCTTGGAATGGTATCGACTTCACTATCGTCGAGGGCCACGGCTTTCGAGCGTGCTCGACTGCGCAGCAGATCGAGTGACGCGTTTATGGCGGCGCGCGACAGATAGGCTTCGGGATTTTGTGACCAGTCGTAGTCGTCCTGGCCCTTGACGAGTCGCAGGAAAACGGTTTGGAGCACATCCTCAGCGTCAGCCGCACTGCCCGTAACACGCTGTGCGGTCCGAAAGATTCGGCCGTGGTGTTCCTGGAAAAGCGTTTCCAGCTTGCTGGCGGGTTGATATGTCACTAATCGTAGGGGTTTAAGTGCTGCCTGCACGGTTTTCCTCCGTCTACACCCAGGTAAACGGAGGCGTGCAGGCATTTATTAACAGCCCTTACGAATTTTTGGAAGTTTTTGTGTGTTTCGTGCTTGTTTGTGCCTTATTTCAGCGGAAGCGCCTCGAGTTTCCTCACTCTCTCGTTCGGCGGGTCGACGATGAATCCGGCCGCCTGAAGAGCGAGAACGCCCAAAATTGGTTCACTATTGTCGGGGCCAAAGAGAATACGAGTGGCGATGATCTCATCCATGAACCGCAATTCGGCATTGCCATACTCGAATTCTTGAAGCTCTCCATTGGCAAGTTCATATGTGTCTTTACCAATCGGCTCGATCCCAACTTTCCTTAATTCGGATGCTGGCGCCATGGCATGCCACGAGCCTGTATCGACGAGGAAAGCCGCGTGGTATGTTTCTTTAGAACCAATACGTCCTGATTTAACTGCAACATGTGTGAGGCCCATTTTGCTTTCTCCTAGAGGTTTGGTTTTGAGTTTTAGTGTCATGCGCGACATATTACCTCATCCTCAGTTGAGAGTAAAGAGCCGTTAATCTTTTCAGCGCTTCAGCGGCGGCTTGGGTTTTCGGATAGCGGCGAATCAGTTCACGCCAAGCGGAGCCATCGTAGTGAAAACGTTTAGTTGATTGATTGAAGACGAAACCGACGCGCTGGCGGTTGTAGCGATCGAGCCCACTGTAATTCATGTAATAACTAAACTCAGGCGCGTCGCCAGGATCGGTCATGCGTCGCGCAGCATCTGTAGACAGTTTGGCCGCAAGCTCCTCCGCGGTGTCGCCGAATAACAACAGCACTTCAGGCCGCAAAGACGAACGTGGAAAGTAATCCAAAAATATTCGCCCGCGAGCAATGCGGTCAAAACCCTGCGAACGATCGATCAGCATGAGCAACCTGCGATCGTCTTCGGCGCGTGACGGCGAGATGACAGCTTCGCGTTGAATCCATCCATGCGTTCTGCTACTCACGTTTATGAGAAAAAACGTGATGCCATCGCGACTAATCTTCATCGATCTAAGCGCGACGAGACGTCCACGACTGAGTCGGCGCACGAGTTTTCCATCCAATTGCGGCGTTGCGCGAAGCGCCGCGAGACGTTCGTCAACCACAATTGCGAGACGACCACCGGCTGGTGGTTTCGTTCTTTGCGCAAAGGTCGGCGTTGGATTAAATACGACTAAAAGAAGCACACAAAAGGCGAGCTTGTGAGGAATCATGATTTTCTCCGTCATACGCGAGGTTTCGTTATTGCCAATTGTCGATTGGCAGTCCTATACCGCGGCGATTTTTTCTTGAAACTGCGCGTGATGAAAATGGCAGATCGCAACTGCCAGCGCATCGGCCGCGTCGTGAGGCGTTGGAATGCTCTTGAGCCCGAGTAACAAACGAACCATCTCTTGCACTTGATGTTTCTCAGCGGCGCCATAACCCACAACAGTCTGCTTGATCAGCCTCGGTGAGTATTCGTGTATCTCCATTCCAGCTCGTTCAGCCACCAGCAACACCACTCCGCGCACCTGCCCGAGCTTCATACTGACTTTGACATTCGTTGCGAGGAACGCATCTTCAAGTGCACAAGCTTCTGGACTATGCCGCGCGATCACTTCTTCCAAACCACTGCACATCTTCAATAGTCGCGCGGAAAACTTCAGCGTCGACGCCGCGCGTACCGATCCAAACGCGATCAGCGAGTAACGTCGCGCGTCGCCTTCGACAATTCCCCAACCCATTGTTTGACTGCCGGGATCGATTCCTAAAACGCGCATGGCGCGAAAGTATACTACAAGCGGATGTTAGTGCTTTGTACTTTGTATTTTGGGTAGTGATGCAGTTTCGCTAACGCCGAAGGCGTTCACTAATTTCAGCTCACGGGTTGGAGCGCAGCGACAACCCTGGGAATAGAATTAGAAGTTAGTCAAACGCTGAAAGCGTTCCGCAATTGGCGAACTCTTTCAGAGTTTCATCGCTCGGATCAGGCTACCCGAGGTTCTCGCTCGCGCTCGAACCTCGGGGCTGAAATTAGCCAACGCCTTCGGCGTTACTTGTCCTTCGCGCAAACTGCATCACGATTCTATTTTGTGCCAATTACCAAGAACCAAGCACAAAATGATATTCTGAATTACCCCTCTAGTTCCCCGTGGCCGTATTTTCACAGTAGCACACGTGCGCTTCATGACCGAGCTCTTCGAATCGTTAGTTTCATCAGTCCGCAATCCGGCAGGCTATGCCGAGGAAAAGCCGTTTCAGGCAGAGTTCTTCAGTGTTGAGCGCCTCGAACAGTATGCTCAAACACTCGCAGCCAAACACAAAACAGTTACTCGCAAGGGCCGCGCACAACTCTTGCCACGGCTCGAAGACAACGGCCGCAAACTCGAAACCGCATACAAGGTTCTCGTCGAGGCAATTCGTCAAGGCCGGGCTATTTCGCCTGCTGCTGAATGGCTTGTCGACAACTATCACATCGTCGAAGAGCAACTGCGCGAAATCCGTCAGGACCTCCCAAAGAGTTACTATCACGAACTCCCTAAACTAGCTGACGGTGAGCTCGCAGGTTTTCCGCGCATCTACTCACTCGCGCTGGCGCTCATCGCGCACACCGATTCGCGACTTGATACGAACACGCTGCAACGGTTTATCCGCGCCTATCAGACAGTCGCTCCTCTTTCGATTGGCGAATTGTGGGCCGTCGCAATCACTCTGCGACTCGCGCTGGTAGAAAATCTTCGTCGACTCGCAATCGCGATCTCACTTGCACGCGCTGAGCGTGACGAGGCCGACAAGCTCGCAGACAAGCTGCTGGAACTTGCCTCACTCGAGCCGTCGAACCTGATGCCGTTTCTTAATGAGCGACTCGGAAAACGCGACGAGTTACCACAGACCTTTGTGGTCCAACTCGTACAGAGACTACGAGAGCAGCACCCGTCAGTGATGCCGGTGATGGACTGGCTCGAAACCCAGCCTGCGAAGCAAGGTCTGAGTATCGAACAGATTATTCACGCCGAACACCAGCGACAGGCTGCGGCGCAGGTGACAGTCGGAAATATCATCACCAGCATGCGTCTCCTCTCAACGCTTGACTGGAACGACTTCTTTGAAAAAGTCAGCCTCATCGAACCTGTCCTGGGAAAAGATCCGGCGGGCGTCTACTCGCGAATGGAGTTTGCTTCGCGCGATCGTTATCGACACGTCGTCGAACGCATCAGCAAGCGAACGCGCGCACCTGAACTCGAAGTCGCCGAAGCTGCCGTCGAACTCGCCACCGAAGGCAAACAGGATGGTCCCGAAAAACACGTCGGCTATTACCTTATCGATGCCGGTTTGGCTCTGCTGGAAACGCGCTTCGGTTATCAACCCCGATCCAAAGAGCGACTGCGTCGCTTTCTGCTGCGACACGCCACGCGGGCTTATCTCAGCACGCTCGTATTTTTGACAGTGCTGATCATGTTGCTACTGCTTTACTTCATGAGTCGTTATGGAGTGGGTTGGCCGTTCCTCGTCGTGACGGCATTGCTGGCGCTCATCCCTGCAAGTGATCTCGCGCTCACGGTGCTTAATTGGGACATCACGCATTTCTTTGAACCGCGCTTACTGCCGCGAATGGATACCGCGAACGGCATCCCGGAAGGTGCTGCTACGTTTGTCGTGGCGCCAACTATCTTTCTCAGTGAGTTGCAAGTACATGCGCTCGTCGAGAAACTCGAAGTTCATTACCTCGCCAACCAGAATTCTCAACTCTATTTCGCACTGCTCGGCGATTTTCCAGACGCACAAGCTGAAGAGACAGCGACGGATTCGAGTCTGCTAGCAATCGCGCAGAGTGGTATCGACGCTTTGAATCGAAGACATGGCGAGAATCGCTTTCATCTGTTTCATCGGCGGCGGCTGTGGAACCCGGGCGAGTCAAAATGGATGGGATGGGAACGAAAGCGAGGCAAGCTCGAAGAGTTCAATCGGCTGCTTCGCGGCGCAACCGACACCAGTTTTGTCGTGCACACCGCTGATGAAAACCTGTTGCGATCGATTCGTTACGTGATAACGCTTGACTCAGACACGCAACTTCCTCGCGACGTAGCTCGCAAACTCGTCGGCGCGGCGATTCATCCGCTCAACAAACCGCTAGTCGACAAGGCGACTAATCGCGTCGTCTATGGTTACGGAATCCTGCAACCACGCGTCAGCATCTCGCTTACTAGTGCATCGCGCTCGAAGTTTGTACAGATCTTCTCCGGCTACACTGGAATCGATCCCTACACAACCGCTGTTTCCGACGTCTACCAGGACTTCTTCGGCGAAGGCAATTTCACCGGCAAAGGTTTGTACGACGTCGATGCTTTTCAAACGACGCTCGAGAACCGCGTGCCGCCGAATTGCCTGCTCAGTCATGATCTCTTTGAATCGTTATTTGCTCGCGCGGCATTGACCACTGACATCGAGTTACTTGACGACTATCCCGCGTCGTATCAGGCCTTCGCCAAGCGGGCGCATCGCTGGGCGCGTGGTGATTGGCAGATCAGTCGGTGGCTGTTCCCGACCGTACCTGATGGTGAGGGTCACAAAGTTCGCAATGTATTGCCGCTGATTGCTCGCTGGAAGATCCTCGACAACTTGCGGCGCAGTCTCGTTGCTCCGGCGTTATTCCTATGGCTGGTTGCGTCGTGCGTCCTCTTTCCCGGTTCACCTTTAATCTGGAGTCTGTTTGTTTTCTTCGTCATCGCTTGTTCCGTCCATTTGCGAGTGACCACAGGCTTATTAATTCACCCGCGTGGCGTCCCCTGGACCAGTCACTTCTGGACCATTTGGGGCGACTTTCGCACGAACACCGCACAGATCGCTCTCTCCTTTGTTTTTCTGCCGCACCAGGCCTGGCTCATGTCCGACGCGATCGTTCGATCGCTCTATCGCCAAGTGATCTCGCGAAAACACCTGCTCGAGTGGGTGTCAGCAGAACAAGAAGAAAGATCGACACGAAACGATCTTGCGTCGTTCACGCGATTCATGCTGCCTTCTTTACTACTGACGGTGGCTGCGCTCGCTCTGACCTTGATCTTCAAACCGATGGCGTTGCCCGTCATGGGAACACTCTTCGTCATCTGGATCTTTTCACCGTTGGTCGCTTATTGGCTCAGCAAACCACGCGCAGCTAAACGCAAGCTGCTCAGTGCAGAAGATCGGAAGTTTGCACGTTTGATCGCTCGGCGCATCTGGCGCTTTTTTGAAACGTTCGTCGGTCCCGACGACAACTGGCTGCCACCGGACAACTATCAGGAAGATCCTGCAGTGGTTGTTGCACATCGCACGTCTCCAACAAACATGGGTTTGCTGGTGCTGGCTACTTGCTCTGCGCGCGACCTCGGCTACGTCGGCGCACTGGAATTGGTCGAGCGACAGGAACTGACCTTTTCCACGATGGCGCATCTCTCTCGTCTTCACGGCCATTTCTTCAACTGGTACAACACGCAAACGCTCGAGCCGCTGTTGCCGCAATACATCTCGACAGTCGACAGCGGCAACCTTGCTGGTCATCTAATCGCGGTCAAACAGGCGTTTGCGCAGTTTCCTGACAATTATTTGTTTGATCGGCGCGCCATCTACGGCTTTATCGACACTGTTGACTCGATCGCGACTGAAGCAGCGGCTCTCGGCAGCATTCGACAGCGCACCGAGGTCGTCACAGTCAGAGAACTGCAAGATGAGATCGCAGCGTGTCGTAAACTGCTCGAGATCGATCCCGGCGACAATCTCTCGTTGTGGATCGTCCTGATCGATTCGCTGGCGCGCCGTGCTTCAGAGATTGATGACATCGTAAACGCGTTGGCCCACGAACACGGTGAAGTGAGCTTCAAGGAGCTGCGTTGGTGGGTCGGAGCACTCCAACACCAGGCCGACAGCCGTCGCAGAGATGTAGAAGCGCTCACGGGCTGGGCTCACTTGTTATCACTGCTTGAGTCCGAAATCGGCGATTCAGACAAAGATTGGGCTTCAATGCTCAAGCTGCTGCAACACGTGCCGACGCTCGCCGAAGTACCGCAACTCTGCGATAAAGCGTTGGTCCAATTGGCGGCGATGCAGGAGCACAAATCCGAAGCACTGGCGCAGACAGCTTCGCGACTGACCAAGGCGCTCGAACAGTCGGCCCGTGCTTCCTCTGACATATTATCGCGCCTTAGTCGGCTGGCCAGAAACTGCGATCAACTCATCGATGAGATGGATTTCTCGTTTCTCTTTGACGTTGAACGCAAATTGTTTCCGATTGGTTATAACGTCACCACCTCGCGCCGAGACAATTCTTACTACGACCTGCTCGCTTCTGAAGCACGTCTCGCAAGTTTTGTCAGCATCGCGAAGGGCGACGTGCCGCAGGAACATTGGTTCCGCATGGGCCGCACGTTAACGAAAGTTGATCATGGCCGCGCGCTCATTTCGTGGACTGGCACGATGTTCGAATATCTGATGCCGCTGCTGGTGATGCGTAATTATCCGGCGACATTGCTGTCTGAAACTTATCGCACGATCGTCGATCGTCAAATCGAATATGGCGAAGAGCGCAGAGTGCCGTGGGGCGTTTCCGAAGCTGCTTACAACGTTCGCGATCTTCAGCTCAACTATCAGTATGGACCATTCGGCGTTCCTGGTCTGGGATTGAAACGTGGTCTGATTGAGGACCTCGTCGTTGCTCCTTATGCAACTTTGTTAGCAGCGGCAGTCGATCCGAACGAGGCAATGCAGAATCTGCGCCGCTTGCAGAAAGAAGGCGCACTTGGACCATTCGGTTTCTTTGAATCGATCGATTACACGACCGAACGCGTGCCCGAAGGTCAGAAATCAGCACTCATTCGCGCCTTCATGACACACCACCAGGGAATGGGTTTGGTTTCACTCACCAACATCTTGCAGGACGATATTGTAGAAAAGCACTTTCACTCGGATCCGGCCGTGCAAGCGACCGAGTTGCTCCTGCAGGAGCGCATACCGGTCGGCGTGCCTGCCGCTCATCCGCGTGCAGAAGAGGTCTTGACCGGACGCGTGGTCCAAACAATGCCCGGCATGATCACGCGTGTTTACGAGAGCGCAGAACTCGACACGCCGCGCACGCAGTTGCTTTCAAATGGCTGCTACAACGTGATGATCACGACAGCTGGATCCGGTTATTCGCGTTGCGAAGAGGATGAGGTTACGCGCTGGCGTGAAGACGTAACCCGCGATAACTGGGGCATGTTTGTTTATCTGCGTGACGTCCGCACGGGCGCCGTTTGGTCGGCCGGACATCAACCTGTTCGCCGCAGGCCTCAGTCGTATCACGTTGGCTTTTCAGAAGACAAAGCTGACTTCCGTCGTGTTGATTCCGGCATCTCAACGCGAATGGAAGTTGTCGTCTCCGCGGAAGACAACGCGGAAGTTCGCCGCATTTCTCTCACCAATAATTCATCACGAACACGTGAGATTGAGTTGACCAGTTACGCCGAGGTAGTGATGGCGACTCATAATGCGGACGTTGCGCATCAGGCATTCAGCAATCTGTTTGTCGAAACTGAATTCATCGCGGGCGAGAATGCCATCATGGCCCATCGACGGCTGCGCTCGGCGGAAGACAAACCAATTTGGGGAGTTCACGTCGTGGTCGCTGACGGCGAACTGGTCGGCGGAGTGCAGTATGAGACTGATCGCGGAAGATTTCTCGGCCGCGGACGCACGCCGAGCAATCCAATCGCGGTGATGGAGGACCGACCGCTTTCAAATACGACGGGCGCGGTGCTCGATCCTGTTTTCAGTTTGCGGCGTCGCGTGCGAATTCAACCAAATCAAACAGTCACCTGCTCGTTCAGCACCGCCGTGGCGCGATCGCGCGAAGACGCGCTGGCGCTCGCCGACAAGTATCACGACCCAAATATCTTTGAGCGCGAGTTGCGTCTGGCCTGGACCAAAGCTCAGGTCGAGATGAGCCATCTCAAGATCGACGCTGAAGAAGCGCACCTGTTCCAACGTCTCGCAGCCCGAATCCTCTATTCCGATCCCTCACTGCGTCCGACGCCTCACGTGCTCGCGCTCAACACCAAGGCGCAGTCGAGTCTTTGGGCCTACGGCATCAGCGGCGACCTGCCGATAGTCGTCGTCAGGATCAACAAAGCTGCTGATATGCGAACAGTGAAGAAGCTCTTACGCGGTCACGAGTACTTACATTTCAAAGGCCTGAAGATAGATCTCGTGATACTCAACGACACGCCGACGGATTATCTCCAGGCTTTGCACCAGGATCTCGAAAGCACCATTCGCAGCAGTGGTCTACAGGCGATGCAAGACAAACCTGGCGGAGTTTATTTGCGCCGAGCTGACCAGATTTCGGAAGCCGATCGCATTCTGTTGCACGCTGTCGCACGAGTAGTGATTGTGGCTGAGCGTGGATCGTTCGAAGCTCAAATTGAAAGGCGACGAGTTGAAGAACGTCTGCCACCGGCTTTCGCGCCGCGTCTTCCGTCACAGACATATCCGGAAACAACGGTTGCGCCGCCAGATCTCTCTTTCTTCAACGGCCTCGGCGGATTTCATCAAGGCGGGCGCGAGTATGTAACGTTGCTTGGCGCCGAGCAGTGGACACCTGCGCCATGGTCCAACGTCGTTGGCAATAAGGTAGAGTTTGGATTTCTGGTCACTGAAACGGGCGCTGGTTGCACGTGGTCAATCAACAGCCATGAGAACCGTATCACTCCGTGGACCAACGACGCCGTCAGCGATTCACCGGGAGAGGTGGTCTATCTTCGCGACGAAGACTCAGGCTCTGTGTGGTCGGCGACACCGCTGCCAATTCGCGAGCGAGAGCCGTACATCATCAGACATGGCCAAGGTTACAGCGTCTTCGAACACACTAGTCACGGCATCTCGCAGGAGTTGCTCGTCTTCGCGCCACTCGACGCTTCGGTGAAGATCTCGTTGCTGCGTTTGCGCAATCGCACTGCCCGAAAACGAAGACTCACCATCACGAACTACAACGAGCTCGTGCTCGGCGTCTCGCGCGCATCGTCAGCGCCGTACATTATCACGGAGATCGACAACGCTAGCGCCACGATCTTCGCGAAAAATCCTTTTAATAACGAATTTGCGGATCGCATTGCGTTTATAGCGGCCAGCGAGGAGATGTCGAGTGCGACGTGCGATCGCAAGGAGTTCATTGGCCGCAATAGTTCATTGGAGACTCCGGCTGCACTGCGGCGGACGGCTCTATCCGGAAGAGATGGCGCGGGACTGGATCCCTGTGCCGCAATTCAAACAAGTATTGAGCTGGCGCCACACGAAAATCGTGAAGTCATATTCCTGTTGGGCGAAGCGGAGTCGAAGGCGGCAGCGCAAGAGATAGTCACAAGATTTCGTCAGGCGGGAAACGTCAACGCAGCGTTCGAGAAAGTATTGGGCCACTGGGACGAGTTACTCAGCACGATCGAAGTTCGCACACCCGACACCGCGTTAGACACGATGCTCAACCGCTGGCTGCTTTATCAGGCACTGTCGTGCCGCATCTGGGCGCGCACGGCTTTTTATCAATCAGGCGGCGCCTTCGGTTTTCGTGATCAGTTGCAGGATGTGATGGCGCTGGTCTACAGCCGTCCCGATATTGCACGACGACAGATCGTGTTGGCGGCTGCGCATCAATTCAAGGAAGGCGATGTGCAACACTGGTGGCATCCGCCGAGCGGACGCGGTGTGCGTACAAGGATCTCGGACGATCTCGTCTGGCTGCCGTTTGTAACATCGTTCTACATCAACGTCACTGGCGACGCGTCGGTTCTCGATGAGGTTGTTCCCTTCCTCGAGCAGCCGTTGCTCGAGCCTGAGCAGCTCGAGAGCTACACGCAACCGCAAGTGTCACAGGAGTCCGCGCCGATCTACGAGCATTGCGTGCGTGCACTCGATCGCAGTCTACCTGTCGGCAAACATGGTCTGCCGTTGATGGGCGGCGGCGACTGGAACGACGGCATGAATCGAGTCGGACATCTTGGAAAAGGCGAGAGCGTTTGGTTGGGATGGTTTCTCTACACCGCGATGACTGCGTTTCTGCCACATGTCGACTCGCGAAAACAGAAAGCACGCGGGAACCGCTATCGCAAACATCTCGAAAATCTCAAGAAGGCGCTGGAAGAGAAAGCGTGGGACGGAGACTGGTATCGCCGCGCTTATTTCGACGACGGCACGCCGCTCGGCTCCGCACGCAACGAAGAGTGTCGCATTGATTCGATCGCACAGTCGTGGTCGGTTATCTCCGGCGCGTCAGATCCGTATCGCATGGGACGCGCAATGGCAGCCGTGGAAGAGTATTTGATCCGGCGTGGTGACGGACTCGTGATCCTGTTCACACCACCATTCGACAAAGGCACTCTCAACCCGGGTTATATAAAAGGATACGTGCCAGGTGTGCGCGAGAATGGAGGGCAGTATACTCACGCTGCGATCTGGACCATGATTGCCTATTCGATGCTTGGAGACGGTGAGCGCGCGGGTGAACTCTTCTCCCTGCTCAATCCGATCAATCACTCTTCAACTCGTGCTGGTCTGCACAAGTACAAAGTGGAGCCTTACGTCGCCGTGGGTGACGTTTATGCTGTTCCCCCTCACAACGGACGAGGAGGTTGGACCTGGTACACGGGCTCGGCGGGTTGGATGTATCGTGCGGGATTGGAATCGATACTTGGTTTCAAACTTCAGCAGGATCGTTTAGAGATCAATCCGTGTGTGCCGCGCTGGTGGCGTGATTTCGAGATTACTTACAGGCGCGGCCGCGCGGTGTACCGGATCAAGGTCGAGAATCCGCTGGGTGTGAATCGAGGTGTGGTTACGGTTGAAGTGGACGGATCGCCACAAACAGATTCGGCGATCGTCTTAAGTGATGATGAAAAGACTCACAATGTGAGAATCGTCATGGGTGAGCCACAGATAACCACAGATACCACGGATCAGAAAGCAGAACAAACCGTCTGATCCGTGTCGTCCGTGTAAATCCGTGGCTTAAGCAGCAGCCATGTCCGCTTCGCTAATATCGAAATTCGCCGACACCTTCTGCACGTCGTCGTGGTCTTCCAGCGATTCCATTAACTTCAACATCTGTCGGGCATCTGCGCCTTCGAGGCGCACGTAGTTCTGCGGCACCATCTCGACTTCGGCCACTTGCGGTTCGATGCCCGCCTTCTTGATTGACGACAGCACGCCATCAAACGCTTCAGGAGAAGTGATGACTTCGAAAGTATCTTCATCGTCGCGCAGATCGTCGGCGCCGGCATCGATAGCCAGTTCAAACAACTCTTCTTCCGACTTCGTGGCTTTGTCGACGACGATGTAGCCCTTCTTCTCAAACATCCAACCCACTGAGCCACTCTCACCGAGGTTGCCGCCATTCTTCGAGAAGATGTGTCGCAACTCCGCAACCGTTCGGTTGCGGTTGTCAGTCATCGACTGGATCATCAACGCCACGCCACCTGGACCATAACCTTCGTAGGTGATCTCTTCGTAATGGACGCCTTCTTCTTCGCCCGTGCCGCGACGGATGGCGCGGTCGATCGTGTCGTTGGGCATGTTGCCGGCCTTGGCATCTGCAATCGCTTTGCGCAGGCGCGCATTGCCTTCCGGATCGCCGCCACCACTGCGCGCGGCAACCGTGATCTCTTTAATAAACTTCGTGAATAGTTTGCCGCGCTTGGCGTCGAGCGCGCCTTTCTTGTGCTTGATACTATGCCATTTCGAATGTCCGGACATGGCAGGGCAATATATCACAAGACGAGGGCGGAAATACCATCCACAGATTACACAGATTTCTGCGTAATCTGTGGATGGTTTTATCCCTCTTTCAAGCCTTCGTACTCTTTTCGCGCTTGTACGAGCGGCGGCAGATCGGGATCGGCATCTTTCCAGATCGCGAAGAAATCCTGATAAGCCTTGCGCGCGGCAGCCGTGTCGCCAGCTATTGCCAAAGCGCGTCCGAGACTGAGATGGCCCAGGCCATGGACCGGCGAGAAGGGATCTATCCCGGGATTCTCCACGATCTTTTTGAACTCCGCCGCAGCCTCATTTCCCATGCGCTGGTCGAGATAAATATATCCACGAATATAGTTGTCGGTGAAGCCAACCACGAGACCGCGATCATAGGGACGAACGGATTCTATTAGGCGGAGTGCTTCGGTAGTGTTGCCGCGGTCTCGCTCGATTTGCGCCTGAAGCATCGGTGTAATCAGCGTTGTCACGATCGTGTCAGTCGGAAAATTAGCACGCAGCTCGTTGACGATCGTTTGGGCTTGAGCCTCATCCTTGCAGCCAGCATAGACCAGGGCCGCGCCAGAGAGAGAGTTTCGTCCGTGGAAAAAAGACAAAGCAGTCTTTGCGTTCTCTTTTGCTTCTGCGCATTTGCCCACCGCCAACTGATTCGTTGCGAGGTTCATCAGTTCTTTAGCGGCAACTTCGGGACGATTCTGCTTTTTTAACAACTCGACTGCGCGCTTTACGAAATCTTCCGACTGTTTTAGTTTTCCTGAATATGCCGCAGTAGCGCCGAGCCCCAGGTCGAGCTGCACTTCTTCAGGTTTACCTCTGGCCCATTGAACCTCGCGATCCATCGCCGCTTGATCGCGCCGCATGAACGCGAAGAAGTAGCGGTTGAGATGTACGTCGAGACCGTTAGGATTGATCTTCTCCAACTCGCGCGCTGCCTGTTCGGCTTCGTCCATCCGGCCGAGGGCAATAAAACTTCCAACTACGTTGCTTCTGACGCTCGCAATGTTCGGATTCAATCGCGCCGCTTCCAGTCCTTCCTTTAGGGCCTCTTCATAATTGCCGAGTAACTGGTAATTGAGCGATAGGTTGTTGTGCGGTATGTAGTCGTTTGGATAGAGCCGCGCCCACGTCTTCAAAGTGTCAATCGCCTTGTCGATCTCGCCGGTCATGTAGTTGTAATACTTCTCTGTTATATAGAGCCGCTCGCGTTCGCTGACACGATCGCGAAGGTCGTAGGCCTTTTGCACGTATTCCTTCGTGGCTTCAAGTTGTCCCTGATTTCCGTAGTAAACTGCTATGCGCGCGTAAGCCATCGCGAAGTTAGGATCCAGCTCTACCGCACGTTTATAGAAAGTCAGCGCCTCGCCGTCGTTTCCCTTTGCGCGTTCCTCATTACCCATTGCAAAGGCTTTCAATGCCTCTAATGAAGACGTAGTGGCCTGCTCGATACTAACGTCGTATTTTTGAATCGAGCTCAGCGACTCGCCGAGTTTCTGGCGAAGATTCGACGCGGCAGTTCCTAGCGCGGAAAGCACCTTCTCTTTACTCTCCGCTTCGATCTGCTCGCGGGCGATCGGATCACCGGAACGCGGGTTCGTCGCTTCAAGCGTGATCACGTAATGACTGCCGAGACTCGCGATCGATCCCGTCAGCATTGCTTTGATTCCCTGGCGCTCACAGATCTCGCGCCCGATGTCGCGCGTGACTCGATCCTCAGGCGAGCGGCCCATGAATCTAAGTGTTTCGCGCACGCGGTCTTCGGGGAAGAGGTTCAGGAATGGTGTTTGACCCAGATCTACAGCGAGCGCCTGTTTGAGCGTTCCATCAAAAACCGGTTCGCCTGTGGTGTTGACGAAGTCGGTAAGCAGGATCGTGTCGCGCTCCGAGAGCGGCTTCGAATTGCGTTTGTAGAGATAGAACGCAGACACAGAAGCGGCGATAACCACAAGCGCAATCAGCGCCGCCGCGATTTTATGACGCTTGATTCCGGTTGCGATGTACTCGGCGCTCGAAACGTGCGTGATCGTTTTTTCGACCGTCGGTACAGCACGTTCCGGAGCGGTTGTTTGCGCCTCGATACCGCTGATCTTGGATCGCGACAAACTAACCGGTGCGGCCGAGCGTTCGAGTTCTGACTCAAACTCGAGACGCTGTTTGAGCCGGCGCAGATCGGTCAGCAACTCTTTGATTGTTTGGTAACGCTCGTCGCGATCTTTTCGCAGCGCTTTCATCACGATCCAGTCGAGTTCCGGCGGAATATTCGGCGCGAAACGAGCCAGTGGCGGCGGCTCTTTTTGCGTAATCGCGACGATGACGTCGGTGGACGTTTCGCCTTCAAAAGGAATTCGACCTGCAACCATCTCGTAGATCACAACGCCGAGACTCCAGATATCGCTGCGAGCATCGACTGGTTTGCCACGTGCCTGCTCAGGCGACATGTAATGCGACGTGCCCATTACGACGCCGGCGTCGGTTTGGACCATCACTCTGGTCGACGCCTCACCATCCGAAGGACTCCGATCGACACTCTCCGTAAGTTTCGCCAAACCAAAATCCAACACTTTCACATAACCGTTGCGGCGGGCCATGATGTTGTCAGGCTTGATGTCGCGATGAACGATGCCGGCGGCGTGTGCTTCTTCGAGCGCGCTCGCGACCTGAATTGCAATATCGAGAATCTCGGAAGTCTCAAGTTGGGCGGCTGCCATCTTGCGGCGCAGCGTGGTGCCGTCAATAAACTCGGTGGCGATATAGTGCCGGCCATCGTCAATCCCGACTTCGTGAATGGTGAGAATGTTTGGATGATTCAGGTTTGAAGCTGCGGAGGCTTCCAGTTCGAATCGATGCAGTCGATCTTTGTTCGTCGTGTATTCCTCACTGAGGATCTTGATCGCCACCTTGCGTCCGAGCTTCATGTCTTCGGCGAGATAGACCACGCCCATTCCGCCCGCGCCGAGCTTCTCGAGAATCCTGTAATGGGAAACTTTTTCCAGGTCCATTTTTAACTAAAAACCGCGAGCAGAGGCGCCGATCAGCAAAGTTCCGGCAATCGCCTGTTGAAATAGCCAAAGAATCAACAAAGCCACGATCGGAGAAATGTCGAGCCAACCGAGCGGCGGAACAATTCGTCGCAGCGGTCCAAGCAGTGGCTCAGTCACATCAACCAGAAAACGCATGACGCGGTTCGTATAGCTGACTCTTCCCCACGAAAAAATGATACGGACCACGATGAATAAAATGTAGATCGAGATCAGGCCGAAAAGGATGTAGCCAAGCACTGCAATCACCGCGCCGGTCTGAAAGCCTCTTAATACGCCTTTGACCGTCGCCGCGATAGTTCCCAGTAATGAAAGGAGGAACCAAGCCAGCAGGATCGCGATCAAAATCACGACTAGCGGAGCGAAATTCGGATTCATGCCGCCAAATCCACGCAAGCCAGCGCGCATGGGAATGACAAACGGATCGCTCAGCCGTCGCACTGTGCGCGACATCCAGCCGAATGGATTTAAATCCATCGCGTCGGCGATCAGCTTGATAATCATCAGCACGATTACAGCAACAATGATAATTATGATAGCTGACTGCAGAAACCAGACGATGCGATCGATGATGAGCATACTCTCTTAATTTCGGGCTGCGCGTTCGCCAAATATAGCCGTGCCGATACGCACCATCGTCGCTCCTTCTTCAATCGCCACAGCGAAATCGTGAGTCATACCCATCGACAGTTCACCCTTGTGATCTCCGAACGCTCCTCGTGCAGCGAGTTCATCTCTTAATTTACGTAAACGACGAAAGAACGGCCGGCTTTGTTCCGAGTCTTCGAAAAAAGGCGGCAAGGTCATGAGACCTACGACCTTCACTCGTTTTAGTGGTCCAAGGCTCTCGACCAAATGGTTTAACTCGGATTCGTCAATACCCGATTTGGTTTCTTCATGACCCAAATCTACTTGGATCAGTACGGGCAAGCTCTCCCTCTGCTCTTCCTCGCATATTCGGTCAAGACGTCGCCCCAACTCCAACGAGTCCAGAGAATGAATGACATCAAAGAGATTAACAGCACGCCTGACCTTGTTTGCCTGGAGATGCCCAACGAGATGCCAGCGGGCTTTATCGCGCCCGATTTCTGTAATCTTTTGTTCAGCTTCCTGGACGCGGTTTTCGCCGATATCTCGGGCTCCCAGGTCGATTAGTAATCGTACAGTGGAGGCCGGATGTGTCTTGCTGATGGCTACTAATGTGACCTCGTGCGCGGGACGCCCGCTTTTTTTGGCTGCCGCTGCGATCTGGGCGCGGATGCCTGCAAGTCGTAGTGCCAGTGGTTCTTGCGCCGGGTCAACGTTAGCCATAACAGCCGGTCTGATACCAATCATAATAACCTAATCAGCGAAAGGTCGTAGAAGCGGCATAAAGATTGATGCTATGGTAGCTGAATTGCGGCCCCAGTACCTCATTGGCCGATGTTATTTTCAGGAGGAAATTTGATGAAAGTCTCAGCTTCAAGAAGCTTGTTTGGAATTCTGGTGTTCAGTCTTTTGTTAACTCTGGGTGTCTCGTCGACGGCGATGGCCCAGGGACGAGGCCGCGGACGATCGAATTGGGACAAGAAGTGCGGCAAGTTTGTTAACTGTCATGATGCACGCGACGGTCGTTGGGACGGCCGCGGACCTGATCGTAATCGGGACTTCACGAGTCGTTCTTTCAGACGTTACCGTCGCAACAGACGTTTCGAGGTGATCTCGCGCCGAGGACGGCATCACAACCAGGATTTCGATCGAAATCGTAACTGGCGCCATCGCCGGTAGCCTTTCTTGACACTCCACAAACGCATTCGCATAATGACTTTTCCAGTCTCTTGCGGATGTGGCGGAACTGGCAGACGCGCAGGTCTCAGAAGCCTGTGATGGTGACATCGTGGAGGTTCAAGTCCTCTCATCCGCACCATTAAGCCATCCACAGATTACACAGATTTTAGCATGGACAGAATCTGCGTAATCGGTGGATGGCATTTTTTTGAAATTATTTGTCACGGATTTTCGGAGGCTGGTGTTTCTGTATCAAGAGGTCCAGTTCTGAAAGGGGAGTATTAATGAACGTCGATCAAGCAGCTTTGATGGAAACTGACAACTCTAGACACCCCAGCGTTGGTCCACTGCCTGAAAGACATGTGCGTTTGAAACTCGCCGAACGACCCGATCGAGACCGCGTCCAACGCGTTGTCGATTTGGCCGACGCACTGCTGTCCGAAGCGGAAACGCTGGCACGTGATAAGGCTTTCACCGAGGAAGCAACCCGACTCAAACCGTTGGATATTCTCGGCGGGATCAGTTTTTATGATGAGGTACAGCGGTTCGAGACCCACCTGATTAAGATGGCGCTGTCAGAAACTGGTGGCAACCAGGCGAAGGCAGCAAGGCTTCTTGGAATCAAAGCAACTACGCTGAATTCCAAAATCAAACTCTACAAAATTGAGGTAGGCTAGGCTCCCCAGCCCCGCTTTAATTAACAGCCTCCGACGTTCCGAGCAATTCAGTCTCGGACACGTTGGAGACTGTTAGCGTCTGTTCTTGAAATAAATTCGAATCAATCAGCGTTTGGACTACGTAACGACCCGCCGTCGGAAAGGTCACGTTCACAAAGAAACTGATATTGTCGGCGAAGCCACCGGAAGCGATCTCAAACCTCGTTGGCTGCGAGACGACAATCGGGTGTTGCCGGTCCGGCGTGAGGATACGCACTTCGGAAAGATAACTACCTTGTCCTTGCCAGTGGTTTACAATCGCAAACTTGATCAACGAGACGGGTAACTGTTGCACCATGATGTTTTGAAAGACACCCATGAACGACAGCTTGTTACCGGCTTCCAGTCTCACGTCATCACAAAAGAGCGTGTAAAGCAGTTGTAGTTTTTTAATTGGTTCTGGGCTACTCATAATAATCCGTGTTCATCCGCGTAATCCGCGGCTAAGTTTCTTCTAACATCTCCTTAAACGCCGTCTCATCAATCACCGCTACACCAAACGACTGCGCTTTATCGAGCTTTGATCCCGCAGCCTCACCGGCGATCACGTAATCAGTCTTCTTGCTCACCGATGAATTAACCCGACCGCCCCGCGCTTCAATCAACGCACGCGCTTCATCACGCGTGAAGCTCTCCAGCGTGCCAGTCAACACAAACTGCTTCCCGGCAAAACGTTCATCAACCTTCCCACCGCTGCGACGCGCAGCCTCAGTTTTTACTCCCGCAGCACGCAGCCTATCACAAAGCGCGCGATTCCCTTCATCGTCAAACCAATCACGCACGCTTTCCGCCACCGTCAACCCGATCTCTGGAATCGCATCCAGCTCTTCAACTGAAGCGTTGGCGAGCCGTTCGAGCGATCCGAGCTCGTGCGCCAGGATGCCGGCGGTTCTCTCACCAACATGACGAATCCCCAACGCGTAAATCAAATTCGATAAGTCACGCGACTTACTTGCTTCGATCTGCGCGAGCAGATTCGACGCAGACTTCTTCGCCATTCGCGGTAAAGCGGCGACTTGGTCCAACGTCAACGAGTAAAGATCTCCAACATCCCTAATCAGCTCCTCGGACACTAACTGTTCGGCGAGCACTTCACCCAATCCTTCGATGCGCATCGCTCGGCGGGAAGCAAAGTGAATCAATCGACCCATCAGTTGTGCGCGGCAATCCGCAGCTACACAACGCGCGACTACTTCGCCTTCCGGCCGTGAGATCAAACCACCACACACCGGACATTTCTCCGGTGGCTCAAATTCTTTTTCTTTTCCTGTTCGTTTCGAGGTGACGACGCTCAAAACCTTCGGAATGATCTCGCCGCTCTTCTCGATCATCACCCAATCGCCGATCTTCACTCCCAGACGCTTGATCTCATCTTCATTATGCAAGGTGGCGCGCGCGACAGTTGTGCCGGCGAGAAACACCGGTTCCAAAAGAGCGACGGGAGTGAGTGCACCGGTGCGACCTACCGAGACGAAGATGTCTAAAACTTGTGTGGAAGCCTGGCGGGCCGGATATTTGTAAGCGATGGCCCAACGCGGCGCTTTCTGCGTCGCACCAAACTCGTCCTGCAACGCGGTGGAGTTGACCTTAACGACCAGACCATCGATCTCATAACCGAGCTCGTCGCGCAGTGCTTCTTTCTCGTTTGCGAAGTCGATCACTTCGTCGATCGTCTGGCAGAGCTTGCGATGTGGATTGACGCGAAATCCTGCCTGTTCCATCCAATCGAGCGCTTCCCAGTGAGTCGGAAAAGGCTTGCGTCCACTCGCGAGCAGATCGTAGGCAAACATGTCGAGCCTGCGCCGCGCGACCAAACGCGAATCGAGTTGCCGGATCGCGCCCGCCGCTGCATTACGCGGATTCGCAAAGCGCGGTTCTCCCTGCTCTTCGCGTTCGGCATTTGTTCTTTCAAAAACGTCACGCGGGATGAAAACTTCCCCACGCACTTCAATCGCGGAATCGATACGCTTCTTCCGCTCTTTCAGACGCAGAGGCACGCTGCGAATCGTGCGTGCATTTTGTGTGACTTCTTCGCCAATGCGACCGTCACCGCGCGTCACGCCGCGCACCAGGAAACCATCCTCGTATTGCAATGATAGCGACAAGCCGTCAATCTTGAGTTCAGCGACATACTCGAGCCGCCGGCCTTCGGCGAGCCGCTGGCAACGCTCGTCAAATGCGCGCAACTCGTCGATGTTGTAACTGTTGTCGAGCGAGAGCATGGGGCGAGCATGAACAACCTCCGGAAATCCTTCCGCCGGTCGTCCACCAACCCGTTGTGTGGGACTGTCAGGGGTGATTAACTCGGGATGCGCCTCTTCGAGCTTCTGTAACTTTTCGAGCAGTTCATCGTACTCACGATCTGCGATCTCCGGAGCATTTTCAACGTAATAGAGCTCATCGTGACGACGAATCTCGTCTCTGAGTTTCTCGATATCAATCCGTTTCATCCGTTAGATCCGCGGCTCATTTCAGTTTGTGAATCACACGTCCAATGAGCTTGATACTCTTCAAAAAATCTTCAATCCTGATGTTCTCGTTTGGACCATGAGGATTCGATCCTGCGTAACTCGTCCCAAACGACGCAACCGGTGTTGGCGGATCACATACGCCACATACTGCTCCAACTGGTCCACTCGAAGGATCCATCGGAAAGATCAGCGGCTGCTTGCCATAAACTTCGGCCGTCGCTTCGATTACTGCAAGAGCCACTCGAGACTTCGCTGAAGATTTCGCCAGCGGCGCACTGCCGAGCTCAATGATCTCGATGTCTTTGAAGCCACGAACGTCGAGATGTTCGCGCAATAATCCAACCACCAGCTGTGAAGTCAGATCCGGCACGAGCCGGAAATCGAGCCTCGCCATCGCAGTGCTGGGCAACACCGTCTTCGCGCCGGCATCGGTGTGACCCGTGTGAATGCCACAGATCGTGCAAGTTGGACCAAAGATGTGTTCCTTAACGAGTGTCTGCCCTTTCATCGAACGGACCCAGCCGCCAATGCGAAACTCGCGTTTCAATCCTGCTTCGTCCAGTTCAATGGCCTTTAAGACTTCCGCATCCTCTTCACTAATCGGCGCTATGTGCGACGAAAACCCGTCGATGGTGATCACGCCTTTCGGCGACGTGATGGTGGCCAGCGCTTGCACTAATCGCCAGGCAGGATTTGGCACAATGGTGCCCCACTTCGAGTGAAGATCAGTGCGAGCACCGTAAGCACGCAGTTCTAAAAAAGTGATGCCTTTGAAACCGAGACTGATGATCGGAGTCTCTCTCGTATCGCTGGAACCTTCATCCCACAAACAACCGTCAGCGTTCAGGAGTTCTGCATTCTCTTTGGTGAAGCGATAGAGACTCGGACTTCCCAAACCGTCTTCGCCTTCGACAATGAAGCGCAATGTTACCGGAAGTTTCCCAAACGTCTTTTGATAGGCTTCGACGGCCGCGAGTCGCGCAACCAGATCTCCTTTGCTGTTTGCCGCGCCTCGCGCATACAGCTTTCCGTCCTCGACAGTTGCTGCGAATGGACCAAACGACCATTCGGTGAGATGGCCCACTGGCTGCACGTCGTAATGACCATAGACGACGAACGTCTTTGGACCACTACCGCACTCACCGTAAATAATGGGATAACCAGAACCGACGCGAAAGGAGCGTGTGCCGACGCCGACTCGCTGCATCGACTGTTCTACCGCTTCGGCAATGGCGCGCATGCCCGTTCCGCGCGCGGCGACTGAAGGCATGCGGCAGAGGTTCTGCAACCGCTCTATAAAGCTGCGCGCGTGACGATCGACATAACGATCAAACTTGGTCAGGGTCATGGGCATTGCCGATTGCCAATTGCCGATTGCCGATTGATTGAATGCAGCCGCGCTCTTAAAAATTGGCAATTGGCAATCGGCAATTGGCAATCAAGAAACTTCAGGCTTTTGAAATAAAAGATATCTTGACTGTTCCTCGCCTCGTTCAAATGCCGCGCAGATCAGTTGTTGCTCAAACGCGTTTTCGAACTCTGCTCTGACACGTGCAAGTACATCCTTTGCGCGACTCGCGTCCTGCTTAACCAGCGCGTTCCATTCTGCTGGTATTGCCACGGTCGCAACCGGCTTTGCCTCGACCGGCGCAGCCGAGCCGGAAGCAAGCGCGGAAACACGAGCCGAGTCTAAGTGCCACATCGCAAACAGTCGATCGTTCTGCAGGCCGGTCTTGTCATCAATTCCGTAAAAGTTTTCAGCGTAAGTCTCGACGATCGCGCCGAGGCGGTTCAGATTGAAATGCGCGTTGCGCGCCTGCATCGGATCCCAGGTCCACTTGATTAACTTTCTACCTTCGCTCAGCGCACGCTCACGCTGCGCCCACTTCAAACGTGCGCCGACTCCTTTGTTCTGATAATCCTTCGCCACCGCCATCATGTGCGAGTAACCAAAGATCTCGTCATTGTCGCGCACGCCAGCCAGATGCTGAACAAAGCCAACCATACGGTCGGCGACAAAAGCTCCCAACGTCCAACCACCGGCTTGCTTTGAGACGATGAAGTGACGACGCGGTGAAACCTCCAAATCGGTTCGCCCAAATGCTTCGCGTTGGAGGTGAATACAGATATCAAACTCTTCGATCGTCGTGCACTCTCGAATTGTCGTCTCTTCCATCCCTGAACATTATCCCTTCGATGGACGTGCCGGAATTTGAATTATCGCGATCAGTCCGTGCGGCATACTATTCTCCAAACTGACTTTGCCGCCGATAAGCTCGAGCAGCTTACGACCGATGATAATGCCAAGTTCGTTGATATTGGGTTCGTGTGCAGGCGCGCCATGTTCAGGATCGAATATATTCGCCGTGTCGGTATGGGCCTCACCGTTGTCTATCACTCTGATCGACAACAGCCCTTGTCCATCGATGTCAACTGTGGCTTTAACCAACTCACCGGCGGGACTGCGACTAACAGCCCACGCGATAAAGTTGAAAAGCGTCTGGCGCAGCTTACCTTGATCCGTGACAATGGTTGAGATCTCGGGCGCAAGCTCGTACTCGATCTTTACCTGCGCCTTCTGGGCTATGCGCGCGGCTGCCGCGCATGATTCCCGCAAGGTCTCGCGTAATGAAAATTCCTGGAGGAAAACTTCCGTTTGACCGGCTTCGATGCGCGACAGATCCACGAGTTGGTTCAGACTTGCCTGAAGCTGTAGGCCCGAGTCCTGCACCTTTTGACAGAACCGCCGTTGGGTATCGGTCAGCTCTTCCTGATCGAGCAGGATCTCAGTGAACCCAAGGATCGAAGTCAACGGCGTGCGCAGTTCGTGCGACATCCGCGCCAGAAACAAAGATCTATAATGAGAAACGCGTCGCAACTCTCGATTTGCTTCTTCGAGTTCCGCGGAGCGCTTTCTCAGCTCGTCAATCAGCAGTTCGACTCGTTGATTCGAATTGTCCTCCGGCACCGCGCTTGCTCGTTGGGTCATATAGATCTCAACCTGCTGGAAATTTCCTCAATTATAGCCACAAAGAGGCATTAAAAGCACAAAACCAGATAATGCGTAAGGTTTTCCTTTTGTGTATTTTGTGGCTTTTTGTGGCTAAATAGATGCCCGATGAACGGCCAACTCAGCGAGCAGCCGCTTGCCGAAGTCATTCGTGAAATCTCGGCGAAGTCTTTGGGCGGCAGGTTGCGCCTCGAGCACGAACGAGTCAAGGTCGTCGCTTACTTCGAAAACGGCAAGTTTCTTTACGCCGCATCAAACGTGCGAACGCTCCGGCTTCGTGAATATCTCCAGAAGAGCAAACTCGTTTCTGAACAGTACCTCGCGCGCTTCGACGATCGAATTTCGGATCTGGAGTTAACGAAGCGATTGTGTGCGCAAAATCTTTTGTCAGCAGCTGCTGCTGAGCAACTTCAGACTCAGCAGGTTTCAGATGTGCTGCGCATGGCACTCTTGTGGACTGAAGGCACGTGGGATTTTGATCCCAGATCTCGTCTAAACGAACAGTTGAATCTTAAAATCAACATCAACTCATTGCTTGTCGAACGCGAGGAGCCTCCTCCAACTGAAGACGATGTGAACGAAGTCGAGAACTTTCTGGAGAGAGTGAAGAACGCGCAAACGTTTTACGACGTGCTGGGTGTTAGTGCTGACGAACCTGCTCAGAATTTGAAGACCGCCTATTATCAATTGGCTCGGCGTTATCATCCGGACCGGTTTCGCAAAGCTGACCCGGCGATAATTCGCCGGATCGAGTCTGCGTTCGCGCGAATCACGCAGGCTTACGACACGCTGCGCGACGAAGGTCTGCGTGCAACGTATAACTCAAAACTCCAGGCACGGAAGAAACTCGAACGGCTGGCCGAGTCCGCGCCGAAAGCAACAACGCCCCAACCAGAACCGACTGCTGCGCCAACTGCGGAGCCAGTTGTTTCGGCAGCCGAACGCGCTGAAGTGCAGTTCAAAGAAGGCTTCGCCGCACTCGAACTCGGACAACGCAAGGTTGCGCTCAGTCTCTTCGCCTCAGCGGCGAACGCTGTTCCTAAAGAGGCACGTTATCGTGCTTATTACGGTCACTTACTCGCAGGCAATGAGAGTACGCAGCGCGCGGCGGAAGCAGAATTACAAGCGGCGATAAAGCTGGATCCGGGCAACGCGGAATATCGCGTGATGCTGGCGCAGTTGTATCGCGATCTCGGATTAAAATTGCGCGCGAAGGGCGAGGCTGAACGCGCCGTCGCGGCGGATCCAAACAACCGTAAGGCCCGTGACCTATTGCGGTCGTTGAAGTAATCTGCGTAATCTGTGGACAAGCTTCACTATGGTTGCAGTCAGAACAACAGAATTAATCGATAGCGCCGCTGCCGAGGCTTTTGCGCAGTTCGCCAGGACCACGGACAAGTTCGAGCGCTACGAGAATCCGCACGCACAACGCATCGCGTCGATTGCAGATGAGATCGCGTGTGCGTTTCACCTCGCCCGGCACGATCGCGGATCGTTGTACGCGGCTGCGTTGTTGCACGATCTCGGCGAGGTAGCGATGGAGCGCGATTATATTCAAGCCGCCAACGCTCTATCGCCGGACGAGCGACTCGATCTGGCGCGTCATCCGGTGATCGGTGAACGCGAAGCATCGAGAGTTGGAGCCGATCGCGCGGCACAACTGCTGGTCCGTTGGCATCACGAATGGTGGAACGGCACCGGATATCCTGACGCGCTCAGACGTGAAGAGATCCCGTTGGCGGCGAGGATTCTGCGCGTCGCTGATTCGTATGCAGCGCTCACGGATACGCGGCCGTTTCGTCCGGCGTTGAACGACGAGGAAGCACGTCGCGAGTTGGTCCATCGCGCGGGTATCGAGTTTGATCCGGGGGTGGTGAGTGTGTTTCTTTCGTTGGAAGGTGATAGGTAGTAATGCACTTGAATTGTGCCCCCTCCTTGGAGTGCGGCGGCCTGGCGCCGCTTTGGCCTCGATCGGGCGTGATCGAGAATAAAGCGGCGCCAGGCCGCCGCACTCCAAGGAGGGGCACCACAGTCTAGCAATGCAATTCTCAAACGGTTGGCTGGCTTTTGAGTTGGGTGTGCTGCGGCGACTGAAGTTTGCTTCAGTGGCATTGCCGTTCACCGGCGAGCCGGAGATGTGCGTCCGTTTGAAAAACTGGAACGTTCGCGTCGCAGCCAACGATCCAATGCTCTGGTCTTACACAAAGGTCTTCGCGCTGGTTGAGAACAACCGTGAGAAACTCGACGATAACGATCTCGAAGCGTTGCTCGACGACGCTTATGTTCCTCGTGACAAGCTCGACAATCCGGCGTTACTAAAGTGGTTCAATGAGACAGATGCCTGGTGGTTCGATAACCTGCGTTATAACGCCGAACGTCTCGAGCCTTACAAACGCGCACTCGCGCTGACCGGCGGCATGATGACCGGCGATTACGTTCTTTCCTTCAACGAACAAACTCGTAATCTGCGCGAGCCTTTCTCACTACCGAACGTCTTCCGACGCATGCTCGAATGCTTGCCGGCGCCGCACGACAACGCGATGCGTAACAAGAGCACAAACCAAGACGTGCGAAATTTTGTCGCCGAGCGCCATCACACTGATCTGTTGTTTTTGCGGCTACCGATTCCGGTGACGCGAACGACTACGGCGCGCGATCCGATTTTGACGTGGCGCGAGGAGTGGTTGCGTGGCGGCGACGACTTCTGGCCCGAGCTGGAACGAGCGCGCAACGGGCGATTGGGATCGAGAGTGCAGAGCAAACAACAGTATCTCGGGTTTGTTGAGGACCTCTTGCGCACGGCGTCACACATTCCGGCCTGGGCGATTTCGCACACTGAGAATGGATTCATCTCGACAGAAGAACTGGTGGAGAAAGTCGCGCGCGTGAGGAAAGTCAGTTCGATCTACGCGAAAGATTTCTCAGATATGCTTGGAGTGCGCGCGTCGTTGCTGGTGGCGAATAGCTAGGCCGCGGATTACGCGGATGAGACGAACTTGTAGCCGATGCCGCGGACGGTCAAAAGGTGACGAGGGCGTGAGGGTTCGTCTTCGATGTATTTGCGCAGGCGCACGATGAAGTTGTCGATGGCTCTCGTGTCGGTGTCTTCACGCAAGCCCCAGACATCTTCCAGAATCGCACTACGCGAAACGATCTTTCCTTCGTGATCGATCAAATAGCGCAACAGATCAGCTTCCATCAACGTCAGATTCACCATCTGCGAACCTGATTGCAACTCCAGCGCTTCGAAATCGATCGACTTGCCGGCGAAGTTGAACACCTTCGACCCATTCTGTGTGGTCCGTTCGTGATCTTTATGAAACCACTCACGCCGCCGTAGCAGCGCGTTGATGCGCGCAAGCAACACCGACAATTCAAACGGCTTCGGCAGATAATCGTCAGCGCCGGCTTCGAAGCCGCGCAGCACGTCTTCGGCTCGTCCTCGGGCGGTCAGCATTAAAATCGGAACAAAGTGCCCGCGTGAGCGCAGTGTCGATGCGAGTGAAAATCCATCCATTCCGGGCAACATCACATCGAGCACGATGACGTCGCAGGTCATGCGCGCATCGTTCAGCAGAGACAGTGCTTCTTCCGCGGTGCCAACGGTCTCAACTTCGTAACCTTCGGCTTTGAGGTTGTAGCGCAAACCATCCGCCAAATGTTTTTCGTCTTCAACAATCAGGACTGACTTCATAATGTTAGACCCGTGGCAGATGGACCGTGAATGTGCTTCCGTGTCCGAGACCAGGACTCTCGGCGAACACACGGCCGCCGTGTTTCTTGATCACGGAGTGTACGATGAACAATCCCAACCCTGTTCCTTTAACTCGCGCCACAAACCTGCCAGGCGCGCGGTAAAAGCGTTTGAAGATGCGTTTTAATTGCGCGCTGGGAATTCCGATACCCTGATCCGCAACACGCACCGCGACACGCTTGTCATCGAGCGTCGAAACCGAAACTGAAACGCGCACCTCTTTGTCAGAATACTTCACCGCATTGTCCAAAAGATTCGAAAACGCGGCGCGCAGTTCCTCAATGTCGCCTGACACTTTTGCCGTGCTCGCTTCCGCAGACTCGTGATACGTCAAATGCGTGTCGTTGAGTCCGTAACGAACGCGTGTCAGCTCAAGACACTCACGCACGATCTCGCCGACATTGATCACCGAACTGGCAAGACGGCGACGCTTGTGTCCGGTGCGGCCAGCGCGCAAGACTTGCTCAACGGTCAGAAGCAAGCGATCACTATCGGCCAGCATGATGTTGTAAAACTCACGGCGCTGTTCCTCGTCGACGTCTCGTGTCTTCAATGTTTCCAGATAGAGACGAATCGAGGCAATCGGTGTTTTGAGTTCGTGAGTGACGGCGTTGATGAACGCATCGTGCTGCTCGTTGCGACGTATCTCGCGGATTAGAAATGTTGTGTTGAGCACCACGCCAAAGATCAGGACCACGAAAAACACGATCCCCAAAACGAGCAGCACAACTTCACGCAAGTTGAGAATTATCCAACCGACGTTCAGTGCTATCGCCAAAACGACGAGACACGCGCTCAGCGTGATAAAGAATGCTACCGACTTACGGCGACGGCCTCTGACTCGCATGTGTCGATTCTAACAAGATCAAACCTGATCCGTTGTAATCTGTGTGTAACTGTGGCCGGAAATCTTCTTCGGCAACCGAACTCGCTGCGTTGCGAACAGGACCAGCCAAGCCAATCCCGCAGTTCCGGACAGTACGCCTGAAATTACGGTTAGCGTTCGCGGTGTGATCGCATGCAGCGACCATCCGGCAACAGCCGTCGAGAAAGTCCAGATCATCATCTCAGCCGCCCGATCGCTCGTCGAGACTCTGCCTCGCAAGTAATCCGGCACCAAACGCATCATAAGAGTTTCCTGCACGGCAAACTCCGCCCCTAGCAGCACGCGCGAGATACATACCATCACGCACGCCGCAAACAGCGTCGGCATCAAGCCAGTCGCGGCATAAAAGAGGCCCTGAACAAACAGGCTCCAACCGATGAACCCGACGGTTCGTTTTTTGAGCTCAAAGAATCCACCAACGCGCCGCGCGATAATCATCCCGATGAACAGACCTAACCCTCCGGCAAAATAGAAGGCCGCGACTGCTGAATCAGGACTGATGCCATTGTCGCCAGAAAAAACGAGAGCACCAAGGCGATCGGCGATCAAGTTCATCGCGCCGCCACCGGTGGCCCACAGGATATTCATTCCGATAATCGTGGCGACCGGTGCATGCGTAGCAATGTAAGCCCAACCTTCGCGCACGTCAGACCAGTACCCTCGATAAAGACTCCGCGGCTGATCCACGGCAACGCCGTTCGACTGGCTTCGTGTGTCCTTCTCAGGAACCAGCCACACCGAATACGCTGACACAACGAATGAAAAAGCATTGATGATAAACGCTGCATGGTAACCGACGTGCGCAGCGGTCCAGCCACCGAGTGCCGCGCCTACTGACATCAACAGGAAGCGCGACGAAAACATCAATGCATTTCCTGCAAGCAGATCGCGTTCACCCGTGATGTTCGGAACGGCGGCGTTCTTGGCTGCCTCGAAGAATGTCCCCACGAATGACAGCGCGGCGGTGCACAGATAAGCGAGCCACAGATCCTCGGGACGTCGCACCAACAAGAAGCCGAGTGCGATAACGACACGCAACAGATCGGTGACGATCATCACCGTGCGACGTGACCAGCGATCGACAAACGCGCCTGCGAGCGGAGCAAAGAGTGTGAACGGCACCAGCCGGGAGATGAGCAGAATTGTGGTTACCTCGGCTGCGGCATGAGACACGACACGCACCAATCCCAGCGCGGCAATGAAGTTGAACCAATTGCCGAGTTCTGAGATCACCTGCCCGGACCACAATCGCCTGAAAGAGCGATTGCGCCGCAGGAGCTGTGTGTAGGTCAAGGAGTCCATCGTAATTGCCGATTGCCGATTGCCAATTGCCGATTTATTTCCGAGTGCCATTTCTAAAAATTGGCAATCGGCAATTGGCAATTGGCAATGAAAAGAGCCGCCCAACTTACCAGGCGGCTCGCGATCTGCTTCGTTCCTGCGGAACGTCATCCTCCAACAAATCGCGGCGGCCTTTTCTCCAAAAATGCCGTAACGCCTTCTACAAAATCTTTTGTTTTGCCTGATTCAATTTGTGTCTCACGCTCCAAATCCAAGTGACTTCTGAGATCATTCGCCGTACTGGCTTCCAACAACATCTTGATCTGCGCTATCGCTGCAGTCGGTGCTTGCGCCAGTTTCTCGGCCATGGCCATCACCGTACTCATCAGCTCTCCATCGGGTGTTACTGAATTAATCATTCCCATCTTCACTGCTGCGGTCGCGCTAATTAACTCGCCAGTAAACAACAATTCTGTGGCTCGTTTCCAACCTACGAGTCGAGGTAGGATAAAAGTTCCACCACAATCAGGTGTCAGGCCGATTTTTATAAAAGCCTGATTGAACCGCGCGCTCTCAGCCGCAATCACGAGGTCACACGCCAACGCCAGATTGCATCCGCCGCCCGAAGCAACACCGTTCACTGCAGCGATGAACGGTACCGGCGATTCACGAATCAGAAGAATCGCCTCATTCAACAGTTGCAGCGGCTCATCAAAGAAAGCTTCAACTCGACCGTGCTCTTCCGCGACCTCCTGCATGGCGCGCAGGTCTCCACCGGCGGAAAATGCTCTGCCCGCGCCAGTCAAAACGATTGCTCGCGCCCCGCGCTCGAGTGCTTCACCGACCGCCGCCTTGAAATCATTTGCGACTTGCACGTTTAGCGCGTTCAACCGGTCAGGTCTGTTCAAAGTCAACAGACAAACCGCGCCGCGCATTTCGAGTTGGATTGTTTGGTAACCCATGTTTTGAGCTTTTTTGCCACAAAGAGACACAAAAGGCCTTTTATGCCTCTTTGTGGCTACTCTCTGATTGATTAAAAATCAGGCCTGGGCCAATTCAGTTTCTTTGCTGCGCTCGGCTCGCGCTAAAACAATCGCTGCACAAGACCGGTCTGCCAGTCGATGGCTTAAATGGCACTGAGTCACTCTTGCCGCACTGGTCGCAGGTGATCTCGAATCTCTGACGCTCACCTCCTTGTACTTTTGAACCACCGAAGCTTGCGCGCCGTGCATCCCGACATGGCTTACAACGCTTCGGATGTGTAAGGTTACGTTCCCGGTAGTACTCCTGTTCGCGTTCCGTAAACATGAACGGAGTACTGCACTCCGAACACGTGATTTCAAGGTCTGGCATCGCGGTTTCTCCACGAGAGTGATGGAGGATCTCTCACTCTCTTGCTCTTCGGAGCCCTGGCGTTACGTTTCTTTCAGCCACAGGACGTGGCGCGAAAGCCCTAAATTTTTTCAAACGCACGCCGAAAAGCTGGCGTCCCGACGGTTGTTGCGCCTGAGTGTACTCCAGCAACTGAGCGTATACAAATTTTTCTTGAGACTTTTCAGCAGAAAACGTGTTGCGGATGATCTTCACCAAGGCTCGCTTTGTTGCGTCTGTGCCACACGTCCGGCGTCAAAAACAATGCTTTTCACACGGCATATTGATTGCTCAACCAATCGATCGCTAGACGAGTTAATACTCTGATACAAGGGTCCCGGCATTTGATCAAACAGACTACGCTCGGCAGTGCCGTCGAAACCCACGGAACAGGACTGCACACTGCCGTTCCGGTTCACGTTCGCCTCGTTCCAGCTCCACCTGACACAGGATACGTCTTTCGTCGCACCGATCTCGGTGGCTTTGAAATTCCCGCGACTGTCGAGTCTGTTGCTCACTGCGGTTATGCCACGACGCTGATGCGCACCGGCGTGATGCTCTCGACAGTCGAACATCTTCTAGCTGCGCTGCGCGGTTTGGGTGTCGATAACGCGTTCATCGAAGTCGACAATCTCGAAATTCCGATCATGGATGGTTCTGCCGAAGACTTCGCTGAGATCATCGAGCGGGCCGGCATTGTCGAGCAGCCGCTGGCGCGTCGTGCGCTGCTCGTGAGAGAGAAAGTCTCATTCGAACAAGGCAACCGCCGCATCAGCGTTGAACCGGCAGACACCTACCAGATCGACTGTCTGATCGACTTTGCACATCCGATGATCGGCGTGCAGAGTTTGTTTGTGGAACTGAACAATGGCGCTTTCAGCCGTGACATCGCGGCCGCGCGAACGTTTGGGTTCACGAATGAGATTGAAGCGCTGCGTCGCGCAAATCTGATTCGCGGTGGATCACTCGACAACGCGATCGTGCTCACGCCGGATGGGATGTTGAATGAAACCGGTTTGCGCTTTCGAGATGAATTCGTGCGTCACAAGATACTGGACATCATCGGCGATCTCGCGCTCCTGGGCATGCCGATTCTTGGAAAAGTAGTAGCAGAACGCAGCGGTCACATCATGCACGCGGGTTTGATGTCGAAGCTCCTTCGAATGCGATCAGCGTGGGACATTGTCGACATGTGAATCTGTGAAATCTGCGGATGGATTTATAAACCGCTCCTCACAATATCGTGCACCCTGATCAACCCTACGCATTTCGCATCTCCATCAACCACCGGAAGCACTGAAATCTGCGATGGTCTATCCTCCATCAGCCGCAGTGCATCAAACGCAAGCAGCTCAGGCGACGCAACCACTGGTCTGCACGTCATGAAATCATCACACGTCAACTTCGCCAGCGACTCATGATTCGTCTGCTCAATCGCACGTCGCAAATCACCGTCGGTAATGATTCCAGCTAATCGTCCCTCTGCGTCGACAACCGACACCGCGCCCAGTCCACCTTTGCTGATCGCTCGCACCGCTTCCACCCACGAAGATCCTGTCGTTATCGTCGGATTCTCGCCATCGCGATGCATGAGATCCGCGACGCGCAACGTGAGTCTTTTTCCCAGTTGCCCTGCAGGATGATTCACCGCGAAATCATCTGAAGTCAGTCCTTTTACTTTCATCACCGTCATCGCCAGCGCATCGCCGATCGCCAGCGCGACTGTCGTGCTCGTCGTCGGAGCTAGATTTAAAGGACATGCTTCCTTGTCTACAGACGCGTCGAGCACCGCATCAGCGCGGCGCGCGAGTGTCGAATTCAAGTTTCCGACAAGCGCGACGAGCGGCACGCCGCGATTCGTCAAGTAAGGCAACATCGCGACGATCTCATCCGTTTCGCCGCTATTGCTCAGAACTACCACGACATCATCCGGCTGCACGATTCCGAGGCCGCCGTGAAGCGCGTCTGACGGGTGGAGGTAAAGCGCGGCAGTTCCGGCGCTGGTCATCGTCGCCGCTATCTTTTGCCCGATAATTCCTGACTTCCCGACTCCCAGAATCACCACTTTCCCTTTGCAGTTCGCCAGCAACTCCACCACACGCTCAACCTGCGTCTCGTCGAGACGAGTCGCCGTCTGCGCAATCGCATCGGACTCGATCCGCAGTAATTGCTGAATGTCTGCAAGATGGTTTTGGTTCATGGTGGCTTTGATATACGACCAGCCTTACATTTGGCAAGTCGGCGACTCATAAGTTATAGTCCCGGCCTTCGTTCAGATAAAGTTCAGACAAGATCGGTGCGCCATGGGTCTGATTAGCCTGCTTCCGAAAGAAGAACAGTATTTTGATCTGTTCACGCAGATGACGCTCTACATTTCTTCGGCGGCTCGTGAATTAAGGGAAATGTTGGCTGACAAGAACCACGAGTACGCTGAGTATGCGCAACGCATTAAAGGTGTGGAGCATGCCTGTGACGAGCTAACCCACACTATTTCAACGCGGCTGAACAAGTCGTTCATCACGCCATTCGACCGTGAAGACATTTACATGATGTCGACGGCGCTGGACGACATCGTCGACCTGATCGACGACGCAGCGCGCGCGATCATTATCTTCGACGTTAAAGAGATCACTGACTATGCGCTCGATTTCGCCGACGTGATCGAGCGCATGGCGGAACAACTCAAGGAGATCGTCTCCACGCTGCGACGTCCACGAAATATAACGCAGCGTCTGGTCGAGATTCATCGGCTGGAGAACGAAGGCGACGATATCTATCACGCCGCTATCGCCGAGCTGTTTCACGATCCACCGGATGCTTTGACCGTTCTGAAGTGGAAAGAGGTTTACGAGAAACTCGAAGCCGCTGTCGATCGTTGCGAGAACGTGGCCAATATTATTGAGAGCGTGATCATCAAGCACAACTAGATCATTTCCAATTGCCGATTGCCAATTGCCGATTTTTGAGGCGAGATTTGGAACAAACAAATTGGAAATCGGCAATTGGCAATCGGCAATCTGCCCATGAGCGCAACCCTGGCTTTCGTCATCATCCTCGTCTTCCTGGCGCTTATCTTCGATTACATCAATGGTTTTCACGATGCCGCGAATTCGATCGCGACTGTAGTTTCGACGCGCGTTCTATCGCCGGGAATTGCGGTGCTCTGGGCTGCTTTTTTTAACTTCATCGCATTTGTTGTGTTCGGCACGCGTGTCGCGAAGTCGATTGGCGACGGCGTGCGAATGGATCTCATCAGTCCTGACTTGCGTCTCTACGTTTTGCTCGCCGCACTACTGGGCGCGATTATCTGGAATTTGATCACGTGGTATCTCGGGCTTCCGACGTCCAGTTCACATGCTTTGCTTGGCGGCTATGCGGGTGCGGGCATCGCTGCGTACGGCGGCATCAGTGGTCTGCTCAATACGGAAGTATGGCTTCGCACGCTGAAATTCATCGTGCTCTCGCCGCTGATTGGCATGTTGTTGGGATTCACGTTGATGGTGCTGGTCTATTGGACCTTTCGACGGTTTTCAGCTTCGCGCGTCGATAAGATCTTCAGGCGTGGTCAACTCTTATCGGCGGCGGCGTTCTCATTGGGCCATGGTGGCAATGACGCACAGAAAACGATGGGAATCATTACCGCTGTGCTTACGGCTGGTGGCGTTTGGGGCATGGCGTATGGCGCGGACGGAACTTTGCCTCATATCCCGACGGTGGTAGTGCTCTCTGCACATGCTGCAATTGCTTTCGGAACGTTGTCGGGCGGGTGGCGAATTGTGCGTACGATGGGAACGCGGATCACGAAGTTGAAACCCGTCGGTGGGTTCTGTGCTGAAACTGCGGCCGCGCTGACGCTCGCGTATGTGACACTGACAGGGACACCGGTTTCGACGACTCACACGATCACCGGCTCTATAGTTGGCGTCGGCGCCACTCGCAGATTGTCGGCGGTGAAGTGGGGTGTCGCTGGAAGGATCGTTTGGGCATGGGTTCTCACCATCCCCGCCGCCGGCCTGGTCGCTGCAGTCTCATTCTGGATCGTCGCCACGATTCATCGCTGGATTAGCTAGCCACAAAGAAGCACAAAAATCACAAAACTTTTCGCCTATGCTCAAATGTCTCCAGCGATTGGACAATTCGGTGAATCTGAGTGGTCGCACTTCCACAGAGATCTTTAGGCAACGCGAACGATATACTCGGTTGGCATAGAGCGACGTTCGCGGGCTCGCTTGGCAGGTGTGACAAGATCGCGAACAGTTTCGATCAATTCATCTGTTGTGTCAGAAGTGAATGAGGCTTCGCCATCAATGGGGCAGACCCAAGCGTTGACGTTCGGCACTTCGATCGAAATACCGTCATCATCGTAAACAAACGTAGTCGCTTTCCATTCCTTTGGAACCTGGTGTTCGCCGCAAATTGGAACAGTTTGATTGGTCATATTTGTCATGTCTTTTTGCGTCGACGAAACGGAGGACTCTCCCATTCTTGCTCGTCTGGAATGTAAGCCGTCACGAATTCAATGTAAATAAGATCGGCGTATTCACATACAACGTGCAAATAGATTTCTGTGGCTGACATTACCATCGTCTTCCCACATACTAACACTCTTCTGGCCTCAGCATAATCTTCGATTATGGTGCCGTTTAGAACGGCTTCAACCATATTCGCCCGGTCGAACCCTTCTTTCAATGCGTGGATCACAGCATGGCTCTTGACGAGATAATTGCCATCTTTAACGCACTGCTGAATCGTTGCAAGGATGAGGGAAGGCATTCTATCTCTGGCTCTTGCTCTATCACTAGCAGCCTACGAGTAAGTTGAATTGTAGCATGCGGCGAGTGAGTAATGACCACCCAATGATTCAGATTGAAAGCATGTAATCCGTCAATCTGGCCCATTACCAAAGCCGCCCGATTGACCCCAAACCCTTTATTGACGAGTGGTGCAAAAAAGGGGTACAAAAAGGGGTACATTCTTAGTTACCTCTTTGAAACTGAGATTTTATTTTAGGCCCGCGTAGCTCAGTGGATTAGAGCGTTCGCCTCCGGACCGATCTTTACCTTCCGGTTTTCCTGAACAAAATAGAAAACATCAATAAAAACGGCCTGTTTCTTGTCTCCCTCTGTGTTCCTTGTTGTCCTCTTGTGTCCCAAAAACCATTTCAAAAGGGGGACAAAAAGGGGGACACAATACCGTGGCTTGGGCCAACGTATCGACGTGCTCATGTGACGAGTGCGTTCGGCAAGTAATCGAATCTTTCTGATCCGAATGTGTCCCCTTGTGTCCTGAAAACCACGTAGAAACGGGGCATGCCAAATGGGTACACTAGCGGTGGCTTGGGCCAACCCTACTAACGTGCTCAAGTGGCGAGTGCATCGCCAAGACAGAGGTGCAAATTGAAAATACTTCAACGAACAATCCGCCGGAAAAGAGGTAAGCACTGCGCCCGCATCCGGTTTGAAGACAACAACGGCAAGATTCACGAGATCATGCGCACTGCCGACAATAAGAGTGCAGCAAAGACCAGACTCGCTCAACTTGAGGCAGAGATTCTAGAAAAAGGAACAGCCAGATTTGAAGCGGGTAAGGTCACGTTCCGGCAGCTTGCTGAATACGTGAAGACCCGCTTCTATGTACCGGCCACTTATAGCGAAGATGGCTCAAAGATAAGCGGTGTCAGGAGTGTCCAGGCAGCCCATTCTTCTATAAAGAAGTTGGTCGAGTACTTCGGCGACAAGGATATAACCAAAATTGACGATGAGGCCCTCGAGAAGTACAAGGCACGCCGTCTAAAGACGGTTAGCATCGCTACCGTTGATCGTGAGCTATGCAAAGCGCGAAAGATGTTTGGTGTTGCGCTGTCCAAAAAGTGGGTTTTCGATCATCCCTTCAAAACTGAAGCTGGCAAACAGTTGATCCAGGTTGCTGCTGAAAAAGGTGCTGTCGAACACGTATTGTCCGATGCCGAAGAGCAACGGTTGTTCAAGGCCCTTCAGACAGCGGACCGTCGTCATACAATTCCGGTGTTCATTGCAGCGCTTGAGACTGGCGCTCGATGGTCCAGCCTGGTCGAGTTCTTAAAGTGGAAACATGTCAACTTCAAAGCTGAAGAAGTGACCATCACGACCTACAAGGATAAGAACATGAAGCAGTGGGAGATTTCAGTTAGCATTCGATTGAAAGCCGAACTGCTCAAACTCAAACTTCAGAGGAACACCGACGACCCCGACGAACCGGTGTTCGCAAGCGCCAGCGTGAACCTACGCAAGGTGTGGGAGGCTGTACGTAAGGAGGCCGGTATCCCTACAGTGCGCTTTCATGACTTGCGGCACACGTTTGCAACTCGCATGGCTGACGCTGGTATGGAGATGCAGGAGCTGGCAAAAATTTTGGGCCACACTGACATCTCTATGACGTATAGGTACTACCACCTGACGAAGAAGGTGAACGACAAGATGAGGGACATACTCAACAAACGTGCAGCGATGTAGGTGAAATAGAACCCGTTAGGTCATGGATTTCACGTAGCAATTGATCTAATCGTAGCTAGTCTGATTTGTCGGGACCTTTGGATTGCGGTTCAGACATTTTCCAGCTAGCGCGTCTTAATACCTCCTCATAAGACTCCCGCGTGAACGGCGGCTGTGGGTTTTCGACGTCAGGAACGACCTTTTCTTCCTCTTCTTTTTGCTTTCGGTCTTGCTGTTCTTTTTGTCTTCGTTGCATAACTAACTCCGGTCTATAGAGCAGATCGTCCAGTCGCCAAGCGGGAATCACTATAGCCATTCCAGTATTAGCGTTGACCTTCCAGTCGCTATGTGGATTCCCTGCGCCATCAATAATCTTCTCGTGCTTTGGAACATGGCCGCAATCAATTCCAAGCAATCGTGGACGACTCACAAGGTCGGTGATACTACTTTCCCGACCGGACTCTGTAATGAAAGAGCCTCCGCGAGGTTCGTAAACAAAAACTGGGGAACCGCTAAAGCCGCTTATTGAGCGAGTCTCTACAAGAAATGCTTCTTGCATGAAACCGTCGTACAGCTTCACCTTTTCAAAGGGCAACATCGCAATGCTACCAAAGCGTAACGAAGGAGTATTGCGTTGCTTGCCTGAATGGTTGATAAACCGCCCCACCATGAACGTGTCGTCGCCCGCCCCGTAGTCTGAGAAAGCGTTCACCTGCTTCACAAACGAATAGTTAGTGACTGCATAGTAACGGTGTTTGTGTTTTGGTAGCTCTATTGCCACAACCGCCAAGTCGTCACCGTCAGGATGCGGAATCCAATCCTCGTGCGTGAGCGGAATGACATCCTGTTGACCATCAATCATGTTCAATCGGATTACCGGGAATCCTTGCCGCGCTACATGCCTGTTGGTTACGGCGTAAATGTGTTCGGGCGGCAACACTGTAGTCCTCGGCATAGGATAGAACTCGCGATCGAAGGGGGGCTTAGCTCGCACGCTAACAAGAAAACCGCTGCCCCCAGCGTTTTCCCCAGCCCGCGCCGAGGCTTCCGTTCTGTAGAGGTAGATACTGCAATCAAGATACTGTTGTTCTATTCGCGGCACGGTCTTAAATTCTCGCCAAACTCGGAACGTTTTCCCTTTAAATCCAATGCGAAGGTTGTCATAGTCCGCCTTGTCTTATATCGTGGCAATCATACCCACGCGGCCTACGGTACGGAAACCGGATAGTTAGCGGATCTCACACGGCGCACCCGAGAGTCTACTTCATGAACTCCCGAAACCACCCGATAGCGCAACGTGCAACCTCAGCGATTCTTAACCATGTTGCGGGTGAATTGAACCTCCGTGACTGACTAATTTTGACACCTCCCCCGCTTTTCCTCATTCAACATTCCTCAACACAACCAATAAGAAAAAAGAAGCGGTTAACGAGTCGGTGATTCACTAAGGATCTCCAAAAGGAACCGTCGTTAATGAGATTTTTACTTGGCGTCCTCGTTGGTTACACCCTACGAAGCAAACACAAACGGCTTATCAAAATTCTTGTGACGCTGCTAGTTGTATGTGTCCTTTTCTCGGCTGTCGTTTTACCAGCAATTGCGCTTTTGGCGCTGAGACTTGACGTCCAACGTGAGCGCCGGTCTAGACCAGTTCAAACTAAGGTGCCAGTCGTCAAAGGACTGACCTATGAAGACGCCGAGAGGAAGCTTCATGCCGCTAACTTGAACATTCGACTGTTGGCGACACGTTACGATTCGGCCCTTCAACCCGGATTGATTGTCGATCAAGTTCCCGCACCTGGAGAGGAAGTAGCTGTCGGCTACTCGGTTGGCGTTACCGTCAGCAAAAAGGATTTCGCCGGCCCTGGTCCATAACGCAAAAGCTTGTTGAATTGGACCAGATAAGCCACACGCTGCGTTCTTGGCGTTTCCAGCCTCCCTGTCTCTCAATTAGGCGCGACACTACGAATCGTTCGCGCGGACAGTCGGAGGTCTCACGTACTTACTTCCTCCGAGGTTGCTAACATGAAAAATGTTTTCTCTCTTCGCAAGCGTTCATTCCTCTCCCCTGTCTCAACCGGTTATACGTCCCATATCTTGGCTGAGGTTGAGTCCTCCAACGAGGGCGAATACAGGTGGGGTCACAACATGCTTACCATTGCCGATTGCCGGCGCAGAGTCCAGATCGAATTCTTTTTGGGGACTAAGCGAGAGCGTCGTCGATCCCTCGCCAAGATCAATTTGCTCATTGCCATTCTCACGCGCTTTCGTGACGTGCTCACTAAAGAGATCGCGTTAATCGAGAAAGCAAAAGCCCAATAGGTTCCTGGAAAACAATCGCGGTCCAACTCGCAGATAAACGCTGTCATTCAGGAACGGCTGGAAGTGAGTTGGGCCGCGATGTCTGGATTTACTGGAGTCAACTGTCTGCGCGAGAAGAAAGAGAGCCAACTAATGCCAACAACTAAACATGAACTGCTCGATTGGTTAATGGATGTGCCAGAAGATGCGGAAATAGGAACTGACGGAGCTGGACTAGCTTTGCTAGCAATTCTTGGCACTAACGTTCACTTGTTGGAGATCGGTCGCATTCCCAATGCGGATGAACTCTATGCTGAGGCGATCAATCAGGCGATGATGGAACGACTACGGCGGATTCATACAGCAGGTGGAGAAACGGAGACCGGCGTAATAATAGTCACATTTCAAGGTTACATCTCAGGCGTTCCTACTCTGTTCTCCACCGACTTCAATACGGCGTTCATATTCAAGAATACAGAACAGGCCGAAGCCTTTATTACAGAGTTCGCAGACGAGCTACACAATCCGCAAATTCTCGATTGCCCGTAAACCTACCAGAGGATAATTGCACTGAATTCTTTGGGCCTGCCGCCAGTAGACGCTCCAGTCGTTCGCACAAATCAACTTCTTTCACCGAAACCT
>DATFHH010000084.1:0-32970 GCA_035248565.1 Pyrinomonadaceae bacterium | reverse complement strand
GTGCCACCAGCAAATCATCACTGGCGCAATTTCAATTTTGGCAAGGGACCGCCTTGGGCTCGTTGAGCCCAAGGCTACCAAGGAATTCAGAGGGCTTTTCTAAATAGTTAAGCTAGAGGGCGTTTCTAAATAGTTCTGACAACCGCGTACTTACAAGCGCCTCCTTGGAGTGCGGCGACCTGGCGCCGCTTTGTTATCAATCGTTCCTGATTGAGGCCAAAGCGGCGCCAGGCCGCCGCACTCCAAGGAGGTGCCTCGTTCCAGTGGCGCTCCAATCTTGCCTCTCATCCAGAGACACTGTATAACCCAACGAGTAAACCCCCAGTCGGCATGAACATTTATAGAGGAAGCGCTAACTTTCTCTGCTTTCACTACAGGACGGAGGAGGCTCAATGTCTGAAGAACACAACACCGAAACCGACGAGTCGGGTTTGCTGCTGTCCGTCGATCCGATGCCTGAACACTCGCTCGACTTCACCGCGGTCGTCGACGACAACAACAACGTGCAGGCTGACACAGATACTGAGGACACAGTCGGCGACGCCGATGCCACTGACGAAACTGACACCGACACAGTGGACGACGCTGACGGTACGGACTAGTAGCGTCGTGGCGTTTGAATTTCAATGGACGCGCTGGCTCCTATGAGGTTGGACCATCTTCTTAGTCCCCTCACCATCGATGAGTTTCTCGCGAATTTTTGGGGCAGGACTTTCAAGCATGTTTCGGGCGCTCCTGATAAATTCTCGCACCTCTTTCCCTGGCAACGTCTGAACCAGGCGCTGGAGCAGCATCGCCTCGACTTTCCGCGCCTCCGGCTGACACGTGATGGCGAAAGGCTCCAGCCCAGCAGTTATATTCGTCATACTAGACCTGGTCAAAGGCGAATCGCCGTTCCACGTCTTCGTTACGACAAACTCACGGAGGAACTGAACAAGGGCGCAACTTTAGTTCTCGACGCTGTTGACGAGTTGTACGAACCATTGCGCGCTTTAGCTGAAGCTCTCGAACTCTTCTTTCACGAACGCATTCAGATCAACGCTTACGCAGGATGGAAGACCTCACGCGGCTTTGATCTTCATTGGGATGATCACGACGTCTTCATCATCCAAGTCACTGGTCGCAAGCGATGGATGATCAACGGCATGACGCTGCCCTATCCGCTCGCGGGAGATCCCAAGGAGCCGAAACCAACTGGGCCACCTCTGTGGGAACACATACTCGAAGCCGGCGACCTTCTCTATATCCCGCGTGGCTTCTGGCACGTGGCCTATCCACTGAATGAACCAACGTTACATCTGACAGTTGGAGTACATAACCGCGTCGGGCTGGACCTGTTGCGCTGGGTCGTGAACAGGATGCGATCGCACGAGCTGTTTCGGATGGATCTGCCGCGCTTTGCAACTCGAGACACTATTCAAGCGCACCTGACGCAGATGCTGCGGGAGCTGGTGGCAGAGTGGGACGATGAGATTGTCGATCGATACCTCTCAGATCTCGATGCGACTGCTGCTTCACGGCCGCGGCTCAGTCTCGACTGCGCGCCGTTCGCTGACAGTTTGCCTTCGGGCAATATGCTCGTCAGATTGCTTACGTCCCGGCCGCTCGAGCTGAAAGTTGAATCAGGTGTGGTCCGCTTTTCGTCTCAACGAAAACATTGGCGCCTGGCGGTTGAGGCGCTGCCGATACTTCGCCATCTCGACAAACATCGAGTTTGTTCTGTGTCTGAGCTGTGCGAGGTTGTGAAAAGCGAAGTTGACGAGCGAAGAGTCAGGATCTTCTTAAGAGAATTGCTCATGAATGGATTAGTCGCGATCGTGGAACCCTAATGTCTGATCAGCTTGCCGCGTTTTGCTCTGTACGATCCATTGAAGCCGGCGAAAACGCTTTCGGCACTGCGTCGATCGGAGACGCATGGCTCCTGCTTGAATACCCACGACCGTGGGGCGCAAAAGCATTTAGTGAAAGCGCACTCCCAAAAGCGGTGAAGATTCACTTGGCAAGCACGCTCAAGCAGGTTCCTCGCTCGCGGGTGCTGTTGATTAAGCAGTCGAGAAAGGTTAAAGAACCTCTCACACTTTTTGTGGTCCACTCGCGCGAGGCTTCCTCGTCGATTCTCAAGTACGAGTTTTCCGAGTACGAGCAATTGCTGGATCTGGATCTAGGTTTGGTATTAGGCGGCGGCTCACTTGTCGGGGCAACGCGATGGGACGGTCCTCTTTTCCTGGTGTGCACGCATGGGAAGCGTGACAAGTGTTGTGCAAAATTCGGCATTCCTGTTTACAAGACTATCAGGACGCTGGTTGGAGATTCTGCGGTTTGGCAGTGCTCTCATGTTGGTGGTGATAGATTTGCCGCGAATGTCGTTTGCTTTCCCGATGGTCTTTTCTACGGTCATCTTACGGAAGAGACTACGAAACTGATCGTTCGAGAGTATTACGAGCGCAGGATCGTGTTAGCGAATTTTCGCGGACGCTCGTGCTACTCCTTTCCAGTTCAGGCTGCGGAGTTTTTCGCTCGTCGTGAAACTGGATTTCGTGGGATTGGCGATCTGAAGTTTCTGACTTATAACCCGTTAAAGCCTAACGAGTGGCGCGTGAGGTTCTTCTCGGAGATTGATGCGAAGGTTCACGAGGTTTATCTCAAGAGTTACTTGTCTGAATTTCAAAACAGACTCACGTGTCATACGGGCGAACCCAGGAGTGTTGTGCAATACTCTTTGATTGATTACGAAATCCATTCTGAGTCTGCGTGATCTGTGTTTTATTTTGCGGTGATTTGTTGACGAGAATTTTAGTCGCGCTTAGACTGCGGTACATAGACTCGACGGTTGCGCGCAGGTACCGGCGTGAGACTTAGGGTTAAACAACGGTGCAATGGGCATTGGGTTGATCCCCTCTGAACGTTGCACCGTTTGCGTTGCTTTTGTGGCCCTCGGCGGCAAACCCTCGCTTGACATCACCATCTGAATCATTAGAATCGCACGTGCTCAAAGCGGGAGTAGCTCAGTGGTAGAGCATCGCCTTGCCAAGCCCTCCAGAGCACCTCTCCATTCCTAAGAAATCGCAAACGCTAAGTAAGACCCTCAAATCTTGTGTCACTCAGTGTCACGCAATGTCACGCTGTGTCCTGAAAATCACGTAGAAAGGGGTAAACCAAAGGGGTAAACTTAGACCGGCTCTAGGCCCGCGCAAACGGAGAGAAAGACATGGCAAACAACACCAAAGAGCAGCGTCAAGCGGGAGGTGCGCGATGAGAATACTCAGCCGCACCACACGCAAGATTAATGGCAGGTGGTACGCACGCATTCGCTACGAAGACAACAACGGTAACAAAAGAGAGCTATTACGTCATTCCGAAGTCAACACCAAAACAGATGCGAAGACTCTACGGACTAAGCTGGAAACTGAGCTGCTAGAAAAGGGCCCGACCGAACTCGTAGCAGGTAAGATAACTTTCCGACAGCTTGTTGAGTACGCCAAGACGACGCGTTATATGGAAGCATCTTACGACTCGAACGATGCTGTCATCCCTGGCATACGGGGCGCTAGAGCAGTGCATAGGGTACTTAATCAACTGGTTCCGGTTCTTTGGCGACAAAGACATAGCGAAAATAGATGGCGATTTGCTTGAACACTACAAAGTGACTCGCATTAACGGCCTCAAAGGATTTAGCAAAGTTGAACTCGCTACGGTGCATCGTCAGTTGTCTAACTTTTTTGTGGCTTACTCACTTCGCAGTACCAGCGATGGATCGATCTTTGTTGCCCGCCAGGCAGGCAGGTAGCAGGCGATGAACGCGACGCTAATGAGCACTAGTGCCACCACGACATAGATGCGCAGGTCAGTTGCTGTTGTCGTAAGTCCAAAAACCGAACTGCCAATTAATCGTGTTAACGCAAGAGAGGCAGCCAATCCGAGAACAAGACCAAGCAGTACATTGCTCATGCCCTGAAGGATGACCATCCTTAGTATGTTCCGTGTACTCGCTCCCACAGCCATCCTGACTCCAATCTCGCGCCGGCGCTGCTTCACCATATAAGCCACTACGCTATAGATCCCGATCGCAACCAGTAGCAAAGCTATAATGGCGAAGAGGCTCGATAAGACTGCTTGAAAACGCTGCTGAGCGGTGGCGACGGCGACGATTTCGTTCATCGTCCGCATGTTATAGACAGGCTGCTCACTGTCGAGCTGGCGCACTTCAGCGCGAAGCGGCGCCGCAAATGTTTCAGGTTGAGCGGCTGTACGCACCATCACAACCAATCCCGGCATGCCAATGTAACCATATGGAAAGTAGAAAGCAGGCGCCGGGCTTTGCTGTGAGTTGAGCGTACGCACATCTCCAACGACGCCCACAACTGTGCCAACGGGATTGTTTGAGCCAGCACGAAAACGCTTGCCAATGGCACTTTCATTCGGCCAATAACGACGCGCAAACGTTTCGTTAACTATCAATTCAAGCGGCTGGTCAGCTCGATAATGAGTGGCAAAATCCTGGCCCTGTAACAACGGAATGCCCATTGTTTGGAAATAACGTGGAGTAATAGCGTGTGCTGCGGCCGATGAGCGAGTTGTATTAATGGCAGCGTCGTTCCCTTCCAGCATGATTTCCATGTTCCAGGTGCTAATCGAAGTCGGAGGTTGCTCTACCGCCGCGGCGTCAACAACGCCGGGAACAGCGCGAAACCGCTCCAGCAGTTGATTGAAGAAATCGATACGTTGCTTCTGACCATACTTCGATTCAGGCAAACTAATCTGCATCGTAAAAACATTATCTGGCGTAAGTCCTAACGGCACCGCTCGCAAACGCGACAACATAGTCACCAGCAACCCTGCACCAACCAGCACCGCCGCGGCCATGGTGACTTCAGCCACCACCAACGCGCTGCGCAAACGATGTGGCACCCGGCCACCATCGCTTCTGCCGCCTTCTTTGAGTTTGTCCGTGAGATTCACGCGCGAGGCCCACCACGCCGGCGCCAGCCCGAAGATCAACCCGGTGAGCATGGTGACGAGTAAGGTAAAACCAACAACAGAACCGTCTATGCCTGACTCGCTCAAGCGCGCAATATTTAGCCCCTTAGCCGAGGCAATCAGTCTCGTCGCCCAAAAAGCTAATCCTAACCCCAGAACGCCACCCAAGCCTGCCAGCAATAGGCTCTCGATTATTAGTTGTCGCACCAGGCGCGCCGGCGATGCGCCCAACGCAGCCCGCATAGCCATCTCCTGCTGGCGTGTCGTGGCGTTGGCGAGAAGCAGATTCGCCACGTTTACGCACGCAATCAACAACAACAAGCTGACTGCGACAAACAAAGCCACCATCGACTTGCGCACTTCTTTCGGCACGATCCACTCGTAAAACGTATTCAAGCGCACGCGCCAGCCGGTGTTCGATTTCGGAAACTGTTGCTCGAGTCGCTGAGCAAGAATCTCCATGTCTGAGTTTGCCTGACCAACAGTAACGCCGGATTTAAGTCGTCCAAACACAGACAGGTTGCGATTGGTGCGGTCGGCGCGCCAGGGCTCTTTCTGTGGATCGACCACGAACGGGACCCACAGCTCTCGCGCCCAAGCGAATTGGAATTCCGGAGGCATAACGCCGACTACCGTATAACTGTCACCATTCAGTTGGATCGTTTGATTGACTATCGATCGATCGCCGCCGAATTGCTTCTGCCAGAGAGCATCGCTCAACAACACCACCTTATTTTTTCCGGGCTTCTCTTCTTCCGGTAGAAAAGTCCGCCCGAGCGCAGGGTTAACTCCCAACATCGGCACCAGATTAGCGCTGATGCGTGCCGCCGCGACTCGCTGTGGCTCACCTCTCCCGGTGAGATTGAAAGTCGCCAACTCCAATGCCGACACTTCCTCGAACGAAGACTGCTGGCGCTGCCAGTCCTGGAAGTTTGGAACGGAAACAGGAGATTCATTCTGACTCTGCCCGAGATTACTTTCCGAAAGTCGAACGAGCCGATCGGGATCTTTGTAAGGAAGCGGCTCCAGAATTACGGCATCGAGGACACTGAAGATCGTCACATTGGCGCCGATGCCGAGCGCCGCGGCAAGTATGATAGCGAGCGAAAACCCAGGGTACTTTCGCAGAATGCGTCCGGCATAGCGCAAGTCTTGTAATGCCGTTTCGAGGACTCGATTCATAAGTTACCTCTACTGGGCCGTGGGCCAGTACATTCCCACCTGAGTTTTGAACATCTCCGCATAGACACCGTCTTGTTTCATGAGTTGTTGGTGAGTTCCCTCTTCGACCAGGCGGCCGTGCTCGAGTACGAGTATTCGATCGACCATCGGCGTCACAAATAAGCGGTGAGATATTATGATCGCCGTCTTGTTCTGCGCAAGGACCATTAACTGATCGATCAGCACCTTCTCTGTTGTCGCATCCAGAGAAGCGGTGGGTTCGTCGAGAAAGATCACTTCTGCATTCCTGACAAATCCTCTGGCTAAGGCAATGCGTTGCCACTGCCCGCCCGACAGATCAGTGCCATTCAGGAACTCTTTTCCGAGTTGCGTTTCGTATCCTTGCGGAACACGGCTCGCAATCTCGTCGACTCCAGCTACCCGCGCGGCGCTGAGGACAGCATCACGATGATTAGAAGCAGACCCGCCGTTTAGAGCGAGGGCAATATTCTCATAGAGCGTGAGTTTGAACTTCGAAAAATCCTGAAACACAACACCGAAAGTTTTTCGGAGTGCGAGTGCATCCCAGGCTTTGAGGTTGACGCCACGAAAGCGGATGGCTCCTGCGTCAGGATCGAGTAAACGCAGCATCAGTTTCATCAGAGTAGTCTTGCCGGCGCCATTAAGACCGACTATGGCAATCTTCTCTTTCGATCTGATCTGGAAGCTTACGTTCTCGAGTGCTTTCTCTTTCAGTTCCGGATATGAATAACTGACATTTTCGATCGCCCACTCCTCAGTTCCGGTGGCGTCAGAGCTTTCTTTACTCGTGGCTTCCGCAGGCTGTTGATCCAGATACGAAAAGAACTTCTCAACCGAAAGAACCTGGGCGGACAAAATTGATGCGCTTTGGACCAGGGATCGGATCGACCCGCCGGCGTAGAACACGGAGGTGCCATACATCACCACGTCGCCAATGCCGATCGTGTTCGTCGTCGCCAGATAGATGATGTAAATGTAAGCCCCGCCGATTCCGGCAGCAGCCAGTGAGCCGAGGGCTATGCCACTTGTCGTAGCTTTCCAGCGTAGATCTCGTGAGGTTTTAATAACCTCGTCTGCCGCCTTCGTGTATTTGTCGAGGAAGAAGCTGCCGGTGCGATAGACCCTGATCTCCTTGGCCGTGGCATTGCCGAGCATCAACTCGAGCAGGTAATGCATTTGACGATACAACGGGCTTTTGTATGCCAGCGCTGCAAAGGTGTTAGCGCGAATTTTTATCTGACTGAATAACAGCGGTATCGCGGGAATGAGGACAATCGCGGCGACGAGTGGATGATAATAAATGAGAATGATCGACAAACTGATCGTGCCCACGAAGTTCTGAAGCAGCTCGACACTCCCGGTGAAACAAGTTGGCAGAGCGCGGCCGCCCATCGAGGCTAAACGGATCTGATCTCTGGTCTGCGCCAGTGCATACGCTGTGATGTCGATCGTGCTCGCCGCTCTTTCCATCAACAGGTGATCGGTAACGCGAGTGTTCTTGTCTTTGAGCGTGACCAGCTCAATGGAGGAAGAGGTGCTGATTATCCCGTGAATAAATGTGACGACGCCGTAAGTAATGCCGAAGAAAAAGGCGTCCGAAAGCCAGCTTACGAGATGCTCTGGAGGCGGCTGGAAGATCGAATCGATAACCTTTTTGGAGAGCCACGCGGCGATTGCGGGATACAGACCGATAGCAACAAGCGCTACGCCCCACAGCAGTCCATATTTCTGGTATTTATAAAGAAACCTCCAGACACGAACGACCACTTTGAGTTTGTTCAGCAACTGACGAGGCATTGTTATTAAATGAGAGCTGATGCACTCCGTGATTGTCGAAAGCGCTCTGCTTGCATGATGAACATCTCGTTGTAAATTCCACCCAGGCCCATCAAACTTTCGTGATCTCCGAGTTCGATCACCTTGCCGTCGTCGATCACTGCAATGTGATCCGCGATCCGGACTGATGAGAGTCGATGGGATATGAGCAGCGACGTCTTGCCTTCAGTCATCTGCTTGAACTGAGCATAAATCCGGGCCTCGGTGGCGATATCCAGTAATGCAGTCGGTTCATCCAGGATCAGCAGACCGGCGTTACGAAAGAAAGCTCGCGCGAGAGCCAGCCGTTGCCATTGGCCGCCGGATAATTCGCGTCCGCCCATAAATTGATTACCCAGCAGAGTGTCGTATGCCTGCGGCAATGGATCGATGAACTCCGCCGCGCCGGTCATTGCCGCAGCTTCAGACACTCCAATGAGACTGTCAGCTCCGTTTCTCAGCGCGATGTTTTCTTTGATTGTGAAGTGATAACGAATGAAATCCTGGAAGACGATTGCTATCGAGTTTCGCAAGTCGTCGAGATTAATCAACCGAATGTCGGCGCCGTCGTAATAAATCGTACCCTGTGCCGGGTCATATAACCTGCACAACAGCTTCACCAGGGTTGTCTTTCCCGATCCATTCTTCCCGACAATCGCCAGCGACTTCCTTTTCGGTATCTCTAGGTCCAGTCCCTTCAACACGTCTCGCTCGGAACCCGGATACTTAAACCATAGATTCGAAACCCTGACTTGCGGCGACAGCTCGGGCTTTCTCCTTACCTGAACTGCGACCGGCGCCGGCGTCAGATCCGGCTTCATTCGCAGCCACGCGGCCAGTTCTCTCATGACGTAAATAACATCCTGGTGGCCCGCGAGCGTCTGTGCGGTCCTTGCCATCTGTTGCTGGATCACGACGATGGCGGTCATGAACACGACTAAATGCCCCGGCGTGATCTCACCGCGAACTGCCTTGCCGATCGTCCAGAGGTAAGGAAGGATCGTTGCCAGCGAAAGCAACAGCCGGCTGAGAATCGAGTTCTTTATTTGCCGCCTTCTGATAGGCATAACGATGTCAAGCACGTTCTCGAACGCATCGTTGTATTTGTTTATGAAAAAGCCGGCGAGGTTATAAAGCCTGACTTCCTTTGCATGCTCTTCCTCGAGCAACACGGAGCGAAAGTATTCTCTTCTTCGTTCCTCGTGTGCTGTTTCCCTGATGCCTTCATAAATGAGCCGATGGGCTTTTTTCTGGGCCAGCACATCCGGTATTCCTGAGAGCAGGATTAAAAACGGGATGAGTGGATGAAGACCAAAAAGAAGCAGCACCATGCAGAAGATGGTGACAGTGATACTGGAGATATCGATAGCGAAGCGCAGGATGTTCATCGGGATGTACAAAGCATCCCGTTCGAGCAGTGACCTGCGATTATGAAAGGCAGGGTTCTCGAAGTAATAAAGACCTTCCAACCGATTTGCCGACTTAATGATCTCGGTGTGGATATGTTTGGAACCGCTTTCCGTCAGGCTTTCGCTCAAGTGGATCAGCACCAGATTGCCAATATACTGGGTCACTAAAAAGCCAAGATAGACGCAGCCGAGGAAGAGCGGCGCTTTCAGCGGTCCAATTGACAGGGGAGCGCGACCCTGAGACAGGAGTGAATCGATAACGTTCTGATTTGTGTAAGCTAAAATTGCGGGGAGTTGCGCGAGCAGGACATTAACCAGCAGGCACGCGGCAAAGAGCGTACGGCTGCCGGCGGAAATGATGCGAAGAAGGCTGAGATAGGCAGGAACATTCCGCGCAAGTTCCCGAGATTTCGAGAAAAATGCAGCAATCGTTGTCATGCCCGTGTGTTTTAGCCACAGATGCTTACGATCTCAGGCTAAGGCTGCGCGCTGAGCCACTTCTGCTTTGACGACGTACGTTCCCAGATGCCGATCGCAAACAGAAAACAGCGCACAAATGCTTTCTTCCGGCCCCGAAATCTCCCCAATGTGGACCATCGAACTGATGCCGCTCTTTATGTCCTCCGGAGTGAGGCCGGGATCAATGTTTAGCGGGCCGATGCCGATCACTGGTCGACCGGCAAGACTACCCAGTTTACTGGGAGTCAGGTTTATCTCACCGATCCATCGAACCGCGTTGGGTTGCATTCGTAAGAGTTGACCTTGCAGTCGTTCCAAACGTGCGAGCAGCGCGCCTACACTTCTTTTGTCTGCATAGAAAATTTGCCCGTACATTCTGAGGCCCTGAACACGCTCGTTGAATAGACTGGTTGAGAAACCGTCCATAAGCAGATGGCCCAGGATCACGACTTTCGTATTTTCGGGGAGTTTAGAGAGAAAGCTGTCGTTAAACTCGATCTGGCCGAAAAAGAGTGACTCATCGGGGTGGACGATAATATGTGAACGCACATTAACCCTGGGCACCTTCATGAATGCTTCCACATTCTCAGTGCTCACAACGACGGTCTTTACGTTTTCTACCAATTTGATCATCGAGATCGCGTCGATTGACACCTCTCGTAAGTCGAGGATCGGTACTTCTCTAAGAATAGTTTGCATGATGCTTTCCTCTCACTCGTCAGCTGAAGAGCGCCAGGCCCTGCGGGATCTCTCGCAGCCCCGCCGCGACAGCGAGCTTGCCGACCGCCACGAGTGGCACCTTTTGAATCTCCGGCCCCAAAATCGATTCGCCAAGCCAGCGAACGTGCTCCGGAGGCACAATTGAGATTCCACCGGCGATGATATTAGCGATCGATTCGACGGCAGACTTTGCTTCAGCCGAACCGACGTACACTCGTCCGATCACGATCAGTTCTTTGAATGATACTAATATCTGTTGCGAGTCAAAGGCGGTCAAAAAAAGTTGCCCACATACGATAAGGCGAAGCGGTGCAGCCAGAAACTCGATCATTTCAGGCAAAATCTCTGGTTGACCAGTATAAACTCTGTATTCCTTCGGCGCGGTATACATAGTCTTTACATTCGTGGCGGTTACGCTGGACCACGCGTGAGCATTTTCAGGTGAGAGGAGGACCACGCCCACCTCGTCGACGGACTCAATATTCTGAATTGACTCGACTGATACTTCTCGCAGATCAAGTATCTGTAATCCCTTGTACGACGGTTTACGAATTTGCTTTTCTTCCGGAGATTGCCTGGGACCGGGTGAGCTTTCATGCTCTTTAATCCACCTGGGCTCCCCCTCACGTTGCACAGCTACAACCTTCCCCACTACGCGGTCGATTCCCACTGGCGGATCAGGTGCATAATATACGTCGCCTTTTGTCGTGATCTGTGCCGGGGTGGAGGACGCGTCTATCGAGATTATGCGATGCGCCATGTGGTTATGAGATTGGTCCGATGTAACAACGATGTCTCCAATTTTCAGATCTTCCAATGAGCTGCGCTTGGCGAGCACCTTATCCCCTGAAACGAGTACGGGAAACCTGCTGGGGCCCTCCACCGCGATTGCAATAAGCGGACTATCAGAGGGATGGTCTGCTTCGATAGACGATAGCTGCGCCTCGTCGGCCACTAACCATAACAGTCCTTTGGACTCAAAGGATTTAACAGTCTCAGTGACGTCCGCAACCACCGAGTCAAAATCTTCTGCCTCGAAACCATTCGAAATGATGGCGGCAATATCGGTGATCGTATTCTGGCCGTTGCACGCCTTGAGAATGCTGTGTGCCGTCGTATTCAACAAGTGAAACGTCTTCGTCTTTGAATCGAATACGATGATTTCAGCTCCAGCCTCTTCGACTTGCAAGTTCTCGAATGCACAGAGTGGGTAGTATGTGGTCATTGATGTACCTTTGGAACTATGTACCAGTCTACAAGGTTGACCGAATAGACCGGATGAAACCATCCGGTCTATTCCGGTGGTCTGTTTAAGCGGGTTGGTTTTGGCATTGGCATTGACATTGACATTGAGCTTGACATTGACATCCACCACCGTCTTCCAGTTGCAGCGTTGCAATGACTTGGGTGTTTTCGAGTTCAGCCAATGTCAGAGTGACAATGATGGGCTTTTCGTAGCGCATATTTCTCACCTCCTTTCCTCAGTTTTTAGGCACATCCAGTTGTTCCCGCAATCAAGCAATAGCTCGTTCGTGAGCTGAGGAAATCATTTCGATCTAAGCATCCATGGAAGCAGATAGTTCCCATATAGGCAGCCAAATCAACTCTTCACCATGCGGGTCTCCAATTCGTGCTCGTGACCCCATTCTGCCTACTCGCACATCACTCCAAGTGTGCCTAATGTTGGCTCTAACCATCTGGCACCACCATCGCCTGATGTACTTATCAGAGTTTTGCGATCGCGGCTCACATCCCCCACGACAAGAAAACTGCGCAAAGCAACCGCGACACCACTAGGGAACTCCTTTCCGTATGTTTGCGGCACCCTGCTCGGGAACATGAAATCGTTTCGTCGACGGGTCGTACTTTCCCACAAAGTAATCGTCTTTCCTGGGATCTGTGGGCACGCTAACTTCGGAACAGATGCTCAGGTAACCCTCGGGTGTAACGAATAGTCCCTTCCCTTCCAACGAATCACAGTAAGAGCCCGTGCGAATCTGCAAGGGTCGTGCAGCCGATGAAACCGTTCCGTGTCGAATCCCGCGCACCTGACGCTGGTAGGCCATGTCTTCAACCCGTCGAAACTGTTCCACAAATTCCAGCGCCCCAGGCATCTCAGCGTTTTGTCTTCCTACCTCCGAAAAATAGACGGGTTCGAATTGCATGTTGTATGGCTTGCGGAGGTTGTCCCAAAAGAATATCGCTATCTCCTCCATTCGATTGAGGGTGGCAGCGGTTACCGTCACTCTTATGCCAGTAATGTTCATATCATGGGCGTCCATGTTGGTAAGAAACGCCCACGTCTTATCAAAGGAGTCTTTCCCTGTCGCAGTAGGTCGTTGCGCGTTCTGAATGTCAGGTGGGCCATCCATCGAGAGGGCCATTTCATCGATGTTATTCCGAAACCATTCGTAGTGGGCGGGATCAATCTGACCATTGGTGATCGTGGCTACAAAAACTGCAACATTACTTTTTTTGGCACTCGCTCTTGCATATTCAACAATGGACGAAAAACTATCCCAGTACTCAGTTGGCTCGCCTCCGCCATAGAAGCGGACCATGAGTGTGCCGCTTCCCGTTATCATGCGATTCAGCACCGCATTCCTCGTTCCGAGATCTATCGCGGCCTTTGCGATTTCCCATGGGATAGCGCCATATTTCTTGGGTGCAGCACCTGAAAAACAATACTTGCACCCTAAGCTGCAATCATTTGTTGGTAAAAACAGATTGCCGAATCCAGCACCTCTCCTTTTGGCAGGGGATTCGAGTTGTAGTTCGGCGTTTTCGGAACAGAATAATAGGTGGCGAAACTTTCTTTCATCGGCTCAGTGAGTAGCGTGTCGTAGCCGATAGCCTGAAGGTTAAGAAACTCTTTCGTTCGGTTGAGGTCTGGGGAGACCCACATTAAATGATGGCGCGGGAAGAGTGCTGCCCAGTCACCGCTATTCAGACGGATGTTGAAGCCTTCGGAAAGGTACGGCAATCCATTTACATTAATTGGATCCGGATATTCAACGACGCGAGTTTCCTTCCGTTTTGTGAGTTCCTGATTAGAACGAAAACGGGGAGCGATTTGGACTAACTCCATGTCATGCCTCCGGCTGAGTGAGCCGCAGATTCCAAGGGGGAAGTTACGCGGAACTCTTACTGCGCTCTAAGTTAGTTAACGCCGATTGACGGTACACCCGATAGACGCGCCGCAGAATATCAAAGGAAGAGTTAAGTTGTCGGTCACTCGTTGACCGTCAATCACTGACTGTCACTCGTTGACATAACGGTGAGATTGTTGGAGCAGAATCAGGAGCCGAGAGGGTGATCGAAGACCTCTTTGGTAATTTGATAGCAGTCGCAGCAGGTTGCTTCCAGAGCGGTGTGATTAAGAATCGTAATTTGGCCGCGGTGGTATTGAATTAGGCCAGCCCTTTGCAGTTTGTTTGCGGCCATCGTGACTCCGGTCCGACTGGTGCCCAGCACTTGGGCAAGAGATTCGTGCGTCAGGTGAAAGCTTTGTGATTGAACCTGGAGACTGCTGATGAGCAACCAACGACAGAGGCGTTTATCTACGGTGTGGAAGTGATTGCAAACCCCTAATTGGGACATATAGGTGGCGAGCGCATGAGTATAAGAGAGCACTCGATTTCTTAACTCACCTTCCTTATCAAACTCTTGTCTAAGTATGTCCGCACTGACCACCAACGCTTCACCCGGTACCTGAACCAATACCTGATGAGGCGTCGTAACGTGTCTCAGCAGTACAGGAATACCAACCATTCCCTCGTTACCGACGTTACCAACCTCGATGCTGTTACCTTCGGGACTAATGGACATTAAGGAAGCCATGCCATCATTAATGAAATAAGCGCAGCGGATGTCATCTCCTGCATCGTACAGTATCTGATGGGAATTCAGCCTCCCTTTTGTGAGGTTTGAAAACAGGCCTTCATACTGTTCATGAGGCAGACCTGCCAGTATCCGGTTTCTAAGAGCCGCAGTTTGTGTGAGGGCTATTGACATCAACCCTTTTCTATCTGAATAGGAAGACGCCGGTGCTTGCGCTCACCCGGTGCATCCACGAGAGTTGGTTCGATCGGTCTGCCACCTAGCGGTCGCCAAGGGAACAGAGATCGACCTTCAATCAAACGTCATTTACTTGGGTGCATCACTTCGGCTGGCTGAGGAGGAAGGGCTGACAAGAGCAACACAGCAGAGGAGGAAGTGATGTCGAATTAATTTCAAATCACTGAGACGGACACTGTGTACACCGGTTTCTGGCTGTTGTCAATGCGGTGTTTAATAAGTGAATGGGTTGTTTGAATTTGGAGTAACGCCGAAGGCGTTATCGTCCTATCGCAACTGTACTACCACCCGACCCTTCGCTGGTTCAGTACACTTTGTAATGTTGAAACTCTCCATACTCGACGATTTAACGCCTAAGCAACGAAGCAACCCTCAAACGACAACTGCGAGGAAATTTTCTCGCTATCCGCCAACAGAGAGTTACGTTTTTATCGTCGCCTGGTTCTATATGAGGTTCGGTCGTCCGATCAATTTCATGACCGAATCCATACCTGCCAATCATGGATAGCAGGTAATGAGAAGGACGACGACCGGGGGCCGTCCTTACTCACGGCAGGATTTGGGCCATGTCGCTCGGTGCCGTGGCTCCGAGAGAACGGCATGCCACATCTTGACGCCTCCGCATGTTTCAGCGGCAAGGGGTCCATTAAGGTCCACAAATCGTGGAGACAAGGCCTCTGGACAAAGGGGTACAAAAAGGGGTACATTTCGTTTCCACCTCTTGGAGAACTGCGTTTTTGTTAGGTTTTCTTAGTAAGCGGGAGTAGCTCAGTGGTAGAGCATCGCCTTGCCAAGGCGAGGGTCGCGAGTTCAAGTCTCGTCTCCCGCTCCACGAGATTGGGATGAAGGCGGGCGGATGAAGGGCGAGAGCTGCGGGCTTTCAGAGCACGGGCTGCTTCATCTCTCCGCCTTGATCTTTTATGCTTCCCTTATGGCGGCGTAGCCAAGTGGTAAGGCAGAGGTCTGCAAAACCTTTATTCATCGGTTCGATTCCGATCGCCGCCTCCAAGAAATTGACTCTTAAACCGCTTTTACATATCTTCCGTGTGAAGTTAACGGCTGAATCCTCTCGCGCCTGCTGTGCTTCGTCACGCTTCCATTCAGCTGCCAATTTATGCACCTAAGTTGACACCAGCGTCGCTGCGACGATTAGTTGAGGGTCAACTGCTTCCAGAAGGAGACTCACATGAAACAACTATTCCCATGCTTATGCATCCTCGCATTGTTGTTCTGCGCCAGCAGCGTTACTCATGCGCAGACCTATCAGATTATCAGCACGACAAGCTCAAACGTTGCGAACAATGTGACCAGGACCGTGACGACCGTGCAGGTCGGCAGCAATCCCCTTAATCGGTTTTTGATGACGCGGGTCCGCAAAAACATTCCGAACCCCGCGCTGGAAGGGACGATACTGTTGTTGCCGCCGCTCGGTAGCGGCTTTCAGAACTATGAAGTCGGAGACGGCGGCGATTATGACAATTCGTTCGCTGGCTTTTTTGCCAAACGCAATTACGACGTCTGGGGCTATTCACAACGAGTGCAGGGACTCCTGGCAGGATCGTGTGAGAGCAATGCAATTGATTGCTCGGTCATGGCTGACTGGGGAATTCAGACCATCCTCGATGACGTCGCTTTTATCCGTCAGCAAATTGAGGCAGCGCATCCGGGCCAGCAGCCCGTTGTCGGCGGACTCTCTCTGGGCAGCATCGCTTCGATTGCGACGATCAATGCTCATCCGAGCGATTATGCAGGCGCAATCCTGATTGAGGGCACGCTCTATGATGAGAACGCGGATGTCCGCAACATTAACGCCAATTTCTGCGCGCTCTTCGATAATCTGCTGGCCGACGGCGTATTTTTTGATGCCCAGGGGATTCAAGGGTTCAAGTTGATTAGCCATCTGGCAGACGTTGACCCGACAGGCCCTTCGCCGATACCAGGTTTTCCTCCGGGTTTCACCAATCACCGGGCTTTTGTTGCCACGATGTCAGCGCCGCCGCTTTCGCCCACGACACCTCGCCCCGGCTACAACTTTTTGGCTGGCAGTGTTGCCGAAGACAGATTCTTTTTCGCGAATGAGCCATTGGTTCACGCAAACATTGCGCAATTTGTTGACTATGTCGCTAATCCGACTATCCGAGACGTAAGTTGCGGCCTGGCCGGTGAGCGGACCTTCTCCAACAACCTGCACAACTTCAAAGGCTCCGTTATCGTCTTTGCCGGGGGAAACGGGTTTGGGACAGGCATGATTGATACTGCAAATCTAATGACCTCAGCGGACATTACGCTTAACTTCAGGGCAGACTATGGTCATGTCGACTATGTTTTCTCAAACAATCATTTGCACGAAGTGGAGCACCCTATTCTAAAGTGGCTACAAAAGTTATGAAACAGTAAGCGGAGCCAAAAAGAATGGACTTTGCCGGCACCCGCACAAGGCATCGAGGCTGAGCGGTCATTACCATCGGACCTGGAGACTGAACGAAGGCTCACTGCAAGATGCAGCATTTCGGGGTGTCAACTCATTTTCTCCACCCGACATACTGAGAGTGGCGCGCTAGTTTCGACTTTTATCCACAGATTACGCAGATTGTTTAATAAAATCTGCGTAATCTGCGGATGAATAACCTTAATTAGGACACCATCATTGAGAAATATAATGATCTGCAATCGATTATCTAGTATTATGCGAGCCACCTCCCGTTGAAAATGCCCCAATGCCCAGCTCGTTTTCCAACTTAGTTGAGAGATGAGCTTCGCTGCAGAGTATGAAAGATTCATACTCACGGCGACCCGCAGCAACGGCCCTAAGCTATCCGCTACAGAGTATAGACCTAATCTCGCGATCTCCGTCTCCCGAGGAGGTCGCGGCTGATGGGCTACGCGCGCTGGCGACCGGAACGACTTGCACAAAAACTTCGCCAGATTCGGCGCGCCCTCGATCTTTCTCAGTCCACACTTCATAAGACTTTAGGAGTTGAGGAAGACATTTCTTACAACCGAATCTCAGATTACGAACTAAATAAGTTCGATCCTCCGCTGATTGTGCTTGTCGAATATGCGCGCGTGGCCCGCGTGCATCTTGAACTAATTGTCGACGATCGTTTGGACCTCCCAAAAAAGCTCCCTGGCAGAGTTAAGTACGAAGCGTGGAATCAACCTCGTCCAAAAAGACGCAAACGAGGTAAAACTCCCGGCCACGCACCACGTGCCAAGTAACCACCCACCAAGCGCCGCTGTTGAGAACTAACGTCTGTCTACTCAGTGGGCGCTGCGGCTCACTGAAGTAGCTGACTAAACCATCTGCCCAGATTATGGATAATCTCTTACTGCGACTGCTTAACGCGCAGAATGAGCAGGAGCGCGAACAACGTCTGTATGAATTGCTCACAATTCATGTTGCACCGATCCTCAGGAAAGTGCTCCGACAACTTGTTGAAGACTTGATTCTCGGACTCTACGAAAAAGAAGAACGGGTTCCGTCACTTATCGAAAGTTCAACACAGTCTGCGAGCCGTCAGTCTTACAAATCAAATACGGCGTTCATAATGATGTGGATGGGGAATACAGACCATCCTGACCTTGAGGACGTTAGTAACGCCATCAAGGAAATATGTGGATCATTTGGCATCCAAGCCATTCGCGCCGATGACGTCGAGCACCAAGGGAGAATCACAGAACTGATCCTACGGAGTATTGATGAATCGCAATATCTGATTGCGGATCTAACAGGCGAACGACCGAATGTTTATTATGAGATCGGTTATGCACAGGCCATTGATAAGAACCCAATTCTCTTTAGAAAAAAAGGCACGAAACTTCATTTCGATCTTGCCGTTCATAATGTGCCTGAATACCGGAATATCACAGAACTGAAATCGTTGCTTCGAAGAAGGTTTGAGGCAATTTTAGCGCAAAATGCCCCTGAAGCTTCGGATGTAAATCGTGAAGCCTGAACAACACGACGAATAAGGCAAGAAAAATAGTGATGTGCGTGAGATTGCGGGTTCTGTACATAGACCTCTATCCTTCCCTTCAAAGCCTACAACGCTTATACCTTGATTGACTGCAGGATGTCTTGCAGCAGACTTTGTTTCACGACGAGAGTCGATAGAAATTCCTATGTTTGCTAATCCTTCAACAACGGATTGTCGAACGTTCTGAAGTGCGTCGTCAGTGGGGAGAAAATTTAATGCTATAGCGTGAGAGTCGAAAACTAACATAGGCGAATCTACTTTCGGCGCAGATGTCATCGCTGCGATCCGGCGGATTTCTGAACCGACGGCCCCTGCAATAAGAAAGGCATCTTCAGGCGTGCGACTGTGGCAAATCTCGACCAGTGTAAGATGAAGATCTGATGGCGGATAATAATGCTGATCAGGTTCAAATACATTTAGGTATTGTTGAATCGATACGATATATTCAACTACCTCAATCGTGGGGCGACAAATTATATTGACCCCACAACGCATATCCGTATGGGGAGACTCCAGCTCCTGAACCAGGATTCTGTCAACGACGGGCCCAGACATCAGGGAGAGTTGCCCTTCACGCCGCCGTTGCAAAATATTCTGCAGAAATACCTTTCGAACTTTGCGAAAATTACAAAGCTCCATCCCGCGCAGTATAAATCTTCGTCGAGGTTGTAGGAAAAACATTCAAGATAGGTTTCGGTCGGAGCAGTTGATCCTTAGAAGAATGCAAGCTTGAATCGGCTTCAGAGGTGGATCCTCACCCCTAGCAGCACACACAGCAAGAACTTTTCATACATGCCTCACGAGGAAACTGGTGCTAATCTATATGCATCTGAGCATTCAAATTCAAAAAAGGGGAAGCAAGTGTCTATTACAGAGATTGCCGCTGACTGCTATCGCATATCAACCTACATCCCGGAAATCGACCTACAATTCAACCAATTCCTGATTAAAGATGACGAACCGCTATTGTTCCATACCGGAATGAGGGTACTGTTCCCAGCAGTACGCGAGGCGGTTGCCACTATTATCGATCCTGCGACGATACGCTGGATTTCGTTTAGTCATTTTGAGGCAGATGAGTGTGGCTCACTCAACGAGTGGCTTCAAATCGCTCCCAATGCGCAGCCCGTGTGCAGCATGGTTGGAGCATTGGTGAGTGTTAACGATTTCGCTCTTCGTCCGGCGAGGGGCATGAATGACGGTGAAGTTTTCACGACCGGTCAGCATCGATTCCGCTTCGCTCAGACGCCGCACGTGCCACATTGTTGGGAGGCTGGTCTGCTCTTCGAGGAAACAAAAGGAACGTTGCTCTGCTCAGACCTCTTTCATCAGGGTGGGAACGTCGAGCCTTGGATAGAATCGGATGTCATCGACCGCTCACGAAAGACTCTGATTGATTACCAGGCCGGCCCGTTCGCGAATTATATGCCGTATACAAAGCACACCGACGGCATTATGCAGGCACTCGCGGCACTCAATCCTCGAACGCTTGCACCGATGCACGGTTCAGCCTACTTCGGCGACGGAGCGCAGGCTCTACGCGATCTCGCAGTGGTCATGCGTGAAGTACTGGGGTGATTTACATCGATGCCATCGACGTTAACAAAGCGTCTGCATTATCTTGACAGTGCTAAAGCCGACGGACGTTTCCATTTATCTCATCAACGCGCCAGAAGAGGGAGTCACGAACTTACAAGCGCAAAGCTGCTTAGTCGTATAATTCACGCGAGAGGTAGTCGATATGATTAGGAAGCTAAAGTCGGGCAAGTATCGTCTCTACTCGCGCAAAGTAGATCCTAAAACGGGAAAGCGGAAAAACTTAGGAACATTTGATACGCGGGAAGCGGCACAAAAACATGAACGCGCGGTGCAGTTTTTTAAGAAATGAGCACAACGCGCTTGTCACGAATGTCCGTTTTTTAGCCTGCGAAGCAGGCGCGAACATAAAGCCTGTGGCGTAAGCCCCAGGAACTAAAGCAATCGGATTGCGAGCCCATGAAATGGGCGGTAGTCCTTTGCGCAATTCTTGGCATTGATTCCGGTCGACCTGTCGCCCGCATTTGCGGGCTTGAAGACTTGTCATCGTTTTTACCTGGGGCTCACGCCTGCTCGCGCCTGCGCCGCAGGCTTTTCTCTCATCGAACGTTTAATCAGTATTTGGCTCTTCTAGTGGCCTGGGACGCGTTGAGCCGGAAAGACCGGGCGATTTTCTACCCGATGGTTTCTCGCGTCAAATAGATAATCACCTTATTTTCCTTCAGCAACCATTAAGCACGATGGTATCTGTCTGCCACCACGGATTACGCAGATTATTAGAACAATCTGTGGATGATTAGTGTGGGCCAATGTCGTAGATAGAGGTCTCGGGGTGATAAGTCCGCCAGTCGAACCAATAATCTTCTAACACTGAAACTTGTTTCAATTGCCGTCCGGCAAGTGGGCCGGCGATGGCTTTGCCCTCGAAGTTCCAGGTGCTGCCGGTTTCGCTGTCGATCAGTTGAAGCTCTTTTTCTGTCTTCTTGAAAAACTCCAATCGCCGGCCATCAACTAAACGTTCAAACGCACGGACGGAGCGATTGTCTTCACCCAACACAAGCATGATCGGAACTGAGCCGGCAGTATCCATGATCGGACTTTGCTTCTGTAAGGCCGACAAAGGATACGCGATCGATTTTCCACCGGCAGTAATGCCAATCACCAATGTTCGCGGCGCAAGTCGCTTGTCGACGTCTGTAGCTTCGACTGCGCGCATTCGGCCCACGCGCGTTTCCCAGTCCGCGGCCTCATATTGATTCGCAGCAGCAATTTTCTCGTCAGGCTTCAACACTCGTCCCTGCGGCTTTTCATGTTTCCAAATCGCGAATGAAATCTCGGCATGAAAAACTTCCGTGAGCTGCCGGCCTTTCAATGGACCATGAATCGCTTTACCGCTGACCTGTTGCCACCAGCTTCCAGTCTCGTCATCGCGCATAATGAAGTTCTGGTTGTTGATGCCTGCCAGATGAAAGTGCAGCACCCGCCCGTCTACTGTTGTCTCCCACACCAGACCGGTGTGACAGAGCGTTCAATAAGTCGCCACGATCGGAGTGCCACCGACCGTGTCCGCCACCAGGTGGTGATAAGCCATTATTCTGATCGGATAAGCAACTGATTCGTCGCCAATCGTTACCGCCATCACTCGATCTGCATCGTTGATGAAGCTCGCATCGTTTGACTTGACGTAAGCTGGATTCGGCAGCGGGTTGAACATCCACTCGAAATGGTTTTGTCGTGCAAGCCACGTCGCGCCAAGCACGGGCAAAAGCAAAATCACAAGAATGCTTCGACTCCACCAGCGCCCGCCGGGCCATAACACGATTGTTAATGTCACTATGAGTAAGGAAGCGAGCACTGTCAGCAGAGGCGACCAACGCCGCATCGCATAAGAGACTGCCATGATGCGCGGTGTCTGCGCCTTGAACGGCATGATTTGAAAGACAGGAGTCAAGACGATCGCGAGTACTGCGATCACAAGAACGAGAAGAATGAGCCAGATGAGTTTACGGTTCATAAAGTCTTAGCCACAGATTAACGCGGATGCTGTTCATTGAAGTTCCAGCACCACGACTGACTTCGCAGGTATGTTAAGTATGAGTTGAGAGCCTTGCAATTTGTAAGCACTGAACGCCGCTGGCTTGACCGTGTTCGGATGATCGAACGTGTTCATCGCGTTCATCGCCGAAGCCGTGAGCACCTCTCCGGTGACGCTTCTGATCGCGCCGCCCCAAACTGTCGCGCCGATCTCTGCTACTCGATTTGGATCGAGATTGACGATCGACAAGTGCAAACGCCCTTCACTGTCGCGCGACGCCGAAGCGCTCAACGAAGGAATCGCCACATCACCCAACTTATACTCAGGCGTGCTGAGATCGACCGGAATCATCGTCGCCCCTTGATGCACTCTGTACATTCGGAACACGTAATAAGTCGGCGTCAGCACCATCTTCTCTTTGTCGGTCAGCACCATGGCTTGCAGGACGTTCACCATCTGCGCGATGTTGGCCATCCGCACGCGATCACCGTGCTTGTTGAAGATATTCAGGTTAACACCTGCAACAATGGCATCGCGCAACGTATTCTGTTGATAGAGCGCTCCCATATCGCGACCGGGTTCGCTGTCGTACCAGGTGCCCCACTCGTCCACCATCAACCCAACGCGCTTCTGCGGATCGTACTTGTCCATAATCGCACTGTGCTTCTGAATGAACTCGTCGATGCGCAGTGTCCGTGCGAGTGTCGCCTGCCATTCTTTCTCATCAAACTGTGTCGCTGAGCCTTTTTTGGACCAGTCGCCGCTGGGCAGTGTGTAATAGTGCAGTGTCAGACCATCCATGTACTTCGCGGCCTGCGACATCAGCACTTCTGTCCAGTTGTAATTGTTATCGTAAGCGCCAACCGCCAACTTCTCGATGCGATTGCCTGAATGATTCTTAATGAACGTCGCGTACTGCCGATACACGTCTGCGTAATACTCCGGACGCATGTTGCCGCCGCAGCCCCACGTTTCATTGCCGACAGCAAAATACGGAATCTTCCATGGTTTGTCGCGCCCGTTGCGGCGACGGAGGTTAGCGAGATCCGAGTCAGCGCTCGAGGTCATGTACTCGATCCAGTCCATCATCTCCTGTGGCGAGCCGCTGCCAACGTTGCCGTTGATGTATGGGTCAGCACCAAGCATCTCGCACAGTTCGAGGAACTCATGCGTGCCGAAGGCATTGGTGTCCACGCCGCCCCAGCTCGAATTGGGACGTCGCGGACGCTTGTCCCGTGGACCAATGCCGTCGCGCCAGTGATACTCGTCAGCGAAACAGCCGCCAGGCCACCGCAGGACAGGTACATGCAGTTCCTTCAGTGCAGAGACGACGTCGTTACGCAGACCGTGGGTATTCGGGATAGTCGAGTCTTCGCCCACCCAAAGACCGCCGTAGATCAAACGGCCAAGGTGTTCGGCGAATTGGCCATAGATGTTACGGTTGATGGTCCATCTGGGTTGGTCCAAACGGATCGAGAGTGTGGCTTTGTAGGGTTCCGTGTTTTGGGCCCCAGCCGTAAACGCGACCAGGGCCAAAACCACGAGACATATTAATAATTTGAGTCGATTAGGCATGAAGGTTCGTCTTTATCCGCTAAATCCGTGTCATCCGTGGCCGAAAAACCGCGGATGACACGGATGAAAATGGATAGATTCACTGACCGTCGCCGTAGATAATTCCGCGACCGTCGGACCCGGCATATTACCTCCGAGTTTGAAAGGCAACATCGTTCGCTGCCAGGTCGCGCCGCGATCGGTTGAACGAAGTATCGCGCCGTTCTGCGTGGTCCAACTGTTTGTGTATGTGCCAACGGCGGCATATACGTTGTTTGAGTTGACAGGATCTGTGGCGATGGAGATGACGCCGGTCAGGTTCCAATCGTCCCAACTGATTGAATCGAGCAGCGGCACCCAACGGCTGGTTGCCGGATCGAGGCGGTAAGCGCCGCCGATATCGGTGCGAACATAGACAACATCGGGCTGCGACTGGTTAAAGACGATACCGACGATGAATCCGCCGCCGTAGATTTGCACGTTGCGCCAGGTATACTGTGCGCTGACTTGCAAAGTCACAAAGAAGGCCAGGGCGAGCAGAAGCCCGCGGCACGCAATTGTTCGAAGTGTTCTCGACATACTCTCCTCCTGTTGGTGTATGGGAGGTTCGCCACAAAGAAGCACAAATAAGTTTTTGTGCATTCTTGTGGCTATGTCTCTGGGCTTGCGATTACTTTGTTCGAGGTGCCTACAAAAGTGTCGACATTTTACATGCGTTTTAGAGAGTGGTCAAAAATTTTGGCTGGATCGCTCGTCTTACTTCTTCTAACGAGCATCGTTCATTCTCAGTCGATCAAGCCGGCCGTCCCGGATGTAGCCCGGCCCCTGCCGTTATCCGCCGTGCGCATCACCGGCGGTCCTTTGAAACATGCTCAGGATCTCGACCGGGCTTACCTGCTCAAGCTGGAACCCGATCGCATGCTCGCCTATTACCGCAAGCGCGCCGGATTGCAACCCAAAGCCGAGGGCTATCCCGGTTGGGACGCCGACGGCCGAAATCTGACCGGCCATATCGCAGGACATTACCTCTCCGCTGTTTCACTCATGTTTGCCGCGACCGGCGACCAACGCTTCAAGGAAAGAGCTGACTACATCGTCAAAGAGATGAAGGAGGTGCAGGACAAAAATGGCGACGGCTATCTCGGCGCCGTGGAGGGACTCAGGGAAAAGTTTGCCGAGGTCGCAAAGGGAAATATTAAATCGAGTTCTTTCGATCTGAATGGCCTCTGGTCACCTTGGTACACCTTGCATAAAACTTTCGCGGGACTTAGAGATGCCTATCGTTACACCGGCAACCGTACCGCACTGGAAGTGGAAGTGAAGTTTGCCTGCTGGGCCGAAACAATCCTCGCCAAACTTACACCTGAGCAAACTCAGCAGATGCTCAACACCGAGTTTGGCGGCATGAACGAAGTGCTGGCAGACCTGTATGCAGACACCGGTGACAAGCGATGGCTGAACCTTTCACATCATTTCGATCACCACGCGTTCATCGATCCACTTGAACGTCGCGAAGACAATCTGAACGGACACCACGGCAATACACAAGTTCCGAAGATGCTCGGCGTGCTGAAGCAATATATCTATTCGGGTGACAAGGACTATGGCGTAGCTGCCGAGTTCTTCTGGGACGCAGTAGTCAACGATCACAGTTATGCAACGGGCGGTCATGGCAAGGATGAATACTTTGGACCACCTGACCAATTGGCCGAGCGCGTGGATGGACGGACGAACGAAAGCTGCAATGTCTATAACATGCTGAAAATGACTCGCCGGCTGTTCGCCATTCACCCGGACATCAAATATGCAGAGTTTGAAGAGCGAGCATTGTTCAATCACGTTCTGGCTTCGATGGATCCTGAAGACGGTCGAACGTGTTACATGGTGCCGGTGGGTCAAGGGGTGCGCCACGAGTATCAGGACATGTTTCGCAGCTTTACCTGTTGCGTGGGTACGGGCATGGAGAGTCATGGTCTTCATGGGGATGGCATCTATTACGAATCAGGCGATCGCCTTTGGGTAAACCTGTATGTACCGTCGATCGCAACGTGGAAGACAGCGGGCGCGACAGTGACAATGGACACGACGTTTCCCGAAGGCGATGCAGCAACTCTGAAGCTCACGATGGCAAGGCCAAGATCATTTACGTTGGCTTTGCGCCGGCCGTCATGGGCCGGCAGCGGCTTCACAGTAAAAGTAAATGGGAGAGAATTGACCGAACTGCCGAAGCCTGGGTCTTATGTTGAACTGAAGCGCGCGTGGAAAACCGGAGACACCGTCGCGCTTGTTCTGCCAAAAACGCTTCACATCGAGGGTTTACCTGACAACCCCAATCGCGCTGCACTGATGTGGGGACCGTTGGTTCTTGCCGCTGACCTAGGGCCTGAACGACGCGGTGGTCTATCTGCTTCAATTCCGTCGCTTGTAACGGATGACAAACCTGCCGGCGAATGGCTGGAACCGAAGAGCGATAATCTTGGAATATTCCGTGCAGTCGGTGTGGCTCGGAACAGCGAGGATCTTCCGGATGAGCTTGAGTTCGTACCGTTCTACCGGCTTCATCGTCGCACTTATGCGATCTATCTGGATCTTTACACGCGTGATGGTTGGAACAGAAAGCTAGCGGAGGTAGCGGCAGAAAAGGCACAGCAACAGAAACTCGAAGCAGCGACTGTGAGTCTTGTTCAGCCGGCGAATCCTGAAAACGGAAAGACCTTCAACCAGCAAGGCGAAGAAACAACTCAAGATCGAATCTCAGGCCGAACGGGTGTGCGATCGAAAAAATGGTTCTCGTTCGATCTGCCGGTTGATTCCGCCAAGCCGTTGGCTCTCGTTGTGACCTACAACACAGAAGAACGGTCCAAGCGATCGTTTGAAATCCTGATCGACGATCAGCGAGTTGGTGAAGGGACGATCGAACGTTCTCCGCCTGGCAGCGCAACCGGACGATTCTACGATGTGGAATACAAGATTCCCGTGGATTTAATTAAAGATAAGAAAGTAACGGTGCGATTTCAGGCAACCAGTGGCAACGAGACTGCGACTGTTTTCGGCGTTCGAATAGTTCGTGCTGACGAGCGATGAGATTAGTCCTTCGGATTTCTCTTTGTTATCTCTGTGTCCTCTGTGCCGCTGTCTTGAGCTTCACCTTCGAGAGCGATTACCAGACGCAGGCGGAACACACAGACAGACTCGACTTGGACCATGGCTATCTCGATCTCGATACACCAGATTTCAAGCTGAAATTAGTGAAAGCGTCGCAGACTGTTGCCGCGCTCGAACCAAAAACCGCGCAGGGGTTCGATTTCACGCCCGGCGATCGTCTGCAGCGACACGTGGCCAAAGGCTACCACCATCTCGGAGATTTGATTCTCCGAATTCGCGTTGGCAGTTCCGGTCCATGGCAAAAGTACGACACCGCAGACGTGCGCAAACCTGTTCAGTCTCTCGCGCCGATTGGTTCTAATATTCTTTCAGCCGCAAATTTGTCCCCAATTTTTCCTGCCGATTTTCCACTCGAGATCACGCGATCGTGGGCACTGGACAACGGCCGGCTCGTCTTGCGTTTCGAGCTCAAGAACAAGACGACGCAAGCTGTCGAGATTGGTGCGCTTGGCATTCCGATGATCTTCAACAACATCCTCACCGGCCGTACTCTCAAAGAAGCCCATGAGAAGTGTTCCTTCTCCGATCCTTACGTGGGACAAGATGCAGGTTATTTGCAGGTGACTCGCCTCAGCGGTCTTGGACCAGCACTGTTGGTTGTGCCAGATGGCCAAACGCCATTCGAGGGCTATCAACCGCTAACGGAGCCGACCAGACCGAGTCAAACATTCGAGGGTGCATTTGCCTGGATGATCCACACGCGCGCCTTTGCCGAAGTTGAATGGCGCGACGTGAAACCTTGGAATCCAGCAACAATGGCGACCATAGCTCCAGGCGCCAACAAGACCTATGGTGTCAGATTTCTCCTTGCCGATGAGATACGCCACATCGATGCAACACTCACTGATAATCAGGCGCCTGTGGCAATCGGAATTCCGGGCTACATTCTGCCGATGGATACAGATGGTCGTCTGTTTGTTAACTACAAACGCAACGTAACTCGTATCGCTGTCGATCCGGAGAGGGCACTCGAGATCAAGGAAGACAGGTCTACACCACACGGTTGGAAGGCTTACAAAATTCGCGGCAAGCGATGGGGCCGAGCGCGTCTCACCATCACTTACGACGACAACTCCACGCAATCGATTCACTACTACGTAATCAAACCCGCCGCTCAAGTGGTAGCAGATCTCGGACACTTCCTCTTCACACGGCAATGGTTCGACGATCCAAACGATCCGTTTCACCGTAGTCCTTCAATCATGAGCTACGATCGTGAAACGGATCAGATCGTGACGCAGGATAGTCGCGTCTGGATTGCCGGCCTGGGAGATGAAGGTGGTTCGGGTTCGTGGTTGGCAGCGGCGATGAAGGAGTTTGGACAACCACGCAAGGAAGAGATCAGCAAGTATGAACGATTCATCGATGAGGTTTTGTGGGGAGGCCTTCAATACAAAGATGGCCCAAACAAGTATGGCGTTCGAAAGAGCCTCTTTTACTATTCGCCGCAAGATCTGAAAGATTACAAATACGATCCCGGTCTTGATTGGACCACGTGGTCTAGTTGGAAGAAAACCGACGCCGAATCGATTGGACGCGGCTACAACTATCCGCACGTTATTGCCGCTTATTGGTCGATGTATCGACTCGCGCGAAATCACGAAGGATTGGTTATAAATCATTCCTGGGATTGGTACCTGGGCCAGGCATTTGAAACCACCAGGTTCATGTTTGGCAGAGCAACGAATGGACACCGCCGCGTTGGCTATGTCGAACTCGGTTTGATGGAAGGCGACATCATCCTTGCGCTGCTGGAAGACCTTAAACGCGAGGGCTGGACTGAGAAAGCAGCCATCATTGAGAACCTGATGAAGGAGCGTGTGGCACGTTGGAAACAGGAGGCCTATCCTTTCGGCAGTGAAATGGCCTGGGATTCAACTGGCCAGGAAGAGGTCTATGCCTGGTGCAAGTACTTTGGTTATGACGATAAGGCGCTGGTATCACTGAACTCGATATTGGGTTACATGCCGGCGCTACCTCATTGGGGCTACAACGGAAGCGCTCGGCGTTATTGGGACTTTCTTTACGCCGGCAAGATAAGAAGGATCGAACGGCAGTTACATCATTACGGCTCCGGACTCAATGCGATTCCAGTTCTTTCTTACTATCGCGATCATCCCACTGACGAATATCTTTTAAGGGTCGGATACGGCGGCACAATGGGCGCTCTGTCGAACGTCGATCAAGATGGGTTCGCGTCCGTCGCGTTTCACTCTTTTCCTTCGACGCTCAAATGGGATCCTTACAGCGGTGACTATGGCCCAAACTTCTTTGGTCACGCCTTCAATGTCGCAACCTACGTAATCGCTGATCCCGAATTCGGTTGGCAGGCTTTCGGCGGAAACGTGGCGATAAGAGGCAATTGGGTCGAGATTCAACCGTTGGATTCATTTCGTCAGCGCGTCTATATAGCGCCTCGTGGTTTGTGGCTCACACTCGACGCCGGAACATTCGAACGAGTGTTGGTTAACAGGTTGTCGAACGTAGTGCGCGTAATGCTCCCGCCCGCGGATCCATTCACATTGCAGGCGCGTCTGCGGATACAACAACCGGCGAAAACCGATTCTGTTGGCACGTATGCACCACGTCGAAAGTTTCGCTTTGAGCGAGAAGCGTTTACGATTCCACTCGGACGAATGAGCACGACAGTCGAACTAAACGACGGGCAAAAATAAGGCGTCTCCTTGGAGTGCGGCGGCCTGGCGCCGCTTTGTTATCGAGCGTGCTAGATCGAGGCCAAAGCGGCGCCAGGCCGCCGCACTCCAAGGAGGCGTACAATTCTAGTGGAAACTCTACTCCCGCTAATCAGGAAGTTACACGAAACCATTCGCGATGGCGTCGTCGAAGCCTGTGAACGTTCGGCAACTGAAACGCTCGCGGCCGTTGCTCGCGAGCAGGAAGGCGACACGATCTACGCGGTCGATCGCGTAAGCGAGGAACTGCTAGTCGATTTTCTTGAGCGAGAGATCGCGGCGCTGACTCCGGTGGTTTTGATTGCTGAAGGTCTGCCACAGGGAAAGATCATTCTGCCGCGAGGAGTCTCGGAAACCGATGCAGCGTTGCGCATCATTGTCGATCCAATCGATGGCACACGCGGTCTGATGTATCAAAAGCGCAGTGCGTGGGTCCTGACCGGCGTGGCGCGCAATCGCGGCGAGCAGACCGACCTTTCCGATATCGAACTTGCAGTTCAAACTGAAATACCACTGGTAAAGCAGCACCTCTCCGATTGTCTTTGGGCCATTCGCGGTCATGGAGCACACGCCGAACGATACAACCGTTTGACAGGTGAGCGAGTAAGCCTGAGTTTGCAACCTTCTCGTGCGCCAACCATTGCGCACGGCTATGCCGGCGTGGCGCGATTCTTTCCCGGAGCGCGTGAAGAACTGGCTGCAATCGATGAAGAGATCGTGCTGGGAGCGTTAGGACCAACTCAGCCGGGCAAGGCACATTGTTTTGAGGATCAATACGCTTCCAGTGGTGGTCAACTTTACGAGTTGATGACTGGTCACGATCGTTTTATTGCTGACTTGCGTCCACTACTGGAAAAGAAACTCAGCGAGCGCGGACTCCCACTCGGCATCTGTTGTCATCCTTACGACGTTTGTACCGAACTAATCGCACGCGAGGCTGGTGTGCTCGTAACTGATGTGCGCGGTGGCGCGCTGCGGGCGAAGCTGGCAGTTGAACCTGATGTCGCATGGGCCGGTTACGCAAACGCACAAGTGCGCGAGCAAATAGAACCGCTGTTATGCAATGCGTTATTTCGGCGAGACCTCCTGGACAATGACGACGTTTGAAGCCACGAGAAGGCACATAACAGACAAGAGTCCGGATTTCTTTTCGCCGGCAGAAATAGTGGTGAGCCGCGCGCCAGGAAGGATCGATCTGATGGGCGGCATTGCGGACTATTCCGGATCGCTCGTATTGCAATGGCCCATCGCTGCGGCGACACACGTTGCTCTTCAACTTCAAGAGACACCTACACTTCATATTTGCAGTCTTCCGTCAAACCCGGAAGAGCAAACACGATTCTTTGAAATGCCGCTCGCCGATTTCTGCTCGCAGGATTATGCGTCTGCTCGCGCAATGTTTCAGCGCGAGCCGGAGCGGCATTGGGCTGCTTATGTTGCAGGCGCGTTTCTCGTGCTGCTGCGCGAAAGGAATTGCGTCTTCAATCAAGGAGCGAGAATCCTGATCTCTTCCGAGGTTCCGGAAGGCAAAGGCGTCAGTTCGTCCGCTGCTCTCGAGGTAGCGGCGATAACTGCGATCGCAGCCGGCTACAAGATCGAAATCTCACCGGTCGAGATCGCGTTTCTCAGTCAAAAGGTAGAAAACGCTGTGGCCGGCGCACCGTGTGGAGTGATGGACCAGATGACTGCGGCTTGCGGCGAAAGTGATCGCTTGCTGGCGCTACTGTGCCAGCCAGGCGAATTGAAAGGAGCAATCAGATTGCCTGATGAACTGGGGATCTGGGGCATCGACTCAGGTATTCGCCACTCAGTCGCCGGTTCGGATTATGGCACTGTGCGCACAGCCGCATTCATGGGTCAACGAATCATTGCTGAGCTTGGTGGGTTACCTGAGCGCGGTTATCTTGCGAATCTCACGCCTGAAGAATTTGATAAAAACTTCGCCGCTCATTTACCGCAGCAGATGTCAGGTGAAGACTTTTTGAATCGTTATCACGGCATTACAGATGCAGTAACTTCTGTTGATGCGAGTAAGACTTATCCGGTGTTTTCAGCAACAAAACATCCCATCTACGAACATGCGCGGGTTAAACTGTTCGCGGAAGTTTTAGTAGACTGGCGCGAGCTCCGGCAAGCCAACACGCTTGGTGAGTTGATGTACGAGTCGCACGACAGCTATTCAGCATGCGGACTCGGCTCGAGCGGCACAGATGAGCTCGTCAGGTTGGTGAGAGAAGTTGGACCAGAGCGCGGTCTCTATGGAGCGAAGATCACCGGCGGTGGTAGCGGAGGTACAGTTGCCGTGCTGGGCCATCGATCCGCTGGGCCGGCAGTCGAAGAAGTCGCTATTCGATACGCTCAACGCACCGGCTATCAACCGATGATTATCTCTGGCTCGTCCTCTGGCGCCGGAACATTTGGTACGCTGAAAATCTAAGCACACCTCTGTGCCTCCGTGTCTCTGTGGTGGCCTTCCGCTGAAAAACACAGAGACACGGAGGCTCAGAGAGAAGCAAATCTATGACCTGGGAAGAACGATGGCATCCGCTGCGTGAGGAATGGGTGATTGTCGCCGCTCACCGTCAGGATCGACCGTGGAGCGGCAACACCATAAACACGGATGATGCGGATTTACCGGAGTATGTCGCAGATTGTTATCTGTGCCCCGGCAATCGTCGTGTCAGCGGTGCGATAAACCCGAACTACGACAAGACTTTCGTCTTTGACAACGATCATCCGTGCGTTTCTTCCGCAGCGCCTTCAGAGCTTCAGCCAGCGGCAGCTATTTACAAAAATCAACCGGCAAACGGCGTCGCACGCGTAGTCTGTTATAGCCCGAAACACAACCTGACACTTGCCGAACTCGAGTTGAAAGATATACAGGGTTTGCTCGAGGTGTGGCAGTCGCAATACTCGGAACTAGCCGCGATGCCGGATATCGCACATGTCCTGATCTTTGAGAATAAAGGTGTGGCGGTTGGAGTTTCAAACCCACATCCACACTGCCAGATCTACGCCACCAACTTTGTTTTCAAAACGATTGAGAACGAAGCGCGCGTCAGCCAACGCCATTTTAGAGAAACGGGTCGCGTGCTTTTTCAGGAGATTATCGAGGCTGAGCGCAACGATGCCCGTCGTATCATTGCGGAAAATGACTCGGCTATTGCTTTCATTCCTTACTTCGCACGCTACGCTTACGAAGTGTTTGTTTCACCAAAGGAAACTCATCCGAGTCTTGCCGCACTCTCGACCGCTGAAGTTCGCGATCTCGCCGAGGTGCTGAAGACTGTCGTAGTTAAATTCGACAACTTGTGGCGCATGCCCTTTCCTTACGTGATGGCGTTGCATCA
>DATFHH010000083.1:0-22941 GCA_035248565.1 Pyrinomonadaceae bacterium | reverse complement strand
CACCGGTCCACCAGCACTGCAGGCGATCAGGGTTAGGCTACACCCTCCCCAATGTCCCGACGTTTTCGATGGGGAATTTCAATTGCTATCAGGCGCCATTCAATTGGTATGCATAAAGTATGAGGGCCTGAAATTCTCCTTTTCGGAAGGGAGGAACTACGGCAGCCTTGAGTTGATAGCCGAAGTTGGTCTGCTCGAGAGTCTTTAGAAAGACACCAAGCTTGTCCTCCCGCGGAGTGAGGTGATGATGGTATTCAAGTACGATCTCGCGCACGAGAGCTAACTTACCGGTCTCATTGAGATCCTTCAGTACCTGATCCTCAGCTCCTTCAATGTCCATCTTCAAGAAGTCAACAGGCTCAGTGAGATAAGTTGAAAGCATTTCCGTCTCGACCGACGTCACTCGACTTCGCACAAGATTCTCTTTCCGCGTGCTTTGTACCAGAAGGCCCGGCTGCTCGGGCGAGACGTAGAATGGAACCGAGCCTACGGAGTCATACAGCGCTTTTTTTACCAGGGTCACGCCAGCCAAATTGTTAGATCTCATGTTTAGCTCGAGCATCTCAAAAGTTGCCCTATCCGGTTCGAAAGCAATGACCCTAGACTTTGGATAAAGACGTTTGAAATAAAGAACCGACAAACCGATATTGCTACCACAGTCGACGATTAAGGGCTCAGGGGACGAGGCCGAAAAGTAATAGACTTCGGCGACGTAGAGTTCCTCGAAAAGAGTGGCAAATGTGTGGTAATCGAAGAAGTGAACCTGGTAGCCAAAGATTGATTCCCGCGTCATCCGGCGCTTCAGCAATCCCGCCAAGAAAAACCGCTTGAGCTCGATCTTGAGGTACGTTCGCAGCACCGGAATTCGGCCATGCGAGTGACCTCGTCTTAATATCAACCCCACGTTGCTGACAAGGCGCCAAAGCCATGGAACAAAGTTCATGACAGACCCTCCTGCAATCGTCCTACGGGAATACCCTCGGCGACTGAAGGACACTCTTGAAGGCCATAAGATGCGATCAGCTTGGTTACGTTTTTACGAAGATCAAACTTCTGCCGCACGATGTTCTTACCTTTACTGCCCATGTGCTCACGAAGCAACGCATCGTTCAGCAGGGTCAGAACCTTGTTCGACATTGTCTTAGTGTCACCACGATCTACCAGGTACCCGGATTCTTGATCCTGGACCAACTCGGGTATTCCACCCGCACGCGTGGTTACCACCGGTTTGCCGTGGGCCATCGCCTCGGCAATCGTCCATCCAAACACTTCTTCCCAACGTGAGAATTGGCAGACTACATCGGCCGCTTCGAAAACGCCTTCGCCAAACGGATCCTCAACGTTCCCGGTCCAGGTCACATGATCTTCAATCCCCATTTCAACTGCTCGCCTCATATACTCCTGGCGATAAGCCCCCTCGCCCACAATGACAAACTGAACATTGCGATTCTGGCGACTAACGAGACGCGCAGTCTCGAGAAAATCTATGATTCCCTTCTCTGGAATTACCCAGCTCACCTGGGTAACAATCGACCGATCCAACGGAATTGAATAACGCCGCCGGAAATCGATGGCCCGTTGCGGATCGGATTTAACGCGCGAAAGGTCGACGCCGTTGTAAATCATCTGAAAGCGATCTCGCGGTAACAAACCAAACGACGACATGCATAAGTGGCCGTAGTTGCTGACACAAATCACTTTGGTGAGTGGTTCATTTACAACCCGCCCTATCGCCCGCTTCCACAGAGGGGCGCGCGTCGCAATGTAGCCCGACGGACGTGAATGGTGGTCTGTGAAGAAGACCTGTTTTACGGATTGGAGACGCGCAATCCACGAATAAGGATTAATAAAGCTGAAGTAATGAAGGTGGAGAATCTCGGGACGATAATCACGAATGATCCTGGCAATACCTTTCCCCGCTTTGAAAGTGCTCTCTGATGGGCCCGCATAAACCTTGATCGAGACGTTTGGGAGGTCCAGAAAGCGCCTCACTTCTTCAGTTGGTTCCGATTGAAAACACAGCACATTCTTCCAGCCACGCTCTGCAAGTTGACATGACAGCTCGCGCGCGAAGGTTTCTGTTCCTCCGATACGGAGTGGTTCAACTTCAAATATTGATACTAACGTCGGCATATATAGGGCGTATCCCGCCAACTAGAACTTGCGAGACATGCGAAGCACCCGTCTCAATCTTGCACTGATTCTTTCAGTCAGATTTCCAATGCGAAGTTGAGCATTAAAGGCGGCGGTGAAGGTTTTGTAGCCAATCGGTGTTCGAGCGGATCGCTCGAAGGCCGGTTGAAAGTTAATCTTGTTTCCGAAACCCAGAATGCGCTGGTCTTCGGCGGAAAGATCTCCCAGGAAAGCCGCATTTAGAATCAGCGGATGGTACCGGTAGTACGTTACATCTTCCTGCTGCAAGCTGACTCGCGGGTCATGATAAACAAGGAAGATCGCCTCTCGAGGCTCGAGTATTGGCATGCCCTGGCGATGAATTCCCGAACTGTCAAACAGAAAGGCCGTACCGGCCGGGCCGGTTAGCTCAATTGAACGCGAGGCGAGTAGACCATCACTTTCCTGCTTTGTCAGTATGCGCGGGTGTTGCTTACGATGGCTGCCCTTTATGTAATTGAATGCGCCCGTACGTACATCAGTGAGATAGAAGGCAAGCTTAACTTCTCGATGAATCTCGGACGCCGACGTTTGGTCATACCAGGCGTCAGAGTGCCACCCGTGAAAATCCCGGGTGGTGGGCAACGATTTCCACCCTTTCGCTTCCGTAAGCTCATAGTTCGTGCCCAGGTAAGTATTCAGGATGTCTTTGACCAAAGGATGCAGCGCGAGATCAACGAAACCCTGATCGAGCAGCAGCACATCTGCGACCATGTGTCGATAGATTTCGTTTTTATAATAACCGTCAATATTGTTCCAACGCATTCGGCGCAATTTCACAGCAAACGCTTTCTGCATATCACGCAGTCGTTCCGCGCTCAGCAGATTAGGCAACATAACGATGCCATTAGCTTCGAGTTCAGAGACCAAACCATCGACGTCAAACCGGCGACCGGCTGTATTCGTTAGGCGAGGCGCCTCTGGCGAAACCGGAATGTCTTCGATGTTTCTCATCGTTGTACTGCGAAACCTCAACCTTCAATGACAACACCGCGGCTGAGGCAATGAAAGGCAGACATGATTTCCAGCAGCAAACGTTTAATTGCTTGGCGTTGAGTGCACAACTATAGCGGGCTGATCAGTCGAGTATGCAAGGATTAGCAGGCTCGTGAGAAGTCAGCCCAGCGGTTCTGTAATACGGCAGAAGGATATTCTGGTCGGCAGTATAGAGTCAACAATATTGCGGCGAGATACCATTGACCAGGAATCCACTCCAACGTCGGCGGTCTCGGCATCAATCTCAACTAGCATTTCATTTTCGTTTGCTAATCGCCCGGACCGTGAGAGACTTTCCGCCACAAATACCTGAACTGATCAACTAAATGGAGCCGTTTGGCACAAAAAACAGCACAAACAAGAAAGGCTACCAGCATCGGTAGCCTTTTCTCTTACGTTCCTAAGTATTTGTGGCTCCCCACACTGGACAATCTTCGCAACTTTTTATTGACCACAACCACAGAAGTGCTCAGTTTCTTCCAACAGTTGCGAGAAGCGCCCTAAAAACTGCGAGTCACGCCGAGTCGCGAGCATTGCGCATAAGCGCCTAAAGAGTCCAGCATGTAACCGTGATAGCCCAGGGTGGACAATCTTCGCAACTATTCGTCCACCCGTCCAAAGAGATTTGGGTGCTCAAGTCTCGAAATCGCAGCTAGGGCCTCTTGTTGAAACCACTCCATAGATTGCCGGGTAGAAAAACCGGCTAGCGCTTGAATTCAAAACATGTGCCAACTGGCCAATGTCGTTCGCTTGGGTACAATTCCACTGATTTTGCGTCTAATAACGATTGTGTGATCGGAAAAAATCGTTGAGTTAACTGCTGCATTGGATTAAATGGAGCAGATTAGTTTCGTTTGTGGAAGGTGCAACCCCACTTTCGAACAATCACAAGGAGAATGAACCGGTGAAGAAACACGCAGTTATGAGGGACCTAATTCTCGCCGCCTCGGTTCTCGCGCTTTCGGCGTTCTGGCAGGTTGATGCGCAAACGCGTAAAAGAGGAACTCGTAAGACTGCTGCACCGGCGGTTCGATTTACCTCAGGCAATAGCGCACTGAAAATTCCTCTCGAGATCGACAACAACCTTCTTCTGTTGCGAGTGAGCGTTAATGATTCCAAGCCCATGAAGTTCATCTTTGATACGGGCGCATCTCACTCGGCCATCAGTTCACAACGGGCGACAGAACTGGGATTGAAAACTGAAGGTGAAGTCAGCGGTAGAGCCACGGGTGGCCCAATTCGAATCGCTTTTATCAAGGGCGTTTCGTTAAGTGTTTTGGGTGCAGCAGTGTCTAACCAGTCGATCGGCTCGATGCTATTCCCCGCAGTACCCGGTTTCGAATTTGACGGGATAATTGGTTACGACTTCATCAATCAATTTGTGATTGAGATCGATTACCTGAACAAATTTATGAATCTGTATGACCCGCGCGCTTACGCCTACGCAGGAAAGGAAAAGGCAATTCCGCTTCTGTTTGGCGGCGGAAGAATTCCATTTGTGCTGACGAAGATGGTCTTTGAGGGACGTGCTCCGTTGGAGGCGAAGTTGGAAATAGACACGGGAGGAGACGGCACATTTGTAATTCGTTATCCGTATGTGAAGAAGCAGCGACTACTCGACGCCGTGCCAAACGCGACCAAAGATCGCGGAATGGGAGCGGGTGGAGAGCAGCAGCGAGTGATCGGACAAGTCAAAGCCGCACACGTGGGTCGATTCATCCTGAAGGATTTGCCACTTGCGCTTGACACCGAAGGGGAATCTGCGGCTGAAGATGTAGACGGCGTGATAGGCGGTGAGATCTTCCGTCGGTTTAAAATGATCCTTGATTACCGTCACCGGCGAATGTTTCTCGAACCCAACAAGAGTTTCAACGACCCGTACAAACTCGAGATTGGTGCTTGATGGAAATCGTCACGCTGCCCGAAAACTAACGTCTGATTCGGCCATCGACTGAACGACACGCAGAGATTATGACCCCGGCCATGATTGATCCACCCAAGTCCCCACAGTGGACAATCTTCGCAACTTCTTTCTGACGTCAACGACAGAAATGGTCAGTTTTCGCCAACAGTTGCAATAGCGACTATTGGCAACGATGGAAAAAGGAGTTGTGAAGAAATCAATTCCGCTGGACCGAGTCGCTAGTCTGTTAACGCCAGTCGAATACGGCCACCACGACTTTTAGTGTTCATTCTCCTGCCGTCAAACCGATAATAAAGAACACGGCCACCGCGATGCTGACTCCGATTGCGATCTTTGCGCCGGTCGAGAGATTATTGCCTTTGACCTGTTTGACCTGCGGATAGGTTACCGTTGTGGCAGATCCGGTCTTAGCATCTACGACCGCAAAAGACTGGTCACCAACTTCGCTGATGTAGCCCTTGAGTTTTGTCTTGTCTCGCAGCTTGAGATCGACCCGCGCGTCCGGACCGGAGCCAAGCTTGGCAATTTCCGCCTTAATCTTCTGCGCGAATCGGGCTTCCTTCTCGGGGCTGTTTGCCGCCAAAACGCGCGAAGGACAAGTGATATTCAAGAGCAGTGCGACTAGCACGCCCACAACGATGTTCACCGAGATGATATTCATCGTTTCTCTCCATTGCTCGAAATTCTCATGTCCAGCCTGGGAATGCCTGAAACAGCGGACACATGAAACATAAAGCACCTCGAAATGCGTGAAGTCTTTAGCGAAATCAGCAACTGAGCAAGGATTGGGCCACAGAATAGGTTCTACCGAGGGAAGCTCAACAAGATACTAAGCTCATCGGGAATGTACTATGACTTGGGTCGGAGTTCGTTCACAGTAAATCGTAAAACTCGAGGCCACCCTTACGGATGGCCTCTTCAATCTTCTCCCCACAGTGGACAATCTTCGCAACTTTTTCTTGGCGCCAACCACGGAAATGCTGAGTTTCTTCCAAAACTTGTGGGCGCAGCACTTTGCAACACAAGGCACAAGAGCTTAAAAACATCCTGCGGCAAGCCCACAGTGGACAATCTTCGCAACTTTTTCGGCGCCAACGGCAGACATGCTCAGTTTCTTACAACAGTAGCGAACGATAGAAAATAACGATAAGAAATTTTGTTTGACTTTCCAGAAGCTCAGAAATATATTCCGCCTGTTTCTCAACGACAGGCTGACCCCCGAGCCGTTGCTTCCTTGCACACTCGCTAAATCCGGCCTGCCAAAGTAACTGTTGCACAGTTAAGTATCCCTTCGGCTCATGAGCCGTTGAGGGTTCTCAGGTTCTTTACCTTCCGGGAGGCTTAACATGAACAATCGATACATTTACTTGTCTCTTACCTTGGTAATGGCAGTGGTTTGCTTTCCAGGTGCAGATGCGCAAAAACCTTTGCGGAAGGTTATGCCACCTGTTGCAAGGCCTTCTTCAGGCTCGACTGAGGTCACACGCAAGACGGCGAGGGCAAGGGGCACCAGAGTCTCCAGTGCAGATTTACAAACGGATGAAAGTAGTCCAGAGACAACTGCTAATGCAGCACTAGCCTTGAGTGCTTCGGAACGAAGAATTGTCAGCTTGATTGAGCGCTCTCCTTTCGTCGACCCCAAACCAGAAAATGCTCTGGGAGGTGAGGATTTCATGCTTGCTGCCGCGCAATTTGGAATCCCCATGAATGAAAAGGGAAGTCCGTTGGACACCTTAAGAGCGCTTGAAGCAAAAATATCGCGCGTTGGGCCGGTGCATGCCAACGTTTCCTCTACACCCGATAACTTGAGTGTTCGGTATTATCGCCTCGGCGACGGCAATCTAAAGTTCGATACTACTACTAATAACCCCAGAGTCCCGCTGGATCCACCGGCTACGTACGTGTTCGAATGCACCGGACCAGGCGGCGTCACTAAGAAACAGCAGGTGGCCTGTGCTATCGGTTGCACTGTAACGTTCAATTTCTGATTCTTTTTTGAGGAATCCATGTCCTCGCAAAGTAAGATCATTAGTGCATTCAAGGGACTTTACGTCGCCTTAAGCAGCCTCGCCGCGTATCTGTCTTCAAGCTTGATTAAGGAACGGCTGATTCCAGAGCAGTTGGAAGTTATTGGAACAGTTGGAACCTTTTTCATTTTGATCGCGCTGCTACTTACCATTATCTATTGGAGCAACCTCTCGAGCCGTCTTACGAAATTCATACTTGTCACGATCATTGCGCTCTGTCTGTTGACGTTCATACAAATCCAGTATGTTGTTACAGCCAATGTGGGTTCACCCAATCAAGTCGGAGTCGCCCCGGAACATAATTTTCTAATTGGATTCCGACTCACTGCATATGGAAAGGATCGTGCTAAGATCGTTCTTGAAAATGGCCAGATGCTTGGTGAGAATCAACCCGAAAAGGTATACATAGAAAACCTCGGCTACGATTTGATTCCGCTGTGGTATGGCAACAGCTACAAGTTTATGGCCGTGGCCTATACCCTCCTCTACATGCTCTTTGTGGTCAGCATAGTGCTAACATTTGGAGGAATACTTCAGCGGGGAGGAGACGCGGCAGTTCAAGCGTGGGCCGCCCAAGCGCCCACCCAACCTGCTACGTCAGCACCGTCTGCCCAGCCTAACAGGGCCGCCCAAGTGCCTACCCAATCTGCTGCGCCAGCCCAGCCTAATGGCCCAGCCACAGAAACGCAGAATGCCTCACCGGCAGAGTCGACCGGACAGCCGAGGTGATTACGCTCTCTGTCCTCGGGGGTCACCCAAAACCGGCCATATAAGGTCACCTCAAAACCGGCCATAGAGAAGTAGTCGTCCGGGACGTTGACGACGCATGCAGGGCCAGTAGCCTGCAGCGGCATGAGCAACGTATTGAGCGACGATAAACGACAACAAATAATCGCTTTAGGTAGGCTCGGCTGGTCCTTGCGCCGCATCGAGCAGGCCACTGGTGTGCGCCGCGAGACAGCCAGCACCTATCTCAAGGCTGTGGGCATCCAGGTGCGAGCTCCAGGATGGGAAAGAGCAAAACCGGCCATAGAGGTGACCACCGACTCTGAGCCTTCCACCAGCGACAATTCCGTCAGTAATCAGTGCAAAGTGGCAAAACCGGCCATAGAAGTGACCACCGACTCTGGCCTCAGCAAGTCATCGACAAAGCCGCAGCCAGCAGCGCCAACGCTCAGCAATTGTGAGCCGTATCGGGAGTTCATTCAGGAGTCGTTAGGACGTGGCCGGAATGCAACTGCCATCTACCAGGACCTGGTAACCGACTTCGGCTTCCCGCACAGCTATCAAAGCGTCAAACGCTTCGTTAACAAACTCTGTCCGCCAGAGTTGAAGCCGGCGCGTGCGGTGATCGTCACTGAGCCGGGTGAGGAAGCGCAGGTGGATTACGGCACTGGACCATGGGTGCGTGATCCACAAAGCGGCAAGTATCGACGCACCCGACTGTTTGTGATGACGCTCGGCTACAGTCGCAAGTGCGTGCGCCTGCTCACCTTTCGTTCCAGTAGTCGCATCTGGGCCGAACTACACGAGAAAGCTTTCCGTCGTTTGGGTGGCAGCGTGCGTGTTGTCGTGCTCGACAACCTGCGTGAAGGAGTGCTCAAGGCAGACATCCATGACCCGACGCTCAATCCGCTCTATCGTGATGTGTTGGCTCATTACGGTGCCGTGGCCCTTCCTTGTCGCGTTAAAGATCCGGATCGCAAAGGCAAAGTCGAAGCTGGCGTGGGCCATGCCCAGAAGACGCCACTCAAAGGTCAGCGCTTTGAGAGTCTGGAAGCGGCGCAGGCTTATCTCGATCGTTGGGAAACAAACTGGGCCGACACCCGCATTCACGGCACCACCAAACGACAAGTGGCGGCGATGTTCGCTGAAGAGCGACCGCACTTGTTGCCGCTACCACTCGAGCCCTTCCGCTTTTATGAATATGGCCAACGCGTAGTGAACCTCGATGGTTGTGTCGAAGTAGCGGCCGCTTACTACAGTGCGCCACCAGGTTGGATCGGTCGCCGAGTGCCGGTGCAATGGGACGGCCTCTACGTGCGTTTGCTCCATCCGCAAACCGGACAACTGTTACGCGAGCACCTGCGCCAGAAACGCGGCTGGCATCGTATTCAGGAAGAAGATCGCTCACCACGCACGCCATCATCAACCCGCCAACTGCTGGAACGCGCTAACTCGTACCGGCGCCAATATCGGCAAGCTCTGTCAGTCCATCTATCAACGCCAGGGACAGATGGGCGTGCGCCGCATTCTGGGCGTGCTCTCACTAGCCAAGCGCTTTGGACCAGTGAGAGTTGAGGAAGCTTGTACCGAAGCGCTCGCGCTCGGCGTGCACGAATATCACTTTGTGCGGCGTTATCTCGAACGGCAACCAGCTCTGCCACTCACCCTGCATCAAGTTGATCCTTTGATCCGGGAGCTACAGCAGTATCGCGACGTCATTCAACTAAGACTAAAGGAGTCGGAAGCCACATGAATCTGATTGAGTTGAATCAAGCATTAAAACAACTGCGTTTGGGAGGCATGGCCGCGGTACTCGAAACGCGCCTGCAACAAGCCCAGACCGAAGCCATGGCGCCCATTGATCTCATCTCCTGTTTGGTAAGTGATGAACTCACCCGACGTGGTGACCGGTTACTGGAACGGCGCATTAAGCAAGCCGGCTTTCGCGATCCACTCAAGACGCTTGATAACTTCGACTTCAGCTTCAACAAGAAGATGAATCGCAGTTTGCTCTTCGAGCTGGCCAGCGGCAACTTTGTTAATCGCCGCGAAGATGTACTCTTCCTTGGTCCACCTGGTTCCGGAAAGAGCCACGTGGCGCAGGCGATTGGTCAGGCGGTCATACAACAAGGTCATCGTGTGCTCTATCGGGAGACGCACGCGCTCATGGATGAACTGGCCGAAGCGACTCTCGATGGTTCGCGCAAACAGTTCATCGAAAGTGCCGTCGCCTGGCCCTTGCTGATCATTGATGACTTGGGTATGCGTAAGTTGCCGCTGACAGCGGCCGAAGATCTGTTGGAGATCATCATGCGCCGTTATGAACGCGCCAGCACTTTGGTCACTTCCAATCGGCCGGTCGAAGACTGGGGCAAACTGCTTGGTGATGCAGCTGCCGTAACAGCCATGCTCGATCGCTTGTTACATCATGGCCATGTCTTGAAGTTTGGGCCACGCAGTTGGCGGACAAAGACTGAGATTGCAGCTTAGTTAGGAAATAAGGATGGACAAACTGATAACGAAAGCGTAAAAACCACTCGTCCCGGCCGCCTCTCTATGGCCGGTTTTCAAGTGACCACACATGGCCGCTTTTCAGGTGACCACCGAGGTCTCTGTGACTTTAGAGAGGTTTGTCCCCACAGTGGACAATCTTCGCAACTTTCTGTTGACGCCCACGGCAGAAATGCTCAGTTTCTTGCAACAAGTGCGGGGAAGCCCCTTAATCTGCCCACTCATTTTGAGTCGCTAGCATTGGCGCTTAAGTATCTACGAGTGCAGCGTGTAATCGTGACAGCCCACAGTGGACAATCTTCGCAACTTGCTTTTGATGCCCAGGGTGACTGCGGAGAACACTTAACATCGTTCAAGCTCTGTTCAAATCGGTGGAAAACTAAGAAATTCTTCTGGAAGGTATCTTCTTTTTTCGACCGGAAAACGAGGATCGCAATACGGGCATACTCCATTGATGTCTGGTGGAGCGCCTTCAGGATTCTTAAAATCGGGTGAGACGATGAAATGCTTTCCTACTTGGCACCGCTTGATGTATTCATGTCCACATGAAGGACAGCTTTTCACTTTTCGGTATTGGGCCAAGTCAGTCCACTTTATGGTTTGAAATTTTCTTTCTGCAGGGCACAAGTAAAAAATGGTTTTCGGTTTTCCGCTGCGAATCCAATCCTCCACTGATCCAATAAGAAATACTACAACGGCTCCTACCAAGGGCGTTGATGCCAGGGTAATAATAGGCAATCCATAGGTTAATTCAACAGTAGCTATAGCGGCTGTGGCGAGTATTAAGTAAGTAGTACGTTTACCAAGGTTTCTCCTAACCTCTGGATCAGCAAGCACTTCACCGAAAAGCGTTTTAATCACTTCCGGTTTTGAAGGATCTGTAGGCTCTGCCATGTTAATCCTTAAGATGGTTTAGCTGATCATCGTAATCTTTGAGTACTCGCACTACGAACTTGGCCTTAGATAAAGCACCTAATAAACGCATGCCTAGGACTGCAAAAACTATAGTTCCTAAAGCGACAACGATGTCTTGGGTAGTTAATAAGCGGATGATCGTATAACCGAGAATAGCTGATATAAGCAGGTGAAGGGATGAAGGTATCTGAGACGCAGTAAACTCTCTATGCGCTTTTTTCGCTTCTAGCGGGCTCTTGTCAACAACATCCGCTTGTTTCATATAGAGGATAGGAACTAAGGCCTGTCGGCGCCTTCCCTTCATATGCGCTATATAGTCATTGTATTCCTTCCTCAATTCATTCAGGGTCGATTGGACTTCTGATTTGAAATCAGTTGGATATTCAATGACCTTGGTCTCATCAAAAGGAGTACTGATGTTGGCTTCCTTCCAAAGGCGATGTAATGAATCCAACTGTGCGGCGTGCCTTATAAAGTTAGCAAAGCTGTCAGGGATGCCGTCCGAGTTCAATAAATACACCTTTGTGCGGATAAGCTCCATCATCTGCTCGTTGAGCGGCAAATAATAGTGCTCTCTGAAAAACTGGAGGGCCTTTCCTCCATGTTCATCTCGAGGCCAACCCTTCTCATCTCTGGAGTCCTTCGGCAGTTTTAGCCATTCGACTTCATTAATAGCTGCTCCGAATTGGATAAGGCCGTAAAGAGGTCCGTATAGTTCTTCGATCTGACGTTGAAGATGTCTGAGTCTAGCCTCTTCGCGACGCTTTCGTTTCTCATTCTTTGACACGACTATAAGCGTGAGTACCGAAAAACCGCCTGAAACCAGCGCGGCTGTTAAGGCTGCTATGATGGGAAGAGGAATCTCCATTGACCACTGCTCCTGGTTATGAGGTGGAGGTTCACCGCAGGGCAAGTCATGATACAGAGGGTTGGTGTCAACCTTCAATTCAAAACGCGCCGAGGTTATTCCTATTCAGAAGTAAAGTCAACGCGAGGTAAGCGACTTGTGGAGGTTTACTGCGTGAAGTTAACCGTTAAAAAATATCGAGGCCACCCTCGCGGGTGGCCTCATCTTCGATTGTTAAGGATAACTGCTCCGCAGGTAGGACTCGAACCTACAACCCTTCGGTTAACAGCCGAATGCTCTGCCATTGAGCTACTGCGGAATAAGCGCCCTCACATAGTTAAAATCCAAACTATGTCAGGGCGCGCGAAGCGTTTTTTATAGCAAATGGATCTATCAGCGTCAACCAGGCGCCGAATCCACAGAGCGGTCTTGGCCTCACTGCTAATTTCCTTTTGTTCCTTGCCCCAATGCAGTTGCAGGAATACCTAGTAAGGTAATTGGTTTGTTACGCGAATGTTCGCACTTTTTGTGTTTCTTCCAAACTTGCGCTCCGCAACAATCTGCGAGAATATCTCCAGCCCTGATTTCCAGCAGAAAGGTCCAGCATGGAACGCCGCACAACAGCCTGGTTTAGTCCGAACTTGCAGACCGAAATGCCACTCGTCGCTTACGGTCACGATGGCCCACCGCTGCTCATGTTTCCGACCGCAGCCGCTGACTATCTCGAATACGAACGCTTCTATCTCGTCGACGCGATCAAGTCATTCATCGACGCCGGCAGACTTCGCGCCTACTCCATCAACAGCGTCAATCGTTACAGTCTCTTGAACGAAGAGATGCCTCCTCATCTCAAGGCCGAACTGCTCACTCGCTACGACCGCTACATCACTGACGAAGTGCTCCCGTTGATTCGCAAGGATTGCGGCGACGGCGAGAATCGTCCTCTAACAACAGGCGCGAGTCTCGGCGCGTTTCTGTCAGCCAATGCTTACTTCAAACATCCCGATCTTTTTCGCGGCGTGATCGCGATGAGCGGAAGTTACGACGTGCGCTCTTATTTAAAAGGACACTACGACGACAACGTCTATTTCAACAATCCAGTCGATTATCTTTCGAACCTCGACGACGACTACTACCTGCCGTTGCTGCGCAAGGCTGACGCGATCGTAATCATGTCAGGGCAGGGAAACTATGAGGCGCCAGATCGCAGTCGCGGGCTGTCAGACATTCTGCGCGCCAAAGGCATCCCGCACACGTTAGATCTGTGGGGACACGACGTGGACCACGATTGGCCGTGGTGGCGCAAGATGTTGCCGTACGCGCTCGGGAAGTTGTTATAAACCGAGTAGCTGTTCGGCTTCGGCACGGAGCGCGTCGAACTCCTTTTTCAACACTTGATATCGCTCGATTGCGTCGCGTCCGATCTTCTGGTCCACGTTTGCAGTCATACCTGCGAGATAAGTGATGTTCGCTTGCAATCCCGGCTTGCCGTAACGCACCGGCTCGGTGAGCAATTTCGCTGCAATCGCTTTGAGCCGCGCATCGTTCGGTGACTTATTCTGCGCTTCTCTGACTTTATTCACTAGTTGATTGACTGCGGTTACCAACTCGCGCATGCGCATGTTGTGCTCAAACTGTTCCTGCAAGTCGGCAAGCGTCACATCATCAGCAGCAACGCGTGGATCGATCAGCACAGTCAAGGGCTGCGTCTGACTCACACTCCCAATTTTTAGCCGCACTTGATACTGGCCTGGTGGCAACGTGGCGCCAGCCTGGTTTCTGACGTCCCACGCGAAGCGGTTGATGCCTGCGCGCTTGTTGACCACCGGCAGCGGTATAAGACGACGCACCGGCGCAACGTCGGGATCAGCTTGCGACTCCGAACCAGCGCCAATGCCCGCTGCGCCACGACGCCCACTTGACGCCTCGCTGCTGTACGAGTTGAGCACGTCGCCTTTTGCATCGAGAATCTCAATCACAACTGCTTCACTCGCAGCGGACGGCAAATAGTATTCGACAACCGGTCCTAAATTCGTAGGAGCAACTCTCGTGCGATAACCTTCGCGCGGCTTGAACAGATGCACCTCCGAAGGTCTAACTTGCGACGAAAGCTGATGCAGTGAACTGACATTGTCGAGAATCCAGATCGCTCGTCCCTGCGTCGAAACGATCAAGTCTTTGTGATGCACTCTAATGTCAGTCACGGGCACATTCGGTAAGTTCAATTGAAACGGCTGCCAGTGCGCGCCGTTGTCAAACGAAATGAACAGCCCAAACTCCGTACCGGCATAGAGCAGGCCTTCGCGATCCGGATCTTCACGCACGACACGCGTGGGCCAATCCGCGGGAATGCCGTTCTTTCCATCAGTCAATCTGGTCCAGGTGGCGCCGTAATCGTTGGTCAGATAGATGTAAGGTTGATAATCGCCGAGCAGCCAGCGATACACGGCGTAATACGCTGAACCCTTGCGATGTGGCGAAGCCTCGATGTACTGGACGCGGCCGCCCGGCGGTAGATCTTTCGGCGTGACATTAACCCACTTCTTACCGTTGTCGCGGGTGACGTAAAACGGTCCGTCGTTGGCGCCGGTCCAAATCACACCCTTCTCGAGTGGTGATTCGGTGATTGCATAAAGCGTGCTGTAAAACTCTTCACCAGTGACATCGCGCGTGATCGGTTCGCCGCTGACGCCCTGACAGCAGTCCGGATGCGCCGTGAGATCGGGCGAGATTCTCTCCCAGGTTACGCCTTTATCACGAGTGCGATGAACGTACTGCGAGCCGTAGTAAAGCACTTCCGGATCGTGCGGCGACGTAGCCATCGGCGACACGCGTTGCATGCGGTAGATCAGATCGCTCGCGGGATTTCCATACAACGACTGCGCGCCAATCCAGTAGTTCTTTTCCTGACCGGTCTTCAGATTCATCACGCCGTATTGTCCCTTGCACGAGCCGTAGACGATGTCAGGATTGGCCGGGTATGGCATGATTGGTCCAGTTTCACAACCTGGGCCAGTGCGCCAGTCGGCCGTGGAAAACGGATCAGCCTGGCTCGAGATGATGATCGTGGTATTGTCCTGCTGCGCGCCGTAGAGTTTGTAGGGAAACTGATTGTCGACCCAGATCCCGTAGATCTCGGCAGTCGGTTGATTCATCTGAGTAGACCACGTGCGACCGCCGTCAAATGAAATATTCGCGCCACCGTCGTTCGACTGGATCATGATTTGGCTGTCTTTAGGATTGATCCAGATGTCGTGATTGTCGCCGTGTGGCGTGCGAAACAGAGTGAACGTCTTGCCGCCGTCAGTTGATTTGAAAAAGCCTTCTGCGCCTGCATAGACCACGTCCGCATTCGATGGATCGGCGCCGAGAGTCGTGTAGTAAAACGGCCGCTGAATCAGCGAGCCTTGAGAATTTATCAACGTCCACGTTTGTCCGGCGTCATCTGAACGATAAAAACCGCCGCCCGGTTTGCCTTCGATGAGAGCGTAAACTCGATTCGGATTTGCCGCGGTCACGGCGAGATTGGCCTTGCCGATCAACTCAGTCGGGAGTCCGTTTGTGATCTTCGTGAAGTGCTCGCCGCCATCAGTGCTTTTGTAAAAACCACCTTCACGCGAGCCGCTGATGATCGTCCAGGGTTTGCGTTCGAGACGTGACATCCACGTGTAAACAACATTCGGATTGCCAGGCTGCAACTCGACGTCCATCGCGCCGACCTGGTCGGAAACAAATAGAACTTTGCGCCACGTCTGTCCGCCGTCAGTTGTCTTGAACACGCCGCGCTCGTCATTGGGTTTGAAGATGTCGCCAACGGCGGATACCCAAACGATGTCAGGATTGGTGGGATGAATGCGCACCGCGCCGATCTGTCCGGCGTTATGGAGACCGATAAACTTCCACGTCTGTCCACCGTCGATCGATTTATACATGCCGCGACCGGTTGAGACGTTGCTGCGCACGCTGTCTGAGCCGGTGCCGAGATAGATAATGTTTGGATCCGAATCGGCCACGGCGACACAGCCGGTTGAGCCCAGTGGAACTTTGCCGTCGGTAAGCGGCGTCCAGGTCACGCCGCCGTCAGTCGTGCGAAACAGGCCGCCGCTGGCGACGCCCATGTAGAACGTCTTTGGTTGTGATGGAACTCCGGTGACAGTTGTGACGCGACCGCCTCTTGCTGGACCAACAAGGCGATAGCGCAGTCCATTGAAGAATGCTGAGTCTTGAGGCTGTGAATAGATTGGAAAGGCTAAGATGAGTAAGAGCAAGCTGGAGCGCAGCATCGATTTCTCCTAATCTGTGTAATCTGTGGATTACGATTTGGGACATGCTGAAGCGATTGCCCGGGAATTCTACGGCATTCGCGCGAGCGCGAGCACGCTGTCGAGCGAGCGAGATCAGAATTTCCTGCTGACAACTTCGGATCGAAAGTTTGTACTGAAGATCGCCAACGCGTCGGAAAAACGAGCGTTTCTCGAAGCACAGGACGCTGTTCTGAAACATCTGGCGGAGCACGTTTCGTTTTGTCAGAGTGTGGTGCCGGCTTCCTCTGGTGAAGAGATCATAAACTGTCAAGACAATTTTGCGCGGCTGATGAATTATGTGCCTGGTGTTCCGCTCGCGGAGGCTAGGCCGCACTCGCCTGAATTGCTGCGCGATCTTGGTCAGAAGTTGGGCCAGTTAGCCCATGCACTTGCAGACTTCGATCATCCGGCCGTGCATCGCGATTTTTACTGGGATCTTGCGAATGGCAATCGGATAATCGACGAGTTCGCTCCGCTGATCGAAAACCGGGACTTGCGCCAAGTTGTTTTCAAATGTCGTATGGAACATCAGCTCGATTTGCGGAGGAGCGTGATTCATGGTGACGCAAATGATTACAACGTGCTGGTAGATCCGCAGCGTAACGTAGTAACCGGTTTGCTCGATTTCGGCGACATGGTTTACAGCTACACGGTTGGAGATCTGGTGATCGCGATCGCGTATGTTGTTCTCGATAAGACTGATCCGCGTGCGGTGGCGGAGGAAGTTATTAATGGTTACAGAAGCGAGTTCGAGTTAGTCGAAAATGAGTTGAAGGCGTTATGGAAACTGGTACGCTTGAGACTCGGGATGAGTGTCTGTATCGCTGCGTATCAAACGAAGCAGCGGCCGGAGAATGAGTACCTGGGGATTAGTCAGAAAGCCATCGAGGAATTTTTTGCCAGGGATTTACGCGGATGACACGGATCGAATACTTAATTGAACGGCGCAGAAGATTGCTGGGAAGGAATCTGAGCGTCGCTTACGAGCAGCCGCTAAATATCGTGTGCGGTTCGATGCAGTATCTTTACGATGACGAGGGTCGGCAATATCTCGACGCGTACAACAACGTCGCGCATGTCGGTCATTGCCATCCGAAAGTTGTTGCCGCGGGACAGCAGCAGATGGCGCTACTCAACACCAACACGCGTTATCTCAGCGACCTCATTATCCAATACGCCGAGAAGTTAACAGCGACGTTGCCTGATCCACTGACAGTTTGTTTTTTCGTCAACTCCGGCAGTGAAGCAAACGAACTCGCGATCCGTCTCGCTCGCGCACACACGAAAGCGCGCGACATGATCGTGCTGGATCATGCTTATCATGGAAATACCACTACGCTGATCGATCTCAGTCCCTACAAACACGATGGTCCAGGTGGCGAAGGCCCACCGCCGTGGGTTCACAAAGTACCACTTCCATTATCGCTGGACGACGCGCAAGCGGTTATCGAGATCGCAGCCGAAGGACAACTGTGTGGATTTATCGCCGAGTCAATGCCGAGCGTCGCCGGACAGATCATTCTGCCGCAAGGTTATTTGAAGAAAGCTTACGAGGCAGTGCGTGCGGCCGGCGGCGTTTGTATCGCCGACGAAGTGCAGACCGGTTACGGTCGCATCGGCACGCACTTCTGGGGGTTTGAAAAATACGGAGTCGTTCCCGACATCGTTGTGCTGGGCAAACCGATAGGGAATGGTCATCCAATCGGTGCGATGATCACGACGCGAGCGATCGCCGACTCGTTTGACAACGGCATGGAATTCTTCAGCACGTTTGGTGGGAACAACGTTTCGTGCGCGATCGGTCTAAAGGTTTTGGAGGTCGTACAGCAAGAAAACTTACAATTGCACGCGCTCAGAATTGGCGAACGTTTGCTGAGCGGTCTCCGTGATTTGCAACAGCGTCATGAGGTCATTACAGACGTGCGCGGCTCCGGATTGTTTCTAGGTGTCGAGTTGGAGGAAGAAGCTAGTCGAGTTGTTAATCAAATGCGCGAGCACGGAATACTGCTCGGCACCGAAGGACCACGTCACAACGTCATAAAAATTCGACCGCCGATGCCGTTTAATGAATCCGACGCGGATTTTTTAATAACGACACTCGCCAATCTCTTATGAGTTTCTTTGTGCTTTTTGTGCCTCTTTGTGGCACTAATCGCGGTTGAGGATGAATGACAGTGAGTGGCCGCTGGTGGTCCAACCACCATTTGAATACGCGATGGGTAGATCTACGGCAGTGGATTTCTCATCTTTCCAGACCGCACTCGAGACTTGCTCGCAGTGCAAAAGATAATGCTCGATACCGGTGAAGACGCTGCGCCAGTAACCACCATATATCGTTTTGTAAACAACCCCCCCCACTTCAATATAAACTCTGTTACCGCTCAGAATCCGGTAGTTGATACGACCGAGCAGATCAAGTAAGCGACACTGTTCTCTTGCCGACACATCGACAGTAGGTTCGTAACAATCGCGCCATGCCTCGGGTTCGTATTGCGGCATAGGCCTTTAGTTTAGCGAGAGATCGCGCAGATTGCATCAAAATTCAGTGCAACCTGCGCGATCTAAATTTCGGATAAATTCCTAAGCCGGAGGCTGCGGAACTTTTGAAGCAATGAGCGAGAAACGGAAATTCAGATCGTTTCTCCTCGTGAATGTCAGTCCTCCATCGCTCGAAAGGAACGACAGTCCAAAGATTGTTCCGGTGGTATTCAAACCAATCAACGGCGGCTGTCCGCTTACACCCGGGAACGGCGTCGTCGATGGAATTTGAAGCACCAGGAAGAGGTTCTGAATGGATCCGTTCGCAATGCCTTCGCGAACGGTTTCCGTCAGATCCTGCGGGTTCTTGAAATAGAACGGAGCGAAGTCGGTGTCCTGGCCCACAAATGCGACTGCGCTATCGAGCGGATTTACCAGATCGATGGTCGCTGTGCCGTTCGAGTTGATCACGCCAGTCGTCAACCATGCTTTACCGAACACCACCGGAACAGACGCGTCGACTACGGCAGTGTCGAAGAGTCCCGCTTCGATAAGTGTTGGTGCCCCACCGTTGAGAGCAGTGATCTGCGACACCGGAAACGCCACGGCGTACGTGCGGGCTGCGGGCGAGTTGATAAATCCGATCGCGTTCCGCGCGCCAAAGTTGCTGATATTGAACACGTCGTTAGTGGTGATGTTGTTGCCGGCGGTCACCTGTCCGGCATTCACGTGAACGTTTTTCGCATCACCCGGATCGCGTTCGATCGCTGCCTCACTGTTGTTGTTGTAAAACTCTTCGATGAAGTTCTGCTGGCCGAAGAAGTTTCCAATCTGACAAGTGAAGCTGATGTTTGCAGCGGCGACAGGGCTACCGTCAGTAGCTTCAATGTTAAGGTTATAGTTCCCCTGCGGGACCGGTATCGTGTAGTTGCCGTTGGGAATCGCCTGGGCGACATTCGGCACAAAGAACAGTCCGCCGTTAGCAGGATTGAACGAAAGATTGGTCGTGCCGCTAAAGGCGCCTGCCATAACCGCGTTGGTGTTTCGATCAATCGCGTAGACCGATCCGCCCGCGATCGGCTGATTCAAAACACCGTGTCGCAACTCACCGGTGATCAGGCCATAGGCACTATTAAAAGGTACATCGCCAGGCTGTAGTGCTGCTGGACCAGACGCAGCCGAACCTTCGGGATAGAAGAACGAAGCAAAGGCGATGTCGTCAGCGCTTAGCTGTGCCTGACCGAGCTCCGCGGCAGGATCTCCAGTGTCGATGAACGGAAACATCGTCGAGCCATCGCCGTCGGTCGCACTGTTCTGATTGTTGAGCACGTGTGAGAGACCAAAGGAATGGCCGAACTCGTGTGTCGCAACACAGTTCAGATCTACCGAGCGGGTATTCGTGTCAGCGTTTGCTGCACCGACCGTGAAACGAAATCCGTTGGTTACCTTAGTGTTGAACTGAACGTCGTTATCGAGAATCGTTCCGGCTTTGTAAAAGCCTGCGGGAAACTCGATATCACCGTCGTTATCGACGTCTTGCGCGGTTGTGATCGCGCTTGAAACGTCGGAGTCGCCATCGCCATCAAGATCATCTCCATTCTCCAGCGTTACGTCTGAAATTAGATTGGTAGACGGAGACGAAGCGATGGCGTTGAAGCCGGCGGAAGTGCGGAATGTAAGTTCATTGACGAAATTGAAGCCGACCAATCCGGGGTTTGAAGTCGTACCAACGATGTGCATGTCGATGTACGAGGTTGGGATCGAATTCCAGGCATCGAACGAAGCCTGCAACGCAGTGGTCGCATCGGCCACACTTAAGAACGGCGCACCGAGCGGATTGGGAACGGGATTCAGTGTGTTGTTAATGCGGTACTGAACCGGGATCGAGCGCACATCCCAGCGAATTCCAATCACGTGCGCCAATATGTGACCCGGAATTGGCGAAGGATCAGCGTTAGTAATATCGATGCTTTCGAGTGCGCCACCGGCGCGAGTAGTTACAACGGTCATTAGAACCATGCAGATGGTCAATGAAATCGATGTGAGCTTTCTGTTCATGTATATCCTCCTAGGGGAACGTTCTCCATTTATGGTTGGTGAGTTAGAGCAGAGAAGTCGCGACGGTTGTCACTGCTTCAAATAACCTCTCACCTGATCCTTCAGAGTCGAGAGCGAAACCATGTTGGCCTGCCCGCGACGGATTCCGTTGTTGCCTTGCAGCGACAACTTCGTCAGATCGCGCGAGACCAACTGCTCGCCGTTGTCATCTGTCACGATGGAGAACTTTCCTTGAGAAAAACCAGCTACCGTGTAGCTGCCCGGTACTTCACTCGCGGCGGTGAGAAATAGAAAAACATTTTCACCCGGCCGGATTTGTGGTGCGCCTGGATAAGTCATCGCAATCGGGACCTTGCGATTGGCATCTACGCCTCCCGGCAGCGCGACGGTTAAGGTTGAGGTTTCGTTTCCTTTGAGACTCTCCGCTACCGAAACAGTAGCGAGGGTGACGAGGCTTCGATCAACCCAAACGCTTTTTGTTTCAGTACAACTACCGATCGCGATCACGTCTGACTGATTGACCATGTCTTCAACCGACAGTGCAACAGCCAAACTCGTATCGGGGGTGGGCAGGAAGTCCTGAGGAGGAGCATTAACTGCGTTAGTAGACCAGCGACTCGAGACCAGGACGGCGGCCGCAACTATTAAGCAACTGACAAGGATAATCTTCTTCATGTGGGTCCTTTCTTCTTTTCACTGAACGTTCGAAACGGACGTATCCCGGGGAGAGCTCGGGTAAGGATCAACGACGATCACGCTTTAAATTTTTCCGCACGTTTTAGCTGCCGAGCACGGAATAGGCACGCAGAAGAGTGCTACGTACAGCCACGTCCGGGCTCTCAAGGAATGTGTGGCACACTACCTTCCTGTTAGGATAAAGTCAAGGCCAAAACAGGCGGTAAAGCAATCCACAGATTACGCAGATTCATGTACGTAATCCGTGTAATCTGTAGATTGCTTTTCCGGTTTTTGCGTTAAAGAAGTGCGCCTTATCTATCGCGAGCCGCAGCCACACCTTGCTTTCCACGTCCGCACGAAAGTCAGCCGGGGCTCGCGCGACGAATCTGTTCGCCCCAACCGACAGAAAAACAAAAGTCTCATTTCCCATCAACTCTGTGACGTAAACTTTCGCGGCGATCGCGCCATCTTCCGAGGCACCCAACACCTGCACGTGCTCCGGTCTGATGCCCATGGTTAATTGCGAGTGACCGGATAGCGCCCTAATCTCGATTCGCAATGAATCGCTGACGAATATTCCACCCTCAATTGCTCCTTCGACGAAGTTCATACTCGGACTGCCAACAAATTCCGCCACAAATCTATTCACCGGCTGGTTGTAAATATTCATCGGTGTGTCGAACTGTTGCAGCCGCCCCTTTTTCATTACTGCGACGCGTGAGGCCAGTGTCATCGCTTCGGCCTGATCGTGCGTAACATAGATCGTGGTTGTCCCGAGTTGATGTTGAAGACGCTTCAACTCTCCGCGCATTTGCACGCGCAGGCGAGCATCGAGATTTGAAAGTGGTTCGTCCATCAAATAAGCACGCGGCTCGCGCACTATTGCACGCGCAAGCGCCACGCGCTGTCGTTCGCCGCCCGACAGTTGTCGTGGTTTGCGCTCCAATAACGATTCGATTTCGAGCATTGCTGCCACACGTTCAACTCGTCGCCTGCGCTCCTGTTTTTCGATCTTTCTCACGCGCAGGGGATAGCCGATATTCTCGGCGATTGTCATGTGCGGATAGAGCGCGTAACTCTGAAACACCATCGCGAGATCGCGATGCTGCGTTGGTATGTCGTTGATTCGCTCGTCATCAATGTAGATGTCGCCGGAGGTTACAGTTTCCAGTCCCGCCAGCATGCGCAGAGTCGTCGTCTTGCCGCAACCGGATGGTCCAAGCAGCACGACGAACTCTCCGTCGTCGATCTTTAGTGACAGATCGTCGACGACGTGTGCATCGCCAAATATCTTGCTCACGTTTT
>DATFHH010000082.1:0-5588 GCA_035248565.1 Pyrinomonadaceae bacterium | reverse complement strand
TAACTTAGGATGGCGGTTACCGCGAGAACCACGAGACCGAGGGCAAGGCCAATTTTATGACTAAGCTTAAGGCCAGATAACAATTCGATTCTCCTTATTTGACCTGCAAGATCTTGAAACCGCTGTGGTCCTAAACAACGGCTGTTTGCGGCGTTGGAAGTTTGGTCTGACCATAGGAAGGAATCTAATCTGGCATGCAGGTCATTAAGAAACCTGAAGCTGCGGAACCTGGCTACGACCGATCCGGGCACTGCGTCTGGAAACTGTAAACCGGGCCTACACTCGGTCGTGAAGTTCATACTAAGATCATTGAGAGTGCCTGTCTGTCAGGAAAGTCCCTTACTTGTAGGGCAATGTTATCCGTGCTGGCAATCTCTCCGTGCTACCGGTCTTCACAAAATCAAGGAGGGCCGCAAGTTACTGCTGCGTATTCAGCAATGCGCTTCATAGCTGTATGCCTGCCGTGCTCTACTAACAGAACACGCCCGTTCACTAGATCCGTCTAGACACAGAAAGACTGGCTGGTTACGCGACCTTAGGTTGATCGTGGGCCATCGCCCTTGAGTCTCACGGTTAGTTGAAATAGAATCTTCTCTCCTCACAAAAACTTCAACCGGGGTCGTGCGGCAATTCTCTTTCGGAGAGGACACACTTTGGAACCGCATATACTGGTCGCGGATGACGATCCAGACAACCGAGAGCTGGTTCAATTTCTGCTGCAATCTGTGGGCTTTGATGTGCGCGTGACCTGTAATGCGGCAGAAGTGTTGTACCTCGCATCACACGAACGCTTCGACGCTTTGGTGCTGGATAATTGGATGCCAGATATAACAGGCCTTGAACTCTGCCGCCAAATTCGCCGTTTCGATCAGCTTACCCCGATCCTCTTTTGCTCTGGCGCGGTCACTGAAGCCGACATTGAGGCGGCAAAGCTGGCGGGCGCTCAAGGCTACATCGGAAAACCGTTTGACCCCGACGACCTCATAAATGCGATCCGAGAAGCCGTTGCTTCAGCAAGACAACTTTAGGACACTCCATCCGCTCTATGCTAACTAGCGCTACCCGGCCGATTGTAAAGGGGATATTGGGCCCAGCTTGGGATGCCGTCTGGAAATTATGATCTTCTTCACATCCGCGGCATCGATGATGGCATTCGACGTGTTTTACCCTTTGGACCAACTTCATCTCGACGGCTTCGATCGCACGGCTTTGTCCGCTCATCAAGCGTAAGAAGCTGCTCCAACACTAGCTCACATCGGCTGTGCGGTGCTCTCCCGATTAAAAACTGGATCGTCTGCGCCTAAGCTAAGCGGTACAAAACAGTTTCTTTTAATAAGGATATCTGGGCGCATCAAGTGGCTTTAGTTGAAAAAACGTCCACAAATTGGCCAAAAATGAAATGGGGTGAACCTCTCGGTTCCGATGAGAACGAAAGGTGTGTACTTCGTCCTTTGACCTTGTACGTTATCCGAAATTGCAGTGCCAGGGTGCACGAGAATACAAAGCACAAAGCTCAAAGCGCCTAACACGTGACAGCCTCCACATCACGTGGTATGCATAGAGGCATGCCTCGGCTCTGGAATGTAGACGATCAAGTAGCACGGCTGGCCGAACTCACCAGTCAAGATCAGAATTTGAAGGAAGCTCCCTTACGGCGCGATGTGCGTTCGCTTGGTCGTTTGCTGGGCGAAGTACTGAAGGAACAGGTTGGCGACACGTTGTTTTCAGCGGTTGAAGAGTTGCGCCTGTTGTTGATTGAGCATCGAGAGTTGCATGCGCAACCGGGACACGACCTTGAGAACGAACGACGCTTAATCGAACGTGCGGCGGAAATTGTCAGCGGTTTGGATCTTGCTGAAGCACATCAGATGGCGAAAGCGTTCGCGATCTACTTCGAACTGACAAATCTGGCTGAGACCAACCATCGCAAGCGTCGCCGGCGGGCCGCTCAGACGTCGCCCGAGTTGCTGGCCCAACCCGGATCATTTTTGGGCACTCTGCGCCGGATGCGTGATGCCGGTATCACTGACGCGGAAGCACTCGAGTGGCTGGCGAAGATTGAAATCATACTGGTATTCACTGCTCATCCTACCGAAGTTGCACGACGCACCGTGTTATTTAAGCGACGACGCATCGCCGCCGAACTCGAACAATTAGATCGTTTGCCACTGACCGAGCGAGAGTCAGAAAAACACGAGCAGGCGATCATTGCTGAGATAACAGCACTCTGGCAGACCGATGAAGTACGACGGCGTCATCCGACAGTTCGCGATGAAATCAGGATGGGCCTGGATTATTACCCGACTGTTTTGTTTGAGACGTTGCCCGGGTTGTATGACGACTTGGCGGAGGATTTCAGTGAAGCCTACGGTGATGAATTAACGGCGCACGCGTTGCCTCGAGTGTTGCGGTTCGGTTCATGGATTGGCGGCGACCGCGATGGAAATCCTTTGGTCACGCCCGAGTGCACGCGAGATGCGTTAAAAATAGCTCGCGAAACGATTCTCAGCTATTACATCGAGCGAGTGAACGATTTAATCTGGCAACTGAGTCCTTCGACGTATCAGGTTCCAGTCTCAACACAGCTTGAAGCAGCACTCAGATCTTATGCAGTGGCCATTTCGGCGCCTGAACTTAATCCGGAAAGACATCCAGAGCAAGAAGTCTACCGGCGTTTTCTGGATTATGTTCTGGCTCGTCTGGTGCTCGCGCGAGACGAGCGCACCAACACGAATGCATACCAGAACGTCGCTGAGTTCTGCGCTGATCTGAGTTTGGCGCGTGAAAGTCTCTCGGCGAATGGCGGCCAACGTGTCGCGAGGTTGCTGTTCGATCCTCTGCTGCGTCAGTTAGATACTTTCGGCTTCCACTTACACACGCTGGACGTTAGAGAGCACGCGAGCGTTCACAAACGTGCATTGCTCGAGTTTTCAAATGCAGGCGCGGCGAACGAGGGTACTCTCCGGCCTGCGCCGTCGCCAGAAACTGTAATTCTGCTTGATTCACTGAGAATGATCAGTGTTCTGAAGCGGGACTTTCCACCGGAAGCCATTCGCAGTTACGTCATTAGCGGAACACAGTCAGCCGCGGATGTGATAGCGCTGGCGTCGCTGGCCGAGTTAAGCGGCGTACAGGTGGCGTCGAATGGATCCGATCCAGGCGTTATGCCTGTGCCGCTCTTTGAATCGATTGAGGATTTGCGCAACTGCGCGGAGGTCTGCCGCAAGCTGTGGACCAGTCCCGACTATGCTCGTTTGCTCGATTCGTGGAAGCGAAGGCAGGAGGTAATGCTTGGATACTCGGACTCAAACAAAGATGGCGGTATGCTCACCAGCACTTGGGAGATATTCAAGGCGCATCGCGCGCTGCATCGAGTCGCTGCCGAGTGCAACGTAAAGCTCACATTGTTTCATGGAAGAGGTGGAACGGTCGGGCGTGGTGGTGGACCAACTCATCATGCGATCATTGCGCAACCGCGGGGTGCTTTTACGGGTCAGATAAAGATCACTGAACAAGGCGAAGTGATGAACTGGAAGTACTCGGATCGGATACTCGCGGAAAGAAATCTCGAGTTGATGATTGCCGCGTCGCTGGAAGCGCTGTCTCGCCCGGGTAGTTTCGAAGATTTGGACCAGGAAAGCGAAGCGGCCCTGGAGAAAATGTCTCACGACGCTTTTGAGTTCTATCGAGAAAAGATTGCCGAGAACGAAGCAATACTGACCTACTTTGAGGAAGCAACTCCGGTCAAGGAACTGGAACACATGAGGATCGCTTCTCGGCCCGCGCGACGAAGTGCGCGAAGCGGTCTCGGTGATCTTCGCGCAATTCCCTGGATGTTTGGCTGGATGCAGAGTCGTCATGTGGTCCCGGCCTGGTTTGGCGTTGGTTTTGCTTTAGAGCGCTTCTGCCAAGAAAGCTCAAACAATGCAGAGTTGCTGGAAAAACTGATGATGCAGTTTCCATTTTTCACTGAACTAATCGCGAACGTGGAGATGGGACTGGCGAAAGCTGATTTATCGATTGCGCGTTTGTATGCGGAGCTGGTTTCTGATGCGGCGCTGAGGGAGCGAGTATTTGGCATGCTCTTCGAGGAGTTTGAGCGCACCAAGTGGGTCGTGCTGCGTCTGACTGGACAGAGAACGTTGCTTGAGAAGAACCCGGTGTTGGCTCGTTCGATTCGATTGCGAAATCCATATGTCGATCCGTTGAGTTTGATTCAGGTTGAGTTGCTGCGCCGGAAACGCCGAGGTGAGGATAACGAAAATCTCAACTATGCTCTTGCGGCAACTATCAATGGGATTGCGGCTGGGCTGAGGAACACCGGCTGACGGCGTTGGTTCGCCGCGCCAACCACAACTTATCCACAGATTACAGAGATTGCTTTATAAATCTGTGTAATCTGTGGATAAGGAACTCGGCTACTACCCAAAATCCTATTGACCAGCCCCTCAACGCAGTTGTATAACGTCCTCACACTTCAAATGCGTACTAAGTTCAACACAACCTTCGCTCTGAATTCCGTCAATGCACTGTGCGTGTGTGCTTGTTGTCGTTTGTTCCGTGAGCGGAGCGAGTGTATGCCATAGAATTTTTGCAAACTATGAATGCAACCGCAGCCGCTCGGATCGAGCGGCTTTTTTGTTGTGTGTCAAATCTAAATCCACGAAAGTGGACGTGAGAGAAAGTGTGTCGCTCATGAATTTCGAAACTCCTGCTGAGATTGCCGAACCCTTCTCAGTTACGTTGCCTTCCGAGGTGGACGATGAACTGACCAACTATGAGGAACAGATTAAGAAATACCGCCGAGGAGAACTGGATGAGACCAAGATGCAGAAATATCGTCTGCATTTTGGTACCTATGCGCAGCGCCAGGAAGGGGTCCAGATGCAACGGATCAAGATTCCTGGCGGGTTCCTGAACGCAGACCAGTTGGTTCGACTAGCCGATGCGTCGCAGCGATATGGCAGCGGGTTCATGCATTTCACCACCCGTGAAGATGCACAGATCTATTACGTTCAACTCGAGCAGGTGCCAGAGCTTTTACGGTTTCTCGCAGCCGTTGGAATCACTTCCAGAGAGGCTTGCGGAAATACCGTGCGCAACATAACGGCGTGTTATCGCGCAGGTACCTCCGCCACCGAAGCCTTCGACGTTTCGCCTTATGCTGATGCTCTGTTTCGTTTCCTGGTGCGGAACAAGTGGAACCAAAACCTCGGTAGAAAATTCAAGATCACATTTGAAGGCTGCACTGAGGATCACTCGCGGCTGCGGATTCACGACATCGGTTTATGGGCTGCCACGCAGAGTCGGAACGACATCTTGCAGCGTGGCTTCCGGGTTTATTTAGGCGGGGGCCTGGGCGCCGCGCCTCATCTCGCTTATCTCTACACCGACTTTCTTCCAGTTGAAGAGTTGTTAAATCTAACCGCCGCTACGTTGCGACTCTTCGATCGCTACGGCGAACGCAAGGCGCGCATGAAAGCGCGCCTGAAGTTTTTGCTTGAGAATCTGGGCTGGGACAGCTTTCTGGCGGCACTCGAGGAAGAACGACAACGTGTTGGCCCAATCCCTTTAGAGCCTTACTTGAA
>DATFHH010000081.1:0-24322 GCA_035248565.1 Pyrinomonadaceae bacterium | reverse complement strand
AACGCTTACCACAAATCAACGCTGTCTATCGTGACGCTGAATTACAGCCGCCAATCTCAGCGCCTGAGAGCGTCGCGCGCACTAGCTGGAGTTCCGAAGATGCACTCGTCGAGATCATCCGCGGACGTCTCGAAGGTTTGGGGCCAGTCACCGTTGAGCAACTGATTGCTTCATCCGGTCTCAGCAAGCTCGAGATCGAAACCGCATTGCTGAAACTCGAAGCCGAAGGTTTTGTAATACGTGGCAAATTCACTCCAGGCACAACCGAAACCGAGTGGAGTGCGCGACGTCTGCTTGCCCGTATTCACAGTTACACTTTGAATCGACTGCGCCAGGAGATCGAGCCGGTTGCGACTACTGACTTCGTGCGTTTCCTCCTCGCCTGGCAAAAAATCGCTCCCGAGCAGCAGGTGGAAGGGCCAGACAGTTTACGGGCCATCATCGAACAGTTGGAAGGCATTGAAGCTCCGGCAGCAGCGTGGGAGGGCGAGCTTCTGCCGTCGCGAATGGTTGAATACGATCCGGCGTGGCTCGACGCTTTGTGTTTGTCGGGTGAAGTGGTCTGGGCGCGTCTGACGCCGTTATCACGTTCGGCGGCAGTGGAGAGCGGAGAAAGAGCACGTGGCTCAGCGCCAGTGCGAAACACTCCTATCGCGCTCCTGCGTCGCAAGAATTTTGCGCTTTGGAGTTCTATGTTTCCACAACCTGCGACGCCGAGCGCCGGCGAGTTCTCCACCACCACGCAAATGGTCTACGACTATTTACAGACACGTGGCGCATCGTTTTTCACTGACATCGTTGAAAACACGAAGTTGTTGCGCAGTCAGGTCGAAGAGGCACTGGCAGATCTGGTCGCGAACGGCGTAGTTGTCTCCGACAGCTTCGGAGGCTTGCGAGCGCTGTTAACACCTGGAAGTCGCAAAACGCAGGCAGCTGCGCGACGTAAACACCGGCAGCCGATTTACGACATGGCCAGCGCGGGTCGCTGGTCCATATTGCAACGCAACAGCGTCGGACAAGATCCAGCGTTGATTGAAGAAGTCGCGTGGGTGTTGTTGAAACGCTACGGTGTGGTGTTCAAGCGCCTATTGGAACGCGAAGGAATGGCGATACCGTGGCGCGTGCTGCTTCGCACGTATCACCGACTCGAAGCTCGCGGCGACATTCGTGGCGGCCGTTTTGTTGGTGGTATTTCCGGGGAACAGTTTGCTTTGCCCGAAGCTATCGGAATGCTGCGTTCGATTCGCCGTGCTGGTCCACAGGATAGTTTGATTTCTGTGAGCGCGGCAGATCCTTTGAACCTGGTCGGCGTGATTATTCCTGGACCACGAATTACTGCACACACGAGCAACCGAATTCTCTACCACGATGGCGCGCCAATCGCAGCCTTCGAATCCGGCGAGACGCACTTCTTAGTGGAATTAACTCGCGCGATGGAATGGAAAGCGAAGAGCGCCCTAATGCGCAAACCCACCCGCCCCGAACTCCGGTCCTACCTGCAACGCCCCGCTTGAGAAGCAATCTGCGGATGGATTTATTGGTGAATTAATGCACCAAATCGTGTCAGTGTGTTCGGAAAATTCCCGTCATTTCGACGGAATTGCAGCATAAACACGCGAGGCATGGTAGTTGCCCCTCTATCGCACAAGGGAGGTCTGAAAAATGAAACTAGTTTACTCGAGTAAAAAAATTGGCGGATATTTACTGGCTTTCTTCCTACTGTTTGGAATCATAACAGTCGCCAGCTCCAGCGCTCAGGCCCAATATCCTTGGGGCTATGAACGGGACCGCCGATCTGATCGGAACCGCGATTATCAGCGTGATCGTGACCGCGATTATCGGCGTGATCGTGACCGCGATTATCGACGCGATGATCGATACCGCAATGGTGGCTACGGATATGAGAACGCCCGACAGCAGGGTTACAGCTACGGCATGAACGTAGGTGCGGCCGATGCTCAACGAGGCCAGAGCTACAATCCGCAGCGTTCGCACTACTGGAAGGATGCCACGTACGGCTATGACTCGTCCTACGGGAATAGAGGACAGTACAGGCAGGTCTTTCGCAGTGCATTTGAACAGGGTTACCGCGATGGTTTCCAGCGTTATGGAAATAACCGGCGAGGTCGTGGAAACAACCGCTTTCCGTGGCCGTGGTAAATAACTAAAAAACTGAGGTACTAGGCCCAACGAGAGGGGCGCCAAATTCCTGGCGCCCCTCACGAGTTTTAAAAAGAAACCTGGAATCCGTGGTCGATTGGCACTTCCTTTAAGGTGGACAGGCGTTAATCCCGTTCAACAAAGGTGCCAATGAAAGTACTAGCTCAAAAAAACCAAGCCCCAACGTTAGAGTTTTCAGTAAGTAAGCGTCGCCCCTGGCGGTACCTACTGGTAAATCCCAGAACCTCCGTCCCTTCGGCTTTAGACTTCATGCGCGTGAACAACGCGACAGTTCGCGAAGGTAGATCGCATCGTGTGTGGCCGCCCGAGGTCCTGCGCAAGTTTCAAACGGCGGAGATCATCACTGAAATGCAAACTCCGCATTATATCGTTCGCGATAGAAGCATCACGCCCGTGAGATGATTGCCAATTGTCGAATGCCAATTGCCGATTTAAATTGGAAATCGGCAATTGGAATCGGCAATAGCATCACCTTTTATTCTGCTCATCCAGCCACGTCTTCAGCGGTGCGAAATAATCGATAATCGCAGTGGCGTCCATCTTGTCTTCGCCGGTCATCGCCTTTAACGCTACGGGCCATGGCTGGCTCGCGCCCATTGCCAACATCGTCTTCAGTTTTTCGCCAGCCTTCTTATTTCCATAGATCGAACACTGGTAGAGTGGACCACTAAATCCAGCTTCGCGGCACAGCGCCCGATGAAACTGAAACTGCAAGATGGCGGCGAGGAAATATCGCGCATACGGCGTGTTGGCCGGCACGTGATATTTTGCTCCGGGATCAAAGTCCTGTTCACTGCGCGGCGCAGGCGGAGCTATACCCTGATACTTCTCGCGCAAGTCCCACCACGCTTTGTTGTAGTCGTTTGGTCCAACCTCGCCCGAGAAGACTTTCCAGCGCCACTGGTCCACCAGATAACCGAACGGTAAAAAAGCAACTTTGTCGAGCGCGCGATTCAAGAGAAAACCAATATCTGCGCTTTGATCCGGAACCTTGTCGATTAGCCCAAGCTGTTTCAGATATGGAGGCGTCACTGACAAGGCAATCGTGTCGCCGATGGCTTCGTGAAAGGCGTCATTAGCGCTTTCACGAAAGAGAAACGGCTGCGTCGAGTAAGCCATTTGATAGTAGTTATGGCCCAACTCGTGATGCACCACCGAAAAGTCTTCCTCGTTGATCTGCACGCACATTTTCAGCCGCACGTCTTTTTCGTAGTCGATATCCCAGGCACTCGCATGACAAACCACTTCGCGATCCGCTGGTTTAATGAACAACGATCGTTCCCAGAACGTCGGCGGCAATGGATCGAAACCGAGCGACGTGAAGAACGCTTCACCGTAACGCACCATCTGTTTCGCGTCAGTATTTCTTGCTTTCAGTATTTGCGTGAGGTCGTAACCGCGATCGGCATTTGCCGGCGCAAGCAGCGGATAGATGTTGGCCCACGACTGCGCCCACATATTTCCGAGCAGGTGCGCTGGAATCGGTTTGTCTTCCGAAACTACATCTTTGCCGTACTTCTCTGACAGCTTGCGGCGCGTGTAAGTGTAGAGCGAATCGTAAAGCGGTTTGACTTGTTGCCAAAGTCTTTCCATCTCAGCCGCAAAAGCATCGGGTTCCATGTCGTACTTCGAACGCCACATCGCGCCCGTATCTTTGAAGCCCATCTCTTTCGCGCCCTTGTTGCTCAACTCGACAAAGCGCACGTAGTCTTTGCGAATCGGCACGGCGATCTGGTGCCATCCGAGCCACACCCTCTTCAACTCTTCAGGATCGCGACTGTTGCCCATGATCTCTTCGAGCTCAGGCAGACTCAGACATTTGCCCTTATCGCCGTCAGGACAATACTTGCCCTTGCCGTAATCGCCTTCCATCGATGCAGCGATCTTCGTGAGTTCCGTGCGTTCAGCCGGATCTTTTGGCGCGGGTAAAGTGAGCGACAGCTTCAGCAGTTTGAGTTTGCGTTTAGCGTCGGGTGAGAGGTCGAGATTCTCATAGAGCCGCGCCTGGTCGGCAAACTTAGTGGTTGCGGCAATCAAGTTATCATTGGCCTCGGCAGAGAGCGCTTCGGTGTCGTCAGTGATGAACGTACTCTTCACCCAATCAGCTCGGGCCGTTTTGATGTTCAGATCGAGCAGACCTCTTTCGGCTTCGCCAATAAACTTTTCGGCCTCGTCTTTTGTGGCGGATCCGGCAGCAGGTGAATTTGGATTATCAGTACACGACATAACCACTAGCACCACACTAGCAAGAAGAAAGGCGCCCAGCCACAGGCGGCGGCGCTGATAGATAGATCTCACCATTAACCTCCTGAGCAATTCCTAGTTGTAGACCGCAGATCTTGTGCTTTTCGTACTTTTTTGTGGCTTAACGTTCTTTGCGCCGTTTTGTGACTGCTATGGGCGAGCGATACCTTTCTTGATGTTTCGCTGCCAGGCTTCATAGTTTCGGATTCTGCGTTTGGCTTGTTTGCGAGTTAACTTCATTTCCTGGGCTACGTAGTCTATGCGCGCGGTCCGATCCTTTTTCTTGTCGTAGCGATCACCCGGCGCTCTCAAGTAGTACTTGTATGCAGTAGACCATTCTGCTTTCACTTCTTCGGTGGCTTGAACGCCCCGTCTTTCCGGCATGCCTACAGGCTCCCTTCACGAGGATGTTTTTTTGACTGCGGATTTTACACGGAGGGATTTGGATTTGCGAAGCGAATCGAGCACGATGGCGTCCTAAATTGACGTTTTCATCCACAGATTACACAGATTAAATAATCAATCTGCGTAATCTGTGGATAAAATCAACCGAAATCTCCTTCAAATCGCGTCTTAGTTTTGGCGCAACCAACGTATTAGCGACAAAGTACTCGCCACGACCGCAATCCCTATCAACCCGTAAACTATGTACTCCATCACGTCAGAATTGATGTAAGCAATTATTTGCCTGCCGAAATAGAGGGCGAGGATTGCTTCGATGCCGAATCGCACGAGTCTGCCCAGGAAAACGGCAGTGAACAGTTTTGTCCGTGGGCACTGAAGGGCAGACGCAGCCATTACGGCGGGCGTGAATGGAAATGGCGGTGGCATCAGAGTCGCCACAAACACAGTGATGCCCGCTTTGTTTTCGATCTTCGCTTTGAGTTGTTCCATGTGTCTTTCACTCACAAAACGTTCTAAGCCCTTTTCTCCGGCCTTTCGCATCAAGACGTCAACGACGAAGACGCCGACGATGGATCCGATGGCTGAAGCGATGACGTAAGCTATCCACGCCGGGCTCTCGCGATCTGAGCTTATCAACGCGATGAGTAGAAGATCGTTTCCAAACGGAAGTACGAGAAATGAGGAGTCCAGCGCGCTCAGTAGAAACAGTCCGAATAGTCCCATTCTGCGAAAAAAATGGAAGACTGCTCTTGACGCACTGACCGCGAGTAGTAGCCGCAGAGGTTCCAATCGAGACTCCTCTACAGTCTTGTTGGTTCAGGCGTTTGTGGATCGGTGATTGGTGGTGGTTGATCGGGCTCGTGAACCGGCGCCGGAGGTTGTGGGTCCGAATCAGGAGGCAATGGGATCGGCTCCGGATTTTGATCGGGATCGCTGGGATCGTATGGCGTGGTTGGTGGAATGTCTGGCTTGTCCCCCTTGATCTCTTTGCTCATGATGTTTTCACGGAAAGTTCTTGGTCTTAGGTCTTAGGTCTTTGGTTTTTGGTCTTTGTCCCAACCCAAGATCGAAGACCAAAAACCTAAGGCCAACAACAGCGTGAGATCCTTTCTTAATCCTGTCTAATGATGACGTTGTTTCCAGCGCCTCCAAGCACCGTCATTCGAGTTGGACCAACAGCTTTAACGCCAAGCACGCCCTGCACGATCGCCATGCGCGTCATGATCCTGGGTTCAGCAAACTGAAATCTTCCGCTGAGCGTTTCTGAACGTTCGAAGTCGCTGCGCGCCAGCACCGCCAGTTCCTGACCATATCGATTAATCATCGCGGTCAGTCCGTTTCCACCCTGAATCGCCATCTCGCCATCACGAAATATGTTGATTTCAAAACCACTCAACACGGCTGCTGCCGCCAACAACTCGTTGAGTTGACCAATACCCACTTCCAACACTTCGAAACTGCGCGCTGGATCCACGTCCGCGAACGCATGGGCGACTTTTAGTTGCTGCTCAAAATCCTGGTAACCAATCGCACGGTGATTCGTGATCTGCTTGGCTTCTTCCAATAGCTGTACGGCCAGTTTCGGATTCGTCTTCGGTGTTTCGCCGGCCACTTGTATTAAGAAATCGATCTTGTCGCTTTCTGACGGAAAACGCGCCAGTGTTTGACGGATCTCCTCGATACGAGTTCCTTCGGCTTTCTTCGCCATTTCCTTGAAATCGATCCTTTGCATCACCGCGTCGCGAGCGTTGTCTTGCAAATGATCGTTGGCAATCTGCCGTGCGCGTTCGGTGTCACCTTCGTCTAGGGCCCTGTAAGCTGCTTGTTGATAAAGACGCGTTTGCATTTGCTGAGGCGCCACGGCCGCAGCCTGGACCAGCGCATCGGCGGTTGGGCTTCCCTGAAGCCCGCTCATTGTTTGCGCGAAATTCGCGAGCGAGTTGTTGCCCAAACCCATTTCAGACATCTTTTGTCGTACTTGAGACGCCTTAGAGGGCAAGTACTGATCGATGATTGGCAATGCACTCTGCAAACCCGCCAACAAACGCCGCGCGTTAGCTTGTTCGATCTGCGTGTCGGTGGGTTGCGAAGCGACACTTGTTCCGATACCGGAACCAACCGCTCGCACGCGCGGATTCGCTGCTCCGCGTTGATTGTTGTTCTGACTTGTGAACGACACTTTCAAAGCCGCGTCTATCACACTCGAAAGGAGATCGACATAAGTGGATTGCGGCAATACTGGCGCACGTCCTTGAACCGCAGCTTTCGGAGTTGAATCGGTCGTGTCACTTGCAGGCGGACGTGGGCCAGGCGAGATTAGCGACTGTGCGAGCATCGCTGCATCATTGTTCGTCAGGATGTTTGCCGACTGAATTCGCCGGACAGTTCTATCAGCGAGTTTGTCGGCTGCTTCAGAATCCTGGCGACCGAGTTGTCTGATCACCTCGGCTAACGTGCGCGGAAACTGGCCCTTCTCCATCATCTGCTCGGCATTCTGAGCAGCGAGTTTTGGATCGCGGGCAGCAATCGCGCCAAGTAACGTTTGTTCGAGACTATCTTCCGTACCGAATTGCATGCGCGGCGTGCGCGGGTCGTTGGCGTTTTGTGCCGGCGCGGGTGGTTTGGTTGCTGCTAACAACTGGTAAGCGAGAGCCGCATCGTGACGGGCCGCAGCAAGTACCAACTCCTGCCGTAATTGAAATACCCGAAGATTTGGCGGTCCGGCAAAGCCGTTGACGAAGAATTCACCCGGATTCTGTCCTGGACCACCGCGTCGATTGGTATTCGTAGAGGTTCGCCCGAGTTCAGCGACGCCCTCACCAGCCATTGCGAAGAGCCCACGCGCGCGTCCCTGATTCTGGTCCCAAAGCATATCGGCGGCGTTTATTTGCACGCGCACACGGTTTTCCGTGAGCTTCAACGATTGCGCCTCGTCAATCACTTGTTCCAAGAGACGGTAAGCGTTCTTTTCCCTTTCAGCTTTTTGCTTTTCGAGTTCTTCAGCGGAAGGTTGCTGGGCAACCTGTTCCTGGGCAGGCTGTTCCTGCGCAAGTGCCGGCAACTGTAAACAGCAAAACAGCCCGAGGGCCAGGATCGCGGCAAATAGTGTTTTCATGGGCATTACCTCTGCGAGATCTTGCGGCGGATCTTAGCACGCGCGGTTGTGTTTATAGAACTGAGCGCCTCCTTGGAGTGCGGTGCCTTGGCACCGCTTTGGCCAAAGCGGCGTCAAGCCGCCGCACTCCAAGGAGGTGCTATAATCCGCCCCATCACCTTCAAAAACCGGAGTCTTCGATGCCAGAGATTAACCATGTAGATGCAAACTCAGATGACGTAGTTTTACTTGTCGGAACAATGAAGGGCGCATTCCTCTTCAGTTCAAACAAAGCGCGTACGGATTGGACCGTCGGTGGCCCATACTTTCCGGGTCGCGCCATTTACGCACTCATTCACGATCAACGCAAAGGCCGCAATCGTCTTTGGGCCGCAGTCAACAGTCCACACTGGGGTTCGTATTTGAGCTCGTCAGAGGACCTCGGCCGCAAGTGGACCGAGCCAGAGGCTTACAACATCAAGTTTCCCGAAAACGCCGACACCTCTCTAAAACAGATCTGGCAGATCGAAGAAGGTCACGCAGACGATCCCGACACGCTCTTCTGTGGCGTCGAGCCGGCCGCATTGTTTCGCTCCGACGACGCCGGTGAGAGTTGGTCGTTGGTGAATGGACTTTTCGATCATCCACATCGACCACAGTGGCAGCCAGGCGGCGGTGGTCTATGTCTGCATACGATCTTGCAAGACCCGACTAACAAGCAGCGCATGCACATTGCGATCTCTACCGGCGGCGTTTATCGCACTGACGATGGAGGCAAAACCTGGAACGCACGTAACGTCGGTGTGCGAGCACAGTTTCTACCACCTGACCAGCGTTATCCTGAGTTTGGGCAGTGTGTGCACAAGATCGTCAGTCATCCGTCGAACCCATCGCGCCTGTTCTTACAAAACCATTGGGGACTCTATCGCAGCGATGACGGCGCCGATACATGGACCGACATCGCCAATGGCGTGCCTTCTGATTTTGGTTTCGCGCTCGAGATCGATCCGAATGATGCGGACACTGTTTTCATTGTTCCGTTGGAGTCGGATGAGTTTCGCTGCACTCCCGAAGCGAAGCTGCGCGTGTATCGCACGCGTAATGCCGGCGAGTCGTGGGAACCGCTCGAGAATGGGCTGCCGCAGGAAAATGCGTTTGAGACGATCTTGCGTGATGGAATGTCGTCGGATGGTTTGAATCCCGCTGGACTTTACTTCGGCACGCGCAACGGCAAATTGTTTGGATCGAACGATGCCGGCGAATCATGGCAGGCGATTGCAGAGGGATTACCTCCAATTGTTTGTGTGAAGACATCGGTGATTATTTAGCCACGGATTACACGGATGATCACGATTAATATAAGTGGTTTTCTGACAGACTTTACTGGCGGGCGAAGTGTCATAACGATTGATGCTTCGCCTGCGACAATCGGCGATGCACTGTCGCAACTCTGGCAGATGTATCCGGGAGTGCGCGATCGCGTGTTGACCGAGCGAGGTGAGATCCGCCGGCATGTCAATATTTTTCTCGACGACGAGAACATTCGTCGTAAAGAGTTGCTCGAAACCGAACTGCCCGAGAGCAGCGAGATCACGATTCTGCCTTCGGTGAGTGGTGGCCTCAATTCAGAAGGAACTTCCCGTATCGGAACCATCGTTAACGGATTGATGTTTACTTTGCCGCGCAAGTCGCTTCCGGGCGACGTTTACGATGCTCTGTCGCAGAGAGTGCTCGATTCGAATTCGAACAGAACTCGTTACGAAGCGCCTGCACCCGCAAACCTCACGAACGAGCTTCTGCCTCAGCCTTCGATCACTGAACACACAACACATCACTTAAAGAGCAACAAATCTTAGGAGTCTCGTCGATGGCGGTTGTCTTGGAAGGAGGTTGCCGGGTCTCGACGATGCACGAAGGGGATCCGAGCATGTCCGGCTCGCTGCGAGTTTGGAATCAGATCGGCAAAGCAACCGGCGCGACTGCGATCTCGTTGCGTATACTCGAGTTTGGACCAGGAGCATCATTGGATTTACCGAACCATGAAGGCGACGAGGTGCTTTATCTCGAGAGAGGCAGTTGCACGATCTCGATCGACGGCAACGCTTATGAGATTGGTCCGGAGACTGGTATTTACCTCCGACCGGAACAGTCATTCAGCGTCAACAACCCGGGCCCAGCGGTAGTGCGATTTGTTAGTTGTCAGTGTCCGGCAGAGTCACCATCTTGCAGTGAGGCATCTCCCATCGCGAGACTTGCAGATCGCCGCGCCCTGCCGACTGCCGATCGCTGGTATCGAGTTTTAATTGACGAGCAGGTTACTCAATTCGTTGGATCGATTCCGCCCGGCCGCGCTCCGGATCATTTTCACGAGTATGAAGAGGTGCTTTTCATTTTGCGCGGAGAGGGCCGAATGTGGGCCGGCGAGACAAACACACCGATCGGTCCCGGCTCGTGTGTCTACCTTCCGAGACGACAGGTTCATTGTGTCGAAAATACCGGCAATGATGAACTGCGATTGTTAGGAGTGTTCTACCCGGCAGGCAGCCCGGCAGTGAGGTATGAAACCTAATCCGTCTTCATCCGCGTTCATCCGCGGCCAAAATCGCGAATGTCCTTAAACGGCGTGTCCCTATCATAGAAGTCAGGCCTATAATAATACGCCGCCCCATCAAACTCCTGCACCCACCCTTCTGTAATCCCTAACTCATCAAGCGCAGCAGTCGCTTTGATCCATTCCGTTTCCCTGATTCTGCGTGACAGCAGCACGTATCGTTTGTTCGTCGCAGCCTGATGCGTCGGATAGTATTGGGCCATCAACGAGATCGCCACCCGCGGACTCAGCTCGTCTCTGATCCACTCGATTGACTCAGTAACACTGCCGATATCATTGGGTAACACCAGGAGACGCACCACCAAACCACGCTTCAATAAACCGTCTTCATCAAACACGAGCTCATCACCTGTTTGACGAAACATCTCCCGTAGCGCGAGTCGGGAAAACTCTTTGTAGCCACTCACTTTTGAATACAGGTAGCCCGCCTCGTCATCAGCGTATTTCAAATCCGGAAGGTAAACATCGACGATGCCATCAAGCAACCGCAAGACCTCGATTGAATCGTAGGCGTTGGTGTTGTAGACCACCGGCAAACGCAATCCTCGTCGCGCGGCAAGCAAGATCGAACGCGCCATCTGCGGCGCGAAGTGCGTCGGAGAAACGAAATTGATGTTGTGACAGCCGCGCGCCTGGAGCTCCAAAAGCATCTCGGCCAAACGTTCGTGAGTCACTTCGTTTTTGAGTTGCTCTTTGTGTGTTTGCGAGATCTGATAGTTCTGACAATAGACGCAGCGAAGATTACAGTTGCCGAAGAAAACATTCCCCGCGCCTTTCGTCCCGACCAGTGGCGGCTCTTCGCCAAAGTGTGCTGTGTAGGATGAGACGATCGGCAAACGTCCTGAATAGCACGCTGCGATCTCGTTATTCAGACGGTTGTTCAGACAGTCGCGCGGGCAAACGGTGCAACGTTCCAACAGTCGCTCGAGTTGCTCGACACGCGTTTCGAGCACTCCTTCGTCCAACAGGCGCAGATATGATGGCAACTGATTATTCATGTCTTCGAAAGTGCACGAAGTGTGGCTTGTGTTGTTCGACGATCTCCGCCGGCGCTGCCCGTTTCGATTGGCGCCAGATGAAATCCATCTCCGCGTGAATGGTAGTCAGCGCGAGACGCGCTTCCATGATCAGCAACACACTTCCGTAGAAGAGGAAGCAAGCGCCAATCAGACCGAGGGCCACTGGAACCAGATTGTAACGCGGATTTCCGGCAAACGGAACGATACCGATGGCGACGCTGGTAGCCACAAACATACCCAGACTCAGATAAAACGTGACCATGCACCGTTGCAGTATACGCGCGCGACTGGTGAGCTTGTCGAGTTGTTGAAAGATCGCTGCTTGTCGTTCGACTGTAGCAGTTGTACCTCGTTCTTTGCGCTCGGCCTCGCCTTCAAGCCGATCGGACAGCGCGCGCACTCGGTCCACGACGCGGCCCAACCGCGATGACGTAGACAGAATCATGCTGCCGCAGGCAGAAATGAGCACTGCCGGTGTGATCATTGCGGTCAAGACTGCGATTGCAGAAGTCGTGTCCATGACAAGATTTATCCTGTAGAATCCTGCAAATCCTGTCAAATGCGTCTCTGGATTTCAAAAAATAGTGAAGTTCCGATTCGCGAGCAGTTGGTGACGCAGATCGTGCTCGGGATCGTCAGCAACGATCTGAAGATCGCCGAACGTTTGCCGAGTACACGCGAACTCGCACGGCGTTACAAGATCCACGCCAACACCGTCAGCGCTGCTTATCGCGAACTTGCGCGGCGCGGTTGGGTCGAGTTTCGCAAGGGAAGCGGCGTTTACGTGCGCGCGCGAAACGATGAGCCACTCGACGACAAACTGGCGCTGGACCAACTCATCACACGGTTCTTCAAAAATCTCCGCGAGAACGGGTACTCACTCGCGGAGATTCAGGCCGGCATACAACGATCGCTTTCCGTCCAACGACCAGATCACTTTCTGCTGCTTGAACCGGATCCGGAACTCCGCGAGATCCTGGTTGCAGAAATCTCTGCAGCGACCAAAGCGAAAGTAAGAGGCGCAGGTTCGGAAGATCTCGATGGCATCGCTGGCGCTGTGCCTGTGGTTTTGTATGGTCACGCGGAAGTGTTTGGTGATCGGATCAAACCGGAGATGGATCTGATTGTGCTTCATTCCGCGTCAGTGGTGGAATCGATGCGCGGACAAACAAAGCCTTCATCCGATGCGCTGGTGGCGATCGTCTCGCGTTGGCCCGAGTTTTTGCGTTGGGCGCGGACGATGTTGATTGCAGCCGGACTCGACGCAGACGCGTTGAGTTTTCGCGATGCACGCGAGCGCAATTGGGAGAAGGGATTGAAGTCAGCGGCGTTTGTGATTACGGATTCGTTGATGGCGCCACGGATTCCGGCGGGATGCGCGGTGAAGGTTTTTAGAGTATTGGCAGAATCGTCGCTGAAAGAAATCCGGGAGTATGCGGAGAGGTTCTTGGAATAATAGGTCCTATAGGTCCAATAAGACCTATAGGACCTATATTTCTTATTACTTGTCCTTCGCTAAAGTTCGAACATAGTTCACGACGTGCCAGCGTTCTTCTTCACTCATGCGCTTCTCACCAGCCGGCATGATCCCGGTTATGCCTTTCGAGATCTTCCAGAAGACCTCACCATCAGTCATCGCGGTCATGCGTTCTTTGTTTGAGAGATCAGCAGGCTTCCGCCGCAGCTTCGCAAGATTCGCTTCGTTCCCCGCACCAGTCTCACCGTGACAATAGATACAGTTGCCTTTCATTCGGTCCATGTAGAGCTCTTTGCCCTTGGCAATCGACTCGGGCGTCACAGCCACCGGATTCTTAGTCTCCGCGGCGTTCTCAGGAAGCTCCCACGTGTTCTTCGAGAAGTCTTGCTGCGGCTTGCTGGCGTTCTGGTTTTGGTTAGGCGCCGGTGCCGAACTGTTCGCGTTTTGCGCTGACGACGTGATTGCAATGTCGAAAGAAGTGACAAACAGTATCGAGACTGCGAGCAGTAATAAGAATGCCAATAACGGAAGAGTCGTGGATTTGCGAATCATCTGTTGTCTCCTTAAGCCTTTTTAGTCCGCTTCTTTCGCACGGTCCGTCGCGGAGTGGGTTTAGTAGTTTCTGGGGATTTCGTGGCTTCCGCTTTGGCCTTCGGCTGCATGCGAATGAACTCAGCTACGTCTTTGTCAGGAATGTCGGCCTCCCAAAGGATCTCATTATCTTTGGCCGTCATTTTCACCAGTTGCAAAATCTTTTGTGCTTCCTTGTCAGGTACTGCACTGATGCCTTGTTGCATAACTGTCGAAAGCAGGCCGTGAATGATTTTGGCCGTATCGGAATTGTCGACGTTCATCGCGCCGCGCAAACTGAAGTTGGCGCCGCTCATTGTAACCGCCGCGTAGAAGTTGCCGAAAGTCGTGTCGCATCGCGGCTCTCGTGAAGTGTTTTCAAGTCCGAGCAAGCCGAAACTTTTTGCAAACGCAGCCAGAGGAGCACCCGACGCAGCGACGAGCACGTTTGGATCCCGCAGCAACGACTGGATCGCGGCCGAACTAATTCGACCGTTTCCGTCAGCAGCATCGACCGCAGCTTTGATATAACGCAGGTTTCCAAACGCCAGGGAGTTTGCAGTCAATGGCACCGCTGCCATTTCCACAAATGGTTTCAGCATCGGGTTCTTGTCTGCCTCAGCCGCGATTGGATCAACCTTCATTACTGCAATCGATTTTGATCCGTACTTCTCCATGCGAAGTTTGTCTTGCAGATAAAGCTGGCCGAGCGTAATGAGTGAATCTGAACTGAAGTCGCCGCCGATCACCGTCATTACATCAGGCGCGACGAAACTCAGATCGCTTGCGGGTTTGTGAAAACGCGCCGCGATCACCAGATACTCAATACTGGACGGTTCAACTCCGATCGCTTTCTTCAGTTCCGCGAAGGTAGCGCGCATCTTTGCTAACTCGGCCGGTTCGACTACACGCGGCGCGGCCTCGTTGAGAATGCGTTGCGGACTGATATAGATGAGCACATCGGCTTCAGGCAAAGAAGCGAGCGCAGAAGTCTGCGCATTCGCATTGGCGAGTGCGAGTATAGTGATAAAAACTAGCAACGGGAGTTTGTATCGCAAATCGAGGGCCTCCTAATAAAAGTTATCCACAGATCACGCAGATTACACAGATTAAGACATCTGCGTAATCTGTGGATACCGAAAACACTTTGAATCGTGATCGTTGACCATCCCGACGGCCTGCATGAACGCATAGCAGATCGTTGAACCGACAAACTTAAAACCACGCTTCAACAGATCTTTGCTCAGCGCGTCAGAGATTTCGGTGCGTGCTGCGATAGGTTGTCCGGGCTTTCGCCGCAGCGGCCTACCATTCACAAAGCGCCAGACGTATTCATCGAAACTGCCAAACTCGCGTTTGACTTCCAAAAATGCAACCGCATTGGTGACCGCGGAGATGATCTTGAGACGATTGCGAATGATTCCCTCATCGTTGAGCAGTGCGGCGATCTTTCTTTGATTGTACTTGGCGACTTTGTTTGGATCGAACTTGTCAAAAGCTGCGCGATAGTTGTCACGCTTTCTAAGAATCGTTTCCCAACTAAGTCCTGCCTGAGCTCCTTCGAGAATCAAAAACTCAAACAGACGATTATCGTCGTGGACAGGCACGGCCCACTCTTCGTCGTGGTAGGAGATGGACAGGGGAGTGGTGGCCCAGGCGCAACGCATCACAGGATGGGCAGGATTTTACAAGATCCATCCACAGATTACACAGATTTTATTGGCTCCCGGTAGTGATGCAGTTTCAGTAACGCCGAGGGCAATTGGCGAACTCTTTCAGAGTTTCATCGCTCGGATCAGGCTACCCAAGGTTCTCGCTCACGCTCGAACCTTGGGCTAAAATTAGCCAACGCCTTCGGCGTTACTTGTCCTTCGGCGCAAACTGCATCACTACTTTGGCTCCCTATCCTGTATCTATTTTTCCCGTGAGACACTTGATGACGCTTACGAGCTCTTTGATCTCCACCGGCTTCGCAACATGGGTGTTGTACCCGGCGGCGATCGCACGCATTCGATCCTGCGCCCGCGCGTAAGCAGTGAGCGCAATTGCAGGAATGTGCTCACCATGTTGTTCTTCTTCGAGATGTCGCACCTGCTTGATTAGGTGATAACCGTCCGTATCAGCCATGCCGATATCGCTGATCAATAGATCAAAGCGATCTGAACGAAGCAGCGCGACCGCTTCAGCGGCAGAAGCAGCACCGCGAACTTTCGCGCCGTGCGCCGCGAGATCGATCGTTAAGAGGTCTAGCGCGTCCAGTTCATCTTCCACCACGAGAATGCGCACATTCTCGAGATCAACTTCGGTCACACGATCGTCGATGCGAGTCGCAGGCGGAGCACTGTCGAGGTTTAGTTCAGTGCTCGGAAGAGGAAGTTTAACTGTAAAGATCGCACCGGACCCGTTGGTCACATTTTCAGCCGCAATCAATCCGCCGTGGAGTTCAACCAGATGCCGAACGATAGCGAGTCCCAGGCCGAGCCCGCCGTGAGTACGCGTCGTCGAACCGTCGGCTTGTCGAAAACGTTCGAATACGTGCGGTAAAAACTCGGGAGCGATGCCTGGTCCAGTATCTTCAACTTCGATGGTTGCGTAATTGTTGTCCTGAACGACGCGCACACTCACAACGCCGCCTACGGGAGTAAACTTCGAGGCGTTTGAAAGCAGGTTCCAGACCACTTGCTGCAAACGATCCGCGTCGCCAGCAAGTATCTTGAGCTGCAGTTGATAGTGCGTCTCGATTTTGATCTCTTTTGCTTCGAGCGCGGGTCTGACTGCATCGAGCGCGGCGTTGACCACCGTGTTCAAATCAACTGGTCCAAGATGCAGGTGAAGTTTTCCAGTGATGACGCGCGAGACGTCGAGGATGTCTTCGATGATCTGCTTTTGCGCCCAGGCATTTCTCTCAATCACTTCGATCGCATGACTTGCGCTTTCATTGTCGAGGCGTCCAGCCTTCAGAATTCGCGACCAACCGATCACTGCGTTCAACGGTGTGCGCAGTTCGTGCGAGAGAGTGGCGAGAAATTCGTCCTTCAGGCGATTAGCCTTTTCAGCATCGGCGCGAGCTGCGCGTTCACGTACCAGCAGTTGGGCCAACTTCTCTTCAGTCCGTTTGCGCGCGGTTATGTCGCGCTGGATGCTCACGTAACAGAGCGGTTCGCCTAGACCACTGCGCATCGTGAACACTGAAAGCTCGATGTTTAACTCGTCCCCATTCTTGTTTCGACAAACCATCTCGCCGGCGTAGTCTCCTTCTTCGACGAGATGGTTGAAGATGTGTTGAAACGTTTCCTCACCGAGATAGATCGCTGGAGTCTGGCCGTCGAGATCGTCGTCAGCGTAGCCCAGCAATACAAAATGAGCGCCGTTCTGTTGGAGGAAATAGCCTTCCGGATCGATGATGGCGATAGCTTCTTTCGAGTGTGAAAAAATCTCGCGGTAGAGATCTCCGTGCAGTTCGACGGGTCGCGCGGCTGGCTCAGCAGGAGCTTGTCGAGGTGATAAAGCCTCTTGAGACATGGCAATGCCCTAACAGGGGAAGTGACCTGAGAGGGAAAATTTGCCGGGGAATCGATATTAACACTAATCCACAGATTACGCAGATCAACTGTGGACTGTGACAAGGCCCTGCGACCGCACCGATTCGTAGACTGCGTTCACCAATTCAACTGACCTCAAGCCATCGAGCGCAGTAACCAGCGGAGGTGTGCCGTTGACAATCGCGTCTACAAACGCGCGATCCTCCTGCATGTATCCCCATTTCTCTTCACGTGGCAACTGGTGCATCGTTTGCTGGCTGAAATGACCTTCGAGATTGCTACTGACAGTCAGACTTTCCATTTCACGCGTGATGAGCGTCGCATGATGACAAAATACTTCTACGCGTTCGAACGGATATAGCCAACTCGCATCAGCAGCCGTTGCCAGTGTTGCATGCATCCCACTGGTGAACCTCAACAAAACTGAGAAATCGTCGAGCTCCTTGTATTCGTGTTTGGAAGCGACTGCATACAGACTTTCGACTTCACCAAACAGAAAACGCATCATGTCGAACATGTGAATCGGCGTCTCGTACAAAAAGCCGCCGGTGATCTCAGGATCGCCGGTCCACTCGGGCTTTAATAGTTCGCCCCGATTCATCTTTACGTGTGCGGAGCGGGGCGCGTGAGTTTCGGAAAGCATTCGCTTCAGTTCGGTGTAAACGGGAGCAAAGCGCCGGTTGTGGCCCACCTGAAATATTCCCTGTGCGTCTTTGGCTCTCTTAAAGACGGCTTCAGCGGCGGCGACATTCGTGGCCAACGGCTTTTCACAAAATACGTGCTTGCCGGTTTCTATGGACGCGATTGAGATAGAGACATGTTGGGTATTTGGCGTCGTGATGAAAACAGCGTCGCATCGTTCGAGCAACTCGAGCGTTGTCGCGACCGCGATGGCATTGTGAGCGCGTGCGAGGCGTTCGGCGCATTCGGGAACCACGTCGTGCACCGCCGCGAGTTGGACGCGTTCATCGCGCGCAAGCACACTCGCATGCACACCCGCGATATACCCCGCGCCCACGATTCCTATTCTGAGTTTCTTGATCACTTTTCCGCCTCTTCGTGGCCCAAAATCAGCGTCGCTGTTTCATGAGCGGCGCGTGCGAGTTCGAACGGATCTCGTTCCCAATACTCCGGACGAAAGATCTCAACACTCGCCACCTTGTCATAACCAATGCGCCTAAAAGCAGACAACATCTCCCCCAACGGAAGAATTCCCAGTCCGGGAAGCAGGCGATGCCGGTCCTCTAACTGCTCGCGCGGTAGATCCTCAGCGTCGTTGATGTGAAAGATCTGAATCAGTTCGGGATCCAGCGCCTCAATCATCTGAATCGTCGAGCCGCCTGCGTAAAAGTGAAAACTGTCAATCACCAAACCAAGATTTTTGCGATCCGCTTCGCGCACGATCTGTGCTGCCAGATCTAACGTTGGGACACTACACTCCGGTTGGCCCAAAAACTCAAACGCCAGCGTAACATCATGCGCTGCAGAAATGTCGCACAACTCATTCAGAACCTTTACTGACTCGGCAATAACTTGCGTGCGCGAGGCGCCCCCTGATGGCAATGGACCAGGAACAACCACTATGCAGGGACAACCAATCGCCGCTGCAATAATGCTCAACTCCTCGCATTGTCGTCTGATCGAGTCATAGGCTCGAGCATCGCGAAACGTGATGTGCTCGATGGAGTTGATGCTCAAAGGCGGCAGATCTGCTTGCACAAACAGATCTTTGAGTTCGGAAGTTGTTTGCTCTTTGAGCAAAATGCGGAGTTTCGCCGCCCAAATTTCGAGATAGTCGAAGCCGGCCGCTTTGGCTGCGTGCAAATCCGTCACGAGGTCAGCCCGCATCGTCGTAGCGCCATTCAGTGCAAGTTTCATCGGTGTGTGGACCAGAATACCACGAACAGAAGCAGTGAACGCCTCCTTGGAGTGCGGCGGCCTGGCGCCGCTTTTTTATCGATCAACGCCCGATCGCGGCCAAAGCGGCGCCAGGCCGCCGCACTCCAGGGAGACGCCCGTCGCGGTTTGACTTGCCGCAGGCATTAGTTGTAAAAGCGTTAAGGATTCCTAAAATGTAAATTTCGCATCCCTTCCTTTTCCCGGTCTGAGAACCGGGAATCGGTTTTTACGAAAGAAAAGGAGAGAGACAAATGGCTCTACGACTTGGTGATATCGCTCCCGATTTCACAGCAGACACAACTGAAGGACCAATACGTTTCCATGAGTGGATTGGCGATAATTGGGCGGTCTTGTTCTCGCACCCAAAGGATTTCACTCCCGTTTGTACGACCGAACTCGGTTACGTGGCGCGCTCGAAGCCGGAATTCGATAAGCGCGGCGTGAAAGTGATCGGACTCAGCGTCGATCCTACGGATTCTCACAAGCGCTGGGCTGAGGACATCAAAGAGACGCAAGGCTCCGAGCTCAATTTCCCAGTGATTGCCGATCCCGATCACAAGATCGCTGAACTCTACGACATGATCCATCCCGAGATCAGCGACGTGTTTACGGTCCGTTCAGTTTTCGTTATTGGCCCAGATAAGAAGGTTAAGCTGATGATCACTTATCCGGCCAGCACCGGACGCAACTTCGACGAGATCCTGCGCGTGATTGACTCGCTTCAGTTGACGTCCAAGTACAGCGTTGCAACGCCTGTCAATTGGAAAGATGGTGACGATGTGATCATCGTCCCTTCGTTGTCTGATGAAGTTGCGAAGGAGAAGTTTCCCGGTGGTTGGAGGGCGCCCAGGCCATACCTGCGAATCACACCACAGCCAAACAAGCCGTCGACTCACAGCGATACGGCTGCAAAGACTGCTTCGTAACCACGCGTGTTATGGCCACAGATGAACGCAAATCCGCGTTCATCCGCGTTTATCTGTGGCCCAAAACGCTCAGAATATTCGAGAAATCGTCTGTCCAGACGTTGGCGGTGTTGTTACTCACCAACGGCCGCGCATTCGGATCGCTGATCAACGTTCCATAATCCGCACTGCTTCGCGCGAGCACGACCCAGTGTGACGGTTCCTTTCCGTTTGGCTGTGGCGGCGTCATATCGAGCATAGAAAGACAACTCAGATTTCGACTCTTCGCCAGGTCTGCAACCACATTGCTCAAATCCAGGTTTCGGTTTGAGATGTGAAACAGAATCAGACCGCGCGGTGCGAGTTTCGAAAGATAAAGATCCAGCGCTTGTTGTGTTATCAAGTGAACAGGAATGGCGTCGCTGCTGAAAGCGTCGAGCACAAGCAGATCGTATGAACGATCGCGTGCGTCGCGTAGTTTTAATCGAGCGTCTCCGAGCACCACTTCGATCGGCGCTGCCGCACAATCACTTAAATAACTAAAATATTCACGTTGGCGCGCGATAGACACGACTGCGGGATTGATTTCGTAAAAGGTCCAACGTTCGTTCGGACGCGAATAGGTGACCGTGGTCCCAGTGCCCAAGCCGATGATCGCTACGTTCGCTGCGGCGTGTGAGGTTTGGAATTGCGTAAAGATTCTTCCGAGTGGTCCTTCTCGATGGTAGTACGAAAGTGGCTCGCAACGTCGATCGGGAATCGTGCTCTCACGCCCATGGATAGTGCTGCCATGCAGGAACGTATGGAGCTTGAGATCCGGGCTGTTCACAACACGCAACACGCCGAAAAAATTACGTTCGGCGTGGAGTGTGCCAGTGCCCATTCCAGTCGTGATTGCGGCAGCCAAAATTACGGCGCCGAGTGAGAGCGCGAACCGTATAGGACGTTTGCGCAGTGGATAACTGACAAACAATGGAACACCGACTACAAACAGTGGGCCACTCATCGAGCCGAGCGCAATCGTAAACATAAAGATAAACACGGGCAGGGCAAAGTCCCAGTGCCAGCGTTTTTGTACTGGAATGCTGATATGGCTCTCCGCGGGCTCGCCGCTTGGCAACAGCAAACATGCCAGCAAAATCGCCAACGGATACTCAACCACCGATCGAAACAACATTGGCGCAATCAGCGCGTTGAAAACTCCTCCAAGCACACCACCGAGCGAGAGCCACACGTAAAACTGCGCGAGATAACGTGGTCCAGGTCGATCGGCGGCAAGCTGGCCGTGGCACATTAAAGCGGCGAAGAAAAAGTAGACGAGATGCAGCACGATCAGCATGTGCGATCCGCGTCCTGCGGAATCGACAAGATAGAGCATCAACAAGACAACAGTCGCGCCAGGCACGATCAAATGCGCTAGACGCTGCGAGAACAATGGTTTCCGCGCAAACGCAAAGACCATCGTCAGTAGATAAAGTGCGAGCGGAATGATCCACAACAACGGCACCGACGCGATGTCTGTCGTGATGTAGTTGGTCACACCGAGCATCAAGCTCGACGGTGCAAAGGCCAATAACAGCCAACGCAGCCGGCGATTAACAGTTAGTTTCTCAGCAACGGGTTCGTTAACAATCTGCGACGGCTCGCTCGTTCGCGATCGCCAAAGCATCAGCGTGTGTGCGGCGATAAGCAGCACGAGCGCGAGATAAGCGATGGTCCACAATCGACCCTGCGCTCGCAACGTAAAGAATGGTTCCATCAACGCTGGGTAAGCGAGTAGCGCGAGTAGACTGCCTGCGTTTGAGGCTGCGTATAGAAAATACGGATCGCGCGCCGATTCGCTCGCAGTCTGCGAGAACCACTTTTGCAGCAGCGGACTGTTGCTCGACACTATAAAGAAAGGTAAACCAACCGAACCAGCGAGACACATCAACACCCACAGCGAGGGGTTGTCGCTTGGAGGAACCGAGTTGGCCCACGCAGAAGAAATTCCGATCGGTAGACTGACAAACGCGAGACCGAGCAGTATGAGTTGCGCAACGAGTTGCCGTTTCAATGGCCAGCGCGAGACAAACAACGCGTACGCATAACCGCACAGCAACACCGCCTGAAAGAACAGCATGCATGTGTTCCACACAGCCGGCGTGCCGCCGAGCAGCGGTAGCAACATCTTCGCGATCATCGGCTGAATCGAGAAGAGAAGTGCAGAGCTAACGAATATAGTGACGCCGAAAAGGCGCGTGTGCAGAGTCTTCATGTGTGGATTAGTGAGGAGGAAGCAAGTCACCTTCACTATAGGTAAGCGCGATGTGCAGTGTCAAACAAAATATAAGTTTTGTAGAATTGGCCACAAAGAGGCACAAACTAGATTCATGACTCTTGCACCCAAAACACAACTCGGACGTTACGAGATTCGTTCGCTCATCGGCGCCGGTGGTATGGGTGAAGTCTATCTGGCGCAAGACACCAGCCTGAATCGCAAAGTCGCATTAAAAGTTCTGCCCGCCGAACTGGCCTCCAACCAGGATCGAATGCGACGTTTCAAACAGGAAGCAACTGCGGCGGCGTCGCTCAACCATCCGAACATCGCGCACATCTACGAGATCGGCGAAGTCTCCGGACTCAACTTCATCGCGATGGAGTACGTCGACGGCTCAACGCTGCGCGATAAGATCCACCAAGAAGAGGAAGAACTCTCGAAGCTGCTGCGCGTTCTGCAACACGTCGGCGAAGGACTGGCAAAAGCTCACGACGCCGGAATCATTCATCGTGATCTCAAGCCTGACAACATCATGATCACCTCTGACGGTCATGCCAAGATCCTCGATTTCGGTCTGGCAAAACTCGTCGAACCGCAAACCAGCACGAGCAGTGTGAGCGGCGAAGATCCGACGATTCTGCAACCGCATTCAACTCCCGGTCTGATCCTCGGAACGATGGGTTACATGTCGCCCGAACAGGCACAGGGCAAGACAAAGGAGATCGATCATCGTTCCGACATCTTTTCGTTTGGCTGCATCCTGTTCGAAGCCATCACCGGACAGAAAGCCTTTGCCGGCAAAGATCAGATCGAATCACTCAACAAGATCATTCGGGAGCCGGCGCCGCAAATCGCGACTTTCAATCCAAACGCGCCTGCCGATTTGCAACGAATCGTGCGCCGCTGTTTAGCAAAAGATCCCGATCAGCGCTATCAAAACATCAAGGACGTCGCGATCGAGTTGAAAGAAGTGCGGCGCGAGCTACTGGAGAGCGCGATCGACACGACAGTGCCGTCCGTTTCCTCCGGCAGCAGCGAAGCGCAAACGATGTGGCACTCAGAAACGACGCGAGTGCAGTCGCGGCCGAACACTGCTGAGTCGCCGCAGTCGGCTTCAACACGTGCTTCGAGCGCAGAGTTCATCGTCAACGGATTGAAGCGACACAAGGTGGCGACGATCGTAGGCGCAGTTGTCGTTTTGGTTGTGGCTGCTGCCATTGCATTTGGAATCCGATCCTACCTTCACGCGGAAGAGACGGAAGTCGCAGTTGAATCGATCGCGGTGATTCCGTTCATGACTCAAAATAACGACGCAGACGCGGAGTGGGTCTCAGATGGTCTAACAGAAGCCATCATCAACAACCTCGCCCAGCTTCCAAATTTGAAAGTCATCGCGCGCAGTTCGGTCTTTCGTTACAAGGGCCGCGAAGTTGATCCGCTTGCGGTGGGTAAAGAGTTGGGGGTGCGTGCGGTTTTGACTGGCCGATTGAGGCAACGCGGCGACACGATGTTGGTAAGCGCCGAGCTGATCGATATTCGCGATAACAAACAACTCTGGGGTGAGAAGTACGAACGACAACTCGCCGACATGCTTTCCGTGCAGCGGGACATTGCGCGTGAGATCACCAGCAACCTACGGCCGACGCTGTCAGGCGTCGAACAGTCGCGTGCTGACAAACAGTTCACCGCTAACTCGGAGGCCTTTCAGCTCTATCTGAAAGGCCGCTTTTATTGGAACAAACGCACAGCTGCGGATTTCCAAAAGGCGATCGCATTTTTCCAACAAGCAATCGACAAGGATCCAAATTACGCGCTCGCCTATTCTGGTCTTGCTGATACTTATGCGCTACTCGTCAGTTATAGCAATGAGCCGGCGCGACAAGTGATGCCGAAAGCGAAGGAAGCCGCGCTGAAGTCGCTTGCACTCGATGACAAACTTGCGGAAGGACATGCTTCGTTGGGCCAAATCGCGGTGTATTACGACTACGACTTCGCTACTGCGGAACGAGAGTATCGACGCGCGATCGAGCTGAATCCGAATTATGCGACCGCGCATCAGTGGCTCGCCGAGCATCTCTCGGCGCTGAAGCGGTTTGACGAAGCGTTACTAGAGAT
>DATFHH010000080.1:0-5268 GCA_035248565.1 Pyrinomonadaceae bacterium | reverse complement strand
TCGTCGTGCCGTGGAAATATGGATTCAAGAGCATCAAGTCAGTGGTAAAAATAACGCTGGTCGCTAATGAACCGCCGACAACCTGGAATATCGAAGCGCCCGATGAGTATGGGTTCTATTCGAATGTGAATCCAAATGTGCCACACCCTCGGTGGAGCCAGGCTACTGAACGAAGAATCGGCGAATACGGTCGCCGCGACACGCTGTTATTCAACGGTTACGGCGAGCAGGTAGCACAACTTTATCAGGGAATGGATCTGGTGAAGTATTTCTGATCATGACAGATGTGCGCTTTCCTAAATTCGTCCTGCTCATAAATGGTCTGATCCCGCTCGTGCTGCTGCTTTGGGATCTCTACCACAAACGCGTCGGTCCAAATCCATTGGAGTTTGCCACCAGAACGACAGGCATGCTCACGCTGATATTTCTCAGCCTCACTGTCGCTGTCACACCGCTGCGCAAGATCTTCGGCATAAACGCGCTCATAAAATTCCGGCGCATGCTCGGGCTGTTCGCGTTTTTTTACGGTTCACTTCATTTACTGACTTACGTTTGGTTCGATCGCCTGTTCAATTTGCTGAGCGTGGGCCAGGACGTCGTCAGACGACCCTTTATCCTCGCGGGTATGACGGCGTTTGTGCTCATGGTTCCATTGGCAATCACGTCGACTAGCCACATGGTGAAGCGGCTTGGAGGAAAACGCTGGGCCAAGCTGCATCGGCTCGTCTATTTTGCGGCCATTGCCGGTGTGATTCACTTCTGGATGCTTGTCAAATCAGATACGCGCTTACCGTTGACATTCGCTTTCATCCTGTTCTTCCTGCTCGGCTATCGACTCTTCGTCAAGTACGCGCCTGCGCAACCCTCTAATCCATATTAATCCAGTAAATTTGTGGCTCCAGCATCGACTTCGTTTAGAATGGGCTAGAGGCTGAATATGTCGAACGAGCGGAGAAGTAGCCAGCGAAAGAGAATCCTGCTGGAAGCAAAGTGGGAAAGCATGTCGCGCAAGCATGAAGCGCGGGTAGACGACATTAGCCTCGGCGGTTGTTTCGTAAACACCTACGGAAAGGTCGAGCTCGGTGAGCCAGTGAATTTAGAGATGCGACTTCCGTCAGGCGAGTGGTTGCCGTTGCGAGGAATTGTTGCTTCCTATCAGCCCGGCGTTGGCTTCGGAATGTCTTTTACGTCGCTGAGTAAAGCTGAAGTTGCGACGTTGAGAGAACTGATGCTGACGGTGAAAGAGCGTGAGATCTAGTGTTTACGCCGCCGTTTCTCGTCGTAGAAAAGGATATTGAAGGTAAGAAAAAGTCCTGCCGCAGCCGCCAACAGAAAGAAGATCATTGCCAGTCCTGGATAGCCAAAGATGCGAAACGACGTCTCAACTCGCATCAGCAGCGCCGCACCCACGATCAGAGCAGCTACCACCAGACCGAGCGTGATTCGATTGGCGACCTTCTGTAAGCCTTCCAAAACAATCTTCTCGTCGATCGCATCTACTTTGAAACTCAGTTCGTTTCTGCCCATCGCGTCGAGGATCCGGTTGACTCGACTCGGAAAGTTTTCAGCAAACTCTTTTAGATCGACAACACCAGCCAGAAGATTACTCGGAGCAACACTCTTGAGGATGTTTCGTTGCAGTATCTCGTTGGCGCGTTCGCGAATGACGGCATTAGGATCAAAATTCGCGTCGAGTGTGTAAACGACGCGATCGAGATTGAGCAGCGCCTTAGCGATCATCGTAAATTCGGCCGGCAGACGGAACCAGCAGTCAGCGGAAATTTTTGTGATCTCGAGCGTCACTTTGCCGGCGTTGAGCCGACTCAAAATCGCATCGCTGTTCTCGGCGACCAGATCTGTTACGCGGCGTTTGAAAGAATCACGATCGAAGCGTTCCTTCGCTTCACCCATTTTGATCGCCGCTTCAGCGGCCGTTTCGCCTCGTCCTTCGCTGATCGCGATCAGCAGTCGCAATAAGTTGTCCTGAAAACTGCGCGTTACTCGTCCGACCATGCCGAGATCGAGCAGCGCAATGCGATCGTCGTCGGTCAGAAAGACATTTCCCGGATGAGGATCGGCATGAAAAATACCATCGATGAGGAACTGTTTGAGATAGGCGCCGAATAGCTCCTCGGCCAGCAAAGTGCCATCTATCTCGAGCAGCCGCAGCGGATTGAGCGCTGTAATCTTTTTGCCCGAGACGTATTCCATCGTCAAAACGCGACTGGTGGTGAAGTCGTCGATTGGCTCCGGAACGACGATCTCGTCAAACTCGGCAAGGTTTTGTCCGATAGTGGTTAGATTGTTTGCCTCGATAGTAAAGTCGAGTTCGCGCAGAAGACTCTTGCGCAGGTTAACGAGCATGTTTTCGAACTCATAACGTTTGCCGAGTTCGGTATGCTCGTCGAGAAAGTGTGCAATCTCTCCCAATGATTCGAGGTCACTAACAATCAGTTCGCGTATGTCAGGCCGTTGGATCTTAACGACTACGGTCCTGCCGTCGCGCATGTAAGCGCGATGGACTTGTGCCAGAGACGCTGCGGCAAGTGGCGTAGGTTCAAAGTCGGAGAAAGCCTTGGAGATCCTTACGCCGAGCTCACCTGAGACGATGCGCTCCACTTCTTCAAACGAGAACGGTTCGATCTGATCTTGTAGTCGTTCGAGTGCATCGAGATAAGGACCAGGCAAGAGATCGGCGCGTGTAGATAGCAACTGGCCCAACTTGATGAAAGTTGGACCAAGCCGTTCAAGATCTTTGGCAAGATCTTCCGCGGAAGCAGTGGTTGACTCAGCCGCGATTTCGTCGGGCAGAACACTGCCTTCGAGACCAGCCGCACTGATCAAATCGGAACGCCCGTATTTGATCAGGAGCATCGCGACGTCTTTGTAGCGCTTGAGCCGCTCTGGTTTTAGCGAGACCACCATTGTTCGGATTTTACAGAAGGTTAGCTGTTTGAGCCATCCGTGTTATGGCTTTGGTTTGGAAAGGGCGCGATCGATCGCTGCGCGCAAGCCTTCTGTGCTGAGAGTTTTCAGCTGTACGCCGTTTATGAATACTGTAGGCGTGCTGCCGACACCGTACATCTCTCCCTCTTCGATGTCTTTCTGGACTTCAGCAGCATAAACACCACGGTCCAGTGCGGCGTCAAAGCGCGCCCGATTTAATCCGAGATCGCTTGCATACTTCTTCAAAGACGGCACGTCGAGCGCTTTTTGGTTCTTGAAAAGGATCGCGATGTATTCGAAAAACTTTCCCTGAGCATTCGCTGCATTCGCCGCTTCTGCTGCTTTACGTGCGAACTCATGCTGGTTCAGCGGAAAATCCCGGACCACGAAATGGACCTTGTTGCCGTAAGACTTCAATACCTCGTCCAAAACGGGATGCATCGCTGCACACGCCGGACACTGAAAGTCAGTGAACTCAACAATCGTTACGGGTGCATTGATATCGCCTTGTGAAGGATCATCGTCGACGCTGATGTTTTGGACCGGCTGAACCGGCTCAGTGATGAGCCAGCGTATATTTGCGCTTTTGCGAAGTCGATCTGATAACTCCTTCTCCAATTGTTTGCGCGATTCGTCCTGGAGGTAAATCGCCACTTGATTGCGTACGCTGTTCAGATCTCCACTAATGCGGGCCTTGTTTTCTGAGTAGAACTTCGCCACTTCTTCTTCACTTGGGTTACGAACTTTATCGCTGATCTCAGTGCGGATTATCTGTTCTGGTCCAATTTGCCGTCGCCTGGCTTCCTCAAGTAGCAACGTGTCGTCAATCAGTTGATCGGCACGCTGCTTCGTTAACTCGTAAGCGTCGAGTCTCATCTTGTAGATGATTGGCTTCAGTCTTTCGATTATTGAATCTGCTTTGATGGGTTGGCCTGCAACTGTTGCGACAACGGCATTCGGACTGAGGTTGGGTGAGTTGACATCAATACCCATCATGACAGGATTAGTTTTTCGTAACCGGTTCACTAGATCATCGGCGAGCTTGTCTTCGGCTTGATCGTGCAGGTAAGCAGCGGCCTGCTGATTCGCGATTGCAGGATCGACGCCCTCCAATTGTGCTCGGTTGTCGTCGACGAACTTTTTAATTTGTGCCGGAGTGATCGCCGGGACGCGACTTGTTACTTCAAGTTCGTACAAGCGATGAGTATCGATGCCGCGTTTCTTGGCTTCCGCCTGAAGCAGCATTGTATTGATTTGTAGCTCCAGCACACTCCGGCGAGCTTCCGCGATCTTGTCGTCGAGACTTTCCAGTTCCTGACGCAATTGAGGTTCAAGATCCGCAGTGGTAAAGGTCTGACCGTTGACTGTGACGATTGGAGTCGGTGCGACTGGCTTTGCCGGCGCTGGGGCGGGTGTCGGTTGGGCTACTGGCTCCAGTTGCGTAGTGGCAACTGGTGGTTTGCGAGTGGCAGTTCCTTTTCGTCTGGTGGTTTGGCCAACGACGGGAAACCACAAAACGGCAAGCAGCAACAGGGGGGCGATTCTGAACTTCATTACTTTACTCACAGCTTCGGATAATAGGAGAACCAATACTTAGAGCACAAATAAAACACTGGCGCTGCCTTTGTGCAAAGCAGCGCCAGAATGTTGTGCGGGTGTCGGCGGCGATCAATGGTTACGGATGATACTGCGGCGCCGTCGTTTCACTGGTGTGCGAATTGAAAGAAGATCGCTGTGGCGACCGTTGAGAATAAAGGCCAGTCCCTGATGGGTTACGCCAAGCATGCGGGCGGCACGCGTAACGCTGCCTCCTGATTCCTCGAGAGCACGACGAATCAGATTGCCTTCATAACGGAGCACTTCAGCGTCCAGAGAAAATCCGGCCGGCATTTTGGTTGTCTCGGTCGACTCATAGGCGGTTGAATCAGTCTTTGAAAGTGCGACTGAAAGAACACGTCGTGCGCATTCGCCCAATCGAGTGCGGATGCTGAGGTTCTGCGAATTTGAAAGGAGCGATTCGGCCGTGCGGTAGTAATTTTGCAGCGCGTCGGCTGAAAGGTAGTCACTCAATTCTTCGATCGCTGTAACTGCGGCAATTCCACCGCGATCTGGATTCCCGGCGTTCTGTGCAATCTCGACGGCCTGGTCCAACGCTGCTCTGGCGATTGGAGCTTGTTTGAGTCGGGCAAGCGCCTTGCCATGCGTCGTGAGCGCTTCTGCTAAGAGTGCGTTCTCTCCACCTTGTTTCAATGAACGAACCGCAGATCTCGCAGCTCGTTCCGCTTGTTCATACTTACCTTCAAGTATGAATGCTTGCGCGCG
>DATFHH010000079.1:0-13149 GCA_035248565.1 Pyrinomonadaceae bacterium | reverse complement strand
GATCTCTATCGTCTGCCCACCTCGATTGAGCAGTTCACCGATTCGTTTTTGTAAGCGGACGCGATAAGCATCGGCGAGGCCTGCCGCAGATGCTTCGATGACCGGAACCAACGCTTCGATCTTTCGCACGCGATCGCGCAGCTCCTGTTTGAGCGCTTCGCCTTCCTGCTCGCGCATCCTCTCGAGCTCGTTGAGCGCCTGGTCCAACGCTTGTTCCAACGCGGTGATGATTCGGTCGTCGATGCCGTTTCGCGCGGGTTGAATCGCACCGGGAATTCTCGCAAGGACATTGATGTCGAGCTCTCCGGCGAGATCGAAATCTTTCTGCAATTGTCTGAGCGCGTTGACGTAGCCGGCGATCAACGGACGATTGATCTCGTATCCGATCTGCGCGGTCTTCTCGACGCTCACGCTAACGTCGACGCGGCCGCGAGAGAGACGCGAAGTGATTCTTTTCTTAATCGCCGGTTCGACCGAAGCCAGCTCTGACCCGACACGCAGGTGTATATCGAGGAAGCGATTGTTGACGGTCTTGAGATCAACGGAGACGGAGAAATCCTCACCCGCCACCATTCCCTTGCCGTATCCGGTCATTGATTTCATGGTTCTTAATCCGCAGATTACGCAGAATCAAATCTGTGCCATCTGCGGAATCTGCGGAATCTCTTCTTCTTCCTCATCCGCAAATTGCAGCTCGTACAATCTCCGATATTTTCCGCTTTGGGCTAGCAATTCCGCGTGCGTGCCCATTTCAATGATCCGTCCGCCTTCCATTACGACGATCACATCCGCACGTCGCACAGTTGAAAGACGGTGAGCAATCACGATTGTGGTCCTGTCTCGAACCAGATTAGCAATCGCTTGCTGGACCAGGCGCTCCGACTCCGCGTCGAGCGCCGACGTCGCCTCATCCAAAATCAGGACCGGCGCGTTGACCAGAATAGCGCGCGCGATAGCGAGTCGCTGCCGTTGACCACCGGAAAGAAAGATGCCTCGTTCGCCAACAATCGTATCGTACCCATCCGGCAGTTCGCGAATAAACTCATGCGCAAAAGCAATCAATGCGGCCTGTTCAATCTCCACATCGGTCGCTTCGGGTTTGCCGTAAGCGATATTGTGCCGAACCGTGTCATTGAAAAGTACAGTCTCTTGCGTGACCAGCGCAATCTGACGCCGCAGACTGGAAACGGTTACCTCTCTAACATCAACTCCGTCCCACAAAACTGCGCCCGAGCTGGGATCGTGAAAACGCGGCAGCAACTTGGTTAAAGTAGACTTTCCGCCACCTGACTCGCCTACCAAAGCCACCATTGTTCCTGCTTTTATTTTCAAACTGACGTCACGCAAGACTGAACGCGATTCATTCGCATACCCAAACGAAACGTCTCGCAGTTCGATCTCTTTCTGAAGTGTCGGAAGTCCTTTGGCGCCTGGCTTCTCGACAATGGCGGCGTGCTCGTCCATCACTTCCCACACGTGATGCGCAGCAGCAAGCGCCTGCTCCATGCTGTTTTGCAATCGCGAGAGCTTGCGCATCGGGTCGTAACTCCGAAACAGAAAGAACAGAAAGGTAACGAACTGCGCGGTGTTCATCCGACCTGCAATGATCTCGCGCTGGCCGAAGAACAGCAGCAACACGACAAAAAGAATTCCGATCATTTCGATCGTCGGCGGTGAAGCCCCGGCAATACTCGCACTGCGTAAGTTCGCCCTGACGATTCTCTTCGCGACGTCTGTAAAGCGTTCCGATTCACGCTTCTCTGCACGATACGCTTTCACGATTCCCTGATTGGCAAGCGCCTCGTGGGCCGTATCGGTCAGTTGTTTGTTACCTTCAAAACTTTCTCGCGCGAGGTTGCGCAGAGCTCGTCCAAACTTCGCGGTCAGGACCGCGATTACCGGAGCGATTGCGAGTGAACCGAGCGTGAGTCGCCAACTGTAATAAAAAGACGCGGCGAGAAATGCGATCAACGTGAAGCTCTCGCGCAGCATGTCGCGAATCGTGCTCGTTACTGCTGTCTCGATCGCAGCGGCGCTGGAGACGAGTCTTGAAACGAGATAGTTAGTCCGATGTCGTTCGAAGAACGTCGCAGACTGTGCGAGCAAGTGGCTGTACAGATCTTGTCGCAGTTTTAAGACCGCCGACTGGCCGATACGGGCCATGAGATAAGTCGAGAGATATTCTGCAATGCCTTTCGCGAGGGTGAACACGATCAACAGGATCGAGATCACCTTCCAGGCGCCGAAGGGCGCCTGCGGAATCAAACGTTGCAGACCGAAAATCGTCGAGGTACGCTGGCCGGCGCCCTGAACAAACGCCTGATCGAAGATTGGCACAATTAAGCCGCCAATGGCGCTCTCGAGCACTCCGACGAGAACCATCGCCAGCGTGGCCAGGGTGAAGATTGGCCAGTGAGGTCTCAAATACTTTAACAAGCGGCGAAGATCACGCATCTCTGGTTGCGAAAATCTCTGATCAGTTGCTATAAGGGAAGGTAGAAGCGGTCCTAAACCCAAAGAAAGAACTATACTTACCCCCACTTATTTGCGTCAAGGCTCGCGATTTGCGAAGTTCAATCTGCGTAATCTGTGGATAGACATTGCAAGGTGCTTCGGCGCCCAAATGGGTTATAATTCGCGTAATCGGATCCCCTCCGACAGGATCAAGAACATTTGGCACAACAAGCGACACCAAACAGCAAACACGCAGGTAAACGTCTTCTGATCGCAGACGACGATACCGATATGAGACTTCTCCTGGCCGAGTATTTCCGACGGCTGGGCTTCCAAGTGGACGAGCGAGAGAGTGGGCAGGCGGCCTTGGAGGCCGCAATCTCCGGAAGATTTGACTGCTTCATCTTCGACGTCTCGATGCCAGGCATGTCCGGCATCGAGCTGCTCAAACGAGTGCGAGATCGAGGCATTCAGACGCCAACGCTATTCTTAACCGCGCACGATGCGCTCTCCGACAAAGTGGCCGGCTTCGAAGCCGGTGCCGATGATTATCTGGCTAAGCCGTTCAGCCCACGCGAGCTCGAGTATCGTGTCGAGGCACTCTTGCGTCGTGGCGGAGCCGTCGCAGAAGAGCCTGATGGCGAACGCATCGAAGTCGGTGATCTCGTCATCGACAAGCGGCGTCACGAAGTCATACGCGATGGCGCGCGTGTCGATCTGACGCCTCTGGAGTTTCAAATTCTCGAGCTGCTCGCGTCCGAACCCGGCCGTGCCTGGTCCCGAAACGCGCTGCTCGATCGCGTTTGGAGCACAGACTACGAAGGCTATCAACGCAACATCGATCCACACATAAATCGCTTGCGTAAGAAGCTCGAAACGGATCCGAAGAACCCTCGCTACGTCTTAACGGTTCGTGGTGTCGGTTATAAACTCAACGAGATTCCCTGATTGCGATGCTGTGGGTGATTGGCGCTGGCCTGATACTTCTCTGGGTTGTGCTTGAGCTAGTGGCGCCTCGTGGTTGGGTGCCGATGCTACTAATTTCCGGAGTTTCTCTCCTCATTATCCAACTCGCGGCGTACCGTAAGACAAAATATCAACGCAGCGTCTCCAAGAAATAGGTGGCCGTCGATCTGGGCGTCTCCTTGGAGTGCGGCGACCTGGCGCCGCTTTATTATCGATCGCGCTTGATCGAGGCCAGAGCGGCGCCAAGTCGCCGCACTCCAAGGAGACGCCCCGTTTAAACTACCTTGACCAACCCGAGTCGTTCGGCAACAATGCGCCTGTCGAAAGCATCAAGAGCTTTACAAGGAGTTGTTTCATCATGACTTTAAGCCGCATTGGTCGACACTTCGTTTTTGCGCTCAGCGCTTTCTCGTTACTCGTGTCCGTAGCAATTGCGCAACAGGACATCGAACGCAAAACCGTCGCAATAACTTACCCGCTCGATGAAACAGTGACAGTCAAATTTCGCGGCACGACGCTGTTGCCGCGTCTGAAAGGCGAAGCGAAGGTTAAGCGCGCCGGGCGTCGCGGCACGCGCGTCGAGCTAAGTGTTGACGATCTACCTCGCGCGTCTGAGTTAGGCGGCATCTACACGACTTACATCCTTTGGGCCATCTCACCGGATGGACACGTCGACAACCTCGGCGAAATCAAACGCAGTGGCAGTTCCTTTATCAATTCGAAGCTCGACGTCACCACGCCATTGCAAACCTTCGCGATGATCATTACCGCGGAACCACATTTCCTGATGAAAGTGCCCAGCCGTATGGTTGTCATGGAAAATCTTCCGCCGCAGCGGGCGAACGGCAGTCAGGTTGAAACTGCTGACGTCCGTTATATCGGAAACTCGAGTGATTACTTTCGCAATGCGCACGTTCCCGAGATAGCTGATCCGGATTATCGACAAACTCCTGTGTCATTGCTCGGAGCGCGTCAGGCGGTTGCGCTGGCGAAGTATGCGGGAGCGTCACAGGACGCGCCGGAGGAATTGCAGACTGCTGAAGACCAGTTACAAGCGGCAGAGAAGGCGTGGCGCTTGAATCAACCGCTAACGGAAGTTGATATGGAAGCACGGCGCGCGACGTCATCCGGTGCACATGCTGAAGAAGTCGCAATTGTGCGACACGCGGCGCGTCTTCAACGTGAAGACATTCGCCGCCGCGACGAGGCTGTGCGAACCGCGGAAGAAAGTGCAGACGCATTGCAGCGCGAAGTGACTCAACTCAAGGCTGCGTTGGAAAAGGAGCAACGCGCACGTGAGTTGGCGGAGCGAGACTTGGGAACGACAAACGATCAGCTCCGCGAGAAGCGTGTTGAGATTGCGCAACTCCGCGACGAGATCCAGGCGCTCCGCACAGAGAGTGATGATGCAAAACTGAAGCTCGCGCGATACGAAGGCGAGAAGCAGGCCGAGACAGCGCGAGTCGAAGCCGAACGACGCGCGGCAGAAAGACGAGCCGCTGAAGCGAACCTGAAAGAGACGTTGGCAAAGTATGGAACACTGAAAGAGACCGCGACCGGATTTCGTTTGGTGTTGCCGGAAGCGATCTGGACCAACGCCCGTGCAGCGACGTTATCTGCTGCTGCCGCTGCCAAACTTGAACCACTCGCGGCTTTGCTCGCGAGCAATCCTGACTATCAAATACTGATCGAGGCTTACACTGACAACAAAGGAAACGAAGTGCAGTTGCAGCAATTAACGCAGGAGCGAGCGCGGGTGCTGTCTGATCGTTTCCAGTCAGCGGGTGTCGATCCAATGCGCATTCAGGCGAACGGTATGGGCGCCTCCAATCCTTTGGCGCCGAACACGACCGTGTCAGGCCGCACGAAGAATCGTCGCGTCGAGATAACGTTTACGTCGCCGCAGCGCAACACGGCCGCAAACTAGTCCCTCCTTGGAGTGCGGCGGCTTGACGCCGCTTTATTCTCGATCACGCCCGATCGAGGCCAAAGCGGCGTCAAGCCGCCGCACTCCAAGGAGAGGCCCTAATCTCCGATGTCGCCACTTGATCCGCTCGAAATCCTTCAGGTCATCGGCTACAGCATCGGCGCGCTACTCCCGCTCTGGATGCTGTTCCAACTGGTCACCCACCGCAGCAACCTGACCAGCATCGAGCGAATACTAGCCGCTCTCGCACTCACCATGGGCGGGTGGCACACCGCTAACCTGATCGTCACGCTTCACAATCTCTTCGATCTCGGTCCAGACACTTGGACCACTTTGCTTCGCGTTGCCGACACCGTCGCCGTCGTCAGTATCACATTCGCCTACTCGTTTCTGCTGCACGTTCACCTCCATCTCTGGGCCAACGCGCATGGCCGCGCTTTAACAAAGAGCGAGCGAATACGAGTTTATCTTTCATACATACCGACTGTTTTTTTGTTCATCGCAGTGCCGCTTCTTTGGACCGGCGATTACGCGCCGATGTTCGCGAAGCTCTCGCCTTTCGTGATCCCGTTCGCGTTCTGGATTGCTTACGTGCTTGGCTTGATTGCATTGACCGAGTTGCTCATTGCAAGAAAAACGAGCAACCGCAGCGAGAAGCGGATCATGCGCACGCTTGCGTTCTCGTTCATCGGCATCGGCGTGGTTATCTTCGCTGCACTTGCTGCGGGCGTAGGTGAGGGAACGACAGCCGGAGCCTATTTAAAGACGATTGCCAACCTCGGATCACTCCTGCCGTCAGTGCTGTTGGCTTACTACATTTATCGCTATCGCTATCTCGAGATCATCATCGAAGAGAGTTTGATCGTGGTGACCTTCGCAATGGTGGTGCTCACGGTTTACCTCTTCGGCATTCGCACTATCGGCGATTGGATGACGCAGCGTTACGGCATCCGGCCTGGACTAGTCGAGGCGCTTTTGATTTTGGCTCTCGCGCTTCTCGCCGCGCCGTTGCGTGGCTGGTTGGCCCAACGATTTCACAAACTCTTCGAGCGTGAAGCGGCGCTTTACAAAGAGATCGTCGCGCGCATTGGCTCTTACGCGGGACAGTACAAAGATCTTTCCGATCTTTTGGACTTCGTTGAAGAACGCACCACGGGCGCGCTGGGTTTGCGGCGGCTCAAGATCTTCACCAATGGATCTCAGGATGAGCCATGGGTGAAGGAGGTGCTCGAGAGTTCCAGACAGAACGGCTGGTTGCCGGTCGAGGACGAAACAGCGCTGGTGGACCAAGGGTTCAGACTCGCCTATCCATTACGTCGCGAGGATAAAGTAGAAGGACTGTTGGCACTTGATGCTGCGTCAGCGAGTCTGACTTCCGATGTGCGTTCAATCATCGGACTTCTGGCAGACCAGATCGCAATCGCGATCGATGACTCGCGTTTGCTGGAAGAGAACCTACGACTTGAACGAGAGCTCGCGGAACGAGAGCGTCTGGCCTCGCTCGGACGTATGGCCGCGACGGTCGCGCATGAAATCAAGAATCCGTTGTCTGCAATCAAGTCGATTGCGCAGGTAATGCGAGAGGATGAAGGGCTACGCACTGAGTATGAACGCGATCTTGGTCTAATCGTTGGTGAAACGGATCGACTCAGCCAAAGCGTAACGCAGTTGTTGAGTTTTGCGCGGAGGGAGAGTCCGGCAGCGCAGCCGCAGACAGTTGAAGAGTTGTTGCGATCGGTAGTGGATCTCTTTCGGGCCAGCGCGCGCGAGCAAGGGATAACGCTCGAATGCGAGGTGAGGGTTGAAGCTGATTTGGCGGGGCGATCTGTTTCGGCGCTGCGCGATGCGTTGTCGAATCTGTTGCTGAATGCGTTGCAGGCGACGCCACATGGTGGAAAGGTTCGATTAACGGCTGCATCTGCAAGTGGCAACTTGCTAATCAACGTTCACGACAGCGGCACCGGCGTGCCGCCTGATCTGCGTGAACGTATCTGGGAACCTTTCTTCACGACGAGACAACGCGGAACTGGGTTGGGACTTGCGATCGTGCGTAAGCGTGTTCAGGAAGTCGGTGGATCGGCAACGCTCGAAGCAACGAACGGCCGTGGTGCGCTGTTTCAACTGCGTCTGCCGCTCGAAAAGCGGTGAAGGATTTCTCACGCAAAGGCGCAAAGCCGCAAAGGATTTTTCTTAGCGGCTTTCTTTGCGTCTTTGCGCCTTTGCGTGGAACTTTATTCAAGAGTGTGCGTGTTAGGTCTGACTTTGGATCGAAGGAGACGATTTCAATGAAGAACCGAAGACTGTTGCCCCTCATCTTGCTAACTCTGTGCGCCGCGTTATGCGTTAGTGCGCAAGCCCAGTTTCCCACTACCACGTCGCAGGCAGATACCAACAAACAGGAAGACCAGACAAACCTCGAGACGCAACTCTATTTGATCGTCGGCACCAATCAAGACGCTGGCGACTCAAAAATCCCGGCATCACTTGATTCCGTCGTGAGGCAGTTGCGAGCAACCTTGCCATTCAAGAATTATCGTCTTGCTGCGACTCTGATTAACCGGGTGAAGAACGGAGGCCGTTTGGAGCTGAGTTGGATCGGCGGTCCATTTGCTTCGCCATCCGCGGCGGCGACGGCGTCAACGCCCAGTTTCAGCCAGTTTAAAGTGCGGTTGGTGCAAGTTGTGCAGTCGAGCGAGGGTCAGCCGTTGGTGCAAATGCAGGGATTCAACTTCGGCGCTCGCTTTCCTGTTCAGACCATCGGCGCAATTGCGGCAAATGGCGCGATAGCTCCGTCCTTTACTTATGAAAACACCGGCTTGTCGACAGATATAAGCATGCGCGAATCAGAACCCGTAGTGGTCGGCACGCTCAACGTTGGCCCATCCGGCGACGCGATCATTCTGGTCGTCTCCGCGAAACGAACGCCAAGATAAACCAATGCCTCCTTGGAGTGCGGCGGCTTGACGCCGCTTTGTTATCGATCGCTCATGATCGAGGCCAAAGTGGCGTCAAGCCGTGGCACTCCAAGGAGGCGCTCAACCGTGGCACGCGACGCGCTAGGAGTTTAGGGCCGCACGGCCCTAAACTACTGCGGAAGTGAGAAAAGACGCGTTGCGATTAATGATTGTTGACGACGAGGAAGCCGCCCGTTACGGCATGCGGCGAGCCCTCACGACTTTAGGTTACAACATCTCTGAAGCCGGCTCTGCCGAAGCCGCGCGAGCACTCCTGAAACAACATGAGCCCGATCTGTTACTACTCGACGTAAACCTTCCCGGACTCAGCGGACTCGACTTCCTCCGCGAGCTAAAGTCCTCCTCTAATGGCAACGGACCGCTCGTGATCATCGTCACTGCGCATGGCTCCGAGCGAATGGCAGTCGAAGCCGTCAAAGCCGGCGCTTATGATTATCTTTCGAAACCATTTGAAGTTGACGACCTGCGGCTTGTTGTCAAGAACGCTGCCGAGACAGTTCAACTGCGCCGTGAGAATTATTCACTGCGGCGGCGCATCGAGGTTGAGCGTTCTCAACGCGGCGCGCTCATCGGCAACTCCGACGCGATGCAGAAAGTGCGCGCGATGATCGATAAAGTCGCGGAGACCGACGCGACGGTGCTGGTCCGTGGCGAATCAGGCACCGGAAAAGAGCTTGTTGCGCGTGAGCTTCACGAGCGCAACAGTGTGCGCCGCAATGCTTCGTTTGTGGCGGTCAACTGCGCGGCATTGCCGTCAGAGCTGATTGAGTCGGAGTTGTTTGGCCATGAAAAGGGCGCTTTTACCGGTGCTGCGGCGCGGCGGGAAGGGAAGTTTGAACAGGCACACGGCGGCACGTTGTTTCTCGACGAGATTGGGGACATGAGCTCCAATGTGCAAGCCAAGTTGCTGCGCGCATTGGAAGAAAGACGTATCGAACGGCTCGGCGCAAATGAATCGATTCCAGTTGACGTCCGCATCGTGAGTGCGACACATCGGCCACTCGAGCAGGAAATCACGAATGGCAATTTTCGCGCGGACCTGTTCTATCGTCTGCGGGTGGTGACGGTTGATATTCCGCCGCTGCGCGATCGTCGCGAAGACATTCCGATGCTGGCGGACACGTTTATGCGTGTGGCAACGGAACGCTATGAGCTGCCGCAGCGAGCACTGAGTCAGGCCGCTTTGCGACGACTGGTCGAATACAATTGGCCCGGCAATGTGCGTGAGCTCAAGAATACGATCGATCGCGCGGTGATCATGGCTGAAGGCGATGAAGTTACGCCGAAGGACCTGCCAGATGAAATTACGGCCGGAATGTCAAAGGCCACTCTGGTTGAAGGAAGCGATCCGGAAGACGCCTTGAGAGTGCCGTTCACGGCTGATTTTCGTGAGGACAGACGCGAATTCGAGCGCCGCTACATCACACGCTGCCTCGAGCACACACAAGGAAACGTAACGCGCGCGGCTGAGATTTTGGACATGCACCGGCAGTCGTTACAACATAAGCTGCGCCAGCTCGGACTCGGTCGCCGGTATGTTTCAGTTTCGGGCGATATGCAGGATAATCCCGACAGTTGACGGAAAAATATGAAAGCCAGACTCGACGCAATCATTCAACGGGAACAAGCGGAATATTTGGACCAACTGCTGCCGCAACACGATCCGTTGCTAACGGAGATGGAGGCTTATGCCGCGGAGCATCGCGTGCCGATCGCCGATCGGGAGGTGGCAGCATTCATCGAGATCACGGCGCGAACCAGTGGCGCGCGCAAGGCACTAGAAATTGGAATGGCGATCGGCTATTCGGTGGTCCATCTCGCGCGCGGCATGGGTCAGCAGGGACGGGTGACGACGATTGAACCGAACGACGAGATGATTCGTGCGGCGTCTGGTTATCTCGAACGCGCCGGCCTGTTGGACCGAGTGAACATCGAAAGAGGTAAAGCACTGGATGTGATGCCTCGTCTCGATGAAAGTTTTGATCTTCTCTTCATCGACGCGGTGAAGGAAGAGTACAAAGAGTATCTCGATCTCGGTTTGCAGCGCTTGCGATCTGGCGGCGTGGTGATCGTCGACAACCTGCTTTGGGGCGGAAAAGTTGCCGGGCAAGATACCGAAGCTTCAACAGTGGCGCTGCGCGAGTTCAATCCTTACTTCATCAATCATCCTCAACTGCGCGCAATCGTGTTGCCGGTCGGCGACGGACTGGGATACGGCGTCAAGTTGTAAATCCATCCGCAGATTACGCAGATTGCTTTAATCCGCGTAATCTGTGGATAACTCTTTCTTGATTAAAGCTTCTCCTGCGTGATAAAAGCGAGTGGAGGTTTCATGATGAGCAGTGGCAAGTTTAGACAGATCGCCGGCCTGATTTTAGTGGCGTCGCTCGCCTACACCACTCTCTCGTGCACAGTTGCTTCAGGCAATGAAGAATTTTTCGGCAGGACTGTTCCGCCCCAACGCAACATCCTTCGTTACGTCACCGGTGACGAACCCGAATCACTCGATCCCGCGATCAGCAATGGCCAACCGGAAGCACGAATTTATATGGCGCTGTACGAAGGTCTGGTTGAGTACGATGCCAAAACACTTGCGCCGCGGCCGGCACTTGCCGAACGCTGGAACATTAACAACGACTCATCCGAGTTCACTTTCTACCTGCGTCACAGCGGCCGCTGGTCCAACGGCGATCCGATTGATGCTAACGATTTCGTTTACAGTTTTCGCCGCGCGCTCGCCAGACAGACTGCATCGCGTAATGCTTATTTGGCTTACTATCTGAAGTATGCTCAGGCTTATAACGAGGGGGCTGTATTCGTGCGCGATCCTGCGGCGGGCCAGTTTCTGTTAGCGAAAGACTTTGATGACAGCTTTCCTCCCGAGCCGCTCAGCAGCAGCCCGGTTGATGGCACGAAAGGCGAATACCCGGCAGACGGTGAAAAACCAGCTCCGGAGACGGATTTTCATCGACAAATGCACAGCCCGACGCGATTGACTTTGCCCGGAGATGAAAAAGCGCGCGCGAAACAACTCAACGCGAACGCAAAGCTGAAAGCGGCTGTCGCCGGTAAACAATTCGTGCCGGTAACTGCAACCGATATGGGCGTCGAGGCAGTTGATAAATATACCGTGCGACTCTACCTGGTCCAACCAGCGCCGTTCTTTTTGGGACTGCTGGCGCACCAGGTGTTTCGCATCGTGCCTCAAAAGATAGTCGAGAAATACAAAGACCAGTGGACACAACCCGAACACATCGTCACCTGTGGTCCATTTAAAGTGAAGTCGTGGCGACCTTACGACAAGCTGGTGGTAGAACGTGATCCGATGTACTGGGACGCGGCTAACGTAAAGCTCGATGAGATCTACTTCTACCCGTCGTCTGACAATCCGACGATCATGAATCTCTATAAAGTGGGAGAGGTTGATGCAGTCTTGAATCACACGGTGCCGAACGCGTGGCTAGATGTCGTGAGGAGAAAGAAGGACTACATGGAAGGCCTCGAGGCCACGATCGATTACCTCTGCATCAACACGACAAAGCCGCCGATGAATGACGTTCGCGTGAGAAGAGCGTTCAACCTCGCCATCGATAAAGACGCGTGGGCCACTTGGCGGAAAATCGTGAAACCTTTGACTGCGTTTACGCCCGAAGGGATCTTCCAAGGCTATCCACAGCCAAAAGGGGAGCAGTTCAATCCCGAAGAAGCGCGACGGCTGCTCGGCGAGGCTGGATATCCGGTTGTGAAGAGAGGTGATGGAAGTTATTCTTGTCCAAAATTTCCAGTGGACCAGGTCGAATACATCTACAACACTCAGGAATCAAACAAAGCGATGGCCGAGTGGATGCAGGCGCAGTGGAAACAGAACCTCGGGATCACTGTGAGTTTGAGAAACATGGATTGGAAGACGTTTCTGAACGCGAGAGCGAAGCTCGACTACAAAGGTTTTGCTCGCAGCGGATGGTCTGCCGATTACCTGGATCCGTTTACATTCCTCAGTCTTTTCTATACCGGCGGTGAGAACGGCACTGGTTGGGTCGATCCGAAATACGTCGCCATGCTCGACGCGGCCAATCGCACGCTCGACAACAAGAAGCGATATGAGTTGTTGGCTCAGGCTGAGAAATACTTGATCGATGCGCAACCGGTAATTCCGATCGACACGGCTTCAGTCAACTGGGTGAAGAAGCCGTATGTCAAAGGAATGTATCCAAATCCCGGTTCACTGTTTCCCTGGAAGTATGTTTACATCGAACGCGATCAGGCCAAGTGGGACTATGGCACACCGAGCTTGGCCGCGGATTAGCGCGGAAAGAGCCATCCACAGATTACGCCGATTATCTGTGTAATCTGCGGATACTAGGAGCATGCTTCGTTTCATCGTTAGACGCCTTCTGGTCACAATTCCGACGATCCTGGTGGTGATCACCATCACCTGGGCCTTGATCAAACTCGCCCCTGGCAACTTCTACTCCGGCGAGAAGAAACTGCCACCCGCCATTGAGAAGAGCATCCGCGACAAGTACGGCCTCGACAAACCCTGGTATCAACAATACGGGAAGACGATGTGGGGAATCCTCCGGCACCTCGACTTCGGCACTTCTTTGCGATTCGAAGGTCAATCGGTAAACACGATCATCCGGCGATCGTTGCCGGTTTCCGCTGCTGTCGGAATTCTCGCGTACCTGTTGGCTTTGGTCGTCGGCATTACTGCCGGATCGATTGCGGCGCTGAAACAAAATTCAAAGTGGGATTACAGTTCGATGGCGCTCGCGATGCTCGGTATTTCCGTGCCAAATTTCGTGCTTGGTCCAATATTGGTACTTG
>DATFHH010000078.1:0-10653 GCA_035248565.1 Pyrinomonadaceae bacterium | reverse complement strand
AACGTAGCAATAATCGTGGCGCTGCTGTTCTTCGGAAATCGCATGGATCTTTCCAGCCTTGCGGCGGCAACGGCGTGGGGATCCGTTGCCGGCAGTGCGCTTCAATTCAGCGTACAACTGCCGACAGTGCTGCGGTTGATTCATCACTTTCGACCCGTGCTCACGCTCGCCAATGCTCACGTGCGACAAGTGCTGAACAATTTCTTTCCAGTGTTCATCAGTCGTGGCGTGGTCCAGATCAGTGCTTTCGTTGACGCGTTTCTCGCGAGCTTTTTAGGACAGGGCGCTGTCGTGGCACTCAACTACGCGCAGAGTCTGTACACGCTTCCAGTGAGTCTTTTCGGCATGTCGGTGTCAGCGGCGGAGTTGCCAACGATGTCGAAGACGCGAGGCTCCGCGGAAGTAGTTGCTGAAACGCTGCGCAACCGTTTGGACCAGGGATTGAAAAGAATCAGCTTCTTCATCGTTCCCTCGGCAGTTGCTTTTTTGGCGCTGGGCGACGTGATTGCGGCCGTGCTTTATCAGACTGGTAAGTTCACTCACGCAGATTCGATTTACGTTTGGACCATACTCGCCGGTTCAGCGGTCGGGTTGCTTGCGTCGACGCTCGGCCGGCTTTATGCGTCGACGTATTACGCCTTGCAGGACACTCGTACGCCGCTGCTGTATGCAGTTCTCCGAGTCGCGCTGAGCGCGATTCTGGGATACTTCTTCTCCATCCATCTGCCTGGTCTCCTCGGACTTGATGCCAAATTGGGTGTGGCAGGGCTCACATCCTCAGCGGGCATCGCCGGTTGGATTGAATTCGTTTTGCTGCGCAACAGCCTCAACAAACGCATCGGCCGAACGGGTTTATCAATCCCTTATGCCGCAAAACTGTGGGTTAGCGCGCTCACTGGCGCTGGTCTCGGCTGGGCTTTGAAGATACTCGTCGCAGGCTGGCATCCAATACCGCTCGCGATCGTCGTGCTCGGCAGTTATGGATGTTGCTATTTCGGTGTGGGTTATCTGCTCGGCGTTCCTCAGGCTGAGATTGTCATACGCCAGACAATCCACAGATTACGCAGATGAATCTGTGTAATCTGCGGATGGGTTTTGGAAAGTCACCTGCCATTAGTACTTTCTCATACTAAGACTCAACACGGGAGATCGAAAATCATGTACACAAGGCCAATCATTCTTCCCCTCGATTCGACTGGCCGAATCTACGTTCTGGAAGATGAACAAGGACAGGTAGTGGGCACTGGTTCGAGAGAAGTGTGCGAGACGCTGATGTACCTTATCGCCGCTGGTCTATCGCCCGCTCCTGACAAAACTCAAGCCGCAGCTCATAACAACGTTCGCGCTGCGATCACGATCTAACGTTACAACTAGATTCTCTGATTCTGGAACTGGTCCCATCCGGTTCCAGAATCTTTTTTTAAATATTCTCTGGAGACGCCGGCGTATTGGTTCTTTAGATTAGGTATCCTGGAAAACGGTTAGTGCAGCGGCGGGCAGCGGGGGGGCGGCCCATGGCCGTTCTTGGCGTTTTTGTAGTTTTCCCATTTGAGTCTTTCTGATTCGCGTAAAATCCGCGTCCAACAATCCGCGTTAATCCGCGGCCCACATTGACCGTTGTTGCCGCGACTCCATATCATCCAAACGTGCAGCCTGTACTCTCCGCCGAACAGATCCGCGAGATCGACCGTCTCACAGTTGAGAACTATCACACCTCTTCCCTGCTCCTGATGGAAGCCGCCAGCGGCGCCTGCATGACCGCAATTCGTGAACGTCTCGACAATGATCTCCTCAGCAAGAAGGCACTGATTCTTTGTGGCAAAGGCAACAACGGCGGTGATGGCGCCGCGTTGGCTCGCGCAATGTCGCGGGTGGGCATGCATTGCAGCGTCGTTCTGTTCGGCAAGCTCTCCGACACCTCAGGCGACGCGCGGACGAATTTCGAATCGGTAAGCCGGTTGGCCAGTTTCGAGGCCGGCTCGCCTGAATCACCGGCGCCGCTGACGCTCGTCGAGTGTGAAAGCGTCAACGACTGGGAGAAGATCGCGAAGCCGCGTCGCGCTTTCGACGTCATCGTCGATGCACTCTTTGGAACGGGTCTGACACGGCCCCTCGAAGGCGTGTTTCTCAAAGTGATCGAACACCTGGCAATGCTGCGAGAAGCACGCGATCGCGTTGCAGGTACGTGCCCGGTGGTCCTATCGATCGACGTGCCCTCAGGTCTCAATGCTGATAAAGCAAAACCAATTGGACCAGCAGTCAAGGCGGATCTCACGGTCACGTTTACTGCTGCTAAACCGGCGAACGTTCTTCCTCCTGCATCCGAATTCGGAGGCGAGCTGATTGTCGCAGACATCGGCTCACCGTCCTCGTTAATAGAAGCAGCGCGACCGTGGTTGTTTCTCACTGAAGCAGAAGACGCGCGGCAATGGCTGGTGAGTACTCGCTACACGCCTGACTCGTACAAAAACACGCATGGTCACGTCCTGATTGCTGCAGGATCGCGCGGCTATTCCGGCGCGGCGGCTTTGTGTGGAAATGCTACGATTCGTGCCGGCGCTGGTCTGGTGACAGTCGCCACTCTTGCTTCGGCGCAGTCAGCGGTGGCAGGCAGTGCAATGCCTGAGGTGATCACAACCGCGCTCGCCGAAACAGATCGCGGAGCCATTAGCGATGAAGCTGCGACGTATTTTTTGCAACTCGCGGAAAAGGCGACGGTGGTGGCGCTTGGACCAGGACTTACTTCCGACGACGAGCGCACGCGGCGCTTTGTTCACTCGGTATTAGATCGTCGCACCAAACCGTGTGTGATCGACGCCGACGGATTGAACTCGCTCGCGCCCTGGCCTGGCGGCCTAAGCGGGTCGGACCAGTTGCCGCTGGTGCTGACTCCACATCCGGGCGAGATGCTGAGGTTAATGGGCGCTCAGGATAAGTCTGCACTCGACGATCGCGTTGCCGCTGCGCGTCAGTTTGCAACTGCGCATCACGTTCTCCTGCTGCTCAAAGGTTCACGCTCGCTAATCGCAACGCCTGACGGTCGCGTGTTCGTCAATTCAACCGGAAATGCAGGACTTGGAACTGCGGGCGCCGGCGACACCCTCACCGGTCTTATCTCCGGATTTCTTGCGCAGGCTTATGCGACGCTCGAAGATCGCGCAGACCCTGTTGCTGCGACTGTTGCCGCACTTTATGTCGGTGGTTTAGCAGGCGATTTTGCCGCGAAAAAACTCGGAATGCGCACGATGGTCGCATCTGACCTTCGCGAGCACTTCAGCGATGCCATTCGTTTTCTCGATCCGCGTGGAGAACAGCCATAACAACCCACATCCCCATAGGCGAGTTCACCAGCACCTCTCCCGAGCAGACGTTCAATTATGGTCATCAGCTCGGCGCGCGACTCGAAGGCGGTGAGATTCTCTTGCTCAGTGGTCCATTGGGTGCAGGCAAGACTCTATTTGTAAAAGGGATGTGTACGGCGGTGGGTGTGGCTGAGGATGACGTCACCAGTCCATCTTTCACTTTGGTGAATCCGTATTTCGGCCGCTTGGTTCTATATCACATCGATCTCTATCGTCTCGACGAAGGCGCGAGCGCCGCGCACGCCGTCGATCTGGAGGAATTGTTGGCAGATGAAAAGGCGGTAATCGTAATCGAATGGGCCGAAAGAATGGGAAACTACCCATTGCCCGGCAACGTCTGGCACATCACCCTCGAAGGCGACGGCGACGCTCCCCGCAAAATCTCAATCCAACCCGCCGGTTAGTAGTCTGAGCTCTCCGACCTGGCTCCGTTCCTCTCTTTGTGTTTTTGTGCTTTTTTGTGGCCAAATTGCCCTCCGCGTCTTTGCGCCTTTGCGTGAAAACTCATAACATTTCCGAAATTCAAATGCGTGAGGAGACGCGGCAATGCCATATCCCGAAATTCTGATCCGTCCGATGCGTGAAGATCTAACGCGCCTCGGCGTCGAAGAGCTGAGAACTGCCGAGCAGGTGGATGAGACGATTCGCGATAGTAAGGGAACGCTGATGGTTGTGGTGAACTCGATCTGCGGTTGCGCTGCTGGAAAGGCGCGGCCTGGCGTCGCGCTCGCTCTGCAACACGATGTGAAACCAGACAAAGTCGCAACCGTATTTGCCGGCGCGGACATCGACGCCACGGAAAGAGCGCGCAGCTACTTCTCCGGCTATGGACCCTCATCTCCTTCAATCGCGCTATTGAAGGATGGAGAATTGGTCTACATGCTCGAGCGATATCAGATCGAAGGTCGTGACGCCAGCGAAATTGCCGGCGAACTCACGCAGGCATTTGATCAGTACTGCGCACGCCAGAAGGAACAATCTGTTTAATCTTCGTCGGCACTTCATTGCGGGCAATCGACGCAACGCTGGTTGCACGTATTGCGCGTAGCAGTGCAGACGGCGTTACATGCCAGAGCCTCCTGATTGCAACGTTGACCACTGCCTGCTCCGCCCTGACGCAGGCAAAGATCCCGCTCTTTGACGCAGTCGCTGCGGCATTCCTCAAATGAAGTTTGGCAACGGCCCTGGCAAGCAAGAACAGTAGTTCCTGCCGGGTCGTGATAGCTCAAACGCCACACGCCACGTCCCTGTGTACCGACATAAATGTTGTACGAACTGCATTCGCGATCGAAGTAGGCCGAATGCGGCCTGGGAATGATGGCATTCGAGATATCGCCGGAGTTGTTGGTGACCGTCTTCCACGTGAGACCGTTGTCGCGGCTCAGAAAGACTCCCGCATCGGCCGCTCCGGCCAGCAGGTTATTTGCATCATCCGGATCGAATGCAACTAAAGTTGGTTGCACATAATTCCCGGCTGACAAAACTTGCAACTGAAAGACACCGTTCCCAGTCATCAGTCCATCCAATACTGTATCTGCCGTCCATGTAACGCCACCGTTTGCAGAACGAAACATGTGTTGACCGGTGCCGGTAAACATCGAGGCAAAAAGACGATTGGCATTATTTGGATCGACTGCAAAGATCCCAACACCGAATGCGCCTGGCGGCAGTGGAACACTTTGCCAGCTTCCCGTTGTTGAAGTACCTGAGTAACGCAGCAAACTGCCAGAGACGCCAGCGCAATTGCCGGTCAATGCAAAGAACGTCGGATTACTCTGCGGTCCGGCCGCTGAAATCGTGCAAGCATTAGTGGGTGCATTGCTGCCGAGCGAGGTCCAATTGATCGGGTTTGCGCCAACGTTCTGCGTTGCGAAGATGCCGCTGCTTGTGATCATCGCAAAGCGATTGATTCCAAACCTGGCGATGACGTCAGGAAAAATGAACGTCGGCACGTTTCCCGGTGGATAACTGGGAATTTCACCTCCACCGCTCATGCCGGATCCACGTCTGAAGACCCTATTCGCACGCCCTCCAAAACAGCAAACGGTGTAGAGAACCTGTGAGGTATCTGACACTGTGTCGAAAGAATCGCAGCAGTCCGGATTGAGCCACGTAGGTGTCGCAGCGCCGGCACTAAGCGTAGCGAAACTGCCATCATCTTGAGCTCCCATGTAAACAGCTTCTCGCGCAGACGAGTCGGGAATGTTGGCGCCGTTGAGCGACCAAAGCCACAAACCACGTGTGGTGACGTCAGACTGGATCCATTTCGGACTCTGGCAGGCAGGAGCCCCAACCACTGTATTGATATACGTTCCCCCGTCGGAGGCCAGGACAATCGGGCAGCCTTCGGGAAATCGACTGCAATTCGTATTGCAGGTATCGAATTCAGTTTTACAAGCCGAGCGGCAACGATTTAACTGCTGCAAACATTGAGAGGCCAATGGACCACCGGGTTTGCCAACCTGCGACAAGCATGACTGGTGCTCGGTCTCACACTCCTGGTCGCAAGCAGTTCTAGCGTCTGTACAACCTTGCCGACAGACCGTCTGATTAATGATAGGCGGTTTTGTGAAGATGACTTCTCCCATATCAGAGTGAGCGCCTGTGCCGGTGACAATCCAGGTGTTTGAAGGTGGACATCGGGGCACGGTGGAGGGACTCACGGGCGAGATGCAACCGGCGCGAAAAATTTCTTTGTCACCAAACCACAGATCAAAATTCCGGCCCTGACGTCTGTTAATCGTAACGAACGGTATGCGTCCCGATGACCTGGGATTTACAAACTCGGTATTCCAGGTACCGCCACCATCGTCAGATTCGAAGATTCTGGTTCCGGCTGTCGCAAATAGCACCCCCGATTCAAACGGTGAGGCTACTATCGAACAGACTCCAGCCGATGGAAGTGGTGTTCCTCCCACCCGCGCGGTAGTCCACGTTTGACCATTATCGGTAGAACGCCGGTGCCCACCGAAGCCGCACGTATCAATGATGCCACTGTGATGAACAGTGACACCGACTACGTTAATAGCAGTCGGGGTTGGCCCTGAATTTATAAAAGTCCAGGTAAGTCCGCCATCTGTAGTTTTCGCCAAGCCGCAATTGGTCCCGACAAACACGTGCGCGCCGTTCGCGGGATCGAAAGCAATTCCAAACGCCGAAGGCTCGTTCGCAGCCGAGGCGGTAGAACAGAAGTCCGCCGGTGGAGTAGCCGAAGGCGGTTTGATCCACGTTAGGCCTCCGTCGTGGCTGACATTAATTCCGGCAAAACTACTTAGGCGACCATCGAAGAGAGAGGTCGCGACTACAAGATTGGGATCTGAAGGACTCGCTTTCACATCAGATACTCGAGTCGGCAAGTGTGTGTCCAATCGCGTCCAAGTGCGTCCGGCATCCGTGCTTTTGAAAACACCGCCAAACTCACTCGCCGCGTAGATGATGCTATCCGTAGCGCGGCCGAGATGATTGACGCGGCCACCAGTCGCGTTCATTCCTCCCACGTTCGAATGTGTCGGGTTGATTTCTCTGACTGTGACAGTCTGAGTGCGGCCGACGTCAATGTAAATCAGTGAATAGAGCAGGACTGCAAATAGACACGCAGAGAGAAATCGAGTCATACGCCTCCTTACCGATCCTAAGCGGATCGTTATGAGAAAGTATTAAGGCCTACGAGTGCTTCGAGTGGTTGGAGTAGGAATTCTATCAACTGGACAAACTGCAGCCTGACACGTCACGACCGAAGTTTTGCCCGAAACGCGATAAGTGTAGGCCAGACCAGGATCCAGTCCTTCAAGCACAACCGTAACCCACTCGCCTTCTGACGTAGAGCCAGGCGAGGGATGTACTAGTCGCAACGACTGAGCTGATTTGTCGAACCGTGTTGAGACGTCAGTTATGATCAGTTTCTCCAGGCCGGGTATTTTGTTTGGCGCCCGTCTGGCAGGCGCCGCTCTCGGTGCGAGACGAAACAATGCTTTCGGTCGAATAGCTGGAACATTCGCAAATAGTCCCCGTTCAAATCCATCTGCGTATACCGTGACCTCGAGTCCCTGCTGCCGTGCCTTGGCACGCAAGTCAGACTCACTCATTGAACCATCGGCCAAACGTATTGCCACTTCCATCAGCACTGTGCCGGGCCTGATGGAGCTGCAATAAGAGAGGCATTCCAGGTTGCCATCGGCGCTGCGAGCTCGTTCTTCCTGTTGAGAGATCGCTACTCCGATGAAAGAGTGTGTTGGTAGGAGGAAGAGGGTCGTGCAAACTGCAACGACGAACACTATTTTGAAGAGCGTTTGACCGCGGATTTTTATTGAGGACACGTCTTCTCCTCTCTGAGATTTTCTTATCCACAGATTACACAGACTGCTTTTCCAATAGCCTACGGAAGTCCTGGTAATCCTTGTGGGCCTGAAGGTCCCGGCAATCCCTGAGGTCCGGCAGGACCCGCTACTCCGGGAATACCCTGTGGCCCGGTAACTCCAGCTACCCCCGGGACACCTGGAACTCCGGGTAATCCCTGGGGCCCGATTGGACCAATTGGTCCAGGTATGCCGGTGCCTCCCGTTCCGGGCAGAGTTCCGACGCCAGGCACCACCACTGGCGGAGGCGGTAACAATGCCGGATGAATAAGCGTTCCTTCATCAACCAGTTTCGTTGGATCGAGGTTGAGAATCGTGAGCAGACCTTTCAGTGCCTCTCCGTAAGCACCAGGAGCAGCCAACTGCACCAACGTTCCTGCGCCCACATCATTCTCGAGTATCTCAACTACATCAGGGTCCGCAGGATCGACATTTCTTAGTATCAACACACGGTCACCTTCGAATCCCAGGATCGGCAGACGCCAAATGTCATGATCATACGGAAAGTTAACAAGCTGAGGCGCGTCAGACCGCAAGCTCGGAACGGTCAAAGCTGCCTGGGCCAACACACCAATGTAGTACGTGTGATTTAGATTGACGTGACGGAAAAGTGGGTTCTTCGTGGTATCGATGAGCCGCTGCGGAGCAGTCAGCGAGACTCCCGTAATAGAGGCCGTCGGCGTAGGCGTCGTATTATCAACCACAAATCCAGGCGTTGGCACCGTTTGATCCGGATCCGCCGCGGCCGAACCGTCAAAGGAGATCAATATTCGGTCAACTGAGACACTTCCGGCCGGCGCTGGAATCGTGAATCCGAGAATATTTACCGGTTGTATCAACGCAACGGAGGTCATCACGATATCGAGATCTCCGAGTTGCCCCGGAAGAACTGGAGCGACAAAGACCGTGCCCTGCACTCGCGATCGACCCGGTGACAACCGCAAACTAAGCTCCGCAGCGGCTACTCTTAGCTTCAAATCCGCGGCCAAAGAATTCGAAGACGTGCCGTAGTCGACTGTAAACCTGATGCGAGTAATTGGTTGACCACCAGCCAATCGTTGTGCAATTGCGTTGCGCAGCACCGCAAACTGGGGCGTCAACTGCGGTTCGAGTAGCACCGGCTCGAAGAAGCGACGGTAATTCACGATGTCTTCATCACTGAAGAAAACGGGTATGTCGCCGGACACATCTGGAGGAGGAGTGATGAACTGATGTTCCTCAATCTCAAATACGTCTTCCACAAAACTACAGACCATGTAGTTTTCATAGAGTATCCAATGCAACAGATTGGTGACGCGCGACAGCAAAGGCGAGACGCGTCCGATTTCGCGCGAGACCGCTGATTGTGTCTGACGCAACAAACTGCTGACGGTACGAATCGCCTGGTTGACAGCCGACCGCGCCAGTTGCACGCGTGAATTAACTTCGAGAGACGTATCGATATTTGTTGCTGTGGTGGAATTGGTTGCGACATTTGTGCCGGTACCAACACCTACGCCGCCGATAGCTGCGCCGACGATACCGCCTAAAATCGCACCACCAACTCCACCCGCCAGTCCGCCGATCAACGCGCCGATGCCGAGGCCCGGCGCTCTGATTCCGGCCGAGGCTTTTGAGTCGATATTAGTTGCCACGTCAACCAGGGTGTCGATACTGGAAAGTTGACTGAGTGACGATTGCAGCACCTCGTTGACAGTTGAACTGCTCTGTTCGGCAACGCGTGATGCTGCCTGAGCAAGCTGCTCGACGGATGAGAGTGTTTCGCGCAGCATCGATCCCGGATCGAGCGGCTCGACATTCGCTAACTCACCCAACGTATAACCCATGAAGTCCCATTGCTGGAGAACGCGGACAAGGAGCCGACGATTTGGAATATCTGGATTGGTCGGTGTCTCGACCGTGCGAGGTATTGTTAACCGGATCGCGCGCGGCGTCCTTTGAGAACGAAAATCGTTTCCCGGTGCGATACCCGCAAAAATCGGATCGGCGACAGTGGGCAGCACGGCCGTGATCGTGTCGCACAAGTCAGTGGTGAAATCACGTGGCAACCGTTCGAGTGGGTTGTCACCGCGCAAGGGATCGGGCGATGTCATCGCAAGATTCGCGGCAGGTGGTTCAGGTAAAGGAGGAAGTTGCTCGAGTGTAAGCTCGACAAGCACATGCTGTTTCGGGAAAGGCGGCACCGAAACATCTATGCCGTTTGTACCGTCGGCCAGTTGCAAGACACCTTCAGACACAGTGGTGCGCGGTTTGAGCGGCATCGGAAACTTGAGCAGCACTGATCCGTTTCGATCCGTGCGGCTACGATCCAGCAACTCTTTTTTCGTCTTATCGAGAAGACGTACTTCGATGCCGGAACGCGTCGCGCCTTGCTTGTCACGGAGAATGACAAGGACCACCGCCTGTTGCCGTCCGTCGATAGCCTTCGTTCCCTTATTTCCCAACTTGGGAGGTCTGTCTAGCAGATCCTTGAGTGAGCCTTTCAAATCAGTGAGAAGCCCTTTTGCGGGAACTAAAGGTTTTACCTTAACGAAGTGGCGAACTTCTGGATCGACGGGTGGAGGATCTGGAAAGTAAATATTGGTGCCAGGCTTGATCACGACAGTCGGACGAGCCGCTTCGGGAGTGGATGAATTTGTTTTTGATGGCGACTTTCGGGAGCGATTGGCCATGAGTGAAGACCTCCTGAGGTCAACGGTTGGAAAACTGGCGGGGGAACCAAGAACCGAGGAGCTGAAAAGTGGGCCAGAAAGTATCAGGCATCGCGGGCGGGTGTCAAGAAATTAGCGCCTCTTTGTCGTGACTAGATAAAACAGCCCTCTGCGAAACCGAATAGAAAAGCCCTCTAGGATGCCGCACCCGAAAGGGTGGGCAAATGGAGGGACATTTGAAGATGAGCGCGAAGGAGCGCGAGCGGCTGAAGATCTTTGAGAGAG
>DATFHH010000077.1:0-41223 GCA_035248565.1 Pyrinomonadaceae bacterium | reverse complement strand
CCCGCTCGAAGATGCTATTAACAACATGGCCGTAATCGATGCTGTTTTTCGATCTGCCACAACAGGTCAATGGGAGGAGCCACAAAAAGGTACAAAAAGCAAAAGTCAGGAGGCATCGTTATGAAATTAGTTGCTTGTTTCGTCCTCATAACATTGATTTCTCTGTCCACTCTTTCGCAAGAAGGAGGTGACAAATTTGTCTACGCCGATTTTGAGAAAGTCGAGAATGGTCGTCCGGTGAGTAACGGAGATGGGCTGGTCCAGGTGTACACGGCACAGGAATCTACGCCGGTAAAATTTAAGGGTTTGGCCAACGCGAACCCAGGTGCGCCGGAGTTAGTAGTTCCAAAAGACAATCCCAAGAATCATCTGGCGACCTTTGAATACAGTCTCACTGGTCCAAACCAATGGGCGCAAGTGACGCTCGAGATTCAAGGACATCCGATGAAAGATGGAAAGCTGGTAGCCGATGACGTGAGTGGTTACAAACAACTTTCGCTCCAGCTCTACGCGACCGGCTCGGACTACGTGCGAGTCGAATTCATCAGTCATGGACAAGGTATCAATCTCGATGCGGGTTTTCCGCAAGTGCCGCTGAAGATAAAGCCCGGCCTTAACACTTATCTCATTCCGTTGAAAGGTTTGTCGCAGCCGTCCTGGGTGCAAGAGCGAGTTGATGCAAAGGACATACTGAAGAAGCTCACCGCGATCAGCATCAGCGCCTATTGCAATCAATGTACACCACAGCAGGGAGTGGTGGCGGTCGATAACCTCGTGTTCCAAAAGTGAGCCACAAAAAGGCACAAAAGGCACTAATGCTTTAACTGACAATCAGACGTGCTTTTTGTGCTTCTTTGTGGCGAAAGAAAGTGGAATGACCTTGTCGCGATAACGCACTCGGCAGCTAGTGCCGGTAATGCTTTTTATCGCGGCGTGGTCCAACATGCCGTTTGTCCAGGTGAGATCGACTTCAAATCCTCCACGTGCTCGCAGGCCCGTAACCGATCCGTTGGGCCACGCGCGTGGCAAGGCCGGCAACAGCGCAATCTCTCCGGTGTGACTCTGCAAAAGCATTTCGACGATGCCCGACGTTGCGCCGAAATTGCCGTCGATCTGAAACGGCGGATGGGCATCGAACAAATTGCGATAGACGCCGCCACCGCCGTGAAACTCTTTGGCGTAAACCGGCGTCAACGCTTTCTGTAGTAATGAATACGCGCGATCGCCGTCACGCAACCTGGCCCATAAATTGATCTTCCACGCCAAGCTCCAACCTGTTCCGACGTCGCCACGCAACTCCAGACTCTTCTTCGTCGCCGCGAAGAGATCCGGAGTATTGCGATATGTGATCTGATTGCTTGGAAAGAGTCCGTAAAGATGCGACACATGACGATGCTGACGTTCCGGTGCTTCGAGGTCCCAATCTTCGAGCCATTCCTGTAGTTGACCAGCTTTGCCGATCTGCATCGGCGGCAGACGTTTCTGCGCTTCGTTGAGTCTGGCGCTGAAGGTATGATCGATACCGAGAATCTCTGCTGCCCGAACGCATTGGCTGAACAGATCGCGAATAATCTGACCGTCCATCGTTGGTCCAGCACAGATCGCGACGCCGGCCGGATGCTTGTTCTCCGGCGAGATCGAGGGACACGTCACCAGCCACTGGTGCCGTGGTTCTTCAACCAGAGTGTCGAGAAAAAACTCCGCCGCACCTTTCATCACCGGATAAGCTCCGGCCAGGAACTTCTTATCGCGCTGAATTCGTAATGATTCCAGAGATGCGTGCAAAGCCACGCGCCACCTGTCGGCCAGAATCCCCAAAGTGGTCCATCGATGGGAACCGTTTGTCGCCAGAGATCAGTATTGTGATGACATACCCATCCGCGAGCGCCGTAATGAACATTTGCGGTGCGCGCGCCGTTCTCAACCAACTCAGAGACCATTCGCAACAGCGGTTCGTGACACTCCGATAAGTTCGTGGTTTCAGCCGGCCAGTAGTTCATTTCCGTGTTGATGTTGATGGTGTACTTACTTTCCCACGGCGGCGTCATGAGGTTGTTCCAGATTCCCTGCAAGTTAGCGGGCTGTGTTCCGGGACGCGATGACGAGATCAAGAGATACCGGCCATATTGAAAATAGAGAGTGGCCAGATGTGGATCCGAACCTTGAATAAACTGTGCCGGTCGTTGGTCTGTTGGAAGATCTGCGGCGGCGGTTCTGCCGAGGTTCAGTTTCACGCGATGAAATAGTCGTTGGTGTTCGCGCACGTGTGCTGTGCGTAAAGTCATGAGCGCCTTTTGGCGCGCTCGCTGCAAATAATCGCTCGTGATTGCGTGCGGATCGCCGCTGATGTTTTTATAATTTCTGTAGCTCGTGGCCGCTGCGATTAGAAGCAAAGCAGAGTCGGCATTGCTGACGACGATTCTTTCCTTCTCGTCTGCAACATTGCCGCCTCGGGCAAACACGAACACACGAGCTTCAAACCTCAATCCACCTCTGATCCCGAACGCGTCTCCATTCCCTCCGCGCATAACGAGCGTGTGCGGCGACTCAGTGGAGATCGCGGCTTTCTGCGGCGTCTCCAGGAAGGCTGCAAAGTTCAATTGCCCCGATCGATCGGCACTCAAACTAACGACGATGACCTGGTCCAACGGGCTCGCAAAGATCTCTCGTGTGAAAGTGGTCGTACCGATTTTGTAAGAGACGGTTGCGATTGCGGTGTTTAGATCAAGTTGGCGGCGGTAATCTGTCGCGTTGTCGTGACCGGGAAAGGTCAATCGGAGATCGCCGACAGGTTCGTAAGGCATCTGCTTGATCGGATTAGCCATCATTTTCGCGCCAACCAGATCGTGCGCTTCTTTGTAACGGCCTTCGAAGATCAAACGTCGGGCTTCGGGTAATGCCTGCAATGCTTCCGGATTATTCGGATCGTAAGGCGAGCCGGCGTAAAGTGTGTCTTCGTTTAGTTGGAGTTGTTCATTGGCGAGACTACCAAAGATCATCGCGCCCAAGCGACCGTTTCCGACCGGCAGTGCTTCAGTCCATTCGCTCGCGGGTTTGTCGTACCACAGTACTAGCTTGTCATCGGTAGAGGTGTTGGGAGAAACGAGCGAAACAAGCGGAAGACTCGCGACGGCAACACCTGTCTCCGCGAGAAACTTGCGCCGCGTTATTTTTCGTTTCATTTGTTAGCCGCGGATTACGCGGATTACACGGATGTCCCACTTCACTTTGCCAGCCTGGGGATCTTCTTTCAATGCGAAGCTGCCCGCGCGTGGGACGAGTGAGAGCGTTTGAAGACCGGTGTCGGGCCGTGTAAACAGTCCCGTCACAGGCGCTGCATCCGTGCTGAACACACGTAGCTCGACGTTGTCCCAATCCATCTCGCTTGTGCTTTGCGCAACCTTGATGTGCGGCAACACCGAATGATTCTTAACCAGCAGCACCACTGGAATCTGCCCTGCCGGAATCTCGTGCCACTTCGCGCCCTCATAAACACGCCCGCTTTGATAATCGATCCATTCGCCGGGCGGCAGATAAACCTTGCGTTGCTCGCCACTCTCAAACATCGGCGCCACCAACAGATCCGATCCAAACATGTACTCATCATCGATGGTCCATGAACCGGGATCCTTCGGATACTCAAAGAACAGCGGCCGCACCATCGGAAACCCATGAGCCGAAGAATCCTTTGCCTGCGCGTAGATGTAAGGCATCAACGCATAGCGCAAACCCAAAGCTCGACGGAAGTCTTCAGTCAGCGCTTCGTCATATTCCCAAGGCTCACGCGGCGGCGCACCGTGCGCGCGAGTGTGGGACGTCAGAACTCCCCAGGCCAGCCAGCGACGGTAGAGATCGCGCGGCGCACGCTGCACAAAACCACCAACGTCATGACTCCAATACGTGAAACCTGACAGTCCGAAAGAGAGACCGCCTCGCAGCTCGCCCGCCATCGCTGAGTCTGTATTTTCAGCATCGCCGCCCCAGTGCAATGGGTAACGTTGACTGCCGGCCCAAGCACTTCGCGCCCAGATCACATTCTCACCGGTAACTTCTTTCGTGACCTCCGCGACTGCTTTGTTGTAACGCAACGGATACAAGTTGTGTTCGTACCAACCACTCATGCCCGAGTGATACTGACCAGTCAGCGGCGCCCCTTCACCAAAGTCGACTTTGATTGCGCCGACGCCGAGCTTCAGCAGATCACGCAGCTTGCCCTGATACCACTTCACAGCTTCGGGATTACTCATGTCGAGCGTTGCATCCTCGAACGGAAGTTGGCCGCCCTCGTTCTTGACCTCGTAGCCTTTCGCGACCATCTCCTTCCAGAGATCGTTCTTGCTGGTGAAGTAGGTGTACTGCCACAGACTGATGTGAAAACCCTGCTGCTTCAAATCGGCGATCATCTTCGCGGGATCTCGGAAACGCGAGGTTGAAAACTTGTAATCGCTGCGCCAATCAGTTTCGAACCAGCCAGTGTCGAGATGAATTACATCGGCAGGGACCCGATGGGCGCGCAGTTGCTGAGCTACCTGGCGTACCTGGTCCTCTGAGTTGTAAGTGATGCGGCTCATCCAGAAGCCAAACGACCACAACGGAGGGACTGGACTGCGGCCGGTCAACGCTGTGTACTCCGAAAGAATGTCTTTTGGCTCGCCGAGAAACACAAACAGATCGAGGTTTTCATCGCCCGAATAGATCACGTTGTGCGCGTCGTAGAACTTGCCAAAGTCGAACGTCAACGGCGCGCTGGTGTGCACAAACATTCCGTAGCCGTTGCTGCTCAAAAAGAACGGTATGGGTTTGTACATATACTCGTTCTGCGTCCCCATGCCGTCACGAGTCGAGACTAAAACGCGCTGTCCACGCTTGTTGAATCGCGTAAACGACTCGCCACAACCAAAGATCTTTTCGTCGTGTTGCAGTTCAAAAGTAGCCGCGATACGCCGTGAAAGATCGCTTGCGCGACGCACAAAAGAAAACGGAATCGGAGTTATAAAAGTGGCGGGATCGCCGATGTTCTGTGTGCGCGTGAGCAGGTGGCCGTGTTCGTCGTAGATTTCGATGTGCCACGGCTGCTTGATGATCCGTACACGTCCATGCGCGCCGGTGTAGACGATCTCGCGATCGTTCTGTTCGACTCGCCACGAGGTGTCCTTCGGTACCGGGCCGGCAAGCATCAGCGACTGGCCATCGCTTAGCGGAACAGCTCTCGTTGAGAAGCGCAGCCGGATCGTGCGCGGACTTACAAACGTGATCGCAAAAGGCAAAGAGGGATCTTGATCGTATTCAGTGCCCGGAAACTCAGTCGCGCGACCGCGCGTGAATCCAACGTCGATCTTGTTGAATGACAACGTTGTATTTCGTAAATAGCGATCCCACTGCAAGGTGCCTTGACCTGTCGACGTGTCAAATGAAGTAACGCGACTACCGACGAAGTAGACGTTCTCCATCTTTTGAAAGTCCTGACTGACGTCAACTGGATCGCCGAGCACCTGAGCGTGAGCGACGACGGGAAACAGAAGCAGCAACAAGAAAATTCGAATCATGGACGCGTAATATAGCCACGAAAGTGCACAAAAGTCACAAAAATTAGAAAAGCAGATCTTGGCAGTTGCAATTTTCTGCCGTAAGATACGCACTCCGCCATGTCTGTCGCGACTTCAAATTTACATGACAAACTGAATTCGGAGTGGCACAAACGTTCGCTCCAGCTTTTCATGATCGTCGTGCTGGCTCACTGGGCTGAACATCTGGCACAGGCGGTTCAAATCTATTGGCTGGGTTGGCCGCGGCCTGTGGCGGGAGGCGTGCTCGGGTTATGGTTTCCGTGGTTGGTGAACTCGGAAGTGCTTCACTATTCCTACGCGTTGATCATGCTCATCGGGATCTGGGTGTTGCGCAAAGGATTTACCGGGTTGTCGCGAAAGTGGTGGACTGTTGCGCTGGTGATTCAGTTCTGGCATCACATCGAACATTTATTACTGCAAGTGCAGGCGCTGCTTCACCATAATCTGCTTGGCTCGCCCGTGCCGGTGAGCTTCCTGCAGATGGTGTTTCCGAAATCGCGGGTCGAGATTCACCTGTTTTATAACGCAATCGTCTTCATACCGATGATGATCGGAATGTACTACCACATGTTCCCGCCCGCAGAAGAGCCTGCGGCGACCTGCACCTGCTCGTTGCATCGCCAACCAGTCACTTCGATGGCCACGTGATTTGAGTTTGTACGGCCGCAGAAACGCACAAATAGCATGCCTCCTCGTTGCGTTGGTCGCATTGGCTTGTCACCCGACCACGCAAACACCTGCTATCACTTTCAAGTACAACGTTACTCCGGATCCGCCGAGAATCGGCGCGGTCACGATTGATGTGCAGTTGAGAGATGCGAAAGGACAGCCGGTGAGTGGTGCTCGCGTTGAGCTGGAGGGTAACATGTCTCATCCAGGCATGAGCCCGGTCAGTGCAACAGCAAAAGAGATCGAGTCAGGCAAATATCGCGGCACGTTGCAGCTTACGATGGCAGGAGATTGGATCGTTGTTGCAAACGTAACCCTCTCTGACGGCAAACACGTGCAGCATCAGTTCGAACTGCCTTTGCCTCAATAAGTATCGTAAGCTGCTTTTTGTGCCTTTTTGTGGCTAACAAAAGAATTAGTGTTGAGCAATCAGTCGCCTCATCTTTCTCCCGCAGCAGTTGTCGAAGGAGACTCCTTTGACTTGCTCCGAACTCCGATTATCGGCCGAGTGCTGAGATGGCGACACGCGCGCACACTCTTCCAAGTACCGCTGGTGTTGCTGGGTCTGTTGATGATCCTGCACGGCTTTCTTGGACCATCAATCGCTCCCAAAAACTTGGCGACAACGCTGACCTGGGTGCATTTTCGCGGAGCACTCGTGTTGGTTTTGCTGGTGGCGGGAAATTTCTTTTGCTTTGCTTGCCCGTTTGTCTTTGTTCGCGACATTGCACGCCGCGTCTTTCGCCCAGTGCGAAATTTTCCACGCTTCTTGCGCAACAAATGGCTCTCAGTGTTTGTCCTGGTCGCCGGGCTCTTCGTGTACGAACTCTTTGACCTCTGGTCATCGCCCTGGTGGACCGCCTTACTTATCAGCTCTTACTTCTTGGTCGCGTTGATTGTCGATGGCTTTTTCAAACATGCATCGTTCTGCAAGTTTGTTTGTCCGATCGGGCAGTTCAACTTTCTTGCCTCAACGATCTCACCGCTCGAAGTTAAGGTTCGCGATCAGGCAGTCTGCACTGCCTGCAAGACGAAAGATTGCATCAGAGGACGCCGCGATCCAGTCTCGCCGCTCGTGATCATTCAACGTGGTTGCGAATTGGCGCTGTTTCAGCCGCGAAAGACAGGCAACATCGACTGCACCTTCTGTCTCGATTGTGTTCAGGCGTGCCCGCACGAAAACGTCGGCATTCTCTCGCGTGTTCCCGCTTCGGAATTGACCGTCGATCCGATGCGTTCAGGTGTTGGAATTCTTTCGAAACGGAGTGACCTGTCAGCGCTGTCGATCTTGTTTGTTTTCGGGGCGTTGTTGAATGCTTTTGGCATGGTGAGTCCGGTTTACGCAGTCGAAAGTTGGCTGGCGAGAACTTTGAACGTGACTCATGAAACGCCGGTCCTCGGCGTTATGTTTGTCATTGCACTTGTCATCGAGCCAATCGTCTTGCTTGTCATTCCTGTGTGGCTTACGCGACTTTCAGTTCCGAGCTCAGGATCGCCGATGTCGTTGCTCGTGCGTTACTCGTATGCGCTCGTGCCGCTCGGATTTGGGATCTGGCTGGCCCACTATTCATTTCACTTCTTCACGGGTTTTCTGACGTTTGTACCCGTACTTCAAAGCGCCGCTGCGGACATTGGCTTGAATGTCTTAGGTCCGCCGGCGTGGAGATTAACGGGCATGCCTGTTGGACCAGTTCATGCAATCGAGTTTGGATTTATCGGTCTTGGATTACTCGGTTCGTTGTTGGTCAGTTATCGTCTTGCCGAGCAGGATGCACCTGCAAAAACTGTTCGTGTTTTTCTGCCCTGGGCCAGCCTCGCGGCTGTTCTTTCCTTGGCGGCGGTTTGGCTAATGTCGCAACCGATGGAAATGCGTGGAACGATCTTAGGTGGATAATGCGGGCGATTATCGTTGTTCTCCTAGTCTTGTCATTTGAAAGCGCGGCGCTCGCGCACGATGGACCACCATTCCCGATCGTTGTCGATCAGCAGGTTGGTCCATGTGTCATTTCGGTCTGGACCGATCCTGATATTGGAAAGGGCTCGTTTTTCGTTATCACGCAAGCTGCGCCCAACGATCTGACGGTACAACTCGCAGTACAGCCAACGAGCGGCCGACTTCCTGAAGCAACGTACAGCGCTATCCGCGAAAACCTGAGTGGACAGGTGCAGTACAAGACTATGGTGAACTTCGACGTGCAGGAACAGTGGCGAATTCGAGTTAAGTTGAGTAGCTCAAAAGGAATTGGTGAGACGACGGCTTTTGTCGAGCCAACGCCCCCAGGCTTTGGACGCTGGGATGTGTTGCTTTACTTTCTGCCATTCCTGGCGATTGGATTCCTGTGGCTGCGTGCTTTTGCCGCGAAAAGGCACCAGGTTAACGTTCGGCGAGCTCGATGACTTTGCCGGTAACTTGGAAGAGCGACTTGAGTGGGCCAGCACGTATCAAAAACTCACCCGGCTCAATTACGCGTTTGCCAGCATCGTCGATCAACGACATCTGACGCGGTGCGATCGTGAACGTCACTGTTCGCTTTTCCCGCGGTCGTAACGAAATGCGATCGAAACCAACCAACGTGCGGATCGGCACCGGCACTGAAGCCGCCACGTCTGTGAGATACAGTTGAACCACTTCGTCCCCTTGCCTCTCACCCACATTTTGTACGTCAACACTCACTTGCATCGGCTCGCCAGACTTTACTGAGTTCGCATTGAACTTGAGATCGCTGTAAGCAAATTTCGTATAGCTCAACCCAAAACCGAATGGATAAAGCGGCTCGCCTTTGAAGTATCGATACGTGCGGCCTTGCATGCTGTAGTCGGTAAATGGCGGTAACTGGTCCACAGATTTGTAGAACGTGAGCGGCAACCGTCCCGCAGGGTTGTAATCGCCGAACAACACATCAGCGATCGCGGTTCCACCTTCACCTCCGGGATACCACGCTTCGAGAATCGCAGGTACGTTGTCGTTGGCCCAATTCACTGCAAGCGCACTGCCGCTGAGCAGCACTACGACAACCGGCTTGCCAGTCGCCGCGACAGCTTTCAGTAGCGCTTCCTGTGGTTTCGGCAGCCAGATGTCAGTCCGATCACCACCTCGGAAACCCTCGACATTCACCGTCATCTCTTCGCCTTCCAGTCCCGCCGAAATACCCAGCACGAGCACACTCGCATCTGCTTGTTTCGCGGCGCTTACCGCTTCGTCGATCAATCGTTCGGCGAGACGCGGATACGACCAGACGAGTTTCGCAACTGCCTCGCGGTTGTTTTGAAAGTACTCCATGCGCAGATCGTAACTGCGACCAGCTTCGAGTGTGACTTCTTTCGTAACGGTCTTGTTCGGATTCTTCGCCCAGGCATCAACAAGGAGCTGGCCATCGAGATACAGGCGCGCACCATCGTCAGCGGTGAAGCCGAGTGTGTATCTTCCGGATTCTGTAGGTTTTAGTTTGCCGGTCCAGCGAACAGAAAAGTTGTTCTCACTTAACTGCGGCGTAGGTTTGTAACGTCCCCAGTTGAAATCAATGCGCGCATCGGTGCGAACGGTCGCTGCTGGACCACGAAGTTCCTGATTGCTGAAATACTCCGCCTTCAGTCCGGGTGTAGTTCCGTCAACCGTCAAAGCCGATGCAGGAATCGCGAAAGATATTGATGTTCGGGCTCCAAAAAGTAAGTCCCCGGCTAAAATAGACTCATCGCACACCCAAGAGTAAATCGACTGTCAGTTGATCCAACCGTTCATACGGCAAAGGCTTGCGCGCCAGTTCGTTACGATCCAACGAAAGCTCCCTCACTCGCTTGGCTTTCTCCGCACTGTAACGACCAAGCGGCTCCGCATCACTGCTGCGTATCTCCGCGAGCAATGCCTGAATCTCCTGATCTTCATCAAACTGCCGCGCCTTCTCTTTTAGTATCAAATAATTTCTCATGCAGCCTGCCGCAAACTCCCAAACACCTTCCTCGTTTTCACTGCGATAAGAATGCGCGTCGAAGTGACGTGGACCATCATAAGAAGATTCCAACAACCTGATTAAAAAGAAGAGCTCCTTGATCGACTCTGAACCAAAACGCAGATCCTGATCGAAACGCGGGCCTTTTTGATCGTTGAGATCGATATGAAAGAGCTTGCCGGCTTCGATCGCCTGAGCTACCACGTGATAGAAGTTGAGTCCCGACATTTTTTCGTGGCCCACTTCGGGATTAACCCCGACCATTTCCGGATGATCGAGGGTCGCAATGAACCCGAGCATTGCACCGGTCGTCGGCAGATAGATATCACCGCGCGGCTCGTTCGGTTTGGCTTCGAGCGCAAAGCGATAGTTGTACTCCTGCTCGATTGAATACTCACACAGGAAGTTGAGCGCTTCGCGATTCCATTTCAACGCGTCACGCGGATCTTTGGCAGCATCTACTTCCGCGCCTTCGCGGCCGCCCCAAAAGACGTAAATCCGCGCGCCCAGCTCCGCACCGAGATCCATCGATCGCATCGTCTTCTGTAATGCGTACAGCCTTACTCGTGGATCGTTCGAAGTAAAAGCACCATCTTTGAACACCGGATCGTAAAAAAGATTGGTCGTGGCCATTGGAACCTTCATGCCGTAATCGTCGAGTGCGTGCTTAAACTCACTTACGATGCGATCGCGTTCCGTCGTGGTCGCATCGATTGGCACAAGGTCGTTGTCATGCAGGTTAACGCCATAGGCGCCCAGCTCACTCAAGCGCTTGACGATGGTTACGGGACTGAGACTCGGGCGCGTAGCGTCGCCAAATGGGTCTCGTCCGCGGTTACCCACGGTCCATAGGCCAAAAGTGAACTTGTGTTCCGGTTTCGGTTGATAGTTATTGTTTACCATCTCGCCCCCTGCCAATTACGGCATAGAATGCCGGCTTCGGTTGGCCCAAACGATCGAACAACAGCGGATAATTTGTTCGACCTCTGATGGGCCAGTTATTCAACCACGAATCTCCGTCAGCGACTCCCCAGAAAGTCACCCGATCGATCACATCACGATGTTTAAGATAAACGCGGAATAGATCAGCATAGCGCCGCGCCAACGCCGACTGCATAGAATCCGGTAAGCCCGCGGTGTAAGGATTCAACTTTGGCGTCGGTGCGATATCAACGGCGTAATCAGCACCAGGTTTTGTTGTACGCGGAAGCACATCAATATCGAGCTCGGTGATGTTTACTTTCAAACCGAGTTGCGCAAACGTCTCGATCGTCGCATCTTCGTCGGATGTCGATGGCCAGTCCATTAGGTTATGGTTCTGCAACCCGACTGCCACTACGGGAACACCGCTGGCTTTCAGCTTTCCCAGCAGTGCGACAGCTCCTTTCCGCTTCGCAGGCAGTTCGAGATCGTAGTCGTTATAGTAGAGCTCCGCACTCGGATCCGCTTCATGCGCAAACTGGAAAGCCTTTGCCAGGTAATCCTCACCGATGATTTTGAACCATGGTGACTGGCGCATCGTGCCATCCTGATTTAGAGCTTCGTTGACCACGTCCCAGCCTTTGATTCTTCCTTTGTAACGACCGACAACCGTGAAGATGTGCTCGCGTAAACGACCCAACAGAGTCTCACGATCAACTGTATTTCCATTGTCGTCCTGAAACACCCAACGCGGCGTTTGGTTATGCCAGACAAGCGTATGTCCAACGATGAACATGCTGCGCTTTTCACCAAACTCGACATAATGATCGGCAGCAGTAAAGTCGTACTTGTCTGACTGTGGATGGACCAGCGCCCACTTCAAGACGTTCTCCGGAGTGATGGTGTTGAATTGCGCACTCACGATCTCAGCGCCGCGAGTATCCTCTTCAAAGAACTGTCGCCGATTAAGCGCGGCGCCAATCATAAAATCGTTTTTGAAGACGTCTTTGAGCGCTCTGTGTTCTCTGTGTCTCTGTGGTTCATTGGTAGAAAAAATCACAGAGGCACAGAGAACACTGAGAACAGCGGCCAAACTACTTCGCAACAACTTCGAGCTTGACTGTCTCATACTTCACTGAGCTCGTACCCACCATAATGTCGAACCAACCCGGTTCTACCACGCTCTTCATGTTCAGATCCAGAAACGACAGCTTCTTAGGAGTGATCACAAACTCAACCGTCTTGCTCTCCCCAGCAGCGAGCGAGATTCGCTTGAAATCCTTGAGCTCCATTATGGGCCGCGTAACCGAGCTCACCAGATCGTGAATATAGAGTTGAACGATTTCGTCGCCTGCACGCTTTCCAGTGTTCGTCACGGTGACACTCACGCGAGCTTCGCCTGCGACTCCGATCCTCGCTGGATTAACCTTCAAATTCGAATACGAGAACGTGGTGTAGCTCAGACCGAATCCAAACGGAAACAACGGCTCCTTGTTTGCAAACAGATAACCGCGGCGCGCTGTTGGCTTACGATTGTAGTACAGCGGCAACTGGCCCACAGAGCGCGGGAAGCTAATGGTAAGTTTGCCGGCCGGATTGTAATCACCAAACAGAACATCGGCGACGCCGACGCCTGTTTCCTGCCCTAAATAAAATCCTTCCAGTATCGCCGGCACATTCTCAGCGATGTAGTTGACTGACAGCGGTCCACTGTTGATGAGTAAGACGATGGTCGGTTTGCCGGTCTCGAGAATGGCCTTGACGAGATCGTTCTGCCGTCCAACCAGGTCGAGACTGTCGCGATCGCCGAGATGTGTGTCGGCCCATCCTTCTTTGTTCGTGTCTTCATTACCGCCGAGAACGAGCAGCGCCACGTCCGCAGTCTTCGCGACCTGCACGGCTTCCGCGATCAGTTTCCGATCCTCAGCCGGGTCGCTGAGATGAGCGGTATCAGCAAACCAATCGCCGCCTTCTTTGGTGATCTTGCAGCCTTCGGCGTAAGTGACTTTGATTCGCTCACCTACCTTGTCTTTGATTCCTTGCAGCACACTCACGCCGCGACCGGGATTATCGCTGTAACCACCGAGATGAACTCGCGCAGCGTTTGGACCAATCACTGCAATCGACTTCAACGCGTTTACATTTAACGGCAGCAAGTTGTTCTGGTTTTTCAGCAGCGTGATCGATCTTCGCGCTGCCTCAGCCGCCAATGCGCGATGTTCGGGTGAATTTGTAACCCGCACCGCGCGATCGACATCGACGTAAGGATTTTCAAACAGACCGAGTAGAAACTTCGCGCGCAGGTTTCGTGCGACTGCACGATCGATCGTTGCTTCGGAAACCTGTCCCTCTTTCACTAACTGCAACAGCGTTGGAAATGCGTCAGGATCCGGTAGTTCCGTATCGACACCAGCTTCGATCGCGAGTTTTGCAGCAGCCGATTTATCGCTCGCGACGTGATGCAAGTCGACCATCTGCGGAATCGCGTAATAATCAGAAACTACGTGACCCTTGAAGCCCCACTCCTCGCGCAGCAGTTTTTGTAATAACCATCTATTCGCATGGGATGGCACACCGTCGATTTCGTTGTACGAAGGCATCACACTCATGATGCCTGCTTCAGTTACCGCGGCTTTGAAACTGGGCAGGAACACTTCGCGCAGCGTTCGTTCGGAAAAGTTTACTGGTCCAATGTTGGTGCCGCTTTCAGGCTGGCCGTGAGCAGCGAAATGTTTGGCAGTGGCGATAACGTGATTCTCGTCGACGCCTGGTCCTGGGCCCTGCAACGCTTTGACAATCGCGACTGCCATCCGCGAAGTCAGGTAAGGATCTTCGCCGTAGGTCTCTTCAGTGCGGCCCCAGCGTGGTTCGCGTGCCAGATCCAAATTTGGTCCAAGCACCTGTTGACTTCCGCGCGCACGCGTTTCGAGTGCTCCGGCGGTGAAGATCTTCGCGATGAACTCCGGATCCCAGGTGGTGGCGAGTGCTATTGGTTGAGGAAAACTCGTGCTGCCCTGGGCCATGTGGCCGTGAAGTATTTCGTCATGAAGAATCGCGGGAATGCCGAGCCGCGTGTTCTCGATCAGCCACTTCTGCACCGCGTTGGCAAACATAGCGCCCTCACGCGGGCCCTTTCGTTCTCGTTGCCGTGCGATCTGCCCGATGCCGTATTTCATGACGCCAGCCGCTTTCGCCGGATCGAAGTCGCCACGATCGGTTGAGTAATCAGTCTGCGGTCCCGCTTGAGGTCGTCTTTCCCAAAGACAAATCAACTGCGCGATTTTTTCTTCGAGCGTCATGCGCGAAAGCAAATCAGCGACCCGCCGCTCAACAGGCAGATTCGGGTTCTTGTAGTCCGGACGGTTCTCTTGTGATTTCATGTGCACGACGGGCAAACAGAATAGCCACAAAAAAGCACAAGAAGTACAAATTATTTTCCTGAGTTTTTGTGCCTTTTTGTGGCTGTGTCTTCTACTCATTTTTCGGCGCGAATCCATTCGTTAAAGTTTCCAGAGAACAGACGATTAACGTCGCGGGATATTTCTTCAGCGGTAACAGCCCGTCCGCTATTCAACAGTTGCTCGTATGCATCGTAGAGCGCATCAGCGATCTCTTGGCGCGCGTGTTTCCACTTGTAGATCAGTTGCTCGAGCACTCGCGCGTCGGAATGTTGTGGAATGAAACTCTGGCCCAGCAGTTCAAACCGCTCACGCGTGATCTCCGATACGATCGACGGATTATTAAGAAACCACCAACAGCCAAACGGCATTAAGTTGCTGAACTTTCGCGCCGCAACACACAACTCGTGCTGGTTCTCGCGCGAAAGAAACGTCACGAGAAACTTCGCTTCAGGATAATCCGCGCACAGCCGTTCGACCGCAGTCACGTCCGCCTTGCCGAGACCGTCGCCCGCCTCTCGCAAGTTCGGATTCACTCCGCGACGTACCCCAATCATCAACGTGAGCGCGAGGCGGTGATCGATTGCTGTCGGAAGGACCACTTCGCGCAGCAAACGGTCGCGCGCGTCGTTAGTCGGAAACTTAAAGTCCGCGGGCAACGACAGCGCCATGTAAACCGGATTCCGGCGTTGAATCCAGTTGTCGAGGAAGACACGAACACTCGTGGCATCGAGATCTGTGTTGTTTACAAGACTGTCCAACCTCAATGACGACTTAAAACGGCGATCGATATCGCTGGTCCATAACTGATCTTGCGCCTCATCAAACGGATCGTTAGTCATCACAACACCGCTTACGTGCGCGATGTCGAAAACTTGATCGGCGTGTTCAGCGAGAGTTCGTGAATTGAAGAATGCACGCGCCTCGTTGAGATCAGCGGCACGCGCGTCGAGACCAAACGCGTCGAGCACTGACACAATTCCGCGCGCAGCCTCGGACGTGGGCGTGTTGTCGACAAACAGCATCTTCCAAACGAGATCTGCTTGATCCGTTTTGGACATCTCCCAAAACTTGTCAGGCGAAATTCTGGCAGTTCGAAATGTTTCGGCAGTCAGATAGTGATAGGTCAGGAGCTCATCGATGCCAAACAGACATAGTTCGTTGAACTCAGGCGGAAAGAGATGCGTGTGCACATCCATCACCGGTGTTGAGCTCACTATTACTTCGACTTCCGCACGCAGTTCTGCCGGATGCGTAAGCAACTCCGAGACCTTGGTGCGACTTTCTGTTGATAGGACCATAATCTTCAACCCGCGGGATCAAAACGGAATTTCCGGCACTCTCGCGTCCTGTGGATCGGCCCAACGATCGCTCGGTATTGTCGGAGTCCAACCAGGCCGCAGCGGATCCTGGTCGTAAGGATACGAACCAAGCCGCAGATACAACTCGTGATATGCGTTAACCTTTTCGCGATCCAGCTTAACACCTAAACCAGGCGCAGTTGGCACGGCTATCGATCCATCTTCATACTTCAACTTGCCGCCCTCGATAATGTCATCAGCCAAATGATGGTAATGCGCATCCGCGGCGAACGACAGGTTTGGAATCACGGCGCCGAGGTGCAGCATAGTTGCGAGCTGAATTCCGAGTTCGCCGGACGAATGCACTGCAACACCAAGCTGAAACGTTTCACAGACTGCGGCTGCTTTCACGCAAGCCCGTATGCCGCCCCAAAATGTCGTATCGAGTAACACCACGTCAACTGCAGTGTTAAAAACATTCGCCGCGAGTTGCTCGAAATTAACGACAACGGTGTTGGTCGCGAGCGGCATACGAACCTTCTCACGCACGCGGCGCATGCCGCTCATGCCAAACACCGGATCTTCGAGATAATCGTTTCGAATGTCTTCGATCTGCTGACCAAACCACATTGCTGTTTCCGTGGACCATACTCCGTTCGGATCGAAACGGAAACGATCGCGCGGGAGCGCCGCTGCAAGATCTCGATAACATTCCAGCTCGTATTCCGGCGGGAATACGCCGCCTTTGAGCTTGTGCGAAGTGAAACCGTAAAGCTGCTTCAGTTTTTGCGCTGCTTCGACGAGCTGCTCGATTGTTCGGACCTCACCTTCCCTACTCTTCGGGTTCGCATAGCAAAAGAATAGGTAAGAAGCGAAGTGCACGCGCTCACGCAGACGTCCACCGAGAATCTCTGAAACAGGCACGCCCCACCTTTGCCCGAGGATGTCGAGACACGCAAATTCAATCGCAGCCAACATCTGTGTGCGATTGTTGTAGAGCGACGCGGTCGGATTTGAGATAAGAAATCTTAGTTCCTCAAGACGCGCCGGATCGCGTCCAACTAGATACTCTTTTAGCGCATGAAATGCGGCTTCCGCTGACTCACCACCTCCGCCCATTTCACCGAGACCAATCAAACCCTCGTCAGTTTCGACTTCAACAATCGTGCGAACGAAGCGACCCCAGTGGCAACCGTTCGCATGACGCAGCGGCACCTCGAGTGGAACAGTCACTGTCGTTGCACGTAAATCAGCGATTTTCATCCGCGTTCATCCGTGGCTAATTGACTTCCCATTGCAGCGCCTTCTTTTTGTATTCAGCCAGCGGCTTTGCAGGATGCTCAACACCCGCCGGCAGCGGCCGTTTAGCAAACGTCTGAAAGTAGAGCAAACACGCATCGCGCCACCAGATCGCATCGCGCTCCTGTATCGCCAACTTCTTAGTAATGGCTGCATGCCGTTCGGGATCGATCACATCGCCGAGCTTGGCCCAAGTGGCTTGCGTCGATCTCACCCAGTCAACTCCGCGTTGATAGTGCAACGCTAATTCATCCCACAGCGTGCGCCCCGACTTCATTCTATGGTCCCAGGATACATGATGAAACCAGAGCAGAAATTTTTCCGGACACGTCTGCAAATCCGAAAACTGCTGGCGCACGGGCGGATGATACTGACTGACTGTGTTGCTGCCGGTCTTAGTGCGATCAAAGCCCAACCCGAACGCATCAGCGCGGTGATAATAAACCGGATTCCAATCTTCACGAGGTTCGGTGTCCCACCACGGAGCTGGACCATAATGATGACCGCCCCACATCAAATGATGAAGACCGAGTGGAGTCATGTAATTAACAGCGGCCTCATGTGACCCGAGCATCAGCCGCACAATCGTTGCGATTGCACTTGCGTCGTGCGTCAGCGTCATGCTGGTCCATTCGGTTGCAATCTGTTTCGAGGAGACTTGCGGATTCCAAGCCAGGCGGCCGAACGCGTACCAATTTGCCTGTATCAGATGGTGGCCCGTCCAGTTGCGATCTGAGCCGGTGTTTGCCACGCCCGCGATGCCCGTCAAATGCTGTCGATAAAGTGTTCCATCCACGATTTTCGCCACAGTGGAGCCGCGACCTCGCGCGAACGTGTCGGAGTCGAGAAACTCATGCCACATCGTCGCCAGAAAGACGAAATGGTTCGAGAAGCCGAGATACTCCTGCGTAATCTGTAGCTCTGGCATTAGTTGTGTGCGTGGCATGGCTCCAAATAACGGGTGAAATGGCTCTCGCGGTTGAAAATCGATTGGACCATTCTTCACTTGCAGCAGAACGTTTGGCGCAAACTTTCCGTCGAAAGGCTTGAGGTTCTCGTATGCTGCTCCCGCGCGGTCGTAGCCTGGTTGCACGTCGTAAACAAAAGCGCGCCACATGACAATCCCGTGATGTGGTGCGAGTGCTGCGGCGAGCATGTTTGCGCCGTCAGCATGAGTGCGATTGCATGTCCTCGGACCAGGCTGCCCTTCGCTGTTTGCTTTCACGAGAAAGCCGCCGAAGTCAGGAATCACGCTGTAGATCTCGTTCGCCTTCTCTTTCCACCAGGCGATCACCGCGGCGTCGAGTGGATCAGCCGTGGACAGCTTTCCTATTTCGATTGGCGAGGAGAAACGTGCTGAAAGGTAGACGCGAATGCCGTAGGGGCGAAACACATTCGCGATTGCTGCAACTTTCTCGAGGTATTCCGCAGTCAGGATTCGAGCGTCCGCGTTGACGTTGTTGAGCACTGTGCCATTGATTCCTACGGAAGCGTTCGCGCGTGCGTAGTCGACGAATCGTGGATCGATCTGGCGCGGCAGATCATCCCACTTCCAGAGCGATTTGCCTGCGTAACCTCGCTCGATGGTGCCGTCGAGGTTGTCCCAATGGTTGAGCAGGCGCAGTTTCAGCTTTGGGCTTTCATCTATTTGCAAATGGTCGATTGGCTGTTCGGTTTGTAGCAGGCGCAGGAAGTGAAACGCGCCGTAGAGCGCGCCAATATCAGTGGTCGATGCGATAACGATGACATCTCGAACAGTGCGAATGCGAAACCCTTCTGGTCCAAGTCTCTTTAGGTCTGAGTCCCAGTGAAACCTGCGAATCAGAGTCGAAGTCTCAGGAGTCCCAACCACAACCGAAGCATCATCCTGTTCGACGATTGAAGTTCCGAGCAGGCCACTGCATCCAACACGCAACTCGTTGCGAATCGCGTCAAACGTTGCGGACTTGCCTTGAACAGAAATCGATTTGATACGTTGACGATAGATGTTCAAGGAACGCGCAGGAAGCTGCTCATACCGCAACCAGAGCCGATAGCCATCATCCGCCCTTGCCACTGAGGCAAAACAAAGCAGGCCACAAAAAAGCACAAAATATTTCTTTGTACATTTTGTGCCTTTTTGTGGCCTAAAACACACCATTCTTGTGGAGAAACTCTCGAATCGCGGCATAACTGTCGATCAGTTCCTGACGGCTGAACCCACCGTGCTTTCGTCCACGTATCGTCACCAACCGATTCGGCACACCCACCTTATCCAACATTGAATGCAGACGCACAGCGTGGCTGTACGGCGCAATATCGCCGCAACCTTCGGCTCAGGAACAACGGCCGTGTTCCAACGCGCATTACCCTCGATCACGCATTGACGATCGAAAACACTGTTCGCCGGCAACATGCCAGTGATTAATGCGAGGTGTCCGCCGGCCGATGTTCCCGTCAGCACAAACTTTGACGCATCGAGTGAATACTCGCGAGCATGATAAGTAATCCAACGAAGCGCGCAGCGACAGTCTTCAACCGCCGCCGGAGCCGGCGATTGATGAGCCGTCCGATACTCAACATTGATCGCGGACCAACCCATGGCAAGGTACGGAAGCAGAAACAGTACTAGTCAAGCCAACGATCAGAATTCGTTTGTCCGTGCGCAGGTCCGCAGATTACGCAGATTACACAGATAAGAAAGAGAATCTGCGTAATCTGTGGATAGCTTTTCTCTGTCATCGTAGTTCAGAAACTCAATAGCATTCCAAAGCGCCACTGTCGCGACTGGTTCGGCCCATACGTTTCTTCCTTGATCGTTGTTTTTAAGGTTGCTCAGACGTCCAATTAGTTCGTGTCCACAACAAAAGACAAAAGAAACACTCAGGCGATCGCCGGAGCGCCGAAGTGCTTCAGTAAAACGAGTGCTATCGTTCCGCGTAAACGTGGCTGAGTTATCGGATCGCTCGGCACAATCTGAGTTTCCGCACACGTGAAGGAATGTTGCTTGACTGTTTCCCTGATGATTGGCCCAACCTGCTGCCAGGCGCGAGTTACTTCGCCAACCACGACGATCATGTCCGGCGCCAGGCCGGCGACGATCGGAGCGATTCCCATTCCCAGATACTTCGCCATCTGCTGTAAGGCTTCAACCGCTTTGCTGTCTCCCTGCTCCGCAAGTCGCAACAGATGCTCGAAATTGATTGTTCTCTCCGCTGTTTGCGTGCGACGCTTAGTGGCTCGGGCCGGCGACGCAGCTTGCGTGTAGTAACGAATCGCCGCTGAGTTCGAGGCGTACATCTCCCAACAACCGCGGTTGCCGCAACTACACTCGAGTCCATCAGGAACCACAGCCGCATGTCCGAATTCGCCCGCTGTACCCGTCGAGCCCTGGACCAATTGGTGATTGAGTATCAGGCCGCAGCCGATGCCTTCTGAAACCGTCACGACCACCAGATTTCGCAGACCTTCGGCCCGCCGACCAAAGCAGATCTCGGAAAGTGCGCAGGAATTTGCAGCATTTTCCAATTCGACGGGCAGCCCAGTGGCTTTTTCCAACGGTGTTTTCAAATCGAAGTCTTTCCAACCGAGATTGGGCGCAAAGACCAATCGTTTAGTTTCGAGATCTACGCGGCCGGGCAGACTCACGCCTATTCCTTCACATGTCAGTTCTGGTCGCGCGCGCATGAGTTTGCGAACGCGTGGCACTAGTTCCGATACAAACTGTTTTGGATCCTGCGGAGTCGGCAGCGAATCCTGTGCGAGAAAGTTAGCGTCGAGATCGGCCAGAGCGAGCGTGGTGAGGATGGGACGAACGTTTATACCGATGATTCCCACTCGTTCCTTATTCAGATGCAGGAACGTCGGCCTTCGGCCCCGCGGCGTGTGTCCGTTTGCGCCTTCGGTGATCCAGCGTTCTTTGATCAGCTGCTCGGCGATAACAGAGACGGTGCTTCGTTGCAAACCAGAGTAGCGCGCCAGATCGGCGCGCGAAATCGGCTGGTGCGTGCGGATCAGATTGAGCACGATGCGCCGATTGATGTCGCGCGCAGTCTCGCTGGTCGCGACCTGAAAGTTGGACAGATCGATTCTTCGCATGACGCGATATAATTCGAGGCTCGAACTAATATCACGCTTGTTAGATTTGAGTCAACAAAAAACTGTTATCCACAGATTACACAGAATCTGCGTAATCTGTGGATTGCAGTTTGAGCCGCTCTTGCCTAACTCGCTAGGGCTTTCTCGGCTTTGCTGCGAACGAGCGCGTAGTTCAACAGTGGTAGTGAATTGAACCTGGCCGCCTTTGTAAACATCTGCTTCGCTTTCGCCCCGTCGCCTTTGCCTTGATAAGCCTGTCCGAGCAGATAAAGTACATCCGGGTTTTGTTGGTTTGCCTGGCCCAATTCGGAGATCGCCGTGTCGTAGTTCTTTTCCGCGAGCGCGATTCGACCCGCGAGTTCGTGCGCCTGCTTCAGTTGGTTAGTGTTCTTTGCGGTTTCTGCGCCACTGCGAAACGTTTCTGTCTCAGTCTTTGCAGTAGCCAAATCATTCTTGGCGATGGCGACGCGAGCGAGATTGTAGTGATGAAAACGCGCGTTGTTGTCTTTGACTGGCTGCGCCAGATTTGAATCAGTTGTCATCTTGAGTGCTTGTTCGTAGGCGCGCTTCGCATCATCGGGCCTGCCCATCGCAAGCAGGATGTTCCCTTTCAACTGAAGATCGCCCGCCATTGCCGGCACATCGTTAGTCTTCTCACCCAACGCATACTGCCTGTCGACTTGCGCCAGCGCCTCGTCAAACTTCCCGCCGTCGACAGCAACGATCGTCTGTCCAAACAGAGCTGTGCGGCGTTCACCATCACTACGTGCCTTCTGGGTAATCTTCTGCAACTCTGCATTCGCGTCGTTGGGCTTTCCCTGGTAAGTCAATGCAGCCGCAATGCCGAAATGAGAATTGACGAAATTTGGATCGACGGCTAGCGCTTTGTTGTATTGCGTGATCGCCTCGTCAAACCTGCCCATCTTCAACAGCAACTCCGCGTACGAATCGTAAGGGTTCGGATCGTTAGGAATCAGTGCGATATATTGCTTGAAAGCGTTTTCCGCATCTGCATACGCTTCATTCTGTCGATATGCGTAACCAAGAATGTTAAAGGCGGTGGAATAGTCGGGCGCGATCTCCGTTGCCTTTTTGTAGTGAGCGATGGCCTGAGGGAAATCCTGTTGACCAAAGTAGTAGCCGCCGAGGTTGAAGTGTGCACGCTCGTCATTCGGATACGCAGCAACGAGTTTTTCGAGAATCTCTTTCTGTTGCGTCGGATTTCCGTTAGCTCCCGCTTCGTTGGCCTGAATCAACATTCGTTCACCATCCGAGGCTTTATCTGACAGTGCCACTGCCTTTTTCAGATGTTCGAAAAACTCTTTCGCGGTCGGGGAGACGTTTGCACGATTGAGCTCGGCGAGTGCGAAATTTGGATCGAGCGAGATCGCCTTATCGAAGTGTGCAATGGAATCGGTGATACGAAGTTTTTCCTGGAGATCGCGCCCGGCGAGATACTCCTTGCGAGCCTCTTCCGAAGAAGTGGTCACGGGGATCTTGCCATTCTTTGCAGTAGCGTCAGATGGCGCACCTGCCCTGCTCGATTCAACTTGTTGGCAACCCGAAACAACCAACGCGCCAATGAAGAGCGCCAGGAATACAAGATGACGCAACGGTTTAATCGACTTGCTGGGAAGATCGTATCGCATTGTTCAGCTCCTTTAAGGTAGACGAATCAGATTGCTCGACGCAGGGAGACACAAAATCGCATTTATTTGATTCGACTCGGGGCTGGAAGTGAGGGAAGTATGCACGATTCATCATAGCCGTCAAGACATTTGTGACGAAAGCGCTCTTATCAACGGATTACACAGATTACACAGATTGTTTAATAGAATCTGTGTAATCTGTGGATGGATTGGATCGAATGTTAATCACTCTCGATGACCTGCGACGATTCACGGTCGCGCGGAACTTTCCCACACCAACCACATTGCATCGTGCATTGCAGCGAATGGGCTTTGTACAGGCGGACCCGATTCGTGCTCCGGCGCGTGCGCAGGATCTGATCCTGCGACATCGAGTGAAAAACTACCATGCCGGTGATCTCGAGCGTCGCTATACCACACTCGACATCGAGGAAGACTTTTTCGTCAACTACGGTTACGTCACGCGAACTTTACAGGCGTTGATGCATCCGCGTTCAAACTCACGCGTGCCTGCGGATAATGTTCGCTTACTCTGGCCGCAAGGACAAAAGAAGAAAGCCAAAATGTTGCTCGACTTTGTGCGTGAGCGCGGGATAGTGCATCCGCGCGAAGTCGACGAACATTTTGCGCACGGGCGCGTGACAAATTACTGGGGCGGTTCGTCGAACGCCACTACACACCTTCTTGATGCGATGCATTACGTCGGTCTGCTGCGTATCGTGCGACGAGAGAAAGGCATCCGGATTTATGCCGAGCACCGGCACGAACCGATTCCGCGCGGTGCCGCCGAGCGGCGCGCACGAATCGATGCGCTGGTAGATGCAGTAGTACGTATCTACGCGCCACTGCCTGGACCAAGCTTGTCATTCTACGTGCGACGTTTACGATACGCCGCGCCGCAGTGGCGAAAAGAGTTGCCGAGTGCGTTAAAGCGTGCGCGGCAGCGATTGTCTCATGCGCGTATTGAAGATGTTGATTGGTACTGGCCTGCGGACGAGAATGTGTTGGGCCACACGACTGAGGATAAAGTGAGACTGCTGGCGCCTTTCGATCCAGTGGTGCACGATCGGGCGCGTTTTGAGTTGCTGTGGAATTGGACTTATCGCTTCGAAGCCTACACGCCCACGCACAAACGAAAGCTCGGTTACTATGCAATGCCGCTGCTTTGGCGCGAGCGTGTGATCGGTTGGGCCAACTTGTCGGTGAAGGATAGTGAGCTCGTAACTGACGTGGGCTATGTTGCGTCTCAACCGCCACCTGAGCGAGCATTCAGGCGAGAACTCGACGCAGAGATCGAGCGCATGCGCGTCTTTCTTCGCTTGCCATAAAGAATCCCAAATCTAGAAGCTGAAAGACTTTGAGACTAACGTCGCATCGCTGATGGCATAAGGTGTGGGAATTATGTAATCGGGCCGCGGCTTCGCTGCAGCGCCGGCGATTTCAGGCAGACCATACGATCGGTCCACGAGAACCATCTTGAAAGGCTTTCCGGCTTGTAGTTTCAGCGAAACTTCAACGCCTTCGACGGGTAAGGCATAGAATTGCAGCCCCCAATTCCGCATTGGAGGGCTTGGCTGTGAAGGATCAGAAGTTTCGCGGAAAGCCTTTTTCCCATCCACCGAAGCATCACTCACTATGATGTCTGGCGCAGTGTAGATCGCAATCACTGGCGCGCGTCTTGGCGAACTGATTCTGAAACTCAAAGTACGCACATTGTTTTCCGTGTGGTCTGTGGTGACTGAGGCTTGTGGACCAGCAAGCGGAGCGGCGGAAGCTGTGCTCTTCCAAAAGACTCTCGGACTTCCGGGAAAGAACTCCGGCATCGTTCCGCGTTGTACGTTGCTCGACAGAAACTGCGTGGTCCATTCATCCGTCTTCGAGTCCGAACTAGCGAAGAACGCCTGACCGGTATCGGCGTTGAGTCCATAAAAGAGATTATCCATCTTCGGTTCGCGCTTGTCGAAACTGATGTCCGCGATTCCCACGATCAGAAGAATAAGGCTTGTTATCACCAGCACGCTCGGAATGAGCCACCGCCAAACGTTGATAGCTTGCACGATCGCTGGCAGCAGAAGTCCGAATAACAGGGCCGCGCAAATCGTCACCATCCACGCTGAGTTGAGCGTCAGGGCAACAAACACAACGTAGATCAGCGGCGCCCAAAAAATTACTGCCGGAAGCATCGCGACCGCCAACTCCAGTTGAGAAGCAATTGACTCCGGATTCCTCGAAAAGAAAACAATCGTCAGGCCGACGAGCAGGAATAGCAGCGGCAATGTAAAGAGATAACTTGCACCGGGGATCAGGAGCGTAACCGAAACAGCTAGTATCAACCACCACAGCGATGCTCCGACGGTAAGCGTGCGCCAGTCAGCTTGTCTTCTGATAAGAAGATAAATGATCGAAGTCAGACCGAGTGCGAGCAGCACAAAAGCAACTCTGAAAATGTTGCTGTTGTACGGCTCGCTCCACGGCACGGAAAAGATTGCTGGTCTAATCTTGAGTATCAACCACCACGCCAACCAGGTGATGAGCGCTGAAACGATAACCGTAACGAGCAGCGCAAGAAATCCCCAAACGATGCCGAAGAAAGTTAACTGTTTGCTCTTAAATCCCTGCCAGACGACGATGATAAAGAGCAGAACAGTCAAAACCAAAAACACGATGTTGACTAACGGCGGGTAATGAATAAACACTGCGCCGAGCACGTTGAAATAGACGGCGTTTGTCGTCTTTGCGCCGAGATCGTCGTTGGCAAAATGCTTTGTTAGTGCCAGTGCATTCGATCCGAGGTCCTGTAGCGTTCGCGGATTTATCTCCTGTATGTTGTCGAGCCAAGTGTGGTAATGATTGATGCCGTTTAGGTAGGCGAAATTCAAACCCTGCGCGCCGGTGCGGTTCAAAACTGTGAAATCGGTGTCGTTTGGCAGCAGTTTATAGATCTCATAAAAGACGGAACTGGCCATCGAACGCGGTGCTGCTTGATCGAATTCGCGAATCAAGTTGTTGTTGCCGTTGCTCGTTTCAAACATTACGACTGGACCAGTGTTGCCGCGCGCCTCAAAATTCATGAACACGGCGACGTCTTTGGCCCACGGATGTGTGGTGAACGCGTTTGCGCCAAGTAAACCTACTTCTTCACCATCGCTGAATAATAGAATGACGTCGTTTTTCAGTGGTCCATTCGCCTTTAACGCACGCGCGGTCTCGAGCAACGTGACTACGCCGGCGCCGTCATCGCTTGCGCCGAAACTGGTCGGGACGGAATCGTAATGAGCGGCAAGCAAAACAGCGCGAGTGCTGTTCGTGCCTTTGATCCGCGTCAGAACATTCTGAACGGTCGCGGCCACAAACGGAGAGCCCCAGCGCGTGTTCACGGCTACTGTCCTTTGTGTTTCAGGACTGAGACCGAGATTTGAGAGTTCGCGAAAGATATAATCGCGAACGGTCTCATGTTCCTGTGAACCGATCGGATGTGGCCGCGCGCTGATGATGCGCAACTTTTGTAGCGCGCGCGCCGCGGAAAACTCAGTTGCAGGCGCGTTCTCAGTCGCTGCCGCCGGCAGACGGTTTTGCAGGTAGATTGACAGAGATGCGATTACTGCAAGAAGAAGCAGAACGATCAGAGTGGTCGCCGCACTACTGCCGGAGGAATTTACTACATGAGTTTGTGAGTTCACGCGGCGGCTAGTTTACCACCACTTCGCACGTGATAAATGTTAATAGATTGTACGCCTCCTTGGAGTGTGGCGGCCTGGCGCCGCTTTGTTATCGATCGCGCCTGATTGAGGCCAAAGCGGCGCCAGGCCGCCGCACTCCAAGGAGGTGCATAAACTTAACAGAGTGCAAAACTCCGCAATTGTGAGTAACCTATTTGTCCGGCACAAATTTTTAACAAAGGAGACACAAGTATGAGTGAAGACAGAGAAGATAACACTATATACAAAGTGGTGGTCAATCACGAGGAGCAATATTCCATTTGGCCTGCCGATCGTGAGAACGCTCTCGGTTGGAATGATGCCGGCAAGACCGGTACGAAACAGGAATGCCTCGCTTACATTAAGGAAGTCTGGACTGACATGCGGCCACTCAGCCTCCGCAAGAAAATGGAAGAGCAAGCGAAATCAACAGAAGTCTAATCGCACGACCTCCCGACCCAGTTATTAATGTTGAGCAAGTAGTCCCCGGAACTGAAGAGGGGTTTCGAGAACGTGCCTGAAAAATCTCCAACACCGTGGCTACCTGGTTACAAAGATAAGCCTGACGCGCGGATAAGGTTGTTTTGTTTTCCTTACGCCGGCGGCAACGCCGGAAGCTTTCGTGCATGGCAGAATTTATTGCCAGGCTTTGTGCAGGTGTCTCCAGTGCAACCGCCCGGTCGCGGTGAACGTCTCTCGGAGCCTGCTTTCAAGCACTTGCCCGACATGATCCAGGTGCTTGGGCCATCTCTGTTGCCGTTCCTCAATAAACCGTTCGCCTTCTTCGGCCATAGCATGGGAGCGCTGATTGTTTTCGAGTTCACACGTTGGCTGCGTCGTACAAACAATCCGCTGCCGATTCGTTTGTTCATTTCCGGGCGTCGTGCGCCGCAATTCCCGGAAGAGGAACCGCCCAGTCACGATCTGCCGGAACCGGAGTTTATCGAGCGACTGCGAGAACTAAACGGCACGCCGCATGAAGTACTGGACCATCCGGAGTTGATGCAGCTCATGATTCCGTTGTTACGAGCAGACTTTTCGGTGTGCGAGAACTACCAATACAAAGTCGAACCGCCACTCACCTGCCCGATGACTGTTTTCGGCGGGTTGGGTGACGTTGAGGTCCAGCGCGAAAAGCTGGCGCCCTGGCGTGAGCACACCACGTCTTCATTTTCCTTGCACATTTTTCCCGGCGATCATTTCTTCATCCACAGTGCGCAAAACGAAATCACCCGCGTCATCGCACAACAACTCACAATGGAAGGCTTCTAATACCAGTAAGGTCCTTACAACAATGCATTCACAATTAATTACTCCATGCGGCGGATCGTTAGTAAACCTCATTGCTTCTGGTGACGAGTTAGAAGAGCTCTGGGCTTATGGAATTCAACTGCCGTCTTTGCAGATCTCTAATCGCTCCGCTTGCGATCTCGAATTGTTAGCTACTGGCGCGTTCTCGCCGCTGAACCGCTTCATGGGCCAATCGGACTACCAAAGCGTGCTCGACGAGATGCATCTTGCTTCTGGACAACTGTTTCCGATTCCGGTGACGTTGCCGATCGAAGACGCCCGCGATGTGAGGATTGGTCAGGATGTCGCCCTACACGACGTTCAGAACAATTTACTCGCCATTCTTACGGTCGAGGAAGTTTACGAATGGGATCTCTCCGAGGCTGCACGGAAAGTCTTCAAGACACAAGACCTGCGTCATCCACTGATCGCGGAGATGCATCGCTGGGGCAAGTTCAACGTGAGCGGCCCTCTTCGAGTAGTCAAACTTCCGCCGCATTACGATTTTCAAAACTTGCGCCTCACGCCTGAGCAAACTCGCACTCGTCTCGAGACCTTCGGAAGATCAAACGTGGTGGCCTTTCAAACTCGCAATCCGCTGCATCGTGCGCACGAAGAACTGACGAAGCGTGCGATCGAAAAGGTTGACGGCGTGTTGCTGCTTCATCCCGTCGTTGGCATGACCAAATCGGGCGACGTGGACCATTACACTCGCGTGCGTACTTATCGCGCGCTTGCCCAGCGTTACTACGAACCGGATCGTGTGTTGCTCGCGCTGTTGCCGCTTGCGATGCGCATGGCTGGACCACGTGCGGCTTTGTGGCACGCTCTGATCCGCCGCAATTACGGCGCAAACCATTTCATCGTGGGACGCGATCACGCCAGTCCTGGTGTGGGCTCCGATGGCAAACCTTTTTATGGACCATACGAGGCTCAGCAACTCGTCGAACAATATGCCGAGGAGTTGGGCATTGCTGTGGTTCCCTTCAGTGAACTCGTCTACTTGCCGGCTGAAGGAAAATATCAGGAAAGCTCACTCATACCACCTGATTGCGAGACGTCTTCGATATCAGGTACGCAAGTGCGCGAGAACTATCTCAATAGTGGACGGCGTTTGCCGTCGTGGTTTACACGTCCGGAAGTGGCCGACATTCTCGCCGAAGCTTATCCGCCACGACATCGTCAAGGCGTGTGCATATGGTTTACGGGTTTGAGCGGCGCCGGCAAATCGACGACGGCGAAAGTTCTAACAGTCCTGTTGGAGCAGTATGGTCGTCAAGTTACTGTTTTGGACGGAGACGTTGTTCGCACTCATTTGTCGAAGGGACTCGGTTTCAGCAAAGAGGACCGCGATACGAACATACTTCGCATCGGTTATGTGGCATCAGAGATTGTGCGACATGGTGGCATGGTCATCGCTGCAGCCGTGAGTCCGTATCGAGCGGCGCGCAACGAAGTGCGAAACATGATTGGCGAGGATCGCTTTATTCAGGTCTTTGTTGATACGCCGCTGGAGATTTGCGAGCGACGCGACGTGAAAGGAATGTATGCAAAGGCCCGGCGCGGCGAGATCACGAGCTTCACAGGCATCGATGATCCTTACGAACCACCAATTGGCGCCGAGATCACTCTCGACACAGTTAACTTAACACCTGAAGAGAACGCACATCTGATTCTGAGATACGTTCAAGAGCGAGGTTTCTTACGAGCCAACGACTGAGTGGCTCACTTAACGTATTCCCAATGCCACGGCTCGTAGAAGTAAGGACGGAAGCCGAAGTGCTCGGCGTGGCGCACGAGCCAGCGATATGCCGGAGTGTTAACCTGGATTGCGCGGTTTGAATCTTTCGTATCAACCGGATCACCACCGACGTAGAGATCCAACGCGCGGCCAGTGAAGTGTGGACTGTTAACGGCGAGTCCGGCGCTGCCAGCGTTGGGTGATTGTCGCCGCAACTGATCCTGATACTCGCGCGGGCGAAATGCTGAGACGATCTTCAAATACTTCGGCCCGAGCTTGAGTTCCGGATCGGCCGCCGCAGCAGCCATCATCTCTTTGTATGCGGAGTAAGTCTTCCGCTCAACCTGACGCAGCTCGACTGCGCGGCCGGGATCGTAGAAGTCTGCCGGCGGCGCTTCGATCAACTCACTTGGATCAGCGTACGCGCGGTTCTTGAGTCGATTGCTCTGCCACTGCGACACCAGACGCACCAGCGAGTCTTCATCGAGCACGCCACTCGGACTCAAGCCTGTTTTCTTCTGCCACTTTGCAAGATCGGCGGCAAAGTCACCACTAACTGGGTCGTGCTCGCCATTCAGAGTCTTGCCAATCAATAAGTCATAAAGATACCAACCGCGCTGTTGTTTCCCGCCAAAAGTCCAGTTCAACTCTTGTCTTAGCTCAGCGTTCTTCACAGCCGCAGCAGCAAACTCCGGCGACACAGTAGGATGGTCCGTGATGCGAACTGCGGGCTGAACTGGAGACTTACTCACTGGAGACTTACTTTTGGGCCCTCGCGACTGACCACTGCCGCGAGCCGCGAAAGCGACCACACCCACCACGCCCACAAGCAGCGCAATAATCACAACAATATGAGTTCTGGCATTCTTCATAAGCGTTCTGATGTCGGGGGAACTGTTGGGATGCACGAACCAACCGCACGGTTCGTTAGCCACAAAGAGGCACAAAATCAAGCCACAAAAAGGCGCAAAAAGCACAAAAACTCAGGAAATTATTTGTGCCTGTTGTGCCTTTTTGTGGCTTTCGTGGCTTTGTGCCTTTTTGTGGCCTTCGGTTTCGGGCTGGCATGGTGTGCCTCTTCTCCCGAAATGGTTGCCTCGTCCAACGAAGCCGCGATCAGATCGTCGCTGGGTCGAGTGCCGTTGACGAAAGCAAAGACGTGATAGTTAGCGTTACGCTCACGTATGGCCTCGATGCGACCTTCGTTTTTCAGTTGCGCGAGCTCAGCCATCACGAACGTCTGTTCCGTGCCGCTCATGTAACGATAGTCAATATCGAATGCGAGACCGGTTGAGTGTGGCGGCGTGTCGATGAGCACCGCGTTGCGATTAACTCTTCTCAATGCATGTTGATACTGCTCCGGCCGCACGAGTGAACTCACTGGCAGCGGACGATCGAACTGGCGATGATACGCCGCCGCGACTTCCTCGAGGATTTTCAATGCTTGTGGTTTCAGCGAGCTGAGCAGGTTGATCTTGAACACGTAACGATCGTTGGGGTTGTTGAGATCGTAGGAGCGGCCGTTGAAATTCTTCGCGAGCGTCTGTAGCGATTCGTAATCGTGAAACAGTTTCTGACGGGTTTCGGGTTTGCCGTAATACTGATCGAGCAGCGCTTTGTCTTCTTCGACTGAGCTCAGCTCTGCCTGCTGCGCGCTGATCTGCTTCTGGAGTTCACTTCGTTTTCCGCGGTCACTTCTCTTGAGTTTGCGCGACTGTTCATTCAAGGAGTCGATTTGTGATCGAACGCTGGCGCGTTTCTCGTCGATGCGACGATAAGCGTCGGTTAGTTGTGCTTCGTCATACAGATCGATGTTGTGATCGTCTTGAAATCTGGCGAATGGTTCATCGTCTGCTTTTTGACCAACGCCGAATAAGACGTAGGAGTCAGTGACGGCGGGCACTGTGACCAGTTCACCGCGCTCGATCATGGCGGCGAGATCGAGAAAGTCCTGGCAAGTTTGCACTTTGTATTTCTCGACTTCCGCCACTTGCGTCGCGAGAAACCAATGACGGTCGTCGTAGTGCTTCAGCTCGGTTGGGATTTCAATCGCACCGCCGGCGGACTCGCCACGATCGGCTTTGACCCTTTCGACCGCCTCAGCCCAGGTAAGCGTTTGATTAGAGGCGCTTATTAGAGCAGACTGCTGATATCGGTTGCGTCTTGCCGCTCGATAATGAAATACGGCCCAGGCGGTCGCGATTATCGCCGCACAGACAAGCAGTATGAGTAAGACCCGTTTCCCCATTAACAAACAATTATCACATCGAATACATCTATACGAATAGTACCTGCTTTAATTTTAGATTTTCGCGGAGGACAATAAATGGTAAATAAGGTTGCTGATGTACGAGATCTCGTTAACAGCGGGGTCGCTAATCCGCGCCAAGCCTTTCCGGACATCAAGGCACTCGCCAAGAGTGACGACTGGGCAGAGCGCGAAGTCTCCGCAACGGCCCTGGTTGAAATCAGCAAAAAGCAGCCGGAAAAAATAGTCGCTGAGATGCTCATTTGGAGCAAAGATCGCGACCCTAACGTGCGACGAACCTCCAGCGAAGCGTTACGGCACATTGCTCGTAAGCACCCGGCGAACGTGATTCCCGTTCTCGAAAACCTGAAGGCTGACTCAAATCTGTACGTGCGGAAATCCGTGGCGAACGTCTTGCGAAATGCCGGCAACTATGACCCTGACTTCGTGCTTGGTGTGTGCTCGCAATGGGCTACTCTGCACAATGCAAACACGAACTGGATTATCGAAGACGGCCTGCGGAAACTGAAAACAAGTCGACCCGCCGAGGTCGAACGCATTCTCAGATCGTTGCGGTCTACTGCTAACGCATAACAAATTTACCTTTCTAGATACTCTTTGGAGGTTCCCAATGTCGCGACTAATTCTCGGCACGATTTGCGGCCTCGTTTACGGTGCACTCTCGGCTGCGTCAATGTTGCCGCTCAGTTTTAGCGATAAGACGGCTGCATTGACGGGTGCATTTCTGAATCGGTTCGCCATCGGGTTTGTCATCGGCGCCGCTCGCCTGCCACTACCCGATTGGGCAAGCGGCCTCATCTTCGGAATACTGCTCAGCCTGCCGGATGCCATCATTACGAAGGCCTTCGCACCGATTTTGATTCTCGGAGCAGTAGGCGGTCTCATAATTGGTTTGATCGTTGGTAAATGGGGCGGTTGACTTCAAGATAGCAGAGTTCAAGACGGAGAGAGGTCTTGACGCGTTAAGGCGCACGGCTGATCGGCATAATGGTCCAAAGTAATTTAGGCCCCAACGCCAAACTCACGTATCATTACGGCCATGTCAAACCCACAATCCAACCCCATCGAAAACATCGTCGTGCTCATGCTGGAGAACAGGTCGTTCGATAACATACTCGGAACACTCTCCCCGCACAGTTCTCAATTCGAAGGTCTGATCCTCGACGGGAGTATGTCCAATACTTACCAGAACACGCCGTATGCCGTTACGAATGTATCGAGCAGCGAAACGTTTATCACTCCCTCAACTGATCCTGGAGAGTCATTCCAGGATATGAACTTGCAGATCTTCAACAACACCGCAAACGCGAACATGGGTGGCTTCGTGAACGACTGGATGGCTACTTCAAAGGAGTATCCGGACCTACCTCAAGGCAAGGAGTGCTTCTTTGCGCCACCTTGGCCACCGCTTCCTCGAACGTCAACGCTGAGCCCGAGCGACATCATGTTCTACTACACAACCTCAGGCGCTTCTCCTCAATTGCCTGTAACCGGGTTTCTCGCGAAGTCGTTCGCAGTTTCTGATGCGTGGTTTGGATCGAGCCCGACACAAACATTTCCTAATCGTCTGTTTGTCAACTGCGCTACCGCAGGTGGATACGTCCAGGACGTTGACTACCTCTGCAATCTGGAAATCTGGCCAAAGCTGCCGAGTATCTTTGAGCTGCTTGATGGTGTAGGTGGTCCAAATGCTGCAAACTGGAAAGTTTACTTTCACGATTACGCGATTGCGACGATGATCAATTACGTCCTGAACGCGCCGCAGTTGGTCCGAAACTTCGATTCCTCTGACTTCGGCCAGAACACAAAAACGCCGACGTTCTTTGATGACCTAAACAATAAAACGCTGCCAAAATATTCATTCATTGAACCGCGGTATGGCGGGATTGACGATCTTCCTCCGAACTCAAATCATCCTCCGCAGAACGTAATCGAAGGCGAGATCCTGCTGGCCACTGTCTACAATGCCATCGCACAGAGTGAGTACTACTGGCCGCGAACACTACTCATCATCACTTACGATGAGCACGGTGGATGTTTCGATCATGTTGTTCCACCTGCTGCAATTCCACCGGGTGGAACAACGCTGAGAAATCCTTCGACCTTTGCTTTCAATCGCTATGGTCCCCGTGTACCGGCGATTCTCGTATCGCCATACATTGCATCAAAAACTGTCTTGCGTCCCGAAGGTTTTGCGTACAATGCTGTCGCTTCAGGAATCACTACGACTAACGGTGTGACGCCGTTCGATCACACTTCCATCATCAAGACCGTGATTGAGTGTTTCAATCTCCAGACAAACGGCAGCCCAGCGAATCTAACCGACAGAGACTTGAATGCACCGAGCCTGCTTTCAGCACTGACGTTGCCGTCGCAAAAAATGAACAGCCCAGGACAAGTCGCAGTGCCGGCTGCACCGCCTGCTTCCGCGGCTAACACTTCCACGCATTTAAGTGACGTGTTTCAGGCGATGTTGCAAAGATTCGGATCCACTAGCTGAGGCAAGCTTCGTTCGGAAAGAAATCTTACGAGGGCTTTCTGAAGATCGCATCATCAATCGCAATGTTGTGTTCGAGTTGCTCCAGTTGAATGGTGAAGGTAAACGACTCAAAAGCAAAGCGAACCTTAAACGGAACCTTCACGCCATTGACGTCTTTATAATCATCCAGGTGCACTTTTACAAAAACCGTGCCTCGGTTCGCTTGCCGGCGTGCCATGTCCCAACGCACGAGCAAGCCATTCTCAACATCGAAGTAGAGTTTTTCGGCGGGACCTTTGGCCGGCTTCCCTTCGATCACACGCACCTCACGACCGCTTAGCCGTGCGTTGCTTTCAAGTTTCATGCTCTCGAAGAGACTTCTGATTCTTCCTGCGCTAAAGACTTCTGCGTCGCGTTCCAACTCGGCCATCCCTTGTGGGGCCGAGCTAGTGAAGGTCCCGATTGGTGTTTGCACCCAATGAGTTTCACCGTCGAAGCCCTGCGTGAGTTTTCCGATTTGGGGAAACTCCATTACCATCAAAGTTTTGTGCGGCTCTTTTCCCCAGCCCTCGACCGTTCCACTTATGCCAGTTATGCCGGAAGCCTGAAAGGTCCCTTTCATTTTGTAACTCGTAACGCCGGCTATGGCCTCTTTCCCACCGAGCGCCTGTTCGTAACGTTGCAGTATTTGATCGATGACGGCTTGCTCGCTCGGCGACGGAGTAGCTGCGGGTCGTGACCCGCTCAAAGGCAGATGAGTACAGGAGAGCTGCAGTGCGATCACGACAGCTATTAACAATTGTGGAGGTAGGAACCGTCGAACCACGGATAAAACAGATAACACAGATTACCCTGAGAAAGCACTATTTTGGAGTCGCGTCTTCGCCGAAGTGCTTTGCGAGCGAGGTAAGATAGGAATCTATTGTTGACGTCTGCCCAAAGACATAACGCGACATGAAACGAAAGATCACGTTCGATACTTCGCCATCTTCTCTAATCGTCAAACGTGTGCCTCCGTTCTCCGCGGCAAACATGTAGGTCCACTGTCCTGAATAGCCGAGATCCGTATCGCGAATCCTCGTCACCATCCGCGCAGCAGGGACATCTTCGACCAGTTCGTAATTGGTGGTTCCGTGTTTTCCGACTTCACGGAAGTACACTGGGCCACCTTGCTTCGCTTCAACCTCGATCTGCTTCACGTCAGATCGCCATTTCGACGCCGAGGCAAAGTCTCGCACTACAGCGTAGACATCCTGCTGCGAGCGATGCAAAAAAATAGAACGAGAAGCGACGTGCGCCTTTGGCAATCGCGAACCAAGCAGCGCGACAATACCGACAATTAGGGCTAGTCCCGCAATAACACCGATGACAATAAAGATCAGAAGCTTCATGGTTTTCCTTTTCAAGTGGAACGGATCTAATCCGTATTATCCGCGTCATCCGCGGCCTTTCTTCGACGTTTGTTGCAAACAGACCTCAGCCACCGCAAGCGTCGAGCAGAAGTATGCTTGGTAAGGCGATACGCATTTGTATCCTATGTAGCCTTTTGATGGCTTACTCTGTCGTAAACGCCTGAATCGAATGAGCGTTCCGCAAATGTGACTAGTTACGGCGCAGGCGCGTAGTAAGACGTGCGACTGGTAATCAAGTAATCCGGATGCCCTTTCACTGCGATCGAGATGCGCCGTCTCTTTCCATCATGCTCTTTGTTCGTGGGGTAATAGCCGATGATGTAGCGTTGATTCAGATCCTGGACGATACGATTGTAGATCTCCGCTGCTTGTGATCTTGTTTCTAAAAATTCGGCCCAACCACCTGAGAGGTTCGCAACCTGGACCAGTGCTTGTTGCACTTTGAGCTCCTGGTCCAGTCTGGCTTCCCATATTTCCTTAGTCAGCTTTTTTTGCCGCTCTTCCTGGCGCGCCTGAAAAATGCTCTTCAATTTGGTGGATGACGTTGCGTCTGCCCACGTGGCAACGGCTCTTTCATCTTCAGCCGTCAATCGTTGTATTTGCTGGTCCTCAGTCAGACCAATCAAGCGCGTTCGTGGAATGATCGTATAGATCGTCGCACGCGATCTCTCGACTGCGCGATATACGTCGTCGAGGCTGAATTCGGTCACGCTCGCGCGTTGTAACTTCTTCTTCTGTTCGATCTCCTCCTGAACTTCGGCTCGCAACTCAGGTGACAGGCCCGGCGGGACTTCGTGGACAATGATAGAGTCGCGTAGGTACTCAATCTCGTCTCCATCAGTTTGAAACACAATGACAGGGCTTTGGTCCTCATCATCAAAGGCCTCGTTGAGTGTAGCCATCAACGCGCTGAATTGAGCGCTGCGGCCAAATTGTGGCCGCTTCTTGCCGAGGCCGAGCACTCCCCTGCTGCCCCTGTTCTTTTCAATGAGCGAATCCAACGCGCGTTTAAGATCTCGCTTGTCGTTCGTGAAGCCGGCTAGCAACTCAACGTCGTCAGTAACGATTGCCATCTGATCGTGTGGGCCGAGCTTATCGACGAGGACCTTAGCGGCGTCGATGCTGTCGGCGATGTAAGGAAACTGACTGCGGCTGTAGTCGATAATCAAAACGATGGAGCGTGAAAGGTCAACATTGTCGCCCAGCGCAAAGTGACCAAGTTGCTGCGGAACTCCGTCTTCGCTGATAACGAAATCGGTTGGTTTAAGATTTCGCTGCGGGCGTCCTTGCCGATCAGTCACCAGTACGTCGCATACGACGAGCGAGGTTTCAATCCGGACGACGTCATCGTCGGAGCTGCCGTTATGATTCGGCTGGCTGGTATTTACCGTCTGTTTTTTCTCTTCATCCCATTTGAGTTTCTTGAGACTGGAACCGAAATTCTTGAGCCGCGGCTTTTCGCGAGACGCCGTTTGTGGAAATGAACTCGCGGACAGCAGAGCGATGACGAAGAGTGCGAGCGGTACGAAGGGAGACGGATGAGCAGTGTTGAATGGACTGTAACGCAAGTATGAATTGCCTCGAGGGATAACTTCTTACGGAATGATTTTAGCTCATTTAGTTAAAACGACCACGGCGTGAGTACAGAATCGTTTTAATCCGATGCTTGCATCCAAGCTGCTATAATCCCCGGCGTACCTGCAGGAGAGTTGTCAAATCCGATGCCTTACGACCTTGAGGACACCGATTTGAGCGAGTACCGCAAACTCGACCCGAAGTGGCATGACTGGAATCGAGTCAAAGAGGTTTGCGCAATGATTGCATCGCTCTCTTTCAACGGGTAGTGATGCAGTTTCAGTAACGCCGAAGGCGTTCACTAATTTCAGCCCACGGGTTGGAGCGCAGCGACAACCCTGGGAATAGAATTAGAAGTTAGTCAAACGCTGAAAGCGTTCGGCAATTGGCGAACTCTTTCAGAGTTTCATCGCTCGGATCAGACTACCCAAGGTTCTCGCTCGCGCTCGAACCTCGGGCTGAAATTAGCCAACGCCTTCGGCGTTATTTGCCTTTGGCGCAAACTGCATCACGACCCTTTCAACGCCTGTAAGAGTATGAAGAGTTATCGTAAGGAACTGTGGTTCAACGTACCGACGCGGCGGGCGTTTATAAACATCACTCCTCAAGTTGAAGACTGCCTGCGCGACAGTGGCATCGTAGAGGGTTTGGTGTTGGTGAACGCGATGCACATTACCGCGTCTGTTTTTATTAACGACGACGAAATTGGTCTTCACCATGATTATGAAACCTGGCTCGAACAACTCGCACCGCACGAACCAGTCAGCCGCTATCATCACAATAAAACTGGCGAAGACAATGCTGACGCGCACATCAAACGACAGGTGATGGGCCGTGAGGTTGTCGTTGCGATCACCAAAGGCCAGCTAGACTTTGGGCCATGGGAGCAGATCTTTTATGGCGAGTTTGATGGCGGTCGTAAGAAGCGCGTGCTCGTGAAAATTATTGGTGAATAAGGGTATCGACAGATCTGCCAGGTTAGTAACGATAATGACAATGAAGACACGACAACTTGTTCCGATGGTCTTCGTTTCGGTGTTGGCCGTGCTTTTTGCGTGCGGACTTTGGGCGATTGCTGGAAAGGCTGGCGTCAACATCAGCGGCCAGAATTCCAACCAGAACAGCAACCCTAACAGTTCCGCCAATGCAAACAAGGCACAGAACCGGAATGCGAACAAGAACAAAAAATGCGGAACTGAAAGCCTTCGCCACTAAGACACTCCCGGTTATCCAGGAACATCTCCAGATGGCAAAGACCCTGCCGGGCAACCAACGCGCCAATACAAATAGCAATACCAATTCGAACCGTCCGTAGTTGGACCATCCGTTCTGGAGAGCCACGGATACGAACAGATGAACACGGATCAATCCATGTTCATTTGTGTAAATCCGTGGCAAAATCACAATATGCGCGATTCCCGAGCACTGCTGTCGGCAATCTTTGTGATTCTGTTTTTCTGTCATGCACATGCAGTTGAGCTCGCGCGCAGCGTCACAATCTATCGCGATACTTACGGTGTTCCTCATGTCTTTGGTCATACAGACGCGAGCACGGTCTTCGGGTTTGCCTACGCTCAAGCTGAAGATAACTTCTGGCGCGTTGAGGAAAACTTTATACGCGCACTAGGACGAGCTTCAGAGTTGTATGGCGAGAAGACTCTCGATGAAGATCGACTCAATCACGCACTCGAGATCCCAAGGCTAGCGCGCGAGGAATACGCGCGCATGGACCCACACATGCGCTCGTTGTGCGATGCCTTCGCCGCAGGCTTCAACTACTATCTCGCGCGTCATCCTGAAGTACACCCGCGACTGCTGACGAAAATCGAACCGTGGTACACACTTGCTTTCATTCGTTACAACTACTACCAGAACGGCTTTGCGCACAATCCAAACTTGCGCGGCAGCGAATTACAAACGGCTAAGATCGAGAACGATCTAAAAGGTCAGACCGGGTCGAATGGCTGGGTCATTGGACCATCCAAGAGTGCGACCGGTCACGCGATGCTTTTCATCAATCCTCACCTGCCGTTCTTTGGTCCCGGCCAGGTCTATGAAGGTCATGTTCATAGTGATGAGGGTTGGGATTTCACCGGCTACACACGTTTTGGTTTTCCCTTCCCTTACGTTGGACACAACGAAAATGGCGGATGGGTGAGCACCGACAATGCTGCAGACGTGACAGACGTCTACATTGAAACATTCGACGATCCGGCTCGCCCACTCGCGTATCGTTACGGCAACGGCTATCGGATGGCCACTGAGCACGTCGAAGAGATTCGAGTCAAAACCGCTACGGGCTTCGAGACCCGTAGATTCACGATGCGCAAAACGCATCATGGTCCGATTCTGGCAGCGCGCGATGGCAAGCAGCTTTCGATTCGCATGGCAAAGTTCGAATCGGACGGTTGGTTGCGCGAATGGTACGACATGACACGCGCTAAATCGCTCGCCGAGCTAAAGCGAGCGATGGCGCCGTTGAATATGCTCTTTGGCAACGTGATGTATGCCGATCGCGATGGAAACACGTGGTATCTTTACAACGGCGCCGTGCCGAAACGCGATCCTCGTTTCGACTGGACCAAGCCGGTGGACGGAAGTGATCCGGCGACGGAATGGCATGGCTATCACACCATAGATGAGTTGCCACAACTTACAAATCCGAAAACCGGCTGGATGCAAAACTGCAATACAAGTCCTTTCCTGCTGACGAGTGAAGGCAATCCGGATCCGAAACAGTTTCCGAAGTACATGGTCCAGGAGGGCGACAATCCTCGTGGCGCGATCTCAAGAGAGATCCTTTCAAGTGAATCAACGTTCACCTTCGACGAATGGAAACGAGTCGCGTTTGACACGCGGGTGATGAGCGCGGGCAGGCGTTTGCCGGAACTGATTGCGGCGCTCAAACAACATCTCGACGCACAATCGAGCTCAGATGGAGACTCGCGTTTGCGCGAAGTTTACGACACGTTCGTTCACTGGAATCTTAGGAGTGCGAACGACTCGATCGCCACGACGCTCTTCAGTCTCTGGCATGACCGCATGTTAAGAAATCGAAATCAAAATCCGATTGCAGCACTTACCGACGTTATCAACACACTGCAACATAACTTTGGAACATGGAAAGTTGCGTGGGGCGAGATCAATCGTCTGCAACGGCCCGACGAAAGCAAAGACGAACAATTCCAGGACGCGAGGCCGAGTTTTCCAGTAAGCGCCGTGAATGGTAATGATGGCGCCGTCTTCACCTTGTACGCCATGCCTGTCGACGGCCAGAAGCGTCGCTACGGAGTTGCTGGCGGGACGTACATCAGCGTCGTCGAGTTTGGGCCAAAAGTTCGCGCGCTCTCGATCCACACGTTCGGTGCTAGCGGAGATCCTAAGAGCCGTCACTACATGGACCAATCTGAACTCTACACACGCGGAGAATTCAAACCAGCCTGGTTCACCCTCGACGAGATCCGGTCCCACCTCGAAGCGGCATACCATCCCGGCGAAGAGTCGGGTAAACTAAGGTGAACCGCTCTTTGGAGTGCGGTGGCTTGCCACCGCTTTGGTATCGCACTGCACAATGAGAAAAAAGGTCAAAGCGGTGGCAAGCCACCGCACTCCAAGGAGGCGCTCAGCAGCCTGGCAAAGCACGCTCCTGGCTGGTTTGTTATCGCTGCCAGTCTCTGCCCAGCAAGGTGCCCTTCAGAATCCCGTAGTGGTCCAGCCCGGCGCACCTGGCCAGCCCACTCGCACACTGCCGTCTTCAACAACAGCTACATTGCCACCAAATTCACCTGCGGATGTGCAGTTCATGCAAGGTATGATTATGCATCATGCCCAGGCGGTTGAGATGACCGCGCTAATTGAATCGCACACGCAAAACAAAGCGCTACGTTTGCTGGGAGCGCGAATCAGCAGGTCGCAATCCGATGAAATAAAG
>DATFHH010000076.1:0-18912 GCA_035248565.1 Pyrinomonadaceae bacterium | reverse complement strand
CTCGCCGCCGACCTTAACCTCAAAAGAATCGCTCCCGGCATCTCGCGCCCCGCATTCGATCGTCAACTTCGCAACTCACTGATCACCACCGTCGGACGGCGCGGCAAGTACATTCTCTTCGAACTCGAATCCGGAAACGTGCTTGCCACACACCTGCGCATGACCGGCAAGTTTGTCTCACTCACTAATGATCAATCCTTACCGCCTTACGCGCACGTCATCTTTTATCTTGACGACGATCGGCGACTCGTCTTCTGCGATATGCGCCAGTTTGGACGCATGCGTATCTTCACCAAACCACCGAAGGAGATCACTTCGCTTGCGCCCGAGCCGCTGACAGATCAGTTTACTGAAGACTACTTCCTCAGCACTCTCTCGCGTTCGCGCCGTCATTTGAAGCAACTGTTGTTGGACCAGACGCGTGTCCTCGGTCTCGGAAACATCTACGCAGTTGAAGCGCTGTTCCTGGCCGGAGTGCATCCGATGAAAGAGTCGAATCGCTTATCAAAGCCACGCGCACGGAAGCTGCATCAGGCGATTCGCGCCGTGTTGCAGGAAGCAATCGACGCTGGATCGACTTTGCGGATCGATCTTGCTGATGGGAATGGCAGCTACTTCGAAACACCCGAACGGTTCTGGCGCGTTTACGAACGTGAAGGTGAGCCGTGTGTGAGATGTGGGACGAAGATCAGACGAATCGTGCAGGGAGGAAGATCGACCTATTATTGTCCTAAATGTCAGCGATCTTGAGCCGCGGATGACGCGGATAAGGCGGATTTCCCCATCAAGTAACAATTTGTGTTACTTCGTGGCTAACAGTTTGCGGCAGATTGTCTATTCGTCTGGGCCGGAATAAGGAAATTCGTCGGCCAGCACGGCACGCATTTTTACGTGTCCATACAGCACTTCCAAATAACAGATAAAACGGTGTAACAAAGGCTTCGGATCCAGATTATTCTCGATCGCGGTAATGACTTCGAGCGCCAGGCTTTCGTAGCCGCGCCAGTCTTTGTACATCAAATACTGCATGCTCCCGTCGCGAAATTCGAGGATTCTCGTCGTCACTGAGCGCAGCACGTCAGGGTCGCAATTCGCCTGTGCAAGACGCACAAACCGCATCAGCGAGTTGAGATCGCGGCAGAGAACGAGCGATTGCTGGAGCCTCAATTCCACGTCATTAAAGAGCTTCGAGGCGTCGAGGCCGGGGTTGAAGACTTGCAAGAGAGTTATGGTGGATTGTTGGAAACAATTCGTCAGCAAGCCGTGAGCGTGGAGGATCTTGCCGTAGACGATCGGAATCGACTGTTCGGTGACACCTCGGACCAGTTCACGTTCAAAAATCCTGCGTAAATCGTGAGTAATTCCGTAGGAAATACCGTCGAGCACCTCATGTAAACGCTCGTTTCCGGCGGCAGCTTTGATGGCTCTTGCCTCGATAAAATCGGTCAGCGAGCGAGCTTCGAATTCGAGGACTTCAAGGAGTGAAAGACTCTCGAGGAGGGTGTCGAGTTTGTGGAGATTGTTCTCGATGCGGGTCAGCCAATCGAAAAAACGGAGCATCTGGCCCAGGGTGGTTTGTGAGATTTCGCGCTGTTCGGGATTCGCGATTTGTTTGACTGTTAAATCGATCTGCTGGCGGAGGTTATCCTGGATCTCTAGCTGGGCCGTGCTTTTCGCGTCGACGGGGACCTCATCGGTTAGCAGGGGGAGTTGAGGCTCGGGTTCGTAGGCAATATAGGCGAGGGATGTGGACATTCGGGGGAACCTCCTTGGGCGAATGTCGGCAAAGCCCGTGCCATCTCAAGACAAAATCCACAGATTACGCAGAATCTGTGTAATCTGTGGCTAAAGGTTCTCCAGAATGAAGTCCGTCATCATCTGCCGCAGGTGTTTCAACAGCAGCGGGTCCGTCACACCGTGCCGCGACTTCGGATACAGCATCAACTGAAACTGCTTACCTGCCTTCTGCAATTCGTAAACAAACTGCATCGTGTTCTGCGTGTGCACGTTGTCGTCAATCGCACCGTGAATCAATAACAACTTGCCGTGCAGGTTCTTCGCCGCGTTCACGGGCGAGCTTTTCTTGTAACCCTCGGGATTGTCCTGCGGCGTCTGCATGTAACGCTCTGTGTAGATACTGTCGTAATCGCGCCAGTCGGCCACCGTTCCACCGGCGATGCCGATCTTGAACGATTGGCTGTGAGTCAAGGCATAGCTCGTCATAAACCCGCCGTAACTCCAGCCCCACATGCCAATGCGCGATCCATCGACGTAAGGCTGGCTTTTCAGCCACGTCAGTCCATCTTCGAGATCGCGCAGCTCGAGCTCGCCGAAGTTTTTGTAAACCGGCCACGTGGCTTCCATGCCTTTGCCGCTCGCCGTGCGATTGTCGCAGATCCAGATGATGTAACCTTTTTGGGCCAACAACTGATGCCACATGTAGGTCATCGCACCCCAACTGTTTTTGACTTGCGGCGCATGTGGTCCACTGTAAGTGAAACTCATCACCGGATACTTCTTGCGCGCGTCGAAGTCCGGTGGCTTGATCATCATCGCTTCCATGATGAACCCATCGCGCGTCTTTACGTGCAGCAGTTCCGCGGTTCCGAGTTTGTATTGCTTCAGCGCGTCAACTTTGTTCTCGGCAATCACACGTACAAGTTTGCCGGTGGTGTCGTATAGACGAACTTGCGAAGGCGTGTTGACGTCGCTCCAGACATCGACGAAATAGTTATTGGCTGGACTGAGCTCCACGCGATGCGAACCTTCGGTCATCGTGAGGCGCGTTAGACCAGTTCCATCGAGCTTGATGCGATATGCGTTCGGTGCGATGTGACTATGCTCCGTCGACGTGAAGTAAATGAATCCATTGTCTTCGTCGACGCCTTGTATCGAAGTCACTTCCCACTTGCCTTCAGTGATCTGGCGTAACAGTTTTCCATCCACTGAATAGTGATAGAGATGTTCCCAACCATCGCGCTCGCTGGCCCAGATGAACGTTCCATCTTTCAACCAGATGGGATTCTCGTTAATCGCAACCCAGGCTTTGGAAGTCTCGTGAATGATGTTGGTCGACTTGCCGTCACGAGCGTCGGCGAAGTTAACGTCTAAAAACGTCTGCTCCCGGTTCTGCGCCTGATACACGACCTTCTTGCCGTCAGGCGTCCAAGTCACTCGAGAGATTAATAGGTCGGCTGGTTGATATCTGAATGTGTCCACCCAGCGAATGTCTCCACCGGCTGCGTTGACGACGCCTAGCGTGACAATCGGATTCGGATCACCTGCTTTGGGATAAGGCGTGACTTCAAGATTCTGGTTATAAGGAATTTGATCTACAACGGTGAACTCCGGAACGGGACTCTCGTCAAAACGAAGAAAGGCGATGCTGGTTGAGTCTGGACTCCACCAATACGCGCCGAAGTTGCCGCGGCCGTAGAGTTCTTCCTGATAAACCCAATCGAGACGGCCGTTGAGGATCTTTGCACTGCCGTCGCGCGTCAATGCACGCTCGCGATGCTGCATGCCGAGGTCTTCCACGTACAAATTGTTCTCACGAACGAAGCTGATCATGCGTCCATCAGGACTGAAACCCTCACCGACTTCCTCTTCCGGATTGCTGGTGAGCCGGATGGCGCGGTCGCTACCAAACTCGTAGTAGAAGAGATCATGGGACCAGTTGATCAGGACCGCGGTTTCAGCGGGATTGAGATCGTAATTCCCGCGGTTGGCGAGTTGACGCGCAGCGTCCGCGCTGACTCCCGGCAGTGCCGCAAACGCAGCCTGCATTTTTGCGGCGTCGAAAAACGGCGTCGCTTCGCCGGTTGCGGCGTCAACTTTCTGCAATCGCGGCACATCGCGTCGCGACGCTTCGTTCGTGAGCAAATAGTGATTGCCGTCTTTGAGCCAGCGAATCGTCGGCGTCGAACCGTTGAAGTTGACGCGTTTGACTGGATCGAAGATGTCATCGATCGTGAGTAGTTTGTTCTGTGCCTTTGAGATCGGAGAGACGAACGCAAGAAAAACGATTGCAAGCAAAGCAGCTTTACGTCGAGTCATATTCTTCATGCTGATCTAGGTGTCATTCTTTTAATGAGCGGCGTCAATATCGCCAGGATAACTGCAGCTACGAGAGTGATTCCGGCGAAGATACCAAACCCTCGCGTCAACACTGATGGATCATTGCCCTCGAACAACCTTGTAGTTAGGCCGGCGATGTAGCTTCCGATGGAGATCGAAAGGAACCAAACGCCGAGCATCAGTCCAACCATTCTTCCGGGAGACAACTTCGTAACTGTGCTGAGACCGACCGGACTCAGACATAGCTCGCCGATCGTTTGTAAGAAATAGACCAGCACAAGCCACATCGGGCTGACGCGCCCGTTTACTGTCAATGTCGCTGCGAAAGCGATCACCACGAAAGCAATGCCGGCAAAGAATAGTCCGATAGTGAACTTGCCTGGGCTCGACGGTTGCCGGTCGCCGAGTGTTTGCCAAACAGCGCCGATAATCGGAGCGAAAATAATCACGAAGATTGCCGGAACCGATTGGAACCAACTCGAGGGATACTGCCAACCTAATAATGTAATGCGAGTCATTCGATCGGCGAACAGAGTTAAACTTGAACCTGCCTGTTCGTAGGTCATCCAGAACAGTATCGAGAACAGAAACAGAATAAAGATCACCAGCACGCGCTTGAGTTCGTCGCCATCCAGCAAACGTGTTATCCCGAGCAGATAGCCGGCAAAGAAGCCGACCACGCATGGAAACAGTGCCGACAACACACCGGCATCGCCGAAGTAGAGTCCCAAGGCTGTGCCAACAATGCCACCGACAATCGCGAGCCCGAGTGTCACGTAATCGACGCCGGTCGTGGTCCCTGTCACGGTCTTTAATACTTCAGGCTTATCTCCGACAGTGGCAAGTTTGTTTCGCCCAAGCAGATACTGAATGATACCGAGTGTCATTCCCACGCCCGCGGCGCCAAATCCCCAGTGCCAGCTCGAATTGGGATCCATTCCCATCCGGGAAATGAAATTTCGAAAACCCGCGGATTGCGCGAGAAAGCCGACGACCAAAGGTGACAAAAACGCACCGAGGTTGATTCCCATGTAGAAGATCGAAAAACCCGCGTCACGTCGCTGGTCGTTCTCAGTGTAGAGTTGGCCCACCATCGCGCTGATGTTTGGCTTCAACAGGCCGGTCCCACACGCGATCAGAATTAGACCAGCATAGAAAGTGAAATGCGAATTGATGGCCATTGAATAGTGGCCACAGGCGATGATGATGGCGCCGATGAGAACTGCTCGCCGTGCTCCGAAGATGCGATCCGCAAGCCAACCACCGACCAGCGGCAAATACCAAACGGATGAGACGTAGGTGGCGTAGATGACGCTGGCGTATTTTTCGTCAAACCCCAAGCCTCCCTCCGCAAACGACTTGGTCATGTAGAGCGTCAGGATGGCCCGCATGCCGTAGTAGGAGAAGCGCTCCCACATCTCGGTGAAGAAGAGTGTCGAGAGGCCCCTTGGGTGACCAAAGAAACTGTGGTCGTGGGAGGCAGCCGCATCTTGCGCTGTGCTCATAGATCGGTTTCCTTTGTTCAGTAATGCGGAGCTTTAGGGAAAGACCGTGAGCATTCAGCCAAAAGTGAGGAAGGCTGTCAAGGCCGCGGATTACACGGATATAAATCCGATATGATCCGTTTAATCCGCGGCCTGATTCGTCGCCGGCACAGGATGGTAGAGCTTTCCGTAACGCTGCGAGATGATCTTCACGTAATTTCGCGTCTCCTGGTAAGGCGGCACGCCGCTGTATTTATCGACTGAGCCTTCGCCTGCGTTGTAACCCGCAAGCGCGAGCTCAACGTTTCCCGAAAAGCGCTTCAACAACCAGCCCAGATACTTCGTTCCCGCAGTAACGTTCTCAACCGGATCGTCCGGATTATCGCAACCAAAACGTTTCGCGGTGGCGGGCATCAACTGCATCAACCCTTGAGCGCCGGCGTGTGAACGCGCATGCGGATCGTATTTCGACTCCTGCCAAATCACCGCATGAATGAACCGCGGATCGACGCCTTGCTTCTCACCTACTTCAAAAATGATGCGGTCCAACTGTTCATCGCCGGAAGTCGGAATGTCGGCTGGAATGGTGAACTGATTAAGCGGACTGGCAACCACGACGGGCGCCAGCACGTGACTAAAAAGGATGCCTGTCAGATTAGTAAAAAGAAAGAGTGCGATGACTGCGAATGGCGCAAACTTCAACGAGCGAAAGTGGGGTAACCTGCGGGGAAACTTCATTCAGCAAAATCTCCATGGGCATAGTGATGACCATAAGGGCACCAGGTTTCTTACTTTGCGCAGCTAATTTGAGGACTGCACCAACAACGGCCAAGACTTCGTAATTGAAGGACCGCGACTCAGATGGAAGAAAGTACGCGAGCGGTTGCCTTTTTGTTTAGATTTTATGGCTGTAAATTATTGTATTTAATGTACTTATTCGCTTCACCTGATCCGGTCGATTTGAAAGATTCCGTCATGCTGACAAATAAAATAAGACACTCGGTTCATTGGACCGACTAATCGGCAATGGGCAATAGGGGGTGGTGATGCAGTTTCAGTAAACGCCGAAGGCGTTCACTAATTTCAGCCCACGGGTTGGAGCGCAGCGACAACCCTGGGAATAGAATTAGAAGTCAGTAAACGCTGAAAGCTTCGGCAATTGGCGAACTCTTTCAGAGTTTCATCGCTCGGATCAGGCTACCCAGGGTTCTCGCTTGCGCTCGAACCATGGGCTGAAATTAGCAATGCCTTCGGCGTTATTTGCTTCGGCGCAACCTGAATCGCGACCGGCAATTGGCAATGACTTGACAGCGGCGCACGGCGAAGCGTATAAGCAGCGAGGAAAACGTGGTGAGTTAAGGCGACTTGCGGCCACGCAAAATAACCAGCTAAACAGCTCGGGCAACCTGAAAGCGAACCCGAAAAACTTCAAAGGATTTGAAGTCCCGCGTTGTTTAGCGCGGGGCTTTTTCATTTCTTTATTTTAAGAGATGCAACCATTCAAAGAAATTCTTTCCACTGACCGCATCCTGGTCTTCGACGGCGCGATGGGCACGATGCTTTACGCCAAAGGCGTCTACATCAATCGCTGCTACGACGAGTTGAACCTCAGTAATCCCGATCTCGTGCGCGAGATTCACACGGAGTACATTCGTGCCGGCGCTGACGTCGTCGAGACCAACACCTTCGGCGCCACCGCTCACAAGCTGCAACAATATGGCCTCGAGGGAAATCTCCATGAGATCAACCTCATCGCGGCAAAAGTGGCCCGCGAGGCTGCGCGCGATCGAGCTTACGTCGCCGGCGCAATTGGACCACTCGGCCTCCGCATCGAACCGTACGGTCCAACGTCATTCGACGAAGCGCGCGAGATGTTTAAAGCCCAGGCGGAAGCGTTGCTCGAGGGCGGCGTGGATCTCTTCATCCTCGAGACCTTTTCGGACGTCTCAGAAATCCGCCAGGCAATTGCCGCAATCAAGGAAATCTGTGACCTGCCCATCATTGCGCAGATGACCATCATGACTGACGGCAACACGATGTTTGGCACGACGCCGGAACTCTTTACCGAGCGTCTTGACGAATGGGGCGCGGATGTTATCGGTCTCAACTGCGGTGTTGGACCGGCGATCATTCTTTCTGCACTCGAGAAGATGCGTGAAGTCACAAAGAAAAAACTGTCAGCGCAACCCAACGCCGGACTGCCGCGCGACGTCCAGGGACGACAGTTTTACATGTGCTCGCCTGAGTACATGTCAAAGTTTGCCAAGCGATTCATCCAATCAGGAGCGAAATTCATTGGCGGTTGCTGCGGCACAACGCCGGCGCACATCAAACTGATTTCAGATTCGGTGCGGGCAGCTTCACCGCGTGCGCAAAGCATTGCTTTCAGCCCAGGCGCGACGGTGACAGTCGACGGGACGCCGCCTGACATTCGCGTCGTACCGCCTGAAGAACGATCTGCGTGGGGACGAAAAATAGCGTGCGGCGAGTTTGTGACTTCGGTTGAAGTGCTGCCGCCGAAAGGCGTCGATGCTAAAAAGACACTCGACTCGATTCGTCTGCTTAAAGAGGCTGGCGTAGATGGGGTGAACATACCTGACGGAGCGCGGGCGCAGTCGCGGATGAGCGCGCTTGCGACCGCCGTGTTGGTCGAACAGCAGATCGGCATCGAATCAGTGCTTCATTACTGTTGTCGCGATCGAAACCTGCTCGGCATGATGTCGGATCTTCTCGGCGCGGCGGCGCTTGGTCTGCGCAACATTCTTGTCATCACCGGCGATCCTCCGAAGATGGGACCATATCCTGACGCGACCGCCGTCTTTGATATCGACTCGATCGGTTTGACCAACATGGTCAACAAGCTGAATCACGGTCTTGACCTCGGAAACAATCCGATCGGTGAACCGACTGCGTTTTGTATCGGCGTCGGCGTCAATCCTGGCGCGATCAATCTCGACGAGGAGATCAAACGGTTCGAATGGAAAGTCGAGGCTGGCGCGCAGTACGCGATTACGCAGCCCGTGTTTGATACCAATCAACTGCGCGATTTTCTCAAACGCATCGAGCACGTGCGCATTCCGATCATCGCCGGTATCTGGCCGCTCGTGTCTTATCGCAACGCGGAGTTTCTGCACAACGAAGTTCCGGGCGTGCGCGTGACGCCGTCAATTATGGACCGCATGCGCCAGGCGTCCAGCATCAGTAAAGAAGCGGGTCGCGAGGAGGGGTTGAAGATCGCACGCGAGTCGCTGCTGGAGGTGCGCGGTGAGATTCAGGGTGTGCAGGTGTCGGCGCCGTTTGGAAACGTTAAGTATGCTCTTGAAGTGTTTGAGGCCCTGCCGGAATTTAGCCGCGGATAATCTCCGTCATCCGCGGTTAAGAATGTGTAGCAGCGCAGGCTCCAACGACGGCCAATAGAACGGAAATCCTCTGTCTTCCAAAATATCCGGATCGACTTTCTGACTAGACAGTAACAACGCATCAGCCATCTCACCGAAGGCGAGGCGAGCAGCAAATGCAGGCACCGGAAACAGTGTCGGCCGCGAGAGAACTCGTCCAAGCGTCGCGGTGAACTCTGCATTTGTGACCGGGTTCGGTGCGACAAAGTTTACTGGACCATGCATTGAGTTATCTTCGATCACGAACTTCAACCCGTTAACGACGTCGTCGAGACCGATCCAGCTCATCCACTGTTTACCGTCACCCAGCCGTCCGCCGATACCCATGCGAAATGGAAACAGCATCTTCGCAAGGGCTCCTTCCTTCGCGTCGAGAACGATTCCGAAGCGAGTGCAAATAGTTCGAATTCCCTTCTTCGCCGCGGGTTGAGTCGCTTTTTCCCACTCGACACACACGTCCGCGAGAAAGCCTTCGCCGGGCATGCTTTCTTCAGTCAAGAGTTCATCGCCGCGGTCGCCGTAGTAGCCGATGGCTGAGGCGCTGACAAACACTGAGGGCGGTTGTGAGAGGCGTGCCAGCGATTCGCTCAACAGCGTGGTCCCTTTGAGGCGGCTTTCGCGGATGGCGCGCTTCTTCTCGTCGGTCCAACGGCCCGAGGCAATATTCTCACCGGCGAGGTGGACCACCACGTCAAATCCATGAAGTCGTTCGGCGTCGATGAGTCCCTGATTCGGGTGCCACTCGATTTCCGGCTGGCCAAAGGTTCCTCCGCGACGCACAAGTCGGACGACTTCGTGGCTATCCTCAGTCAACAACCTGATCAGCGCCTTCCCGACAAGCCCATGCGAACCACTGATGAGGATCTTCATGTTAGTTTTCTCTGTGTCTCTGTGCCTCTGTGGTTAGGTCGCGCGGTAACGTTACCACAGAGTCACAGAGGACACAGAGAAGAATTGTGCTTGAAATTTTTCAAACCACGTGTAGAATGCGCTGCAAATTACTTTTGCAAGGAGCAGCCTCACTATGCTTCGTCTGATACGACGTTTCCTCATCGCCATTCTCGTTTTTTCACCATTCATTGGTCCACGAGTCGAGTCAGACCCGATTTTGACGCGCCTGACAAACACTGCAGAACATGCGACAAATCTGAATCCGACGCTAAGCGATAGCGGCGACGTTGTGGTTTTCGAGTCGTCTGCGGACTTGTCAGGCGGCGGAGAGAGTTCTTCGTTTCATGTATTCCGCGCGGATCTGGCCCACGATGGGGGTTTCACATCGATCGCAAGCGGACGCGCAATATCTCCAGCGGTCTCGAGTGATGGAAGAATCGTCACGTTTGCGTCGACCGAAGATCTGGTTGGCGAAAATCCGGACCGGAACTCGGAGATCTTTCTGTTTGACGGCGTGCGGCTGAAGCAACTGACGCATACCCAACCTGCTTCTGTCGCTTCGCGGTTGAGCGACGGCAATTTTCAGCCGTCGATCACGCCTGATGGCCGTGCCGTTGCGTTCTCGTCGAATCGCGATCTCACTGGACAGAATAGCGATCTCAGTTACGAGATTTTTCTGCTGGACCTGGTGGACCAGAGTTTTATTCAGTTGACGAACCTTACGAACGAGCATTCCGCTACAAGTCCGAAGATCAGCGGCGACGGATCGCGCGTCTACTTCAAACGAACGACGGCGGCGACATCTGAGTTGGCCGATCTGGTTTTGGTGGAAACGCAAACACTGACGAATCGAGTCGTCGCCGCCGATGTGGCTGAGCTGACAGTTTGTGAAGGTCGAGCTGTGAGTAACGACGGAATGCGCCTGGTTTATTCTGCCCTGACTGCAGCGAATCAAACTCAGGTGTTCATGTTTGATGCTCGCGAGAATGCAAGTCGACAAGTCACGCAGTTGGGATCGAGAGTGACTGATGTAAAGCTGCAACCGACTATCAGCGGCGATGGGAAGCGGATCGCGTTTGCGACGCGACGAAAAGTGATTAGCACGAGTGATGGTGGTGTCGAACTCTATCTACTCGATTTGCCAACGGCACAAGTGCAACAAATAACAAACGCGCCCGCAGCAGCAACGGCTGAAGTGGTTTCATCGCTCAACTTCGACGGTACACGCCTGGCGTTCAGTTTTCCGCGAATCCTTTCCGGGCCCGTCAGCAATGAGGATTTTCGCAACAACAGCGAGATCTATTTGGCGTCGATTTCAGCGCGGCCGGAGTTTGGATCGGCAAGGGTTTTCAACGCGGCTGCGCAGGGACATGAACCACAGCCGGCGCAGATCGCACCGCAGAGTATCGCGATGATTCATGGCAGTGCGCTCGCCTTCCGAACCGAGGAAGCACGATCTATTGGCAGCGATCCGCCATTTGAGTTGGCGGGTACCACTGTGAAGGTGAACGGCCTGCCGGCACAGATCTTTTACGCAGCGCCAGATGAAGTTGTGTTTGCCGTGCCAAACGGATTGGCGAACGGACCAGCAGAGTTTGTCGTCACCAATTCGGAAGGGTTTTCATCGAAGGCTGTTGGCAACATCTCTGCGACGGCGCCGGGTGTCTTCACTGTGTCAGCTGATGGCCGCGGCGACGCAATTATTCTCAACGCAGACACTTTGATCGCCGGTCCATTTGATCCGTCGAACGGACAACTCCGGCTGTCGATCTTTGCGACTGGCGTCGCTGGAGCAAAAACTGTTTCGGTAACAATCAGAGGACGCTCTGCGACAGTCGAAACCATTGCGCCCTCGAATCTCGCGGGGCTAAATGAGATTCACGTTCTTGTGCCGGCGGCGTTGAGTGGCTTAGGTAAGTCGACGATTGTTGTCACTGCTGATGGTGTGCAAAGCAACGCTGTATCGGTTGTGATCGCAGGTCCGTTGCCGACTCCGACCTCGACCCCTACGCCGGCATCATCGCCATCGCCTTCGCCAATACCAACACCCGACGTCGCGCCGAAGCTAGTTATCAGCCAGATCTACGGTGGTGGCGGAAATTCAGGCGCGCCGTTCCGTAACGACTTCATCGAGATCTTTAACAACGGCAGCGCTCCCGTGAACCTGGCCGGTTGGTGCGTGCAATACGCGAGCGCGACCGCGTCGAGTTGGTCAGTAACGCCGCTGAGCGCCGTCACGTTGTTGCCAGGCCAGTATTATTTGATTCAGGAAAGCTCGGGAGGCAGCAATGGAATCGCTCTTCCAAATCCGGATGCAGTCGGAACGATCGCCATGGCAGCCGGAACGGGCAAAGTTGCACTCGTGAAAACCTCAACAGCGCTCAGCGGCACGTGTCCAAACGATCCGACCATCCTTGATCTAGTCGGTTACGGAAGCACGGCTAACTGTTTTAAGGGTCCCGCACCCGCTCCGACAGCCAGCAATACGAACGCTGTCTTGCGCATGGCCAACGGTTGCAGCGACACGCAAAACAACATGGCCGACTTCTCTCTCGGTCCGCCTAATCCGAGAAACACAAATTTTTTGCCACGGACTTGCGCGAATCCATGAAATCCGTGGTATAGACTGGCGCATGCATTCTCTCGCAGATGCAATCTCTTCACTGCAAAAGCACTTCGGGTTTGACGATTTTCGCGAAGGGCAACGCGAAGTGATTGCATCGATTCTGGAAGGCAAAGACGCGGTCGTCGTGATGCCGACCGGAAGCGGCAAGTCTCTCTGTTATCAACTGCCGGCGATGATCCGCGACGGCGTGACGCTTGTCGTGTCGCCGCTGATCGCGCTGATGAAGGATCAGGTCGACGCACTGCACGCTCGCGGATTGCCCGCCACGTTCATCAACAGCTCGATTCCTGAGACGGAGCAACGCGCGCGTATCGAGTCACTTCGCCGGCGCGAACACAAACTCGTCTATATCGCGCCCGAACGTTTTCGCAGCAGTCGCTTCAATGCCGCCTTGCAGTCGATTCCGATCTCGCTGTTTGCTGTCGACGAAGCACACTGCATCTCGACCTGGGGGCACGACTTTCGTCCTGACTACCTGCGACTGAGAAGTGTCATTAGATCGTTAGGACAAGTGCAAACGCTCGCGCTCACCGCGACTGCGACGCCTTACGTGCGTTCTGACATCATTCAACAGTTGGGTCTCAACGGGCCGCAAACGTTCGTCAGCGGTTTCGATCGTCCGAACCTAACGATCGAAGTTGTCCACACAGAAAAAGAACGCGAGAAGATTGCCCACATTCGTCGCCTGGCGCAAAGTATTCGTGGCTCAGGAATCATCTACACTTCGACGCGAAAAGCGGTGGAACAGGTCGGAGCGAAGCTGGAACAAGCCGGGCTGAGTGTTGTGACGTATCACGCCGGCATGAGCGACTCCGTTCGAGCAAAGGCGCAGGACAGCTTCATGAGCGGTCGCAAGCAGATGATCGTCGCCACGAACGCGTTTGGCATGGGCATCGACAAACCTGACATTCGCTTCGTGGTCCATTATCAAATGCCCGGCTCGATTGAGGCTTACTATCAGGAGATCGGGCGCGCCGGCCGTGACGGCCTGCCCTCAACATGCGTGCTGCTCTTCAATTACGCCGACAAAAACACGCACGACTTCTTTATCGATGGTTCCTATCCTGATTACACCCTCATCAAAGAGGTCTACGACAAGCTGGCGGCGCTGGGATTGAGAAAAATCGACCTCTCGGCGGCCGACATCGCCGCGCATATCACTCAACGCAACGAAATGGCGGTGCAGTCGGCACTTTACTTACTCGAACGCGCGGGTCACATTCAGCGCACTGCAACAACCGATAATCGCGAAGATCGCAAATCGCGTCAGAGTCGTAGCATCATCATGCTCGACACTGTGCCCGCCACGCAGCTTCGGATCGATCATCACGACACGTCACGTCGAGGCGAACTCGAGCGGCGGAAGCTCCGTGCAATGATCGACTTCTGCTATTCCGACTATTGTTATCGCGCGCACATTCTCAACTACTTTGGCGACCGCAATCACGAGCGACAATGCGGCACTTGCGGTAACTGCCAGCCCAAAGCGGTGGTTTCGGCGAGTCCGGTCGACGCGAGACCACGCGCGCTTACGAATGACGAACTGTTGCGCGTGAGAAAAATTCTTGCGTGCGCCAAACGGATGAATGGACGCTTCGGCAGGAAGGTACTTGCGTCCACATTGCGCGGATCGGCGGCGAAGCAAGTCATCACCGCTCGGCTGAACGAGTTGTCGACTTACGGCTTGTTGAAAGACATGTCGCAGGAGGAGATTGAGATCTACATTGACTCGCTGATCGCCGCGCGCTGTTTACAGGTGAACGGAAGACAGTATCCGACAATATCTACGACTGAACTCGGCGATCGCGTCATGCGTGAGCAGGAACGGATCGAGTTGGTTTTGCCGGTTTGATTTCCTTTGTGTCTCTGTGTCTCGGTGGTGTTTCTAAAACACAGAGACACAGAAACACAGAGTCGCTCGTTACCTAATCACGCCCTGAACCGGACTGGAAGCGCTCGCATACAAACGTTTTGTCATGCGACCCGCCAGATAAGCAAGTCGCCCGGCCTCAATCGCCAACTTCATCGCTGTCGCCATCTTCGCCGGATCCTGAGCCTCGGCAATCGCGGTGTTCATCAATACACCGTCAGCGCCGAGCTCCATTGCAATCGCCGCATCACTCGCCGTCCCTACACCCGCATCGACGATGATCGTTGCGTCGGGCAACTGTTCGCGCATGATTCGCAGATTCGCAGGATTCTGAACACCCAAACCAGATCCGATCGGCGCGGCGAGTGGCATGATTGCTGCACAACCAGCGTCGAGCAGTTTTTTCGCCATGATCAGATCGTCGGTGAAGTACGGCAGCACCACGAACCCTTCTTTCACCAGGATGCGCGCGGCTTCGAGCGTCTGCTCATTGTCCGGAAACAATGTGGTTTGATCGCCGATGACTTCGAGCTTGACGAGATCTGTTTGCAAAGCTTCGCGGGCAAGTCGCGCGGTTCGCACGGCATCATTTGCGTTGTAGCAGCCGGCGGTATTCGGAAGAATTTGCAGTTCGGGATTCAGGTGATCGAGAAATGATTCTTTGCTGCGATCGAGTGGCACACGTCTGACCGCGACGGTCACCATCTCAGCACCGGAAGCATCATGAGCGCTGCGCATCTGATCGTAGCTGCGGTATTTCCCGGTGCCGATGATCAGACGTGAAGAAAACCTACGTCCTGCGATAATCATGAATAAACTATATACGCGGATGACACGGATGAAAACCACCGCCAACGAAATGCACGATCTCAATTTGATCCCCATCGTGCAGATCCGTAACGCTCCAATCACCACGTCGCACGACTTCGCGATTCAGCTCAACCGCGATGCGCAGCGCCGGCAGATCAAGTTGTTCGATTAACTCTGCTAAGGAAGGCGTGCCGGAGAGTTCTTTGGATTCGCCATTTACGAAGACGCGCAAACTAAACCCCTTACGGCGCCGGATGAATGATTCGACGCAGCTCAGCGGCCTGATCTTTCGTCACTGCTCGCACGAGCACGGCCGCACGTCCTGACGTGAACTGCGGGATCTCAGTCGAGAGAGTCGCCACTCCATCACTCTCCGTCTTTACAGAATAGATCAGCGGTCTAAACGTCGTACCGAGTATCTTCACTGAAATTGTCGCGTTCGCCAGTGGTTTTTCGTCACCGCTGATGCGATTAGCAATCAGCACCCGCAGTGTGTAACGCTCTCCTGAATAGAACTCATCATCGTCAAGGAGAGTGACAACCAAGCCGTCTTCCAGGACCTCGCCTGTTACTTCTTGCTCCAGCCCTTCTTCCACAGGCGCCGAGATCTCCGCCTCCTCGGCTTCCACCTTCGTCGCGGCCTCTTCTTCAGGCGGTGCGGGTGGTGGTGGCGTCCACTCCTGCGTCATCGGCCAGTATTCGATCTCAAACTGCTCATCGCCGGGAGCTGCCGGAGCCGCACCTTCAACTTCGTCCAGAGTCTCAAGGACGATTTCGTCCTGCGGCTCGCTAACGACCTCCTTTTGCGCAACCTGCTCTTTCCGCCGGCCGCTCATCTTCTTTAGGTCGTTGATCCGTCCCGAGTGAATGGCTGCACAGATCAGGCGGTGCTGTCGCTTCAAGCGTTCCGCCAACACTTCATCGCTGAATCCTTCGGCAATTAGATCTTCGTAAGGTGAACGCTTACTCGCGAGGATGGTGCCGCCGGCATAGACGAGTGAGAGGATGATCGGTGAGTCGAGACCTTTGTCCTCGGTCTGCACATGATAGATGACGCCGTCGTGCTCGATATCGGTGTTGAATCCTGTAATCACAGTTTCGGGGACTTATGTTCTCAACGTTCTAAGTTGAACCGGGAGGCCGCTCGGAAACCCACTTCGACGCGGGCTTTGCTGAACGTTAACACAGGCATTTTTTCACGGTCAATCAGCATTTTTTTCGGGCCGATCTCCGCCGGAAGGCTTGCTTGACACCCTTGATCACATCGTCTAGCATCAGCTTGTACAATGATTCTCAATCTCGTGGATCGAGTGATGCTGACCGCACACGAATTAGTTTGCGGCGGTTGAGGTATGTCTCGAATGCAGTTTCGCCTTTACGATTACTTGCCGATTCTCTTGATGTTCATCGTTGCTGCGGGCTTCGCGATCGGCAACGTCCTTCTTTCTCAACTAGTCGGACAACGTAAGCGAACCAAAACGAAATTGATGCCTTATGAGTGCGGCAAGGATCCGGTCGGATCGGCCCGTGAGCGCTTCTCGGTCAAGTTTTACTTGATCGCGATGATCTTCATCCTGTTCGACATTGAAGTGATCTTCCTGGTGCCTTGGGCGGCTGTATTCAAGACGCTGGCTGCGGAGGGCGACGCGATGCGCCGGTTTGCTTATCTCGAGATGATGCTCTTCGTCGGTCTGCTGTTTGTCGGGTACATCTACATCGTGAAGAAGGGCGCTTTCGATTGGGAAGAGAGAGCGCGACGCGAGGCGGAGGCTGAAGCAAGAGCACTGGCTGATTTCGAAGCACGCAAGACACAGCAGAGACGCCCGGCAGCGTGAGGAAGTTTTAATGGGTCTGGAAAATGTCATAGCAGAAGCTTTACCGGAGGTATTGACCACGCGGCTCGACTCGCTCATCAACTGGGCAAGGAAATCGTCGTTGTGGCCCGCGACTTTCGGACTTGCCTGTTGCGCGATCGAGATGATGAACGCGACATCATCGCGAAACGATCTCGCGCGATTTGGTTCGGAAGTATTTCGCGCAAGCCCGCGCCAGGCCGACGTGATGATCGTCTCCGGACGTGTAGCACGAAAGATGGCGCCGGTGCTGCGTCGCATTTACGATCAGATGCCTGAGCCGAAGTGGGTAATCTCGATGGGCGCTTGCGCGACTTCCGGTGGTGTCTTCGACAACTACGCGATCGTGCAAGGTGTGGACAAGATTGTGCCGGTGGATGTTTACATTCCGGGATGTCCACCGCGACCCGAGATGCTGATCCACGCTGTGATGATGCTACAGGACAAGGTGATGAAAGAGAGCGTGCGCGATCGCAGAGATGTTCCTGAAGAAGAGGCTCGCCAGGCTGTTGTGCCGGGCACTCTCCCGATCACTGATGGATCAACCGCGCGACAAAACACGTTGCCGGAGTCGCGGCCTTATACGATCGCTTCGAGACACGAGCGGCGTCGTTCTTCGTAGAGAGTAGCGCGGATGCAGCCAGGAACACCGAGTTCAGAAAGCACGCCGTCACCGTTAGTGGCGGCGTTACAGCGTGAGCACCCTGAATGGGTTAGCGAGGTCATTTACGCGTTCGGCGAGACGACGATCGTTGTGCCGCGCGAACACATCGTTGATGCTTGTTCGTTCTTCAAGACCCTGCCGGAAGCACGCTTCGATTTTCTTGCTGACATTTGTGGCGCCGACCGCGGACCTGAAGAGGAACCTCGCTTCGAAGTCAACTATCATCTCTTTTCAACAACCAAATATCACCGCATTCGTTTGAAGGTGTTGCTGAACGAGGAAGACACGCACGTGCCGACGGTCACGGGCGTGTGGCGCACGGCAAACTGGCATGAGCGCGAAACGTTTGATCTGTTCGGCGTGATTTTCGACGGCCATCCAGATCTGCGCCGCATTCTTTTGCCCGATGACTGGCAAGGTCACGCGCTACGCAAAGATTTTCCATTACGAGGTTACGAACCTTATAGCTTGAAATAATCCGTTATATCTGTGTCATCCGTGGCTAATATTCCTGCTCAATTCGAAATCGTCGATCGTCCGCTCGACACGCAGATGACGATCTCGATGGGGCCACAGCACCCGTCGACCCACGGCGTGCTGCGTTTGGAATTAGTGCTCGACGGCGAAATGGTAGTGAAAGCGACGCCTGACATCGGGTATCTCCACACAGGCATGGAGAAGCTGTTTGAGTACAAAAAATATCAGCAGGGGATCGTGATCACTGACCGAATGGACTACCTGAATCCACTCGGCAACAATCTCGCTTACGTGATGGCTGCCGAGAAACTGCTCGGTCTCGAAATTCCCGAACGCGCACAGACGATTCGCGTTCTGACTTGTGAACTTCAACGCATCGCCTCGCATCTCGTTTGGCTCGGTACTCACGCGCTCGACATCGGAGCAATGACCGTTTTCTTTTACTGTTTCCGCGAGCGCGAAAAGATCATGAACCTCATCGAGGCCTGTTCGGGAGGGCGTCTGACTCCGTCTTACTACCGTATCGGTGGCTTGATGATGGATCTTCCCGCGGGCTTCGAGCATCGCTGCAAACAGTTTCTTGACGACTTTCCGCCGGCGCTCGACGAGTTTCATAAACTCCTCTCCGGCAACAGGATCTTCCAGAAGCGAACGCAGGGCATCGGGCGCATCTCCGCGGAAGACGCGATCGACTGGGGTTTGTCTGGGCCATGTTTGCGCGGCAGCGGCGTCAATCTCGACATTCGGCGTGCGAATCCTTAC
>DATFHH010000075.1:0-10996 GCA_035248565.1 Pyrinomonadaceae bacterium | reverse complement strand
TCACTGCGCCCAACGAGAGACCACGCACGAGATACTTTTGCAGTGCCAACGCAAACACCAAAATCGGAACCATCGCCACTGAAGCTGTGGCACTCATCACGCCCCACTTGATCTCGTACTGCGTTACGCGTCCGGCAATTCCGACCGGCAAAGTCATCGCGGCGTCTGTTTGCGTCAGTACCAACGCAAACAAAAATTCGTTCCACGAAATAATCAAACAGAACACGGCGGTGGCTGCCAGACCCGGTGATACCAGTGGCAAGACGACGCGGACGAGTGCGCCCAAACGCGAGTCGCCGTCGACCATTGCTGCCTCTTCGAGATCGCGCGGCAAGTCAGCAAAAAAGCCCCGCATCATCCAGACTACAAATGGAAGATTGAAAGCGGTGTAGACAATGATTAGCGCTGCACGCGTGTTTAGCAGGCGCAGGTCGCGCATCATCAGAAACAAAGGAATAGCGGTCACGATCGCTGGAAACATGCGCGTGGAAAGGATCCACAAAGAGAGCTTGTGGTTCATGTTCCAGGGAAGTTGAAATCGCGCGAGTGCATAAGCTGCGAGCGTTCCGATCAGTAATGCGCAGAGCGTTGACGCCACTGCCACGATCGCGCTTGTAACCAGGTATTGTCCGAAGCCACGCGCTATAAATGCATCGTAGTAGTGTTCGAGCGTCGGCGAAAAGACGAACCATGGCGGCGGACTCGCAAACTGGTCCACCTCGGACTTGAACGAGATCGTGAGCATCCAGTAAACCGGCGCCAACGCAAACAGCAGCGCTGCAATCAACGCGAGATACCTGCCCACTCGATTGATCATTTTGTAACTTCTGTGGCTTGTTGTGGCTGAAGAAAACGAATATACAGAGCGCTGATCACATTCGTGAGCGCCAACAACACAAACGACATCGCCGCGGCGTAACCAAAATCAAAAAACCGAAATGCCGTGCGGTAGATATAAAGACTGATCGTCTCCGTGGCAAAGCCTGGTCCACCCTCCGTCAGAATGAAAATCTGATCGAACACGCGTAGCAGGTCCATTGTTCTTAGGAGCAGCACAATAAGAATCGACGGCTTGAGTAACGGCAACGTCACGTGGACGAACGTTTGCCAGCGGCTCGATCCGTCGATCAGCGCTGCCTCGTAAGGTTCCTGCGGAATCGCCTGTAGTCCTGCCAGCAGCACGAGAAACGCAAACGGCGTCCATTGCCAAACGTCGACTGCGATAACCGATAACATCGCCAGCCGCGGCGACGCCGTCCACGTCAAACTTTCAGTGTTAATGCCAAACTGCTTAAGCGTTCCATTCACGGCGCCGAAGTTTGGATTGAGCATTAGCCGCCAAACAACGCCGACAACTACTGTCGGCAACATCATTGGCACCAGCAGACTCGCGCGAAACAATCCACGTCCACGAATCTGTTTGTTAAGAAGCAGCGCGAGACCGAGTCCGAGCAGAAACTCACAACTCAATGCTGCAATCGCGTAGACGAACGTGTGCGCCATCGCGGTGAGAAAGAAACCATCTGTAGCCATTCGCGCGAAATTTTCCAACGTCCATCTGGCGCCGGAAGCGGCTTCTTGTTGCAGGCCAATGGTGATGGAATAGATCAGCGGATAAATTGAAAGTGAGAGAAGCACCGCCAGCGCCGGCGCGATAAAAAGGAGAGGCAGTAACAGCTCGCGCTTATTTTGCGCGTTGAAGAATCTTCTCGATTTCGGCATTCGCCTGATTCATCGCTTCCGCGGGCGAGAGAACGCCGCTGTTCGCCTTCGAAAGAAAGATGCCAAAAGCATTTTCAATTTCGTTCCATTGCGGCGTGCGTGGACGTGGCCGCGAGCTTTCGAGTGAACGCAACTGGGCCGGATACGCCGGATACTTTGCGAGTAGTTGAGCGTCCTGGAAAAGCGACTTGCGCGTTGGTGGATTGCCCCGCTCAGCCGATCGTTTCATCTGTTCCGCGCTGGTGGCCCAAAGTAAAAAATCCATTGCTAACTCTGCGTTGTGTGAATCGCGTGGAATAGCGATGAGCCAGTTACCGATCTCGGCCTGACCTGGTTTTTGTGCACGCGGCAACGTGGTGAATTCCATCTTCCCGATGACCTTCGACTTCGAAGGATTGTCAAACGCACTGATCCACGCGGGCCAGTTGATCGACATCGCTGCCGTGCCTTGCAACAGGTGTGCACCCACGTCGTCGGCATTGAAGCTTGCGTAACCCGGAGGCGAGTACTTGCCGAGCTCGATCATGAATTGGAGTGCCGCGATTCCTTCAGGACTGTTGACTGTCGGTTTGCCGGATGCGTCGAACATCTCGCCGGCGAAGGCCCAGAAGATCGGCATGAAGTCGGCGACGGCCGCGTTTCCCTGTGCAGCGCGCATGACGTAACCGTAAGTCTTCGCGCCGTTTGCGCCTGCTGTTTCTTTCTCCTGGATGGTTTTCGCAGCCGCGAGCACGTCGTTCCAAGTCGCAGGCGCATTTAGCGAATATTTCTCAAAAAGATCTTTGCGATAAAAAAATAATTGCGAGTTGCCGACGTAGGGCAGCGCGTAGAAAGGTCCCGTTTGATACGGGTAGCGGCATAGCGCCAATGAAGCACCAACGAAGTCCGGATCTGGCCCGGATTGGCCGCGTTTTTGGAGCAAAGGACTCAGATCCGTCAGAAACTGCTCGCTGGCAAAACGCGGAAACCACGGGTCGTCGAGCATGATCAGGTCATAAGCTCCGGTCCGCGCCTTGAGATCTATCAATTCTTTCTCAAAAAGATTTGTATAAGGAAACTCGACCACGTCGATGTGGGTCTGTGTTTGCGACTCATAATCGCGAGCGGCTTGTTTCAGAGAATCGCCTTCAACGCCTGAGACTACAGCGAGAGTGAGTTGCTTTCGAGGTGTTTGGGAGGTTATGCAGCTTAAGCTGACGAGTAAGACCAATATCAGAAGTGTTGTTAGTCGCATATTTGGGCCACAGATTATCACTGATAAGACGGATCAGAACTGATAATATTGGCCGATGCGACAAATAGTGACCACCGCTACCGGCGATGTCGACGTCCTTAAGATCAAGGAAAATCCGGATCCCACACCGACCGCAGATCAGGTTGTTATTCGTGTGCGTGCAGCCGGCTTGAACTTCGCTGACATCCTCTCGCGTCAGGGCTTGTATCCCGACTCTCCGCCAAAGCCTTGTGTGATGGGCTATGAAGTGAGTGGCGTGGTCGAAGCGGTGGGTAAAGACGTGAACAGCTCGTTCGCCGGGAAATCCGTGGTGGCAATGACGCGTTTTGGCGGGCAGTCAGAGATGGTCGCAGTCAAAGCGACGCAGATGTTTGAGAAGCCCGCGAGATTGACGTTTGAACAGGCGGCCGCGATTCCAGTGAACTACCTGACTGCATACGCGCTGCTCGTGGTGATGGGATCTCTGCATCCAGGCGAATCGGTATTGATTCACAATGCTGGCGGCGGTGTCGGACTGGCGGCTCTCGAGATTGCGAAGAAGATTGGCGCTGTTACCTACGGAACATCGAGTAAGGGCAAGCACAAGTTTCTAACTGAGCGTGGACTGGACCATGCGATCGATTATCGCAAGCAAGACTGGCTGCCGGTCTTGCAGCAACTGACGAACGGCCGCGGTGTAGATCTGGTGATCGATCCGATTGGCGGAGCGCATTGGAAGAAGAGTTACGCTGCGTTGCGACACACCGGTCGTCTCGGCATGTTTGGCGTCTCGACCGCATCGGCCAACGGTTTCGCCGGCAAGTTCAAGCTATTGAAGGCGGCGATCCAAACGCCTTGGTTTCATCCGTTTCGTTTGCTCAACAGTAACCGCGGTGTGTTTGGTTTGAACCTGGGTCACATGTGGCACGAGCCTGAGAAAGTCGCAGTCTGGATGCGCGATATCTTGCGCGGTGTTGAAGAGGAATGGATCAATCCGCACGTCGATCAAACTTTCTCTTTCGCTGATGTGGGCAAAGCGCACCGCTATCTCGAGGAGCGAAAGAACATTGGCAAGGTCGTGTTGGTGCCTGGTGCTTGATCCGTGTCATCCGCGGCCTTCTTCTTCAGTGGTCGAGAGGCGTTTGGCAAGAAAGAACGAGATCACAGTTGAGTAGATTAGACCGAAGAGTAGCGCGCCAACAAATAATCCGATAAATGCCTGAGCTGCTACGCGCGCGACCGGCATGTTGGCAATTCCCGGCTCACTCGCTAACCACTTCGTTCCAACAACTGCAAGCACACCAGCAAAAAATAGCGTGATTGTGATTGCGTAGACGAGTGAGATCGAGACGCCGGTCTTTAATCCCTCTTTAAATGTCAATTTATCAGCCGTCTCACGCTCCCGTGCTTTGAGTCCCAGATAGATCATGATGAATTGAAGAAGATTGAAAATGATCGGCGTGCCAAGAGTATGTACAAGGGACTGCGGATTCGTTATTAGTGAACGAGTAATAAGCACCCAAGCCATCACGCCAAAAGTGATCAGCAGTCCGAATTTGATCGGTATTCTCATCGGGATTCTCAGGGTTCAACTCAACTGCCACTTGGTACGCGTATAAGCAACTCGAAAACCATGCCGTTCCGCATTTCGCTGTGATCCGCTGCCCGGCAGTGTCACCATCATCGCCACTGTACAACCTTTCGAGGCCGCATAGCGCAAACGTTCTTCAAGCAACTTAAGCTGAGCGCCTTGACGCCTTGCCGCGGGAATCGTGCTTGCACCCGCCAGCAAAGCGACGTCATCACCGATCGTCAGCGCACCAGTCGCGATCGGATCTCCCTGCAACTCCGCCAGAAACATTAACGCCTTTGAACGTACCATCACCAGGCCCAAGTCACGGATGATGTCGGCGACTTCCGCAAACTCCCGCCAGCCTTCGAACGCCGTTCGAGCCCACAATTCTCCTTCGCGCTTTTCGATCAGCCGTATTTTCACGTCCTGATTCAGCGGAACACTCAATCGCAGGTCCGGGCTGATCGGGCGATAAAGCACATTCGAAAACTCGATCGGTTTGTAACCACGCCTGCTAAGTAACTCGAAAGCGGACTTGTCAGCGAAGGGGCAGACTTCGTGAAAGATCTCTGCGCCTCTCGATTTAAAGAACTCTTCGAGCCGGTCCATGTCCTCTTCCGTAATCGGCCAGGACACTCCAAGACCAAATGTTTGCGTCGCAGGCGATCCGACGCCATCGAACATCGCATAAGTCCCGGCGACTTCAATCCACGTTGCGCCAACTTCCGGAAAAGCTTTCGCACGAGCTTCAACAAACTCAACGTTTGCCTTCGCCTCGGTTCGTTCCAAGCGACGCGCCAACTCGAGATCGGCAAATGGATATTTATCCGTGTAAATCCGTTTACTCCGTGTCATCCGTGGCCGCTTTAGATTCACCCACCCAAACCGTCTTGATGTTCACGAACTCGCGGATGCCAAACTCCGCGAGTTCGCGACCATAACCTGAATGCTTCACACCGCCAAACGGCAAACGTGGATCGGAAGCGACCATGCCGTTGATGAATACTGCTCCCGCTTCGAGCTCTTCAATAAAACGACGCTGCTCGCCCACGTTGTTGGTCCAGGCTGCAGCGCCGAGACCAAACGGCGTCGCGTTCGCAATCTCAATCGCTTCACTGATGTTCGACGCACGAAAGAGCATCGCCACTGGTCCGAAGATCTCTTCGCATGAGACCGGCGACGAAACGTCAACATCAACCAGCACGGTTGGTTCAAAGAAGTTTCCTGAACGGTCCAATCGTCGCCCGCCCGTCAACACGCGTGCTCCCGAAGCCACTGCTTTCTTCACCTGTTCTTCCAGATCCTTCACGATCTGAGGCGTCGCTAATGGTCCAATGTCAGTCGATTCCTCCATCGGATCGCCGATGCGCAGGGCCTGCATCTGACTGATAAATGCTCGCTCGAAGTCGTTATAAATCTCAGCCGCAACAATAAAACGCTTCGCGGCGATGCACGATTGACCGTTGTTGATAGTGCGCGCTTTGACTGCGGTACTCACTGCTTCGTCGAGACTTGCGGAGGGCATCACGATGAATGGATCGCTGCCGCCGAGTTCCAGAACCGTCTTCTTGATGTGCTTTCCAGCGGCCGAGGCGACGCTGCTGCCGGCCGGTTCACTGCCGGTTAATGTTGCAGCCATCACGCGTGAGTCGTTGAGTACGGCTTCGACCGCGCCGGAACCAATCAACAATGTCTGAAATGCGCCCGACGGGAATCCAGCACGCGTAAAGATCTCCTCGATCGCCAGCGCGCACTGCGGAACATTCGAAGCGTGTTTGAGTAAACCAACGTTTCCGGCCATCAACGCCGGAGCCGCAAACCGAAAGACCTGCCAGAACGGAAAATTCCACGGCATGACTGCGAGCACCGGGCCAAGCGGCTGGAAATGCACGTAACTCTTTTGCGCATTGGTTTCGACAACCTGATCGGCGAGATGGCGCTGCGCGTTCTCTGCGTAATAGCGACAGACCCAGGCGCATTTTTCCGCTTCGCTAATGGCAGCTTTGATGGGTTTCCCCATCTCGCGGGTCATCAGTTTTCCGAACTCGAGCTTTTCGTTCTCGAGTATCTCCGCCGCGCGTTGCATCATGCGCGAGCGATCGGCGAACGATGTGCGACGATAGGCGCGAAATGTTTCCGCGGAGATTTGCAGTTTTTCATCGATCTGTTCGGGCGACAGTGCAGAGAAAGTTTTCAGAGTTTCACCCGTTGCGGGATTGATTGAAGCTATTGCCATGATGCGACGATTATATTCCTCTTTGCGCCTTTGCGCCTTTGCGTGAAAAAATACCTCCATGCCTGAGAATCAAAAACTCGACCGCTTCGGCGTTGCGGCTGCGTTGCAGGAAATCGCTCAGCTAATGGAATTGAAGGGCGGCAAATATCGCTTCAAAGCGAAAGCGTACAACGCCGGCGCGCGAGCCATTCAAGGCGTCGCCGACCTGGGTCGTCTAGTGGAAGAAGATCGTCTAACGACTCTGCCGCGCATCGGCGATGCACTCGCCTCACAAATCAAACAACTTTATCTAACCGGCGAGTCTTCAGTTCTGAGGGGCTTGCGCAAAGAGTTTCCAGCAGGTGTCGTTGAGCTGTCAGCCGTGCCTGGTTTGAGCGTCGAGAAGATCCGGCAACTGAACGAAGAACTCGGCATCACTTCAATCGCCGAGCTGAAGGCGGCCGCGGAAGCAGGGGAGTTGCAAAAGCTGAAAGGCTTTGGACCAAAAACCGAGCAACGCTTGTTGGCTCAGGTCTCTACTCCAATCAAAAAACCGAAGCACCGCCTGCACCTTCATCACGCGTGGAGCACTGCCGAACAAGCAATTGACTACCTCAAAGCGGTTGATGGAGTAGTCGACATCAGCGTCGCTGGTTCGCTACGTCGCTGGGAAGAGACCGTCGGCACGATCGATCTCGTCGCGAGTACTGACGATCCTGCCGCGCTCGTCGAGAAGTTCCAGCGGTTTCCGTTGATTGTGTCGAGCCATTTGAATGAGCCAAACGAGTGTTTCGCGCAGTTGGCTGATGGCGCTGTTGTTACATTGACTGCCGTTCTGCCGAAAGAGTTTGGCATTACGTTGTTTGCCAAAACCGGCTCGCAGGCCCACATCGAAAAGATTCAGAAGTACGCAGAGAAAAAGAAGATCAGTTTTTCTCGTTTGCCTCGCAGTGAGGAGCAGATCTACGCGCGTCTCGGCATGACTTACATTCCACCGGAGCTGCGTGAGGACGAAGGCGAGATCGAAGCAGCACTCGCCGGCAAACTTCCCGAAGACCTGGTAACTGAGGATGACATCAAAGGCATGGTCCATTGCCACACCACCTATTCAGACGGTGTGCACACACTCGAAGCGATGGTGCGTGGCGCTGAAGAGATGGGAATGAAATACATCACCATCACCGATCACTCGCCGACTGCGAGTTACGCCGGCGGATTGAAAGAGGACCGTTTGAAACGACAGTGGGAAGAGATCGATCAATTACAGGAACAGGTGTCGATCAAGATCTTGCGCGGAACTGAGTCAGACATTATCGCGAACGGACATCTCGACTACCCGGATCCAATCCTCGAACAATTCGACGTGATCGTCGCCAGCATTCACGCGCGTTACAAAATGGATTCGGCGAAGATGACTGAACGAATCACGACTGCGATGCGCTATCCGGTGTTCAAGATTTGGGGACACGGGCTGGGCAGACTGCTGCAGCGACGTCCGCCATTTGAGTGTGATGTGGAACGAATTCTCGACGTGATTGCCGAGTCGAAAGCCGCGATCGAGATCAATGGCGATCCTTATCGTTTGGATCTGGAGCCGCGCTGGGTGCGAGAAGCGCGCAAGCGAAAGATCAAGTTTGTCGTCTCAACGGATGCGCATTCCGTCCGAGCGATGAACAATGTCAAATACGGCGTGGCAATGGCGCGACGTGGTTGGGTAACACGCAAGGAAGTGCTGAACACGCTTAATCCAACAGCGTTCGCGAAGGCTGTCAGGCCGGTTTAGCCGCTGATGAACGCGGATTTTAATCGGATTAGATCGCCGGAAAAGTTTTCAAACCGGTGCACAGTTCCCGCAGCTTTTGTGGATCAGTGCCGCGTGGCGCGTAGATCTCGACCAGCAAACTGCCATGTTGAAAAACCGTCGCAAAGCGTTCTCCTTGCGGACCTGGCAACCGCTCAAGCGCCTCTATAATAGTTGCTTTCATAAAATCCGTTTCGTCCGCGTCATCTGCGGCTTAACTTTGGTGTCGCACGTGGGCGGCAGATTAGGATGCTTCGCCTCGTAGTTCTTGATCTCCTGCTCGAACACAGCACTTGCTTTCTGTCGCTCATCATCTCCAAACAATTTCGCATTGCCGGTCTGCGCTGTAACTCGCGCGCGGAGCTGTCGCGCGGCAGCGAGGATCTTCGCACGTAGATCGCGATCTAAATCGATAACATATATCGCCGTCGTTCCACGAAACGGCACCATCGTCCGAAAAGGAATGCCGGCACGTTCCAAAGTATTACTCAAGGCAACGAAATTTTGCGTGCGTCTCGGCAATCGCAACGCATAAAGATCAGTTTTACCGTCGTGTTGCGGATGAAAGTAGATCACATACTTCTGCTGCGCGTCGCGTCCCATGCGCGAAAGAACGTAGCGAAGCGTTGGCTCGTCGCCGTTGAGGCGCAACATCACCGAATGTTCCGCGCCATCGCTCCACGAACCGAGCGCCTTGAAGGCTTGAATCCTCGATCTCACTACGCAGCTCAAGTTGATCGCCTTCTTGCGTAACTCACTTTCCTCAGCCGAGCTCATTCCTTTGATTGCTTCTTCGAGTTTCAAGTCAGTCCTTGTATTCGGACTGATGAAGCCGTAGTTAAGAGACTTCTGCGTCTGCTGCGCGGAAACCAGCGTGGTCCATCCGAGCAGCAGGACAAGCAAAAAGGATCGTGACGCGGAGAAGCGATTTGTCATAGAATGAGTCAACCTTAATCCTCATCAAGGAGACAAATCAATGCGACGAAGAACCCTCACCGAGCTCGCCAATAATCCTGACTTAATTTCGGGAATTTACAACTATTGCGATCGTTGGTGTGAACGGTGTCCTTTAACTTCACGTTGTTTGGTGTATGCAGCCGAACAGGAAGACAACGATTCACCTGAAAGTCACGACATTTGCAACGAGGCATTCTGGCGAAAACTCGGTTCTATTTTTCAGGAGACGCGTGAGATGATTGCAGAATGGGCCACGCAGGCAGGTATCGACCTGACTGCGCCGTCCGAAGAAGACGAAGCGCGTCATCATCGAAAACGACAACTCATCGACAACCATCCGTTAGCGCAAGCTGGAAAGAAGTACGCCAACGCGGCCAGCGACTGGTTTCGCGAGTTGGATCAGACGATCGAAATCAGCGATCTGCGCGTCACTGAAAGTGATCGCGAGAACTCAGAACGCCTGGAGGATGCGCGCGAAGTGATTCAGTGGTATCAGTATCAAATCGCAGTGAAGACGATGCGAGCGCTATCCGGCCGCAAAGAAGAATTGGACGGAGATGCGGAATTAGCCGAATTTCCGAAAGATTCCGATGGGTCGGCAAAGGTGGCGCTGATTGGTATTGATCGATCGATTGCAGCGTGGCGACTGATGCAACTCTCGTTGCCGGAACGGGCCGGATCGATTGTGACTTTGATTTTGCAGCTCGAACGGTTGCGGCGTCGTTTGGAAAAACATTTTCCTGATGCGCGAGATTTTGTCAGACCGGGATTTGATGAAGTGATTGGCGCTGCCAATTAAATCCATCCACAGATTACGCAGATTGCAGACAAAAAATCTGTGTAATCTGTGGTTACATAGCCTATGGTTAACGACTGTCTCTTCTGTCGAATTGTGTCCGGCGAAGTCGCGGCGGCTGTGGTCTATGAGGACGACAATTCAGTCGCCTTTCTCGACCATCGTCCATTATTTCACGGTCACACGTTGCTCGTGCCGCGAGAACACGTCGAAACACTCAGCGATCTTCCAACGCAGCAGATCGAACCGTATTTCAAAGCAGCGCAACTGCTCGCGCGCGCGATCGAGTCGGCAATGGAAGCCGAAGGAACCTTTGTGGCGATGAATAATCGCATCAGTCAGAGTGTGCCTCATTTGCATGTTCACATTGTTCCGCGTCGTAAGAAGGATGGCTTGAAAGGATTTTTCTGGCCGCGAACGAAGTACAAAGACGAAGAAGAAATAAGGAGTGTGCAGAGAAAAATAATCTCAAAAATAAAACACACAAAAAATTGATCTCAAACTTAACCAGGAGTATAAACCTCCTGTCACGAAGGTTACGGCCATCGAGACCGAGAAAGGGATCGGCAATCGGTGCGGTGACGCCCGAGCGAGAGAAGAAACAGGCGGCTGTTGATTCTAATGACGCCCTTATCGGAGCCGAAAGGCTCAGCTAGAGAAGGTTGCGAGACTTTCTCGAGCCATTCGAATAAAAACGAATGGCACCCGGAGGCAAGGAC
>DATFHH010000074.1:0-141944 GCA_035248565.1 Pyrinomonadaceae bacterium | reverse complement strand
AGTCAGCCACTACAGGGCTTGACCGCTGCTCAGAACATTCTGCTACTAATGGGAAGCGCGCCGTTGCAGTGGCACAAAAAGGCGCCGACTCGTGATGCCGCCGATAAGTTCTACGAGGACCGTGTGAAGAGTGCAGTTGTGCGAACCGATGCCAACGACATGCTCTACTACTTCGACTCGTCGCGTGAATATAACCCATCTCCAATGCTCGACAAGATCAAAGCACAATTGATCGCAATTAACTCTGCTGATGATCTGATCAATCCGCCTGAGTTGGGAATCATGGAGCGGGAGATTAAGCGCGTGAAGAACGGTCGATACGTGCTGTTACCGATTACAGATCAAACTCGCGGGCATGGCACACATACCATCGCTTCAATCTGGCAGGAGTATCTCAAGGAACTGCTGGAAAGCTCGACTCAAAAGAGCGACAAATAGAAACGACAGTGGGTAAGAGAAATTATCTTATCGAGGGCGTCTCAGGCACGGGCAAAACCTCGGTATGTCACGAGCTGCGCCGACGCGGTTACGCAGCCCTGAATAGTGATCGAGACCTGGCCAAGACACAGATCCAACGACTGGCGAGCGGCTCATAACATTTTCATCCCCCGAAATCAGACACGCAAGTAATCTTTGGGATGTTGAAAAAGTAAGGCGGTTGGCAGCCAATCAAGACGACGAAGTGACTTTCTTCTGTGGCGGTTCTCGAAATTTCAACGAGTTCATAGACGTTTTTGATAAAGTCTTCGTCTTAGAGGTTGATGTAGACACACTCAATGAACGGTTCGACACCCGTCCTGATGATGACTGGGGCAAGAGCAAGAGCGAGCGGGAACTCATCCTACGTTTACAGGCTACAAAGGAAGACGTACCCAGCAATGGCATCGTAATCGATGCAACACAGCCGCTTGTCAGCGTCGTGGACGAAATCCTTAGCCATGTCCGAATAACTGAAAGTTAAAAATTCAAACTGAGACACTACTGGCCACGAACGTAAGTTCGTGGCTGCTGGTCCAACCGAAATTGTTTCCAAACAACCAAACAAGGCACGGATGACGGAAACGCTAACATCCGGAGTCGTTACTCGAGGTGGAACGGCACCACGGCGTGGATCCATCGAGCGAGGGGCAAGTGAGGTGACGATGAAAATTGAAAGCAATGTAGGCGACACCACCACGATCAACGCTTCGGATAGTCTCTTCACCCCGATCAAGATCCGGATTCTCCAAGTCGCGCTACACTGATTCGCGTCGCCAGAATTAACGATCGCGAATCCTCTATGACTCCGTGATGCGGCTGAGCCTCATGCGACATTGTGGAAACATGGGACATCACGGGCCCGACCACGCATCTAGGTTTAAATTCTCACTTGTTAATGTCGATCCACGTTCGAATAAAAGCGATATACTCCAGAATCGGCATCATTTTGAGATCATCCTTTGTGAAGCCGTCCTTTTTGCGTTGCTCATAAAAGTCCGCAGTAAAGTCTGTGAACTTGTACCAGATGACTGTAGGACTCTCAGCTTTTTTCAAATGGACGGTTTCAATAAACCAATTTCGAAGAGCCAAAACGACCTTTTCTGGCTTGTTTCCGTGCGGCTTGCCGTCAATTCCGGCAAGATCTGATAGAGCCTTTTTGTAATCGTGCGGAGTTGCTCCTAACACCAGAAATCTTTTTCGCCTGAGGTGGCCGCTGGGTATACGCCTGCACGCATAGTCCATACCCAATTCAAAGGGCATGTTGAGTCGATAGAGTTCACCCGACTTTTCCGACCTTATTCTAGACAGATCGTGGAGGCTATACTTTGACTTAACAATCAGGGAGAGAATCTTATTTATTCTTTGCTCACCGGAATCGGTTGTCTGAGAAGCAATCTGCGGATTAAATCCAAAATAAACTATGGTAAAGAGAATAGGTCGGAGCAGAGAATTATATTCGCTGTCGAAAGGACAGTTAATGAATACATTCTTACTAAATCCCTGGGGAGGTCCAGGTGGCATTTATCGACTCTATTTGCGACCGTTCCGCTGCTGAGGTGGAGAGGGATCCCTTCGGTATGAATCGCTAGACCGGATCGTCCCGTCCCGACCGTGAACAATGAGATCTAATCCTTCCTTCCTACTCTTGGATCTTGCCCATGACACGGCATCGCCTTGAGTGTCAAAAGTCTTTACCGCGCGTGAGGAACCTTGCGACTTCACACTCCAACCTCCTTTGGGATTAGGAACAACATGCTGAGACTTCTTACTCATGATTGGAGAATAATACACCAGTGGAAGCCAAGTAATAACGATGGACAGCGGCAGTCGTAAGACCTTCGATTTTGCAATTCTCGCGCGTGATAGCAGCGCGGGTCTGTGATGCAGATAAATCTGATGATCTCCACAACGCCGCCGACCGGATTCCGGAACACGGCCGAATAAATGATCGCGGAGGCAGCGGGCGCTGCAGCCGTGTCCCGGCGGTTATGCCGCCGAGACACGGAGCGCGGAGAATTCTTAATCACTGTCAAAGCGAATGTGGTCGATGCTCATTTCGCCGGTCTCAACACGATTCACTATTTGCTCAAGGTATTGGTCTTTAATCTCCAATCCATAACGTATTAATGAGCGTGTTCTTGGATCGACTCTGCTGTCGGTGGCGAGTTTTCGAGCGCGTTGTTTTAGACTGGCGTCGAGTGTGCGTTTGCGCGGTGATGCGCTACCATGTTTAGCCATGGTCCTTATCCTTTCTAGAGAAGGTTGAGGATCTAGGGTCGATTTGTGTTGGTAGCACAAGTCGGCCCGCTTCTTTCTGATTATGTGAGTAATCAGCAACCTAGCGCAAAAATTTTCGTTTGTCACCAATCGATTTGACTTGTTAGCCCGCTTAACACGTCCGACGGATATGTTAAAAACCAAGAGATTTTTTAACACGTTTCGGGAATATGTCGCCGCTTATTACAGGCCACAGATTTAGACGGATAGGCAGAAGAGATCAGCGCAGATCAGAAATCGAATCTGTCTAATCCGTGGCTCAGCTCCAAAGCGGCAACATCCTACTCGTACCTAGGCCCCACCCAGGCTGCGCTTAGCGCGTCGAAGGCTCCACAGACCACGCAGTGCGAAGGCGAACGAGCATGTTGAGATGACGCCAAGCGTGAAGTTCTGCCAGACCCAAAAGAAAGCTGCGCGGGAGTTGGCGATCCTGCTGCTGACAAGTCCGACTCCCGACATGTGCACGATGGGAACGCCCATCCCAATGATCGCCCCCAGGAGCATGATGATGTATCCCGATCGCCGCCCCGAAAGCGTGAGCGTTGCGTACACCCAGCCACCCAGAACCAGCACCGGAATGACCATGTTGAGTCTTCCCGGCTCCATGCCGCGCGTGATTTCGTCCGACAGGTGAAACGTCAAGAAGAGAATAGTAAGCAGAGACGTGATCGTTAACGTTAAGTTGTCTTTCATTTGACATTCTCCGGGGACCGCGTGGGACGAACTGTGATACTGCCCTGAGGATACGCGGACGAGCTATTCTTAGTTCCTTCCGGAGCAAACGTACACCGCAAATGAGGCAGATCACTCGTACCTGAGCGCTTCCAAGGGATCGACTTTCGTCGCCCTGCGTGCTGGAACATAACAAGCCAATAGCGCCACACCGATGAGCAATAATGCGATTCCGATGAATGTAAGTGGGTCGGTAACGCTGACATCGTAGAGGTAACTTTTTACCACTCGCGTCACCGCCAACGCCAAACCAGCTCCGATTGCTACACCAATTAGCGCGAGCCACATGCCCTGAGAAATCACCAGGCGCAGAACGTCGCTAACTCGCGCACCAAGGGCCATACGAATTCCCATCTCATGGATACGTTCACTCACGCCGTAACTCATCACGCCGTAAATGCCGATACTCGCAATCAACAAAGCTAGAAAACCAAAAACGCCAAGGAGGACCGCACCAAAGCGTGCAGGGAACAACGAGATGTCGATGTTGTCTGCCAGCGACATTACATTGAATGCGGGGAGATTCGGATCGAGCGCTTGAACCTCACGCCGGACTGCGGCAGCCAGATCCTTAGGATTGCCGCTTGTCTTCACATGCAGGGCCATTGCGGGCTGTGGGTTCTGCAAGTAAGGCAGGAAAATGTATGGCGTGGAGTCTTCACCCAATGACCTGTATTTACTGTCCTTCACTACGCCGATGATTTCCCATGAAGATGGCTGCCTCAACAGCACGTGAAGTCTTTGTCCGATTGGATTAGTGTTTGGAAAAAGATCTCGCACCAGCGTCTCATTAACGATTGCCACACGAGGGGCGCCTTCACGATCTCGATCGGTAAACTCGCGTCCGCTGAGTAACGGAACACCCAGAGTTCTAAAGAAGTTTGGTCCAATGGTGTTGTTGCCGACGAATGGCGGGTTCTCTCCCTGAGGTGGCTCGTGTCCCTCCACAAAAACGGGAGCAGCAAATGCCGGCGAATAAAAATAGCTAAGCGGCGCAGACTGGGCCAAGCTGACACTTTGAACACCCGGTAAGGCTTGCACACGATTGCTCAACTGCTGATAGAACTGCTCGGCCTTCGTTGCATCGTATTTTTGTGCGGCTGTATTGAACGACAGCGTCAGAATGTGTTCCGCATCAAAACCCGGATTGATGGCGCGCGCATGATTCAAACTCCTTAGAAACAAACCAGCCCCGATCAGAACGATTATAGAGAGCGCCACCTGTCCAATCACCAGCGCATTACGTAAGCTGAACATCCTCCGGCGATCGCCAAGCTGTTGTGAGTGATCTTTTAACGCGGGCACCAGGTCATGCTTTGACGCCTGTAGCGCGGGAACAAGTCCGAAAATAATCCCGGCTAGAACCGAAAGTAACAATGTGAAACTCAGTACTCGCCAATCAGTATGAAACTCAACATTGACAGGCAAAGGAACAGCCGGCTTGAGTGCGGTCAACAAATTAACGAGCCAGAAGTTCAGAATTAAACCCGCTAGACCACCGACAACGGCCAACAGGATACTTTCGGTTAGGAGCTGCTGAATCAAACGAGTGCGAGTTGCTCCAAGTGTCAGTCGAATCGCAACTTCCTTTCGACGGCGAGCAGCACGCGCAAGTAGGAGATTGGCGACATTTGCGCAGGTAATCAACAAGACCAGTCCAACAACCACGAGTAGTATTTGGGTGACGGGTTTTAGCAGGGCTCGAAAAACGGGCCGGCCGTTGCCTGCTGTGTACAGGGCGATTTGGAAGTTGCGGTTTGACTCCGGATAGTTCTGCGCCAGCCGACTAGCCACTACATTCATTCCTGCTTGCGCCTGAGGTAGGGTCACCCCGTGTTTCAAACGTGCCATTACATCGAGGTTGCGCACGTTTCTGTTATTGAGAGTGCTTGACGCATTGCTGACACCAGCAGGTCCTGGTCTAACGCTCGCCTGCATCATCAGCGGAATCCAAATTTGTCGCGGAAAAGCTTCCTCGGTCCCGACGAAATCATGCGGAGCCACACCCACGATCGTGAATTGAACACCGTTGAGGACCATCGACTTGCCAACGACGGTTGCGTCGCTATTAAAACGACGCTGCCAAAGGTTGTGACTGATGACAGCAACTGGAGACGCACCTGGAGTCTTATCCTCGTCAGGTAGGAATGTGCGACCCAATTCCGCCTTGACTCCTAAAACATCAAAATAATTACCCGAGACGAGAGTGCCTTCAACGCGTTCCGATTGACCATTGCTTCCCAGATTCAACCCCACCCAGTCGTAAGCCAACACGCCATCGAAGAGTTCAGTTTGTTGCTGATACTCGAGATACTCCGAATAAGAAGATGGGTTATCACGATCCGAAAAGATCCAGACGAGGTTTTGTGGAGAAGCAACCGGCAGTTGCCTGAGGAAAACAGAATTCGCCAAGCTGAAGACTGTTGTATTTATGCCAATTCCCAGCGCGAGCGTGAGCATTGCAACAATGGTGAATCCTGGACGCTTTACCAAACTACGAAAAGCGTAACGAAGATCTTTAAGTAGGTTTTCCATAATCTTGATCCTGGTCTTTTTCCGCGATTTGTTGTGGTTCAGTTATTATTACAAGAGTGAGGTCCATAATCTTGCTATTTATTCATCTCTTCTTTACATCGTTGATTTTCGCAGATTGTTTGTTGCCCGCTCCGTTGAGCAATTGCATTCCCAAAAAGTGCGTCACGCTCACCAGAGCGGATATAAGAGAAAAATTGGGCAAACCTGTCAAATGCTTGAATGATTCCAAAGATACCGAATGCTTCGAGCATGAACGAGAGCCGATAAGAGTGCTGTTCAATTCATCTGATGTTGTCACCAGTATCGAGATTAGTACCGTATGCAATGGATTACACAGCCTTATCAAGGCTCTAAATGAGATCGTACCAAAAGAAAATCGCGGCAAGTATCGCCAGCAGTTTGAACGGTCTCCCGCTGGTTCTTGTCAAAGGGTATATGAAGAAGAATATGAATGCGTCAGGATCCGATACTGGCAAGAGAACTGTATGGGCTGTGCGCCCGCTTCAATCAAAGTGATCTGGAATCAAAGCACGAGTTCACAGGGCCGCTCTTACTTTCTTTCAGCTATTGAGTGTGCCGTCTTCTTTCGCACTCCACTCGCCTCATAAAACGCACGAGCATCTTGTATGCTCAGGATGTCATAGACCGCCTGTCGCTTGTCCTTCGCGTTGCTGTAATAAGCCCGCGTAATCATATAGCCGACGTAATATCCGAGGTCGGCCGGCCGGTCTTTGGCGGTCGTCGCGTTGTAAATCCAGTTCGAATAATCAGGTTTATACATGTCCCTTTCAAAGTCGCGCCAGATCTCGGCATCGTGTGTGCGGCCGTAAGTTTTAAGATGGTCATTGATATTTCCGCCCGAGATCAACTCGCCGATCATGTCGCAAGCGCCCTCTTGCAAGGATTTACCAAGCAGATGCCGCTGGTTGGGAGCCGAGTTGTAGTGCTGGTTGTAATGACACGATTCGTGCGCGACGATAACCGGCACATTGTCCACGGTCGACAACACCACGCGTAACCAGTCACTCAGTTCGTCCATCGGAGTCTTTGCTGTTTTGCCGTACATCTCGGTCCCGATCAAAAGACCGCTCGGCCCTGTCGTCCCACCCGAGTTCGTGACGCCGATCAGAAAGTACACGTCTGGAAAAACCGCCGCGGGATAGATCGATTTGAACTTTTCGAACGCCCCTCGCATGCGCTTCTCCATGCGTTGCACTTGCAACGTCTGCGGCCGGATAGACGCGTAATATTTCGGCATGCGATCGATCGTGCTCACCAGGTTCTCTGCCGACTTGATTCTCAGCCGTAGGAAGTCTTTCAAGCCCGGACTGCCCTTGTCGAGATACTCGGTCTGAAAGATCACGATGCGTTTCGTTTTGTCAGTTTCCTTCGCCGCCAAGTCGTACGCCCGCCAAAAATTATCGATGTCGGAGGTGACGAACTTCACCGTCGCGGGATCCTGATTGAGTTGCGGGCCGGATTGGCCCAGCGACATTGCCGAGATGAAGAGGATGAAGATCGTAAGCGCGATGATTCGTAGCATATCGTGGCACCCAGGCATATTATTAGCCGCGGATGAACGCGGATTCTAAATCAGATCAGCACAGATCTGCATTTAAAATCCGTGTAAATCTGCGGCTGGCGGAGCGATTCAGACTTGGAGCAACGAGAATAATTCGAGCCGGAAAATACAAAGGAGCCAGCGGCTCCTTTGTTTATACGCGTATGGTGTCTTTCGACATAAGGGAGTTACCTCCTATGGAGCACGAGTCTATAGCCTTGGTTTGGAAAAATCAAATCTTTATAGACATTCCAGATCAGCGGCGCCGACAAGTCCTTTGCCTGATTTTCATAAGCCTTATCGCGGGTACCAACTGGTACAAACTCTAATTCCAGATCATTAGGATTATACGAAACCCGAAACTCCGGTCTGTTAATAAAACGACTCGACTTCATGTCTCTTTGGCGGTTTAACTCTAATTTGTAGGTCTTTCTCAGCTCTAAGCGTAGGTCATACTGCGTTTTCCCCGCCAGCGGGATTTCCAGGGTTGCCCGTAATTCCTTTCCATCTGGAGTGGCTACTAGTGTCACCTGATAATCTTTGGTCTTTTCTTTCGCGTCGATTTCAACCTTGTCCAGAAAAAACTGGGTCTTTGTAGTGTCAGTAGGATCCTTATATAGCACCCAGCCAAACTTCCATTCCAGTAGCTTTGGGCCCTCAAGAGGCTTGATTCGTAAAGTGGTGACCTCCTTCGTCTCAATGTATTTCTTGTCCGGTTTCAGTGTAAGCGAAATATTTTCCTGGAATAGGTCGTAATAAAAGGTGTCATCACTGGGGAAGTATTCCTTGGTTACCTTACGTGCAATTTCTTCACTGATCTCGGGATATTTTGTTTTGTAGACCGCGATGGAGATGGTTTCCCAGAGATCCGTCAAGTCTTTCCGTTGTTGCAAAACTTGGTTTTCGTATACGACCCCTCTAACAGCCTCGATGAGCGCGCTAATTACGTCACCGCGAGCAATCTTTTCTTCTGCACCATAGATGATGGAGCGCAGCTCATTACCGAAGGCTGTAACGAGATCGCTTGAATTCTCGATATCTTCCTTACCATAAATGATCTTGCTCAACTCTCTCTTAAATACCTCAGAGTACTGGAGGGACTTAAGCAACACATCGAATACTCCCCCCACCAACACCGCCGAACCGATCGAATCAACCACTTTGTAGTAATCATCGCGCCATTGCCATGGTTTTGTAGCGCCAATTACGATTAACGTTAAACCAAGCAACAGCAGCCACACACTCAGAGTTCGTGAGAAGAACTTTAAGACGGGAATGAATGGCCTTGCTACTGATTTGAAAAATGTCTTTGTAGACTCCCATGTCGATGTCGACATATATACCTCCGCATGGATTAGCGAGTGCAAGGAAGCGGCGCTCGTGAGAAATTCAGCCTTCGCTGAGAACGACTCGATAGTACAACTCTTCGCGTGGTGCTGTCACGAAACAAAAGTCAGTACACTTCCACGTTTGTCCGGAACTTTCTTTGTGACTCAATGTCTTAGTGGTAACGGAACTTCTTCAAGCCACTGTGCTCGCGGAACAGGCGGAAGACATTCAGCGGGGCACGGTTAAGCATCCGATCGTACATAAGCCAGATTGATGCTCACGCAAAAGCGCAAAGTTCTTCGTAAGTTCCCTTTGCGATCTTTGCGCCTTTGCGTGAATGAGTTGATTTAAAAACCCAAACCGACAGCTAACAACTCCCCATCGAGCGCTGCAATCTGAGCGTCGACCATGCCATACACGTTCAACCCGCAGCTGCGAGTAAACGGAAGGTGCTGCGCTGTATTCGCGAGTGCTTTGGGTGCGACGCATTCTCCAGCGTCGCCATCAGCACGAGGAACGCGGCCCACTTCGTTCCCTGCTCGTCACCAGCATGACAGATCATCTCCGAGAATGCTCTGATCTTCTCGCTTGCATCAACTTCGGCAGTCGCAGATGTTTGCGAGAAGTCAATCCTGTCGAAGATGGTCTCGCCCGCATCCGCCCGGCGCACGAGTTCAGCCAGCCATGGATCGTTTGTTTCCAAACCGTAACGAATAATCGCACGAATAATCGATCTGTCGTTTAAGATTGATTGAGCGCGTCGTTTGAGAGCCTTGATTATGGTATTGTCCAGGTTGTTTGGTTTAAGTGAGGTGTTTCTTCACGCAAGGTTGCGCTAGTATGAGTGGCCATGATCTTCATCCCCTTTCTATCGAAGGTTGAGGGTCAAGGGCTGGCTTTGTGTTGCAACCACAAGTCGGCCCGCTTCGTATTTTGGTGGGTGTGCGCACACTGTAACCCCGTCAATTTTCGGTTGTCATTAGCCAAATTCGCCACATGACTCTTTCAGCGAAGCAACTGGCCCACTCAAGCCGCCGTCGGGAGCGGCTTATCGAGATCTGCCGAACTCTTCCCGAAGTGACCTACGAAGTTGTCGGCAAAGAGCACATCGCTTTTCGCGTGCGCAAGAAGATATTTGCCTACTACCTCTTCGATCACCACGATGACGGGATCATCGGTTTCTGCTGCAAGTCGAACCTCAGCGAGCAACGTCGATTGGTGAGAGACGATCCGGAGAGTTTCTTTGTGCCGGCTTATCTTGGCTCAAGAGGATGGGTTGCCATTCGCCTCGATCTCAATGAAGTTGATTGGGACACTGTGAACGAACTCGCCCGCCAGGCTTTTCAGTCAATCGCGCCGCGAAAGCTGGCCGCTCTCATAGAACAAAGCTAAGACCGCAGAGGCTCTATCTATACACTGAGCGCACCTCGATTTGACCTTCGCGCACTCGCGCTTCAAAGCAAGGTTGCGGGAACGTAGCCGGACCGTCCACCACGCTTCCATCTTTGACATTAAAACGCGAGCCGTGCCACGGACACTGGACCACATCGCCTTCTAACTTGCCTTGGGACAATGGCCCACCCAGATGAGAGCATGTGTGTGCCAGCGCGCATACGGCGCCTTCCCGGCGGACCAAAAGCACCGGCACTCCTCCAGCGTCCGCACGCTTCATCTCTCCTTCTCGAAGCTCAGCGTCGGGCAATACCGGCACGAACTCTTTCGGCATTTCTTGCGCCGCAGCGTGATTCACTCCGATCTGCTCGCCGAAAACAAGATGGCCACCTAGGTAGGCTGACGCGCTCGAGACCGCATAGCCGAGCATGGCGAAGCCCATTCCCGCGTTCCTCTTCTTCTTGCGCCGAAGAACGAGCGATGTCGTATAAAGCACCGTCGCCCCCGCGTTTAGTAGGCCGTGCAAAATTCCAACTCTGCGCGCGCGCCCATCAGTCTCAGACCAGTCGGCCAATCCCGTCACCGCTGCTCCTGCCGCGCCCACTAGTCCGACTGCGATAGCAGCATCAGCTCCGGCGCCAAGCTCTCTTCGACCGCTGATCGACTCCATCGCGTCAAGCGCGAGCGCCGCTGTCCACGCCCCAAGGGGTACGTCGGTTAGTGCCGGATGCAATGGATGACCGAGCCAGGTACCGTGGAGGATGTTCTTAACTTCCCTGCCCGCCGGCCCAGCCGACTTGAATGCGTCTCGAACGAGAGGCTGTATCTTGTCACTCAATCGATCGAGCGCTTCCTGCTGATCGACCGCCTTGATTAAAGCTTCCGTAGCCATATTATCTCCTTGTTCGTGCTCATCGAAGATGCCCTACTTATCATTCCGGGAAAATGTTAGGTGCAAGTGGCAGTTATGTGGCGTTTGCTTGTCACTTAAACCTAGCCAGGCATTAAATTTTGAGCGCATGGACGCTGGAGCTCGCATTCTTGTTTTCGCAGCTCAGGATGGACCATCAATACTAAAGGACAAGGGCGAATGAGAAGTGCTGGAACAATCTAAGAGCACGCCAGTTGTTCGAAGTCAAGAGTTTGACCGTGCTCGATCTTTTTGAAGGCTGATCACTTGAATGACCGACACATCCACTCAAATGTAATCAGCCACTAAGCCAAACAGCACAATTTTATTGACAACGCGAAATGCCCTTGCTATACCAGCACAACCGTTGTAACCGTTCCCCCATTCCGGACTGAGTCCGTATCACTTCGTTCCCCGAGGTCGAAACACTGGCGGTTTGCCCAGAAAACCTCGTGTTTCGCTCCAACTAAATTGGCCATTGTCTGCGGTGCTGCTTTAGCCGTTGTGAGGAGGCCGTCTTCAACACATCGATCAGGGGGTAATTATGTCATCTCGAGCGTCCATACTCGCACTGTTCACGTTCTTTCTACTTTGTGTCACTTCCGCAACCGGTCAAACTGATCGCGGGTCTCTAACCGGCCGCGTCACAGATCCAAACGGAGCCGGCGTCGCAAACGCCAAAATTACTGCTACCAACCTCAATACAGCAGAAACTCGCGAGGTCACAACTTCGGAGGACGGGAACTACACGATACCCGAACTCAAGGCGGATCCTTATAAAGTGACTGTCGAAGCACAGGGCTTCAAAACCGCCGCCGCGGAAAACATCGTGGTCGCAGTGCAAGTTAATCGCAGTCTCGATTTCAAACTCGAAATTGGCGAGATCAGCAGTGTCGTCACCATTTCCAACAACGAGGCTCCCGTCCTGCAAACTGAAACCCCAGTGCGGCAGACGAATGTGACTGAGCGTCAGGTGAAGGAGTTGCCACTGCTTGTCAGTTCTGAGTTCGCTGGACGCACTCCACTATCCTTTATTTATCTCGACAGTAACGTGACGCAGGGCAGCGGCGCACAAGGTACCGACACCACGCGTTTTCGCGTCAGTGGCGGACAAGCACTAGGTACAGAGATCCTGATCGATGGAGCCAGCACACGACGCACGCAAAACGGCACGTTCTTCTCGGAAGTGGCTCCCGGACCAAACGCGTTTCAGGAGTTTACGCTCTCAACCAGCACGTATTCCGCCGAATTCGGCAATTCATCTGGAGGCGTTGTTAACTTCACACAGAAGAGCGGTGGGAATGACTATCACGGTGAGTTATATGACCTCGTCCGCAACGAAAAACTAGACGCGAACACCTTTCGCAATAACGCCTTCAACATCCCACGCGCGCGCGACAATCAGAACGACTTTGGCTTCAACGTCGGTGGTCCAATCATATTGCCCCACTTCGGAGAAGGTGGACCAGCAACCCATACATACAGGAATCGCGCCTTCTTCTTCTTTAATTACGAAGGCTACCGGTTCACTGAAGGTTCGAACAACATCGTCACCGTTCCGACACTGCGAATGCGGCAGGGAGACTTTTCCGAACTGCTGACCGATCCCTACATCCTGAGGTTCTTCGGACACGGCGTTCAACTCTACGATCCGCGGCAGCCTGCCGGAAGTCGCGTTGCCATTCCCGGTAATCGCCTCGATTTGTATCTCGGCGGCGCCAGAATCGATCCCGCAGGAGCAAACATACTTCAGTTTTTTCCGGCGCCTAATCTGACAGGCCCGTTGGGTTCGACTGTCTTCAGGAATTACTTATCAATCGGACTCAGGCCCACAAATATGAATCAGTACACGACGAAACTCGATTTTGTCGCGTCTGACAAACACCGGATTTCTGGCAGCTTCTCCCACCGTAACAACGATCGCATCGCGGGTGATCCAGTTCCCCGCTTTCCTTTACCGTTTACGTCACAAGGAGCTTTCAATCAACTCTTCAAATCAATACTTGTTCGCGTTCAAGACGACTATACATTTGGACCCACGCTCTTGAATCATTTCAACGTCGGGTTTACGCGATACGACGTCGCCAATCGAAATACTACTGACCCGTTCAATACGGCATCACTCGGTATTCCGGTTAATGCAACGCAAAACAGCGCGTTTCCACGAATCGATTTTCCCGGTTATGGCGATCCGACAAACTCGGTAGATCCGCGAGCTTATCAAAACATCGGTTCAAGCTTTTTCACCGATCACATCTTCGATACAGCCTGGCACATCTCGGATGCCGTTACGTACGTCAGCGGCAAACACTCGTTCAAGTTCGGCGGGGAATTCCGGACCTCACAGTTCAATTTCAGGCAAAGGATTGACCCCGGCGGGTCATTCAACTTTCGGCACGATCAAACTGCCGCTGATTTCGATCCCGATGGCGGGTCGCCAATCGCCAGTCTCATAACCGGCGCGACTGAATTCTCCTTCAATTCAAACAACTCAGTCGATCCGCAGTTTAGACAACTGACGCAGGGGTATTTCGCGCAAGATGATCTGAGACTTACTCCTCGTCTGACTTTGAACATGGGGATCCGTTACGATCTGCCGGGCCAACGATATGAAGCACGCAACTTCTATCGCGGGTTCGATCCGAATGCTCGCAATCCCGAGGTCGGACGAGTCGGCGCAATTGCAGGAGCGGCGGGACAAGGTGGCGTGCAGGCTGCGGTGCGTTCACTTGTAAAGACCGACCGTTCAAACATTGGCCCACGGTTCGGCGTAGCTTATGCATGGAACGATCACACAGTGATTCGCGGCGGCATTGGTCTTTACTATTCGCCAATCATCTACGGGTTTGAAGGAACAAATGAACTGAATACGGGACTGGTTGGTTACAACACTAGTTCCGGGCCACGAACCCCAAATGGTCGCAATGCGCAGTTCTTCTTATCGTCATATCCGTCGATTCCTCCCGCCGATCCCAACAGCCAGTTCATCGGCTCCGATATACAATTCTTCGATCCAAATTTCAGGACCGGCCGCACTCTGCAATACAGCCTCGACATACAGCGTGAATTGCCTTTCAACTTCGTCGCATCCATCGGGTATATCGGCCATCACGCGACGCGGCTGCGATCTAATTTCCAGCGTCTAAATGCACTCCCACTCAATGCGCTGAAACTGGGCTTTCCGGTCCTAAATATGTCTCTTGCAGACGCGCTTGCGAATCCCGCGATCGTGTCGTTTGCACAGAGTGCTGGAGCGCCGTTGCCGTCGTCAACAAATGCCGTTTTCCCGGGATTCAATGGCAGCGTCGCTCAAGCGCTGAAGCCATTCCCACAATACAACCGCATCAACAACCTTCTCGAGAGCCAGGGTACCAGCGACTACAACGCACTTCAGGCAAAACTCGAGCGACGCTTTTCACAGGGTATCCAAGTTGGCGCATCTTACACGTTCGCTAAACTCATCACTGACGCCTCGGAAGACTTATTCGGCGGATCACCGCTCAGCGGAGTGCTGCAAAATCCGTTCGATCGCGAGTCGTTCCGCTCTATCTCTCCAAACAATGCTCCACACGTGCTCGTGATCAATTACCTGATCGAATTGCCGTTTGGTAAAAACAAGCGTTACCTGAACCGCGGCGGAGTCGTGGATAAAGTGCTGGGTGGCTGGCAGCTCAACGGGATAAACCGATATCAGTCTGGCGTGCCGCTGAGTTTCTTCACGTCCGATCCGCTGTTCACTGATTTCCTGCAACTGACCGGATATCTCGGAAACCTGCGACTGAACCCAACCGGTCAGCCGTTTGAAAGTAGTGGCTCGTTCATTGACAATCGCTTCGGCCGGCAATCAATCAACCCTGCGGCGTTTACACCACCGCCGCAGTTTGGCTCAGGCTTTAACAACAATCCGAGCGGTGCAACCATCGGGTCTGCTGCTTACGCTGCCTATTATGCTGATCCTTTGCGTTTCTTCGGCACGCTTGCTCCAGCACTCAGCAATGTGCACTCGCCCGCTTTCTTTAGTGAAGATGTGAGCCTGCTCAAGAAGACACACATCACAGAATCAGTGACGTTCGAACTGGGAGCTGAAGCGTTCAATCTGTTCAATCGCACATACTTCTTCTTCCCGACGACGGACCTGCGTGACGGTGCGAACTTCGGCTTCCAGAGTGTTGGTGCAAACAGTCCGCGCAGAGTGCAGATCCGTCTACGGCTGCTTTTCTGAAATGATTCGTCGCTTCTTTTTGTTTGTTTTGTGCCTCTTTGTGGCTATGAACGCCACAGCTCAAGAACCGCGCCGGGCGGCAGTGGCCGAAGGAATTTCCGCGTTCGAACATGGCGACAAAAGCCGAGCGAAGGTACTTCTCCAACAGGCGCTCAAAATCGATCGCCGGAATGTAGACGCGCACACATATCTCGGTATGATCGCTGCCGATGCAAATGAACTGAATCAGGCGGAGCAGCACTTTGCGGCCGCAGCTTCGCTTGCTCCATCTGATCCTTCAACGAGAAATAACTACGGCGCAATTCTCATGCGTCTCGGCCGCACGGAACAAGCACGCACAGAATTCGAAGCGTCGCTCAAACTAAATGCAAATCAACCGAGCGCACTAACCAATCTCGCACAAATATATTTCGATCGCGGCGAGCCTGATGATCTGCGGATGGCGCGAAGTTTTCTCGAGCGTGCGGGAAAGAGCACCTCAGATCCTCAAATTTCTCGCGCTCTCGTTATCGCGAGGTTGAAACTGGGCCAGGTCTTGATCGAAAAAGGTTACCTCGACGAAGCGATTGCTGAACTAAGCACTGCGCTGGCATCGGATCCAAGAAACGCGGACGTCGTCGTAAACCTGTCGCGCGCACAACTGCTGAAGAAAGATTTTCACGCTGCCGGACGGACTCTTGAAAGTGCGGTGGCAAGCGGACTTGATGATGCAAAGATTTACGCCGCGTTGGCGGAAGTCTATGCAGCCGATGGTCATTTTGAGAATGCGATTCCGGCAATGAGGCTCGCTGTGTTGCACGATCCTCACAACGAGGTATACCACTTTCGCTACGGTCTTCTGCTCGCTGACTCACATGCGTCCGGAGCCGGTATCGTTCGTTTGCAGGAAGCGCTCAAGGAGTTTCCCAACTCCACGCGTTTGTGGTTAGCGCTCGGGATCGCGCAGTTAACGTATGGGCAGAACGCCGAAGCGGAAAACTCCTTCCGGCGATCACTCCAATTAGACGCTAAGCTCGTCCCTGCCCTTGCTTATCTCGGTTTGATTTACAGTGAAAGAGGCCTGAACGAGAAGGCTATCGGCTTTTACGAACAGGCGATTGCTTTAAATTCGCAACTCGCCGCGCTCTATTACCTGGCGGCAGATACGATGCTTAAGACTTCCAACCCCGACACAGCGCGGGTTGAAAAGTATTTGAGACGCGCGATTGAGCTCGATCCCAATCTGGCCGGCGCCTATGTGACGTGGGGAAGGCTTTACGTTCGAGCCGGTCGATATAGCGAAGCCGTGCCATTGTTCGAACGCGCCGTCTCTTTGCAACCCGAGTTGGTTGAAGCTCACTATCAACTTGGCCGCATTCTTACGAAGTTGAAGCGAACCGACGAGGCGAATCGCGAGCTTGGAATCTTTAAACAATTGAGTGAAAAACAGAAGGCCCAAAATGAACCGCGAGAGATCGTCCGCCGTCTTGCTAATGTCAGATTCTAAGTCACGGATAACGCGGATTGCTCAAGTAATCGTCGTTTGGATCCTGCTAGTCACCGCGCTAGCAGCGCAGACCCAGCGGTGGTCGGAGCAGAAGGCCCGCGATTGGTACGCAAGAGAACCGTGGCTGATCGGTAGCAACTACAACCCCGCCAGCGCCATTAACCAACTGGAGATGTGGCAGGCAGACTCGTTTGATCCGAAGCGAATTGATCTGGAGCTCGGCTGGGCAGAAAGTCTAGGCATGAATACCATGCGGGTTTTCCTGCATGACCTGCTTTGGCAGGATCCCGAAGGCTTCAAACGCCGCCTCGATCAGTTTCTAAGTATCGCCGCAAAACACAAGATCAGACCCATCTTCGTACTCTTCGACTCGGTTTGGGATCCAGACCCGAAGCTGGGAAAGCAGCGTGTACCGCGACCGGGCGTACACAATTCGGGTTGGGTGCAGAGTCCGGGTCGAACGGCGCTGCAAAACCCGTCCGAGTATCCACGTCTCGAAGCGTATGTGAAAGGCGTCGTCGGCAGGTTCGCGCGCGACCAGCGCGTCCTCGCATGGGATATCTGGAACGAGCCGGACAACGAGAATCACGGCAGCTACAACGAACTGGAACCGAAGAACAAGGTCGAGCTTGCGTTGCGGCTGTTACCTCAGGCGTTTGGGTGGGCGCGTGAAGCACAGCCCGAGCAGCCTCTGACTGCCGGAGTCTGGAAGGGTGACTGGTCCACCCCTGAAAAGATGACTGCGATGGATCGTCTGGAGATCGAACTCTCAGACGTCGTCACGTTTCATAACTACGATTCGCCAACAGAGTTTGAGAAGCGCATCAATTGGCTCAAGCGCTACAACCGACCAATCATCTGCACGGAATACATGGCTCGTGGCAATGGTAGCTTCTTCTTCGGCGGTCTGATGGTCGGCCAGGTTCACCACGTCGGCATGATCAATTGGGGATTGGTCCAGGGTAAGACACAAACCTATCTGCCGTGGGATTCATGGCAGCATCCGTATGTCGATCGCGAACCATCGATCTGGTTTCACGAAGTGTTTCGCAACGATGGCCAACCATACATTCCAGAAGAGGTTCAGTTTATTAAACGGATGACGGGCAAGATTAAGTGAGCCACAACAAGGCACAAAAAGATCTCTTAATCGTTTTGTGTCTTGCGGCGGCCATTTGCTGGCAGCCTCACCTCGTAATATCACAAACCAGTCAAAGAGCATCCATAACGATCGATGCTCGCAAGATTGAAAATCCAATCAGTCCCCTGCTCTACGGACAGTTTCTGGAATTCATGTTTGAGGGCGTAAAACGAGGACTGCACGCGGAACTGATTCGCAACCGGAGTTTCGAAGAGCCACCAAACGCCATCGGCCTCTCACGTAATTGGGAGCGTTACCCCGACGACCGAAACGACGACTACGCACTCACGTTTCATTGGGACAATCAATTTGCCTACCCGCCACAGCGAAAGATTGAAATCGAGAATGGTGCGAACGAGCATTCGTTGCGCGTTGAGGCTGGTGACGGCGTGATTGAACGTCACGGAGTCTATCAGCCGCGAATTCCGATAAGGTCCGGTCAGGCATATCGAGGTTACTTGTGGCTCAGGACCACTGATTACGATGGCAACGTCACCATGGCGTTGGAAGCTGACTCAGACCAGCGTCAGATCTACGCTGCCGCTAACGTCAATCGCATCCGCAGAGGTGATTGGCGCCGCTATGACTTCTCACTCACGCCGACTCGCAGCGATCCATTGGCGCGCTTCGCGATCCTTTTTCCCGGACGAGGGACAGTCTGGATCGATCAAGTGTCGTTGATGCCGGCGGACGCCTCGGCTGGCGGTGTGCGTCGCGAGGTGTTCGACAAGATCAAACTACTAAAGCCTGCCTTCATTCGGTGGCCGGGTGGCAACGTGGCTCAGGACTATCGCTGGTTCTGGGGAATCGGACCACGTGATGAGCGTATCACCTGGACCAATCTCTCGTGGAAGAACGAGCTGGAGCCGAGCGACTTTGGCACGGATGAGTTCGTCATGTTCGCGCGCGCTCTCGGCGCTGAGCCCTCAATCACCGTTAATGTCGAAGGACGCGGCGCGACCGCAGCGGAGGCGGCAGCTTGGGTTGAGTACTGCAACGGACCCGCAACTTCGAAATACGGCGCGATGCGTGCCGCTAATGGTCATTCGATTCCATTCGGCGTCAAATTCTGGGAAGTTGGAAATGAGATCTGGGGTAATTGGGTGCGTGGCCACTCAGACGCCGAAACCTACGCGCGCAACTACAACCGGTATGCGCAAGCGATGCGTGCTGTCGATCCCTCAATCAAGCTGATCGCGGTCGGTGACAACAACATGGATTGGAATCGGACTGTGCTGCGCGCAGCCGGGCGTAATATCGATTACCTCGCCATCCATCACTATTACGGCCGGCGCGAGATGCGAGACGACCCGGCAAACCTGATGGCGCACCCGTTATCTCTTGAGAATTTCTATCGGCAGATCAAACAGTTGTTAGGCGAGCTCGGTCTGGCCGGCCGTGTTAAGTTGGCAATCAATGAATGGGGACTTGATCTGCCGAGTGAGCGGCAGTACTCAATCGAGTCGGCTCTCTATGCTGCGCGGCTCATGAATGTGTTCGAGCGATCGAGCGAGATCGTCGAGATGAGCGCCGTCTCTGATCTTGTGAATGGGTGGCCGGGAGGTATTATCCAAGCCGGTCGCGATAGTCTTTTTGTTTCACCCATCTATCTGGTAAACCAACTCTACAGCGAGTATCGCGGTGATCAACTCCTGGCAACCACGGTCAATGGTCCAACCCTTAACACGTCTCGCGAAGGCGCGAACATCCCTTATCTTGATGCCACGGGTAGTCGTACCGGTGATGGTAAAACGATCTTTATTAAGGCGGTGAACACAAGCCTGAGCAGTTCCTTACTTACAACCATCACGATTCAGGGTGTGATTCCGGCGGCACGAGCGGAGTTAAAAACCATCACTGCCTCATCAATTAATGTCGCTAACGATTTTTCGCGACCTGATGCTGTGTTTATTCAAACGGCAGTGGCGCCCAGCGGACCTCGGTTTGTTGTCACTTTGCCGAGGTATTCAGTGTCAGTCATCGTCCTCAGGAATGAATGACACGGTCCCTTTCATAGCTGTATCTTTATTAGGCTGCCTTCGGTTCGGGCACTTGCAAGTCGCGACAGATCTTCCGCGCTAAGAAATCATTAATCTCACGATGCCGCGGGATCGATGTGGACGAATGAGCGGTGCGATTGACATAAATCGTGTGACTGCCACCCTCGCGCAACAACTCGCAGCCATTCGCTTCCAAGTGGCGAATGAGGTCTTTTCGCTTCATGCCGCGGACAAAGCTACCGATTCCCGAATGACGTCTCGCCCCTGGAGTTGCTCCTCCGCCAGCGTCCGGTTTGCCTCCAACACAAGTTCGATCGCTTCTTCCAAGTTCGCTCTTGTCTCTTCGAGCGTTTCGCCCTGCGTATTAGCCCCTGGCAACTCCTCCACGAATCCGATGTAGCCTTCCGGCACCTTCTGGAATACTTTGGTCAGCCTAAGTTTCATAAGACCACCTTAGAACAATCGCCGCGAGGCTGGCAAGATGCTAGATTCTGTTATGGAAACTACCACCACGTTCACTCAAGAGGAACCATGAGCCTGTTACACGACCTGCGTTCCAGCAGTCGAACCCTCTTTAAGCATCCTGCCTTCGCAATTATCACAACGTTGATTCTCGCCCTCGGTATCGGTGCAAACACTACGATTTTTAGTGTGGTCAATACCGTGCTGATGCGACCTTTACCTTACGAAGACCCGGATCGAATTGTGATGATCTGGGAAACCAATCACACCAAAGGTATCCCAAGGTCAATAGTCTCGCCCGCCAATTTCCTTGATTGGAGGAAACAAAACCAAGTCTTCGAAGATCTAGCGGCTTTTCGGTTCTGGTATTACACAGTGACGGGTTCGGGAGATCCTGAGAGGTATCAAGGCGCTCGTGTCTCTGCGAACTTCTTTCCATTGTTGCGTGTGAAGCCTGAGATTGGGCGCAACTTTGCACCTGAAGAGGAACAGGTGGGACGCGATCATGTCGTGCTGCTGACCCATGGTCTGTGGCAGCGCCGCTTTGGCGGCAACCCGAATGTTATCGGCCAGCCGCTAACAATCGATGGCGAATCGTTCAGCATCATCGGGGTTCTTCCCGCCAGTTTTCGTTTCATCCGTGTTCTCAACGCCGAACTTGAATTGTGGATGCCCATCTCTTTTGCGCCGGAACAACTAACGCGCGAAGATCACTCGATAATCGTCTACGGACGTTTAAAGCAAGGCGTCTCGTTGGCCCAAGCTCAAGCACAGATGGATGGTATTACGAACCGTCTCGCGCAAGCGTGTCCAGAAACAAATACCGGCTGGGGCGCACAAGTCAATAACCTGCACGAACAAGCGGTCAAACCGGTCCGTCCCATACTGCTGATTTTGATGACTGTGGTCGGCTTTGTCCTGCTGATCGCCTGTGCGAACGTAGCCAACTTGTTACTGACGAGAGCGACGTCGCGGCAAAAGGAGATCGCAATTCGCCTCGCAATGGGTTCCAGCCGCTACCGTTTAATGCGGCAATTAATCACAGAAAGTTTGATGCTGGCGTTGCTCGGCGGAGCGGCGGGCTTGCTGTTAGCCTATCTCGCAGTAGATGTTCTAAACGCTATCGTGCCCGAGAATCGGCTTCCGCGTTTGGAAAGGTTTAGCCTTGACCTACGCGTACTTGGTTTCACTCTGCTGGTTTCAATTCTTGTCGGCGTGATCGTCGGCCTCATTCCTGGTTTGCGAGCCTCTCGACTAAATTTGAGTGAGACTTTAAAAGAAGGCGGCCGCGTTGGATCAGAAGCTCCAAGTGGCCGGCGACTCCGTAATCTCTTCGTTGTCCTTGAGACTACTCTCACAGTGCCACTGCTGATCAGCGCCGGGTTAATGCTTAGAAGTTCTCCGCTGCTGCAAAACATCGACCGAGGAATGAATATCAACAACGTCCTCACTATGCAGATCTCATTGCCGAAGGCGAAATACAGTACAGCGGAGCAGACAGCGGCGTTTTACCAGCAGACGCTACAACGAATTCAAACGGAACCCGGAGTCGAGTCGGCCAGCGCTGTCAATGTTCTCCCGCTAACCAATCTCGAGGATGCGACCCGCGTAGACATCGAAGGTGTGAATCCGCCGCCACCGGGACAAGAGATCACGGTCGGATACCGTGTAATAGATCAAAACTACTTTCGGACCCTGGGCATTCCACTGTTGGGAGGCCGGTATGTTACGGAGCAGGACAACGATGAGTCGCATGGTGTCGTGATGATTAATAAAACCATGGCCCATCGCTATTGGCCCAATGAGGACCCTGTGGGCAGGCGCCTCAAGCCGCAGTTCCCCGCTGCTAAGGTTCCTTGGCGCCCGGAGTCGAGTAACGCTTGGCTCACCATAGTCGGCGTCGTTGGAGATGTTAAAGAAGAGGCATTGAATGACGAGACGAAGCCTGAGATTTACGTGCCTTATCTTCAGAATCCCTCGTCTTTGATGAATGTGTTAGTGCGGTCTACATCTGATCCTGTGCGATTGGCTCCCCGCTTGCGCAGTGATGTGTTGGCCGTGGATAGAGATCAGCCAGTCTCTAATATCAACACAATGGAGAATGTGTTCAGCCAATCGCTTGCAGAGCCAAAGGTGATTACTTCACTGCTGGCGACCTTCGCTGCTTTGGCTCTGGTCTTAGCTGGATTAGGAGTTTACAGCGTTGTTTCGTATTCGGTCGCGCAACGCACGCATGAAATCGGCGTGCGCATAGCCTTGGGCGCTCAGCAGCGGCACGTACTCAGAATCATTGTCGGACAGGGATTAACATTAGTGCTTGCCGGCGTTGCGATTGGACTGGCGGCGGCTTTGGCCGTGACTCGAGTCTTGTCGAATCTGTTATTCGGCGTCACTGCTACCGATCCGCCAATTTTTCTCGTGGTCCCTCTGCTGTTGGTTGTAGTTGCGATACTTGCCAGCTATTTGCCAGCGCGCAGGGCTCTGAAAGTTGATCCAATAGTCGCGCTGCATAATGAGTAAACTTGCACTCGAGCTGACGTTCAGCCGTCGGGTAGTCAAATGCGATCAAGGGGCTTAAAATCCGTTCTCCAAAAGATATTAAGTCTCGGCTAAAAGGAGAGGAGAAATGAACAACGCACCGTCCACTGAAACATGTGCTCACACACCGTGCAAATGTCCGCGACCTGCCGATGATGAGTACTGCAGCTTACACTGTAGGAACGCGGCAGGTGGGAGCGAGACAAACTGTAGCTGCGGCCATCCTGAGTGCTTGTAAACAATCTGCGTAATCTGTGGATAAAATTAGGGTGTTTTCAAGCGTGCGGCGAGATTGGTCTTCCTCGCAACGTGTAATAGAAGACGCAGGCGATAAGTTGCTTCACGCTGCGCGAGCATGATTTTTTCGCGGCGGGTTAACAGCGATTGGAAGTCTCGCCTGAAGATAGGACAATCGTGCAGATATAGTCTCTTAATGGCCTCAGTGAAAGGTCGCCCATCGTAAACGTTCTGTCCATCTACGCGCTTTTTCCATCGCGGTGTGAGGCTGAAGGCCGCCGTGCAAGGGCGATGCAACACGGTCCTCAGAATCATGTACCAGTCATCGGCGATCTGCATCTGTTCTCCCCAGCCGGACACGATTGAGTTGCGGCGAATGAGCAGTGAGGAGGAAGGAGCCGGACATATTTTAAGGAAGAGCTTTCTGACTTCAGCGGGCATGAGGATGAACCAATCACCCTGACAACTCGTCTGATACCCTCGCCATTCGCCGTCCCGCAACCACTCGCTGGGGTGCGATTGCTTGCCCCTTGTTTTGGTCCAGTTGGTAAATACGAAATCGAGTTTGAAGGTTTCGAGGCATTCAACGCTGCGCGCCAAAAAATCTTCGTCCCACAAGTCATCCGAATCGAGTGAAGCGATGTACTCACCATCGGCGAAACGCAGACCATAATTGCGCGCAGCCCCTTGCCCGCGATTTCGCTGGTAATAATATTCGACATCCTTGACTTTGAGTTCCGCTACACGCCGCGCTGTGTCATCGCAAGAGCCATCGTCAACGACGATGATCTGCTTTAACGGATAGGTCTGCGCTTTCACGCTGCGTACGGCCTCGACGACGTAAGCAGCCCGGTTGTAGGTGGGAATGATGACTGAAACTAAACCCTTAATCATGATTATGTTTCACGCAAAGGCGCAAAGACGCAAAGCAGAAGGGCGCATATCTAATTTTGCTGTGCAGCTTTGCGCCTTTGCGTCTTTGCGTGAACCTAAGATTCAAGCTGGACCGTTACACCATCCCGTGGTGTTTCAAGAAGGCATTCGCTCGTTAACTTGCGCCGCGTCAGAAATACGTTGTGCTGCGTTTCGTCCGAGTTTTGCCTCCGCGAGCGTATCAACAACCTCCATGAGTCTATTAGCAAAATCCTCTGCGGGATTCGGCGAAACCAGTTCCCGAATTCTGATTGACGCGAGCCGGCCCATATCGCTCAACTCTCGCTTGCGCGCCCATGCCTCCTCCAACGCAGCGTCCAGAGAATCTTCGTCCGGCGCGGCCAGAAAACCCGTGACACGATCATCGACGACTTCAGAGTTTCCGCCGACCCTCGTGACGATGACCGGCCGTGCGCACATCATCGCTTCGACCAACGAAAGTGGCAGCCCTTCAGCGCGCGACGGCAGTATCAGCGCGTGATGAATTTTCCAGATGCCAGGCACATCATCGGTTTGACCTTCGAACGATATATTGTGCACGCCGAGACTGGCGGCCAAGTCCACAAGTGCTTCACCATTGATGCCCTGGCCGAAGAAGGACACATGTAGATTGCGGTGCTTCCACTTTTCCCGCGCCAGCACACGCAGCAGAATATCCTGGCCCTTGTCGAGCAAATACAAGCGCGCCACGCACGCGAGCCGCAGGCACTCGTCCTCGCGCCCGGGCCAAGGGAGTGGTCCATCGGCGGACACGAGGTTAGGATTCCTTACGATCTCCGCGTTCGTTAACGTCGCGCCGAGCTGCTCTTCGGTCAGACGACGATTGTGCTCAGAAACGAAAAAGCAACGGGCCGCACCTTGAAAGATCGCACGCCTGTACTGTCGAGACTTGTCCGGGGGCCAGAAATGATCGGTAGCTTTTTGGCTGATCAGCACGTAGGGTATTCTAAGTTTTCGACAGAGGTAGCCGAAGTATAATCCATCGTAGTTGTCGCCCTGCGAAATGATGACTAACTGTGGCCGGCGAGTTGTGAGGTGGATCGCCAGCAAAAGCAGATGTAAGCGTGTAGTTAGGGGCCGCGAAAACGCAATGCGACGCAGATTCCGTGTCGCGCAGGATAAAGATTTTAATCGTCGGATTCTCGGATGCGCGGCGTCCAACGATGTCTTGAAGCAGGAGACGCTGTGTCCCCTCTCAGCCAGGATACAAGCCGCTCCCGACCATAGTTCTTCGCTGCCGCCCCAAAACTCCGGGCAAGTGCTTACGACGGTAAAGCGGAGCGGAGATTTAAGACGCGACTCGTTTTTCATGCATAGATCGGGCGCCCGCTGACTACTGCGAACGAGGTACGAAGGTATCGCTTTTGGAATCGCTCGTCATTAAAAATCCTTCCGCGACCCAAAGACGGTGGCTCGAAATATCCCGAATCACCAGAGCCACCGAGTGGTGGGAGTTCAAGCTCTCACCGATACTCGCCACTGCCTACGCGACCGCGTTTCTTTTAAGACTTTCCATCATCTCCCTGTGGCCGCAGCTTCTACTGACGCTCGTCGCTCTCGCGGCGTGCGCAAGCTACGTCAGCGTCATCAATGATCTCACCGACCTGGAGGACGACTTCGCGAGCGGTAAAGTGAACCGCCTCGCCGGAAAATCGCGCGCATTCATAGTGGCGGCATTGACGTGTCCTATATTACTCGGGACCGCGATCGCGATTTACTGGCGGAGCGACCAGCTCTTATTGTCGCTCTACCTGGCGTCGTGGATCGCCTTTACTCTCTACTCGCTGCCGCTCATCAGACTGAAAAACCGCGGCGTCTTCGGGCTGGTGGCAGATGCTTCCGGTGCGCATCTGTTTCCCACCCTCTTAGCAGTAACCATCGTCTACCGTTCGCATTTGGAATCACTCGACCTGATCTGGTTCGCATTGGTGGGCGTGTGGTCGCTGAGCTTTGGTCTGCGCGGCATACTCTGGCATCAGCTTAGCGATTTACACAATGACGAGAAGATCGGCCTGCAGACATTCGCACGGCGGCATAAAATAACATGGCTCCGCAGCTTGGGCAATTTCGTTATCTTCCCAATCGAGTTGTGCGCGTTCGCTCTCATACTGTGGCGTGTCAACAGCCGCGTTGCGCTCGCATTCCTCTGCTATTACGCGTTGCTCACGTTCTTGCGGAAACGATTCTGGGACGTGAATCCCGTCGTCGTCGTTCCGAAAGACAGGTATCACATCGTCATGCAGGAGTACTATGAACTCTTTTTTCCACTGGCGCTCTTGCTGTCGTCTTCAGGACGATATCCTCTGGACGCGTTCGTGATATTGCCTCACCTGCTTCTTTTTCCCAGGCGTGCGGTTCAGTCGTTGAAAGATATGAAGGTGTTCATAGGCGCGTTCAAGCTCATTAACAGGCGAATCAGGGATTTAGCAGTTTGATCTTGAGCCCTCCTTGGAGTGCGGCGGCCTGGCGCCGCTTTGTTATTCGATCACGCTTGATCGAGGTTAAAGCGGCGCCAGGCCGCCGCACTCCAAGGAGGAGACTTATAATTGGGTGTGTTACTCGTCCCACAAATACTCCGCGGCGTATGGCGAGTAGAGTGGAAGCTCTTTTAGCAGCTTAGCTTTCCCGCGACAGTAACGCAGGATGTCGTCGGCGAAATCTGCTTCAGTGACTTTCCGATCAGGCTGCACGAGCCGCAGTACCTTAACAAGAAGGTGTAGCCTTTTGTTGAGTATTTTGGTCACGTACCACCGATGGATTTTTTGAAAACGAGCATTGCCCAACCGCGCTGCCGACGTTGAGATCGCGCGTGAGAATAACGGATACCAATACAGTTCCTCCGGCGAAAGCGATGGATTCAATCGGTCCGGCTTCACTTCGGCATGTGATATGTCGAGTTTCTCTTCGAGGATGGTGAGGAATCTGCTCTGATCGTCGCGAAGCAGTTCGTAGGGCATGACGATAAGGTTCTCATCGCCGAACGCCGCACGGTAAAGCCGGATTAAATAGTCGAAATCCCAGTAGTGGTCATCATCTACTCGCAAGCATTCCGAGAATTCTCGGCACACTTCGTTCAGGTGCAGCCGCGTGCCCAGCCTGACGCATTCCGAGTAACCGGAGATGATCAGTCCTTTAAAACCGCGCGTTACGATGAGGACTCGACTATCGGGAAAAAGAGTCTTGAGCACCGCGCAAACTTCTGCCTGTTTCTTCTTCGCGCCCGTTTCGCGCTCAGGCCGGGCGCTCGCAAAATCTAAATGTATACCGCCCGCGCTTACGATCGGCAGCGACAGTCCTTCGTAGCTAGTCACGTAGTATTTGTACGTCTTACCTGAAGGCCGGGCCAACTCGTACACGTTGTTGAAACCGCCGAGGCCGCCGGGTTGATAGCAGAGTTCTGAGTGGCTCTCGAACCACACCTGAAGAAACGTTGACCCGGCCTTTCCATACCCAACGTGAATTAAATGTTGAGCCATACAGAGGGGCAGCTTAATCTTCTCCTACGAAACTCGCGAATGCGTCAGACGTAGCGCAGCAGTGCCTCAAGACAGAAGCCGGTGATTACTTCCTCCGATCCCCAACCGTAGATCTTTTTCGGCCCGCTGTAGTAGAACGACGCGCGCGGCCATGAGCCATCCGCGCGCTGTTCGTTCATCAGGAAGCGGATAGCTTGCTCCAGCGCGGGCGGTGAACTCCGCCAGTTGAGTAATGCGCAAACTGCCAGCGCGGTGTTCAGAATACTATCGCCGATCGACCCATCCGGCTTCGCGGCCGCGACGATCCTCTCGATCGACTCGTCGCGAATGTCGCCGAAAGCCGCAACGCCAGCATGGAAGTTGCGCGATATAGCGTAGTAGAACATGAAGCGGTTCGCGTACCACCTATCGCAATCATCCTCTTTGCCTCGACGAAAAACATCTATCAGGTAATCTACCACGGTCTGTGTCTCGGGGCGTTGGCCCAGGTAGAACAGAACGTTGGCGTTGACCACACAATCTACATCGTGCCTGGTCGGCTCTAACTTCCAAAAGTAGTAAAGTTTTATCGGGTGCAGCCACTGACTCAATACCACGCGCCAGTAAGACGGAACGAACGGCAACGGCCAGCGCGCGGTCAGCCATGTGTAGAAGAGACCTTTCGAATTGCGGTTCGCCAGAATCAGCTTGAGGTTTGACGGGAAGGCGATGTCGTGCGAGCGGAGCACGAAGGACGCGCAGGCAGTATCGTCAAGGTCATGCGGAATGGCCGAATGTGATTGGTGTTGTTTGGTCCAATAACGCCAGAGCCCCGGCCCTTCCATCTCGGACATTAAAAAGCGCAGGGCTTTGTCGAGAATGTCCTCGACGGCTGTGGGCGCTGCGAAGCCGAGCGCGTAAGCTATGAGCGCCGTGGGGAAAGGTGAGCTGTCGAAGACCCAGTCCCGCGCAAGCTTAAGGTCGGGGGACATATATACTTTGAACTCGCCCGATGGCAACTGGCTGCGCCGCAAAAACTCAAGCCCATGCCGGATGCAGTCATCGACATCGTTTGCGCTCATTCCGTCACGGACTTTCGCTGGTAGGCCGACAAGGAGTGGCTTTCTCATATTGCGCTAGATCTGCTTTAAGTATCGCGAGCTCTTTCGTCCCCAGGCCTTGTTGTTCAGCCACTGCTATCATCTTTCGTTGCCAGTGTGCCGCTTCACTGCAACGGCCCGATTCAGCCAGAGCCATGGCTACCAACGCACCATGCTCCAAAGAACCTTTCGCTTCATAAACAAGTTGCGCTAATTTCAGGGCCCTCGCTCCATCGCGCAAATCATACTGCGGCGACGCAGCCAGCATCTGGGCCAGCATTGCCGCAGTCTGACCTTTTTCCGGATAACGCGAGTGCCCTTTTTCTAAAACCGCCAATGCATCCCTGTACCGCTTCTGCTGCTGCAAGAGCTTCACTTGTTCGACTAGGGCTTCTTCATTGTTTGGGTCACCTTGCACGATTAACGTGAACTGATCAAGCGCTTCGTCTACACGTCCAGATCTCGAGAGTTCGCGCGCAAGTAGAAATCGAGCACCAAAGTCGTTCGGGTTAATTCGCGAAACCGCTTGAAGGTGAACGATCGCCGCCTGTTGATTATCGTTCAGCAAAAGAACAGCAAGATTGTAATGCGCGTTAACATTGTTAGGATCAATTTGTAGTGCTTTCTCAAATTGCTCGGCCGCACCTTTTAGATTTCCCGTTTGAGTGAGCGCCGCTCCCAGGTTGACCAGCGCCGGGACGCTGTTAGGGTTGGCGGCAACAGCTTTGCGAAACTCAGCGGCGCTTTCCTCATATCTTTTTGCTTCGATCGCGCGGCGTCCGAGAATCATGTGCACCCGCTCTCCCTTGATTAATTCAGGGAATCGGTCCACAAGCGGATCAGCAACACGCACGCCGACCGTTCCTTGTTGGGCCAAATGAAGCCGCACGTTCTCCTGATCTTTCAAACCCCGATACGCCATAGCCATGGAGTAATGGATGCGATTGGCCCAGGGCGCAAGCTCCAACGCTTTTTTGTAATGGGCCAAGGCTTCAACGAAATCTCGCTGCGACAATGCGATCTGGCCGAGCCCGTAATGAGCGGCCGGAATACTTTCCTGCACTTTCAGTGCGGCGGCAAAACTAGTCCTGGCGTCTTCCAGACGGTTTAACTCCAAATAAATGTTTCCCAGGTTTACTTCAACAGCGAGGTAGTCAGGCTGCAGCGCTCCGGCAATTCGGTATTCCTTGATGGCTTCATCGACGAGGCCTTCCTGCTGGTCGAGTTTCGCCAGTAGGTACACCCAGCGAAAATCGTTCGGCGCAAGCCGGTTGGCATTCACGTAACACTCGCGTGCAGGCGCGTTCAATGAATAGGCGTGATAGATTTCTCCCAATGCGCCATAGGTTTCACTGAGTTGTGCATCGTTCGATCGTGAATCCTTGACGACCGCCGCCGTTGCTTCTTGCAGCGAACTAAGCTGTTCGCGCACCTCACGTTCCAACTGGCTCAGATCAGGGAAGTGTACAGTTACCAATGTTGGCCGAGGCGGCAACAAGCTTGGGCTATTTTGCGTGTGTGTCTGTGCACGGCAAACAACAATACACAGCGCGCCAGTAAGTACGAAAGACCCGCAGATCTCCAACCACCTAATGATCTTTCTCTCCACTACTTCCTCGACTGAGTTCTCTGTTTTAAAGTCGTGTATCGATCCACGGGCAGCTCTTTCCATTCTTCAACACTGTCGTCTGGCCAATGTACTCGTACAGCTTCGACTCGACTCGCGCTACCAAGGCCGACCAATACTCGCGGATCATTCGCTGTTAAGTAACTACCGTCTGTTCTCGCTCTCCTCCACAATACATTCCCTTTCTTAATGACGACTTCCACGCGCGCCCCGAGCATGTCACGGCCGTTCATGCCGATAAGTCGCAAACCCAGCCAGTGATTACGATTGGCGATTCGGTTAAGCAACAACTTCGCCGGGCCATTGTTGTTCGTGACGAGCACGTCTGTGTAGCCGTCGTTATCAATGTCTCCGAACGCCGCGCCACGGCCGACGTCCAGTAGTTGCAAAACCGGATCAGAGACTTCAATGAATTTGCCATTGCCTTCATTGTGAAAGAGTTGATTTGGCTGGTCCAGCGGGAAAGGATCACCCGTTCGCATCAGCTCAGGCAGAAGTTGGACAGCACCGTTAGCGACGAATAGATCCAACCAGCCGTCATTATCGTAATCAAGAAACATCGTGCCGAATCCTGTGAAACGCCGGCCCGGAGTTCCGAGTCCTGACTCTCTCGTGCGGTCCTCAAATAGCAACTTCTCTACGTTCGTGTATAGAGTATTCGTCTCATCCATCAAGTGGGTTATGAATATGTCCTCTGTACCATTGCCGTCGAAGTCACCGGCGTCTACACCCATTCCAGCCTCTGCCTTTCCATCGCGATTGACCGCAGTTCCTGCCAGCAGCGCTTCGTTCTTGAATGTGCCATTCTTCTGGTTGATCCAGAGTTGATTCGGGTCGCCATCATTAGCAACGTAAATATCTATCCATCCATCGGCATCAAAATCGGCGGTGACGATCCCCAAACCGTGGCCGAACTCTTCCGCGACTCCTGCATTCGCGGTTACGTCTTCGAAAGTGCCATCGCCCCTGTTGTGAAAGAGACGATTGCCGGGGGGACGAAAAACGCGTGGCGTGCAATAGTCCCGCGCACTGGTCAGTGCATAGCAGTTGGGATTGGTGGCGGTTGAGAATACCGCATAGTTGACCACCATGAGATCGAGCCAGCCATCGCGATCGTAATCGAAGAAGGAAGCACTCGTGCTCCATCGCTTGTCATCCGTCTGCGTCTTGTTTGTGACGTCGGTGAAGGTGCCATCGCGATTGTTGAGAAACATCTGATTCGAACCCAGGTTGGTGAGATAGAGATCCGGCCAGCCGTCGTTGTTAATATCGCCCACGGCAGCGCCCATTCCGTATCCGTTGGCAATGATGCCGCTCTTTTCAGTTACATCAGTAAAGCGAAGATCGCGCCGGCCGCCAATACCAATCTGAAGATCGTTTGTAAAAAGTCTACCGCTCGGCGGTTTTGATTCGCGCCACGGAAACAGCGTGTTGGCCGGCTTGATGCCAGGTTCAAGTACGTTGCCTTGAACGAGAAAAACGTCCAGGTCGCCATCATTGTCAAAGTCAAACAAAGCAGCGCCGGCGCCCATGATCTCCGGGAGAAAAAATTGTCCGGTCATGCCGTTATAGTGGTTGAACTTTAACCCCGCCTGAACTGCGACATCTGCGAAGATCGGAGTTGCAGGACGTGGACCAGGGCGACTGGGAATAGATTGATTATTTGCTGCTCGAAAACTCACAGCGAGGCAAAGCACTACCCAACCGACTATAGAGATTACCTTGAGAAAACGTTTAGGTTGCATAGCGAAAATTCAAATGGGATAGTACGGCGAAGATGTTTTCTTGAAAAGTTTCTTGACACTGCGCCCGCGCGTTGGTATATGAAGCCGTCTCAGTACGGCCTCCCTCGCTGTAAGTCCTCTTCTGAATCTCTGTTCAGATTCAGATCTTAGTCACCGTTCGTTTGTCTTTCGGCGTTTCAAGCCGAATCTAAAGGAGGTTCCCCGTGAACAATCTAAAAAGTGTACACGCCATTGTGCGTGTGATTTTCGTCGTCGTCTGCTTGCAAGTCCTAGCCCTCGGACAGACAGCGGACAAAATAGCTACAATTGCCGGCAGCGGGTTGAGCGTGAGGTGGGACGTCGCCGTCTCATATTCTGAATTGACCCTCACTGTTGCGGCGCCTGACGATCAAGTCTTCCGCAAAGTATTTAAAGCCGGCAGTACTATCGAATTTAAGCTGGTCGATGCGAAAGGCGAAAAGTTACCCGACGGTCAATACTCTTACGAACTTCGCCTCACGCCTCAGATTGGATCTGATGTTAAGGAAACACTCGCCGCGGCGCGCGCAAAAGGAAATGACGCGGACGTCAGGCGTGATCTAATTAAACGCGGTGTATTGCAGTCTCAGCCGGCGGTCGTGTCAGGAAGCTTCTCGATCCTGAACGGTTCGGTTGTCGTCGCAGGAGCTTCAGAAGCAACTTCACGTCGAATGGCGAGTGTGCCGGCGAAGTCGCGAGTTTTCCGGCCTGCCAGTGGGACCACCCCGATGAGTGGTTTCCGGCTCCATCACCCTGCAGTTAATCCCTTTTTTGATTTCGTGATTGCCGACGATCTTATTGTGCAGGGTAGTGCCTGCGTCGGACTTGACTGCGCTGATGGCGAAAACTTTGGTTTTGACACGATCCGGGTGAAAGAAAACAACGATCGCATTCAGTTCGATGACACAAGCACCAGCGCCGGATTTGCGAGCAATAACTGGCAGATCAGGGCAAATAGTTCGGCGAGTGGTGGCGGCAATTTTCTCGCGTTCGTAGATCAAGGCACCACCGGAAATTCAGAGACAGGAACGATTGTGTTGGAAGTCGATGCCGGCGCGCCGGCGAATTCGGTGAGAGTAAGTAGCACTGGTAAGGTTGGTCTTCGTACAGCCACGCCGGTGTTAGATATTCACGCGAACACAACCGACACTCCAGCAATTCGACTCGAACAAAACAATACGGGCGGGTTCACGGCTCAAACCTGGGACCTGGCTGGAAATGAAGCTAACTTCTTCGTGCGCGATGTTACCAGTGGTTCGCGTTTGCCCTTCCGTATCCGGCCTGGTGCACCGACTAGTTCAATCGACATCTCAGCGGCCGGCAACGTTGGTATTGGAACCGCCTCGCCAAATCTCAGGGCAGAAGTCTTCGGAGGAACTGGATTGCCGGCTTCGTCTGGAACGACACCAACAGGCATTGCGCGTTTCAGCCAAACAGGCGGAACTGGCGTAATAGACTTTGGTTTTGGCGGAGGAGCGGGATGGATGCAAGTCTATGACAGCGCAAATCTGGCAAACAGGTTTCCTTTACTGCTTAATCCGAACGGCGGCAACGTTGGCATAGGAACAAACGCACCGACAGATCTTCTTTCGGTGAATGGTACAGCCAGCAAACCCGGCGGCGGAACGTGGGCGGTGTTCTCCGATGAACGTTTGAAGAGAATCCGCGGAACGTATCAGAGTGGGCTCAGAGCTGTGATGCAATTGCAGCCAGTGCGGTACGAATACAAGCCAAACAACGCTTTAGGTATTAAGTCGCCCGGCGAGCACATTGGCTTCTCCGCTCAGGCAGTGCAACAGGTAATTCCCGAGGCTGTTACCGCGAATGCCAATGGTTATTTGATGGTCAACAACGATCCGATCATCTGGACCATGCTCAATGCGATTAAAGAGCAGCAGAACGAAATTGAAAAATTGAAGAAGGAAGTCCACCGGCTGCGTGCGACCGCGCGCAGGCGCAGGTAGTCCGGCATTCGATCGAGTTCGTCAGGAGATGGTTAGGGGCGGAACTTCGCGTCCGCCCCTCTATTTCAAAAGCTGGAGTTGCTTGATCCACTGAGTACAAGGAATCTGAGTTTCGCGAAATACGATCGGCAAATCAGTTCGATCAGAATCGTGAGTTTGCACAATGCCTGCCCACTAGCAATATCAATCCATCCTTTCATGTGATATAAGTCGGTCGTTCCTCGCATTCCACAAATCTCAACCTCGGAGGCTCACATGAACATAAAAAAAAGCGTATTGACTTTTCTGATATTAATCGCGGGTATGATCGGGTTTGCCATTGCTCAGCAGGAGAGGGCAACTGCTCCCGCGACGCGTTCCACACCAGTGGATGCCGCAGAGTTGGATAAGCTGGCGACGGAACCATCTTTCGAGCAGGTAATTCTTAAGATGGCCGCCGAAAAGGCTCGTCAAGAGGGCAAACCTCTGACGACGGTTGAACTCAGTGTCCCAGTGCGCGTGACTAGATCTGAAATGCAACCGCTGTGTTACAGCATCTGTGCCGGTTCCGGGAAAAACCGAGTCTGCTTGTTTAACCCGTGTTTCAGCACGCTATGAAGAACGCCTGATAAAAAAGACCACGAGTTTACTCCTGTTAGCTGTTCCCTTAGAGAAACCAAGGGGCCGGATCTGCGCGTGTCCGGCCTTCTTGTTGACATTCTACAAGACGACGAGTAATCTTTGGCTCCTGTCGATGGTCTACAACAACCACGATGCGAACACACAAAGACGACCTCTTACAAGGAACACTTGATCTCCTCATTATGAAGACACTCGCTCTACGGCCGGCGCATGGCTGGGACATAGCGCAACGCATTCAACAGGTGTCTGACAATGTATTGAGCGTCAATCAGGGATCCTTGTACCCGGCACTGCATCGTCTCGAGCTCAACGGTCTGATTGTCGCGCAGTGGGGCGTGTCCGAGAACAATCGTCGCGCGAAGTTTTACAAACTAACTGCCGCCGGCCGTAAAGAGCTTCTAGCTCAAACGGCATCCTGGGAACGTATCACCGGAGCCATCCATCTGGTCCTGACACAAGTATGAACATCAGCACGCTGTTCAGACGAGTTCGTGCTCTCATAAACAGACAGCATATCGATCACGCTCTTGATGAAGAGCTTCGACTTCATCTCGAACTCGAAACCGAAAAGAACATGAAACTCGGACACACACCTGACGAAGCAGCTCGTCTGGCCAGGATAAGTTTGGGTGGCATCGGAAACATAAAGGAAGAGTATCGAGACGTCGAAATGCTTCGACCACTGGCTGACACTTGGCAAGATCTTCGCTATGCCTGTCGAACACTCTCGAGAAGTCGAAGTTTTGTCTTCATGGCAACCCTCATGCTTGCGTTCGGTATCGGCGCCAACACTGCGATCTTCAGCGTAGTACATACGGTGCTGATTCGGCCGCTGCCGTACGCCGGCGCGGAGCGAGTTGTCTGGCTGTCTAATCGAAATGCGACACTGGGCATCAATGACGCCTTTCTCAACCCTGCCGATATCCTCGATTTTCGCGAGCAAAGTCAAAGCTTCGAAAGAATAGCGGCGTGGGGAACGCTTCCTCTGAATCTTTATGGCGCAAGATCACCCGAACGCGTTGAAGGGATTTATGTGACGCCTAACTTCTTTCGCACGCTCGGAGTTCAACCTGAATTAGGAAGGGACTTCGCAGAAGTTAATGAGCCCGAAGATAGTGTGATCATCAGTCACGCCTTGTGGCTCCGGCAATTTGGTGGAGATCAAACTGTCATCGGGAAGACAATCACGTTCGGCTTACAACCGGGTCCTAATGCCTCTTCTGTCATCGTTGGCGTTCTTCCCGCAGCAACAAACTTCCCGGCGCGCGTTGATCTCTTCACTATGACTGAGATCACAGATCTCGACCGCGGCGGCTCACATAACTGGCGCACGATTGGGCTATTGAAGCCCGGCGTCACTATCGAACAAGCTCAAGCTGAAATAAACACCTTGACGCAGCGACAGGCAGAACTCTATCCCGACACCAATAAAGGTTGGCAGGTTCAGATTGAGTCATTGCATGCCTATCTATTCGGTAACTCACGCGCCGCATTGCTTCTGTTGTTTAGTGCGGTTGCGATCGTGTTGGTTATCGCCTGTGCGAATGTCGCAAACTTGCAGCTCGGACGCATTCACGTCAGACGTCGAGAGTTGGCATTACGACTCGCACTAGGCGCCGGCCGGTTCCGTATCGTGAGGCAATTCCTGATCGAAAATATTCTGCTCTCCGTGCTTGGCGGCACTCTAGGCGTATTTGTCGCCGCCGTGTGTCTTTCAGTGGTCCGGAACATGGCTCCCGATTCGATACCTCGCCTAACGGAATCCACGCTGAGCGTTCCCGCTTTCTGTTTTGCTTTGGCGATATCATGTCTGAGCACGATTTTGTTTGGCTTATTTCCGGCATTTCAAGCCTCACAATTGGAACTCAACGATGCGCTTAAGAATTCTCACACTCGTGGGACCACTCCTCGACGATCGAATCGAGTTCGTCGAACTCTAGTTGTTGGGCAAATCGCACTGGCAATGATTCTCTTGACCGGCGCAGGTCTCGTCGTAAAGAGCTTCTGGCGATTGCAAGCTACAGACTCTGGAATGAAGAGCGAGCATCTTTTAACGGCTGGCCTGTCGGTGAGTTTTGCTGATTATCCGAACGGCAGTCCGAAACGTACGCAACTCTTTCGTCAAGCACTGGAGACGTTGAGTACGTTACCTGGTGTAACTTCGGTTGGAGCGATATCGCACCTGCCGCTCGGCGGCCGCACAATGAAACTGCCATTTCGGATTGTAGGCGAGACGAACGGCACGAAGGCTGAGGAAAGAGTTGCCGATTACCGCGTCGTGTCACCCTCATTCTTTGAGACGGCTGGCGTTGAGTTGAAGAAGGGACGTTTGTTCGATGATCGTGAACGGCGGGATACGCCTCAGGTGTTCGTAATAAATGAGGCGTTCGCTCGAACATACCTTGCAGGAAGAGAGCCCGTTGGTGTTCGACTCGATGGAGATTCACAGTTTGTTAAAGGTGAGATTGTCGGAGTAATCGCCAGTATCAAACATAGAAGTCTGGAGCTCGACGCCGAACCTGCACTTTACGTCTCTTACCAGCAGTCTTCAACGTTTCCGATCATGAATTTCGTCGTGAAGACGAAGACGGATCCTTCCTCATTGATCATTCCGGTCCAGCAAAAATTACAAGCACTTGACTCACGCGGCGTCGTTTTCAATGTTCGGCCATTCGATCAGTTTGTCGCTGACGCCGTCGCACCGCGGCGCTTCAATTTGTGGCTCTTTTCAGCATTTGGATTCCTGGCTGCTTTGTTAGCCGCAACGGGAATCTATGCGACTATGAATTTCGCAGTCATGCAGCGAAACAGAGAAATCGGGATTAGAGTCGCTTTGGGTGCACAGAAGACGGCAGTGATGAAGTTGATTCTTGGAGAAGGCGCTATTCTGGTCGTTGCTGGACTCTTGATCGGCTTTTCCGCATCGCTGGCGTTGAATCAGTTTATGAAGTCTCTTCTCTTTGCCGTCAGCGGAACTGATCCGTTGGTCTACTTTCTAATGGCAATGCTAGTTGTCTGTATAGCGCTCCTTGCGTCCAGCGTTCCTGCGCGACGAGCAATAAGAATCGATCCGATTCGAACGCTGCGCAGTGATTGATATTTCTTATCCGCAGATTACGCAGATTGTTTTGTAGAATCTGCGTAATCTGTGGATGGGTTTCTGAGCTAACCTAACGTATCAAGGGTTAACTTCGCGTCAACCGGATATTGCCCGACACGCTCGAGATCGTAATGGGCGTGCCTCCTGCGCCGATGCGCGCACGGACGTCCGGCGACTTCGCTTCACTATCCCGAATGACGTTAGGCACTTCGAGATAAACCTGACCGCTGACACCCTCGGCGTTGAAGTCTGCGTTGACTTCACTCTTGAATCCAATCTCCACCGAGCCACTCACGCTCTTGATGTGAATGCCCTGAGGGCTCAGGCTGACAAGCGTCGCCTTCAGACCACCACTTACGCTCGACGCGTCAAGCAAGCCGTTTACCTGCCCAAGACCGAGGTTGCCACTGATGCTGCTCACTCGCGCCTCTGCGCCCACGTTCCCGACTTCGAGATTTCCACTGATGCTGTTCGCTTGTAGTTTGCCACCGACGTTACCGATATTGCCAGAGCCGCTAATACTGCTCACATGCACCTGGCCGTCTACGTCGCCGACTTTGAGCGGGCCACTGACACTGCTGACTGAGAGATCGATCTGTCGAGGCAGCTTGAGTATGACATGATGGTCTACTTGAATATTCTGCACGCGGCGCTGTTCAGGCTCCTGTACACCGCGAACCACAAGGCTGTTACCCGTCTGTTCGACTTCGATCTTGTGATACTCGAGGTCAGCACGAGTGCGTGCGGTGCGGATGATTTGCACCTCCGCCGTTGCCGTATCCGTGGTGACGATTTCGACGGGGCCACGAATGCTCGACACTTCAACACGCGCGCCCGGCGGCAATTGGTACGTTCGGTTAATTTCGTCGCGCTCCTGAAAGTCGCGCCTCTGCGATGTCGCCGTTGTGAAATCCGCCCGCGGCGCTCCGCAGGCCAACATCATCATGCTCGTAAGCAATACCGTAACTATCATATCCTTCACCTCTCCAATCATCTTGCGGTCTATTCGTATCTTAGCGCAATTAATGGATCGACCTTCGCTGCGCGACGCGCCGGAATGTAGCACGCCAGCAATGCGACGACAGTCAGTAACCCAATTACACTGACATAGGTCAGCGGGTCAGTAGCCGTTATTTCAAACAGTAGGGTGCGCATCAATCGCGTCAGCGCAAATGCTCCTGCCAATCCGATGACGATGCCGATGAGCAACATGCCCAGGCTCTGTCCGAGGACGAGTCGCAACACGTGAAGCGGTCGCGCTCCGAGCGCCATGCGTACTCCTATCTCTTGCGTGCGTTGCGCCACCGAATACGCCATCACGCCGTAAATACCAATCGCCGCCAGGAACAGCGCGATGCCGGAAAACGTGGCCAGCAGCAGCGCGAGGAAGCGTGGTTGGACCATCGACTTCGACACCACCTCGTTCATGGACCGCAAATTGTAAACCGGCAGACTCGAATCCAATTCACGGACTACATTGCGAATCGAGCCCTCCAGGGGCGTCGAATCATTCGCGGCTCGCACGACGAAATTCACGTTCCCACCGAGGAACTGCTTCGCTACCTGTCGTGCCTCAAAGTAGAGTTCAGGACCGGCGGGTCTGTCCATGCCCGCGTTTGGTGTCTTCAACCACGCCGACGATCGTGAACCACACTTTGGGATCGGCAAATCCGGGATTCACACGTCGGCCAATCGGACTGCCGGTCCAAAACCTTTTTGCGAGCGCCTGGTTGACGATCACCACCGGCATCGCGTTGGGGTTATCGTCCTGCGTGTCAAAAGTGCGACCCTCTAACAAGCGGATCTTCATCGTCTTGAAATAGTCGGTACCAACGACGTTCCAGTAGTCGACGTTCTGCGCCGGGCTATCCGGTGTCTGCTGGTAACCTTCTATCTCGGTGTCGTTAGCATTGATGCGGCGCAGCGGAGGTAGTCCGCTTGCGAGGGAGACGCCAGTCACGCCGGGAATACTGCTGAGTCTCTGCTCGAGCGCGTTTACAAATTGGAGGGCTTCGGGGCTCTTGTATTTAGTCCCGGGGAGATTCAAGCTGAAGCTGACAACACCTGCTGGATCAAAGCCGATGTTGACTTGTTGCAACTTCCAGAAGGCGCGAATCATCAGGCCGGAGCCGATGACCAGGATCACTGCGAGAGCAATCTCTGCGATTACGAGACTTTTGCGAAGCGCCTGACCTCCTCGAATTGCGCGCTGCCCGGCGCCGCGAATCCAGTTAGCCAGGTTACGTTCGCTGACTTGGGCCAGTGGTGCGAGACCAAAGAGAAAGACAGCGACGATCGCAACCGCGATCGTAAAGGCGAGTACGGGAAGACCAACGCCAATCTCCTCAGTGCGCGGCACACTATCCGGCGCAAACAGTAACAGGATCTTCAATCCCACGAATGCGAGCGCTACTCCGAGAATTGAAGCGATCAAAACCAGTACGAAACCCTCGGCGACGAATTGCCGGACCATTCGTCTTAGACCGGCTCCGAGTGCCAGCCGGACTGCAAACTCACGATGACGTGATTCGGCGCGAGCCAGCAACAGGTTCGCAACGTTCACACACGCGATGAGCAGAACGAAGCCGACCGCAGCCATGAGCAGCCATACGGCTTTGCGAGCTGAGCCGACAACGTCTTCGTGAAGACCAAGCATTACCACCGGATGACCTTGAGGATTTAGTAAATGCCGTGCGCGATTTTCACTCTTCCAGCCGGCCATCAAGCTCGTCATTTCACTTTGCGCTTGCTCGATCGTCACACCCGGTTTCAACCTGCCGATCACCGAAAGAAAGTGCGAACCGCGACCGCCTGGGTTGGCTGGATCAAATTGGAAAGGCACGAGAAGCTCGGCCTGATCGTTACTTCCAGGAGGGAAGGCAAAGTTTGCGGGCATCACACCGACGACGGTGGTTGGTTTCGCGTTGACCTGAATCTGTTTGCCAATGATGTCACTTGCTCCGCCAAAGCCTTTTTGCCAAAGACCGTGGGAGATGATGGCGACGTTTGGTCCACCATTGCGATCTTCCTCTTCTGTGAAGTTGCGGCCACGTTCTGGTTGCACTCCCAGCACATCAATCAAGCTGCGCGTAACCACGGCGGAAGTGACTCGGAGTGGCTCACTCTCCGTCCCGACGTTCTGACCGACCGGCAGCCAGGCGCCGATCGTTTCCCAGGATTTTGCCTCGCGCTGAATGTCGAGCAGTTCGGGAGGCGAGAGCCAGAACTTCTTGAGCTGCATCGTGGGAAATTCACTGTAGACGCGGACGAGTTGACCGGGTTGCCGGTAAGGCAACGGCCGCAGCAGGACTGAGTTGACGACGCTGAAGATGGCGGAATTGGCGCCGATGCCCACGGCGAGCGTCAGAATCGCTACTGCGGTAAAGGCCGGATTCTTTTTCAGCATGCGCAGCGCGTATTTCAAGTCCTGTAGGAAGGTTTGCATCGGTCGCGGTCCTCCGAAGGTCTTTGTTCAGTCTTGACTGGGGGGTCTTACCAAATGAAAGTGATTCTATTGCTTAACACCGCCAAGGTGGAAATGCTGGCAAAGAATTACTGGCCATCTGTGGCTTCATAAACGGGTGAAAACAATCGCCTCAATCACTACAAACATCAATGTTACTACCAACGGAACTAAGAAATTCATCGCCTCGAAAGCATGGTCGTACCATCCGCGAGTGCCGGCCCGCTTAGTTGTCCGGTCTTGAGGATGTTTTTCTGTTGCTCTAAGTGCATCAAGTTCTTCTACTGTTGCCGGGGGGAGAAAGGCCTCGCGCATCATCCAAAACACACAAAGGCTGAGCACAAACACATCTAACGCAATCAAGAAAGACCAGTAACTTAACTGTACAGCTAACACAAAGGACCAGAGGAGTGGTAAGACTAACAAGCCGGCGATCACGTACACACGGCCACGCGTTTCCAACGAGGCAAGCTCGGCGTGCTTTGATAACGCGGCCATTGCCTGAGCTAAACTCATTTTCGCCGTTCCGACATTTGCTTCCAATGACCGCATCTGCGATGCGTCAAGTCGCACGATACTCTCCGCGTCGCAGTAGAAACATCGAACCAGAATGTCGTCTGCTTCAACAGTGAGTGGTGCGCCGCATTGGCGACAATTTAGTCGACCGCTCTCGGACGTTGACGGTATCGCAGCAAATGCAACACCTATACGCGCAGCGCCAGTCACAAGCAGGTTTCTCATGCCTATGCTGGACGCCAACAACGCAGCCGGCACAACTGGAAGCCAAACGAAAATTGCGACGAGCTGAGCAAGGTTTGTGCTGCTCACCGTTTTCAGAATACCAAGGGTCAGAAGAACCGCGAGACCTCCCGCAATAAGCAGAAAAGGAATGCTAATGGTACATACAAACCACCAACGTGGAACTTTAATGTGGTCCAAGCGCGCCCACTCTGCTATCGCACAGCGTGTCGTTTGATCGAGATCGCGCGACAGCCGAAGCTCTTCGCGGTACGCCGCCGGCACCTGGTTCACAGCACCACAGTAGCGGCAGACGACGGTTGGAGCGTCAACTACAACAAGAGAGGCGTTACAGCGTGTGCACTGGAAGGGATCGATCATCCGAAGTTAGCGGCGTGCGGAAATGATTCTGCGCCTGGGCCGGAAGATTGTAGTCCTCATGGCCCGTCGCGTCACGGAATTACAGTGAGAACGACGACGTAGGTGGCGCTTTCCGCTCAAACGCTAATAGACCGAACCATCTTCAAGATCACAATTTGTGACCTTGAACGTTGAAGGACCTGGAACCCCGCGACAAAATCCCTCGAATCCGTGTGTAATCCGCGTAATCTGCGGCTCAGACCGTGAACCGGCAGCGTCTGCCACACTGTTTGAGGTTCCAATTTGGCACCTCAATCTTCAGCTTTCATCCTCAGCCAGATGAAAGACGAAATTCAGCGGAAATCGAAAATCGCGTTGAGTTTCTTGACGAGATCGGGGATGCTCCGGTGAACCTATAACAATTTGTGATCGGTTCAATACAGAGGGCCCGCCTGCCCTTCCGGCGAATCTTTGCGCTGCGTCTGAAGACCAGCTAGCCGGTCGTGGGTGTACCGGCTAATTGGGTGGACCGGCTATTTGAATCGAGAAACGATCATGACATTCCCGTGTTGCCCGCCAACAACAGCGATCTGAGCGTCGACCATGCCGTAAAGGTTCAACTCACCGCAGCGAGTGAAGGCCAGATGTTTCGCCGTGTTCGCGAGTGCTTTCGGGCCGCTTTGGTTCCCGGCTCGTCACCTGCGCGACAGATCATCTCCGTCAACGCTTCGATTTTCTCCTCGTTCGTATCATCGTTGTTCGGTTCGAACGTTTCATCGAAGTCGAGAGTATCGACAATCGCTTTGCCTGCATCGGCACGGCGCACGAGTCGAGCAAGCCACGGGTCGTTTATTTCCAATGCGTAACGAATAATCGCACGACTCTGCGGATCGATCGATTTGTCGTTCGAGACTGCTTGTGCTCTTCGCTTAAGAGCACTGACGATTGTATTGGTTCTTGATGTTTGGTTTGCGTGAGGTGTGTCTTCGCGCACGGTTGCGCTACTATGACTAGCCATGGGCTTCATCCTTTCTCTAGAAGGTTGAGGTCTTAGGGTCGATTTTGTGTGTCAGCACAAGTCGGCCCGTTTCGTTTTGGGGAGTGCCGCGCACTATAGCATAGTTTGTGAGTGCGCGGTTTCTTCTTTTGACACTAGAATCGAGAGGGACCTTCTGCACTGGTGATTAAGCCACGGCGGCCTCCTGAATTGAATTCAATATCACTACTATTCCCTGCGCTTCCGAATCCTGGAATACACCGTCGAGTCCTTTACTGCTGTAGTCTGTGAATGGTGCTTCGTACAGGAGCGATGGATCCATAACTCCGTTCTGCGTTAGATATTCAATTATAAGATCGATAAAGCGAATCTGATTAGCTGTTAGGTTTTTCGCGTCCAGGTAATCTCGAAATGCTCTTTTTGCGGCCTGCTTATCAAGGCCGATGAGTTTCCTTATAAATAACCCCAACTGTTCCTGTTTGCCATAAGCCTTCTCGAAATCCTCCTTTGTGCCAACTCCTCCTGTTTCAAAAAGTATTCGTTCGAGTTCTTTAAGATCAGTCGCAGTAATAGGAACGTTTCTTTTCAATTTTTGCAAAGTGAGGTGGTTCTCATGCTGCCTCAGGAAACTCAAAACTTTCTTCTTATATTGACTAATGTTTATGGCTGAGGGTGTGGCGCTGTATCCCCCAACCATGATTTCACCCAGCTCATCTTCGAAGTCCGTATAAATCAACTTCCGCTGGCTCTTGTCGATGAACTTTACCAGATCGCGCAAACGTTTCCGCACATCCTCGAGCATCGGCAACGTTATGTCTGTCCAATACTCATCCTGCTGAAGATCAAGAATCAAATCCAACTGATCGTTAATCATTGGGATTGTTCGTTTCTCTTCCAACCTACTAGCAATCTCTTTGACCTGGTCACGCAGTTTGGTGAATGCCGAAGACTTTTTCAGAGTTGCTAATTGCAACTTGAGCATGACGAGGTCAAATCGTTTTGCGGTTTCATCCTCAGGATCTTGTTGAGTTGGCAACCCAGCGAGGATGAACCCCAACTCGTCAAACTCCTCGGGACTCAATTCCTCCCACACAGCCGGTTCGCGAAACTTCTCAACCACTCCCCGATGCGGTCTTACAATGAAGTTATCTACGTTCATAGCTTCGATCTGCTGCCGCAGTGTTTCTGACAACTCGATATCCAATTCGCGAATTGATTCGTCAGCGGTACCGGCATGGCGAAACTCTTCTAGAAGTCCTACGCGAGCACGGAAAATCTTCTCGGTCAAAGTGACCTGGGCCGAACCTTCAACGCCTTTCGCGTCTTGCTTGAAGAACTCGAGGTTCTCGCAGAAGTCAAAGATGTAGAAAAACTCTTTGTTTTCGCCCGGACCGAAGAGATCGGGTCGCAGCCGTGTGCCGCGACCAATCATTTGGAAGAATTTGGTTTTTGACCGAAGAATTTTGAAGAAGACCAGGTTAACGATCTCGGGAATATCAATGCCCGTGTCGAGCATATCGACTGAAAGCGCTATCTGCGGCAGCTTGTCAGGCGTGGAAAATTCATCGAGCAGAGTCTGAGCATAGGGTTCTCCGCTGACGATTGTGCGCGCAAAAGCACCTTTGTAATGCGGGTAATTCTTGTCAAAGCGCTCCTGAACGAAAACGGCATGGTTCTTATTCTTGGCGAAAATGATCGTCTTTCCCAAAACGTCTCCACCCGAAATCTTTTGTCCCCGTTTCATCAAGGTCTCAAGCACTTTGTCGACGGTGTCAGCGTTGAATAACCACTTGTTAAGTGCGGCGGCATTTACCGCCTCTGGTACCTCGTGTTTTCCTTCATCCCATTCAATCGCATCCCACTCTTCTTTCTCTTCCTCGCTCAAATCGTCGTACTTAATGCCGCCACGCAGAAACTTTAGCGGCACCTCAACAGGCACATAAGGCACAAGGAACCCATCAGCAACAGCCTGATCAAGATCGTATGAGTAAGTTGGAACACCCTTTTCAAGATCGAAGAGCGAGTACGTATTGCGGTCCACTTCGTCTTTTGGCGTTGCCGTTAATCCAACCAGCAGGGAGTCGAAGTACTCAAAGATCGCGCGATACTTTTGATAGACGGAGCGATGAGCCTCGTCGATTATGACGAGATCGAAGTGACCTACTCCGAATCTCCGTAATCCATCTTCAATGTCATTAATCTGGCCCATCATCGTCGGATAAGTTGAAATGTATACTCGGCTATCCGTGAATTTGTCAGTCACCAGGTTAACGGGATTGGAATCTGGCAAGTGTTTTTTGAACGCATTGCAGGCTTGGCGGACAAGTGCAACTCTGTCTGCGAGAAAGAGAACGCGTTTGATCCAATTGCATCTTTGAAGCAGTTCACACAGCGCTATGACGGTCCTGGTCTTCCCAGCACCTGTTGCCATTACAACCAGGGCCTTGCGCTGCATGTTTGAGAAGTGCTCGGTGACAGCGCGAATAGATTCTTCCTGGTAATATCTTTCAACGATTTCTTTGTTAGTACTTTCTTTTGCCAAGTCTTTCCGCTTGCTGCGCCTTTGGATCAGAAGCTCAAGCTCATCACGTTTGTAAAAGCCCTGTATCTCACGCGGTGGATAATTCAAATCATCCCAAAACCAGGTTTTGTACCCGTTGGTGTAAAAGATCAGCGGGCGCTGTTTGAATTTCGCTTCGAGACAATCAGCGTAAAGCTTTGCTTGTTGTCGGCCGATTCGCGCATCCTTTTTTGTGCGCTTGGCTTCAACAACAGCGAGCGGTAAACCATCTGGCGCCCACAGCACGTAATCCACAAAGCCCTCGCCCTTTTCGTTGGGCATACCCGTAACGGGATACTCGCGATCTTCGCGTTTATCGAGCGCCCAGCCTGCTTCACGCAGTAACAAGTCGATGAAATAATCCCGCGTTTCCGCTTCGGAGTAGTCGTGGTCGTCGGGGATCTTCTCGTTCTGTTTCTTCGCCTCCGCAATTTGCTCGCGCAACAACGAAATCTGTGTGTCGGTGTCGGCGAGTGCTTTCGCCTTCTCGGCAATTTCTCTATCTTTCTCGCCCAGTTGTTCTTCAAGTACTTTTAACTGGTGGAGAGTCTTTGCGGAGACTGAGACCTGTCGCGCCGGGATTGCTTGTTCATTCCAGACAATGTTCTGATACTGCGACGGCGAGTGACGTGTGTACATTCGCGCAAGCCAATAAAGAAAGTGAAACAGTTCTTTCGTAGCTCGCAGCGCATCTCTTTCGGTGATCGGTTTCCGTGAATGAACAGCCAGATTCCCAATTTCCTTGATCGTTTTGACCTTGAGAAAGAGATCGTTCGTGAGGTTATTTCTGAAAGTTGGCTCGTAGATGAGAGCACTCAAGTTCTCGTCATAGGGACGTTTGAGTTCGGAATCATGATCGTACAACCAGTGAATCGCGAGCTCGAGGGTTCGTCGCGCGTAGAAGCAACAACTCCGCGCATCCGTCTGAGCTAGAGACTCAACCTTGACGGACGAGTCATAGAGTTCGGGCCATTCAGATTGCAGGAAGACAAAGTTGCTCATCCGCTGCGATTGATCTTCCTTTCTAAATCCGACAACACGCTCAATACGCTCGCAAAATCGGGCGGCTTTTTCAGAAACATTGCCTGCATCTCGCGGTAATCTCTTTCAAGCTCAGCCAGACGAAAGTCGGGCGGCACAAGGTGAAACGATCCGGGTTTCGCCGTCTCGTAATGCGCCCAGCCTGATGGAAAAAAGCGGTTCTTCCAATCGACTACGTGTTGTCGAAGTTCATCATTAGCCAAGGCTGAAGCGATCTCTTCATGCTTCGCGATCGCAGCTGTGTCTGAATAATGGCGCGAGAAGCGATCGCGAATCGGCTTCGCCTGATCGCGATGATACTCAGCATGGAGAATAGTGGCCTTTTCCCAAAAACTCCTTTCAAGTTCGAGCGCGACCACGTCACACTGAAAATCAGGAAACACTGCTGAAAACTCTTCAGCGGTCCAGGGTCGAATTGAGTGTTTGCCGACAGGCCTTTGATCAGTGAGCGATCCGAACTCCATCTTGATGGAACGACGCAGATACTCGAAGCCGGTAGCTTCATTGGATGGATAGTGAAAGAGGACGACCGGCGAATGAGTGTCGTCATCAACTTGAAATTCGATCCAGTTCTTACCGTTGGCAGATTTACCGAGTGCGTCTTCCGCAATGCGCTCCAACTCAGGCGCGATTCGCTCTCTCACCGTCTTTGTACAAGCAGCTTCCAATTGTTTCATTCGGTCGGTCCGCTTGCTTCGAGTTTCGGCGTCTTCAACCCACTGCTCATTAATACCGACAAATTCTGGACTGACAGACAGATCGACGTCTTCTGAAAATCTTTCAATCACGCCAAAGACTTTCGATAACGATGTGCCGCCTTTAAAGACCAACTGGTTGCCCAACTCGGGATGCGCAAACAGCACAGCCAGCGTCCACGTAACCCAGAAGTCTTTCTCAACCAGCACGGCTGATATGTTGCGTCGAGCCGCTACCTCGCGAATGAAGTCAGTTTGTTCTTGCGGAGAGCGAGCGAAGAATTTGAGCTTCACGATTTGCTCTCCGCAAGGTTTCGAAAGAGCGGATGCATCCATGTGGGCACCAGGGCAAGGTCTTTCAATAATTGCTTGCGCTCTTTTGCAGGCAAGGCGCGTTTGAGGTGAGCCATACGTTGGGGCGTAATGTGCTCGCGGCCCAAATGACGAAACGCCTGCATTAGCAATCCGCTCAATCGTCCGGCCGCTGCCATGTTGCGCGGCGTCGTGTGACGCAACTGGATTTCCTGCCGTCCGATCTTCACTGTGCGTGAGGGCCCATCGGTCAGGAAGACAGCCTTAGCCGGCACTTGCTCGGACAGACCTAAAAGGTTCGTGGCGTAGGCACCCGCTGGTTGTAAACGTATTCGGTCTTTGCCGGCTAATGCTTTCGCGATTTTCTCAATGTCGGGAGACAGGAGTCCCAATTCCGCGTGCTCACGTGGATACTCATAAAGACCGCGAGCAATCCGGCGTATTGTTTTCTGAGCCGCCAGACGAGACAAGACCTTATCCACGGCGTCCCGCCCGCCGAGATCTAAGAAATCATTTGGAGTGAAGACGGCACCCGGCCCCTTCCCAGAAATCCGGTTCCTTATTTTACTATCAATGGTTTGCACGTATTACTCACCCAAATTCTGTCAGAAAAATAGGCTAAGATTTCTGACAGAAATGGAGGCAAAACGCAAGCTCATAACTCCCCGCGGAAAGCGCGGTACTGAAGCGAGGCGAAGAGATTATCGAGTTCTTCCAGCGACGCGCGTTGCGTTGTCTTCAGCTTTTCGACTGCCGCCACCTGGGTCGCGAATTCGCGCTGCAGTTCTAAAGGAGGAACAGGAACCAGAAGACCTCGAAGCAACGCAAGGTTGATATTCTTCTGCGTCGATTCAGGTGCCGCATCTTCCAGCGATTTTTGAAGAAATGAAAGCCAGTACCTGATGTACTCTACGGTCGCAGATTCGACAGCGTTGAAGCCGACAATACTATCAGGAAAACAGGCATCAAATGTAAGGATACCGGTCTTTGCAATATTTGCAGCGATGGTGATACACAAGGTACCCGCCGACCATATTCGGCTTTGGCGAAGACCAATTTCAGAATAGGTACAATGATAATTTCGAATATACCCATCGCAGTTTGCAACGTCGCCCGTTTGAACCAACGGATAAGGTCCACCAAGAAGTTCGGGAGCGTTTCGCGGCCGATGCTTTGAAATTCCGCGTTCGAGAGTGCCAACTTCTGAAAAAGGCGTTAGGGGCCACCGTTTTTGATTCGACACTGGGTGCCCAAACAGATCGAGGAAGATAGATAGCGTCAGAGAGTCGAGTTGGGCGAGGGCGGCGCGCCGCTTGGCGCGCAACGCCTCTGCCCGATCCAAAATGTCCGCAATTCGCCGCTGCTCAGCTAGCGGCGGCAGTGGTATTTGAAACCTACCGAGAATGGAGGGTGCAAGCCGTGGGAGGTTGATCCCTACGGCGCGTGAGTTGGCGTAATTCACCATTAAGGGCTGACGGAGGAAATAGCAGAGAAAACGACGATCCAGTTTCGGCCCTGGAAGAATGGGCAAGATATCCGTACTACATATACCCGCGAAGTTCGGGCAGGAGATTTTCGTGAGGTAAGGACGCAGCTTTCCGTAAAGAACGTGCTTTTCATTGAAATTGAACTTGGAACTCGCTAGTTCACCCTCACCAACCGGCGTAGCGCCTAGGATTCTGCCTCCGCTTTCGATGTGTTCGAGGCCCAAGTATCTTGTCCCACTGACAATATCCGTTGGCTGAATCACAGAACGCTCAATTGTCGCCACCTCTCGTAACTCGACTGTTTTCCATTCCCCGTTCATTATTCCGCCCGTTCGTCACTTCAACATTTTCTCCAGTTCTTTCATATCGTGGTGAATCTCTGCTTCCAATGTCACAAGATTGGCGAGAATCTCTATAGGTGAAAGATGTTCAGTCTGTTCATGCACGACTTCCTTATAGCGGTTGAGCGAAAGGTCGAACCCTTGCGCTGCAATATCTCCCTTAGGCACACAAAAGCTTTGCATCGTAGGCTCGTTGGCCCTCTCATCTGCCTCACGTCTGAACCAGCGTGCGAGAATGTCAGGTAGATTATTCTTGAGATGTTCTTGCGCGGAAAGATCGAGCTCCGGAATCGCACCAAGCTTCTCTTCTGACAACAAAGCCGTTCGTTTGTCGTCGAGCGACCATCCATCAGCATCTACATCGTAGAACCAGACGTAGTCCGTTCCGCCTGAGTTGGTTTTGGTAAATACAAGGATGGCCGTTGAAACACCGGCGTAAGGCTTAAACACACCGCCCGGTAACGAAATCACGGCCTCAAGCTTCTGTTCTTCAACAAGAGTCTTACGCAAAGTCTTGTGAGCATTTGACGAACCAAACAAAACCCCATCCGGAACGATCACTGCAGCCCGTCCGCCGGACTTAAGCAATCGTAAAAACAAAGCGAGAAAAAGCAGCTCTGTCTTTTTCGTCTTTACCACCCGCTGAAGATCCTTCGCCGTGTTCTCATAATCTAGCGATCCGGCGAACGGTGGATTAGCGAGCACAAGTGTGTACTGCTCCTCATCCCCCGCATGCTCCTCAGCAAGCGAGTCTTTGTAACGAATGTTCGGATTCTCAACACCGTGCAATAACATGTTCATGCTGCCAATGCGCAACATCGTCGAGTCGAAGTCGAAACCGTTAAAGAGTCTTTCGTGGAAATGATGACGCAGCTTGTCGTTTGTGAAGATCTCTTTGTGATTCTCGCGGAGGTACTCACCTGTCGCAACTAAGAAACCCGCCGTGCCGCATGCCGGATCACAAACAATGTCGTTAGGCGTCGGCTTTACCAGCTCAACCATCAAACGAATGATGTGCCGCGGTGTACGAAACTGCCCGTTCTGGCCGGCAGTGGCAATCTTGCCGAGCATATACTCGTAAAGGTCGCCCTTGGTATCTCGATCCTCCATCGGGATCTTGTCGATCATATCGACGACTTTTGCGAGTAATCCCGCATTGGGAATAGTGAACCGCGCATCCTTCATGTGATGCTGATATGTCGAATCCTCACGGTCACTCTTCAACTCCTTAATGAATGGAAACACCTTCTCCGAAACAATTTTGTACATTTGCGGTGCGGCTTCATTCTTAAATCGCGACCACCGAAGTTCCTGTTGTTTCGAATTGAAGATCGGATTCTCAACCGGCTTCTTGAGCCGATTCGCCTTAGCCTCTTTTGCTGTGTGCAGCTCATCCAGCCGCTTGATGAACAGTAAATATGTAATCTGTTCAATCACCTCGAGCGGATTACTAATCCCACCCGACCAAAACGCGTCCCATAAACGATCGACTTGCGATCTAAGTTCTCCAGTTATCATTTCTCTGATTAAATAGTTCTCACTGACGGCTGGCTCTGCACATCTGCAACTATCTTATGGTCTAAAGTAGCACTTGCCTATCTTCGCTGTCTTCGGGCTGAGTTGCTTTCCACCGGTAATAGAGTCGAACTGCTTCCTTGTAGAAAGCTTCAGAATCCGGAGAGTCCTGGAAGCTTTAACCTATCGTCAGTGACCGTCCACCACCCGTTCTCCTTAAATAACCAACCTGCCTTTACCACGTCAACGGTGGTAACATTTCTCCAGTGCGACGTCGAGTTATTTCCGGCATGTAATCCTTCAATTAGTTGCTTCTGCTTTTGCGTACAGACAGTAGGTAGGTTCGCTGTTCAGAATTTCTCCTTAAACAAATCGCCTTTCATCTCATTCACTAACCGCTCTGCAACCTTCCGCTTGCCGCCTTTCTTTAATGGACCCCACCATAACGATCGGTCGCCTTTCTGCGCGGCCCAGACGACAGTCTTGTCGCGCACACGAATCATTCGAATGTTGCCCTGGGCGCGGTCGCGTTCGTAACCAGTAAAGACTGTGTCGTACCACTTGTGCACACCTTTGTTTGTGCCGCCCACGACGATGAAGTCGGCGAGAGATTCATCGGCAACCACTGAAATGGGGAGCTTCTTTTCAATCATCAATGCAGCGATGAGTCCGTCGAACCCTTCCTCCATTGGCGCCACATAGAAACGTGCGTTGTAGACCGACTCGCTGCGATCTCGGAGGATCACGCCACCAATGTTATTGATTGGCTCATCTGCACTGGTCTTCGGTTGGTCTCCGGATCTGGATTCCGTTTCATCCGGTCGAGTTGCTACCGGTTCCGATATGGTTGAGTTGCGCTCAGCAATGGGGCGTCCACCATGCGGAGCGCGGACCATCGCCATTAGAACGTCGTCTGGAACACCGCGATACTTTAGCTCGGCCAGCACCGATGGAAAGGTGTCGAAGCTGCACTTGGACGTATTTATCTTTTCAACGATGAGGGATGCGGGAAGCTTGGCCTTGACCATTATCAGAATGTCTGCATTCTTCAATTCGACGACCGAGTTATCCTGAGCCTGCGAGAGTGCAGAGCAGACACACATGATGAGAGTGAGAGCGAATAAATTTAACTTCGTGTTCATAGTCTTATCCACATACAGCGCCGTAGGCGGGGCGATATCCTTTCGATTGAGCTTCACGTTGAGTCATGAACTGACCGCTCTTTGTCTTCCCGTACCACCTCGTGCCGGGGCAGTGATAAACGCCTGAATTTGTGTTAACCCACACTCTTACGTTTGGGCTTCCGGCGCTTTGAATCCTGACCGGCCTGACGCGGTTTACGATGGCCTGGGATGATGAGCCACAGGCAATCAGGCTCATTAAAATAACAATGACGGCAAGGCTGGTTCGTTGTCGGTTCATACTGCTCCTTCGTGGGTTGGGAATACAGGAAGAACGGTTGTCAAGGTCAGAATCACATTTGAATCGGGTGCACTAGAATTCTTATGCGAGGAACCAGGAGTTCTTCACTTTTCGGAAACAATCGTGAAGACAGGTCCCAGTGTTTATGACTTTCACCGGGAATCATTACATCGCACAGGTTGTACCAGAGGTTATCCCGCGTTTGGACCGAGAGAGCAACAGAATCGAACTGCTTCGGGTCTCCAGTGAACGTGGGAGCCGGAGAACGAGTGAGCAACTGCAACAAGCGGACCAATTGAAAAGTATTAGAAATTTCGTTCAGCGATTAACTCAGCAGTGTGTGGTGGTGCACATGTGCGCGCTGGCGAGCATTTGAACCTACGGAACCCTAAGCCGCTATTACTCCGCGTGAACTTGTACATTGCTCCCCTACAGTATTCAATAACTAGTCTTAACAGTCCTAAAGGATCAAGCTTCGAGCGCGAGTGAACCGGCACGTGGACATACTCGACAACAAGTACCAGATCGAACAACTCCTCGGACAAGGAGGCATGGGTGCGGTCTATCGCGCCACCCATCTCGGCACGAAGCGTACCGTCGCGGTCAAGGGGATCCATCCGCAACTCTCAGCTTACGATCAGTTCGTAGCGCGGTTTCGCCGTGAAGCAGAAGCCGCCGGCCGCTTGCGGCACCCAAACGTCGTCGACGTCACCGATTTTCGGGCTCGCGCAAACTGCTGATGGACCATTTGCCTACCTCGTGATGGAGTATTTAGAGCTGCTCCCTGGGCGACATCGTTTCCGAGGAAGGCGCGCTTCCGATCCCGTGGGTTATCGATATTCTGGAACAGGCTTGCTCAGCGGTCGAAGCAGCACATCAGGCAGGCATCATCCACCGAGATCTCAAACCCGACAATATCTGGCTCAAAAAAAATCGTAAGGCGCCACGAAAGATGGCGCGCATAGTGATGTCTGCACTCGCCAAAGAAGCGAAGCAAATGGCAGGCGCGAATGAAGAGCCGATGGACCAACACAGCCGCCTGGCAGTAATCGTTAGCTAATCTCTGTGTCTCTGTGTCTCTGTGGTTAACTCATTCCCGGCAAGAACTCGACACAGAGACACAGAGACACAGAAACGGTCAATTAACCAACCCGCAGCGCAATTTTTCCGAGGTGGTGTTCTTCCAGTGCCGCTTGTGCGGCAGCCGCCTGCTCAAGTGGAAAAATACGATGGACGTGCACTTCGAATGGGCCTGCCTCGATCAGTTGATTCAATCTGTCAATTGCCTCGCGGCCACCTTCGCCATCGTATGCTTCGATGCTTACTCCTTCAGGCGCCTTCGGTTCCGGCATTACGCCGTTTGGATGAGCAACCCGTCCACTAGCTCGGATCGCAGAAAGCGCTCGGTCAGTCGCTTCCCCACCAGCGGTAACGAGCGCGGCATCGATTCCCTCGGGTGCAAATTCACGGGCCACATTCAACACTTTGTCGCTACGACCGTCGACTGCTGCATCCGCGCCGAGGCGTTTGACAAAGCTCACTCCGTCTTCCCCTGAAGCCACCGCAAATACGCGAGCTCGCAATCGCTTTGCGAGTTGTACTGCAAGGTGTCCGATGCCACCGCTGGCGCCGAAGATCATTACCGACTCGCTTGGTTGTAGATCGAGCACCTCTTCCAGGCCCGTCAGTGCAGTCAAGCCATCACTTGGCAACACTGCTGCCTGCTCCATGTCCAGACCGCTGGGGATGAGCGAGACATTGTTTGCCTTGACGACGGCATACTCGGCATAGAAGCCTCCTTTCGGGTTCCCCAGTGCCGCGGCGTACACGCGGTCGCCTTCCTTAAACTTTTTCACTTTTCCGCCCACCGCGGCGACTGTACCTGCTCCGTCGGTTCCCAACACATGAGGAAACTTAGGTGTACGGCCGAGCACTTCCACGAACCCGCCTTCGCGTTCGAATGGGTCCCATGCGCCTACACCAGCGCTTTCGACGTGAATCAGGATCTCGTCCGCATCCGCTTCAGGGATCGGTACAGTTTGCACCTTTAGTGTTTCGGGACCGCCAAAGCGATCGAGCGCCACCGCACGCATTGTTTTTTCCTTAGCCTTTTTCGTCTGCGTCATACGTTTACTCCTTGATTTCAATACCCCTCGCGAGAAGCTCGCAGGTTATAGAGCTGCGAGTTCACGAGGGTCACAGAACCTTCCTTTTTCTGTGTGACTATGCTTTCGCTGTTGGTGCAATCGGGATGCAACGTGCGCATCAGCTCACTGCAAGGTGTGACGAATGGTGAACGTGTTTTAGCGAACGCAGTAAGTTTCGACTTTCTTATCCACAGATTACACAGATTCTTTTAAATAATCTGCGTAATCTGTGGATGAAGCCCGCCGACTCAAAATTTTCCTCTTTCTCCCGGCAAGACCGATCGCTCCGCCTAACCCACTTGCGAACAGTAGCAGCGTCGTTGGCTCTGGAACCGTGTCGTCGACTCGGAAGTATGCCGCACCGCCTCGCCCAGTACTCGAAATGATAGTGATGGAATGGGGTCCAGGCGCTAATGAAAATACGCCGTGGCTGACGCCCGGATCTGTCGAGCATGGAACAGGATCAAGACCGCAATTGACATCGCTCGAGACAAAGGGCGTTAAGCCGACCAGGACACCGGTTTGAACACCGAAATCAAACACATTGAAAGCGTCGCCGCTGAGAGCAACGTCCGTGACTGTTATGAAGCCGGGTCCGAGAAGACTAAACGTCCAAGGCGGATCTGGAGCAAACTGCGTGTTTCCACTTGGACTCGGAATACAGCTACCTGGACCATGAGTACACGCAACACCTGTAGAGATCCCTCCCAGCCCAAATTGGAATTCATACCAATTCCCAGGAACAATAGGATCGGCCTTTATCGCCGGCGCTGCTCCCAAAACAGCTCCAAGCATCAGCACAGCCATAAAAACCTTCAAAGCACGGAACCTGATTTCACGATTTACGAAGGCAATAACTCTCTGCATCCAACGCATGTGGGTGCCTCCTGTTTTGATTTTTCGGTAACCAGGGGATGGGAGATCTACGGGTAAGTAGGATAGGGTGAGCTCATATTACTCTCAGTTCGTAAGTTAGGAAAGCAATTTCGGAAATGATCTGTGGATGGAAAGTCGAAAATAGGGCATCATGACTTTCTGTGACTTCGAGGTATACCGTCAAGATGTGTTGCCGGGCTGTTGTATCTGCTCACACCGAAAACCGTCGAATCATTCTGCAGATTTTTATTACGGTAACTCTGGCCGCATTTCTTTCGCCTTCAGTTCAGGCTCAATCACTTAGACCACCATCAGATCAGTCCGCTCAATCGCAGAGTGCTGATGACTCGGATTTGATTAATGCTGACCGGCCCGGGATCGCGGATGGCAGCACTGTCGTTGGCCCAAAAACTTTCCAGTTTGAAAGTGGAATTCAGCAGGAGTTTCGGCGCAGCGGAAACGTTCGGGAACATACGTTCTTTGTTCCCACGCTGCTACGGTTTGGTATTGACTCTCGTTGGGAGGCACGTATCGAGGGAAACACTTTTACTCGAGTTAACACGCTTGTTGCGGCAAGTTCCATAGATAAAATGTCCGGATTTGCTCCCGTCTCATTAGGCTTCAAATATCAAATCTACGACTCTGACTGCGATCATCAGCTATCGCTCGGAACCATAGTTCGCGTTTTTCCAAAGTGGGGATCAAACGAGTTTCGCGCGCAACATGTGACTGGAGACATCCGTTTGGCGGCCGATTGGAAGTTTGCGCCAGGTCTGAAACTGTCGCTGAATCCGAACGCCGGCGTCGCTCGGTATGAAGACGATCAAGGCAAACTGTTTACCGCCGGTCTGTTTGCAACGACGCTCAATTACCTCCCAACTAAGAAGCTAAATCCGTTCGTCGATTTAGGCGTTCAGGCTCCAGAAATGAGCGACGGCAAAACGGGTGCGATTCTCGATAGCGGCGTCGCTTACATAATCGGACAGAACTTACAAATCGATGCGAGCCTGGGAACGAGAATCCACGGCGAGACCGGGCCTCGGCCTTTTCTGGCGTTCGGCGTTAGCTGGAGATGGAGACCATTTCGCGCCACGCACTAGTAGAACTTCATTATTGAAGCGGCAGAAACTGATACGACGAGAGAACGTCGTTGAAGCTCGCCGGAGGTGGGTTCCATCTCTGTGTGAAAGTACAACCACCTAATCCGGTCGGTTCACATGCGGGAGCGCTCCCTCTGAAATCGTCTATATGGCCTACTGCCTTTGACCCAAGTACAATTTCAAATGCACCGAGACGTTCCCAGAAATTCTTCGCATTGTAGAAGCGCGCGGCTCGACCCGGAGGTCCTATCATTATTAGGCTACTGATACAGTCTTCCCACGATTTATAACCAAAGCCCAGGAATCCACCGGGCTCACGCATCACATACCATAGATCCATTACCTGGTCCTGCTTGACGAACGTCGGAACCCTGCTCGTTGTGCTGCCGACTAACGAGATGATTTGATCGATTTGTGCCAGCGTGTCTCCAAAACCCGCGAGTTGGCTAAGAGTCTGAAGCCGGTTGAGCACCACTTGGACCTCTCGGAGTTTGTCAGTCAACTGGTCCAACGTCAGCAACGACTGTGAAGGAACCGCGACCAATATGGCGCCCGGGTATCCAACTCCTGTCACCGCGTGCTCAGTCATGACAAGCACTGTGGGAAGCTGGACCTTGGGCAGCAATATGTCTACAGGACCCAACAAACGATCCGCTGTCTCGTTGCCCACCTTGACTGTCACTCTACAAAAAATCCTGCGACGCGAAATCAAGTCGACTCCAGCACTAAGCTCTGCGAAAGCGGGCAGAAACATCAGAGAGGCCGCAGCTTTCGTCAAGTCAGTATTACTCAACATCAGGAAATCAGTATTCTCGGTCAACCGCTTTCCGTTTCCGTCCTCGATATACCACTCGACCGTCGGAGGCTCGAGAGGAGACTGCAAAAGCTTCGGCGCTTTGATAGAGCCGGTGAGATTCTTGATCGTTCCTGTGATTTTGCCGTTGATGTGACCGCCGATATTGCCGATGATACCGCCGGTGAACTTTTCAACCTGTCTAACTGTTCCAGCGATCCGGCTGAGCAATCCTTCGACGTCGGTGCTCAGTACTGGTACGCCGGTAGTGTTGGGAATCAAATGGGCAAGAGCGTGTAGTGACGCATCGCTGGTATGAACGTCATGCGCCGTTGTCCCTGTGGCAGGACTTAGCGGACTGAACTCGACCGCTTTAGATACAACTTCCAGATCCGTGTCGCCTGGTGGTAACGCAGACGGATTATCGGCGTTCAGTATCAGTTGAAGTCCTTGTTGTTCAGCCTGGGGAATCGGCGCCAGACTAATATCAGTCAGATCAACACCGATATCGTCGAGCGTGATGTTGTTAAGTTCAATATCAAAGAGCGTGGGAGGTTGCGACAAAACATCAAAGGCGTTCAGCCCCGGACTCAACCCCAGGTCGATGCGATCACCCGCATTGACTTGAGGCGGCAAGGAAACAATTTTCAACGAATTCAAAGCGTCAAGCACCACGGTTGGGATTGCCATATTTACCTCCTGAATTTACAGCTTCAACGTTGCTGCGCGGCTGGTAGCAAACCCAGGGTAGCGGCATCAACTGCGCTCAAACGCACGCGCCATAAGCCCCTCGGTCCAGCCAGTAAGTCTCTGCCATCTAAAAGGCGGATACGCGCATTCCGAAGATGGATATGTTCAGACTCGACAGCGCCCTGCGGTGGAGGGTCGGCTGGCGGGCGCGTATATCGACTAGCAAAATTTTGAAATAGAGTGGTGAGTTGTGTAGCCACCTGAGGGGTTAAAGCCTCTGGAGGAACAGCTGTAGTTTCAGCGATCAACTGATTAAAATATTCTGCGCCATCGATCAGTTCACCGGAAATCAGCGTTCCTCCAACGCAAAGAGTGACGGCTGGCTGGAAGCCCGCCGCTTTGCCTGCTTTGACGAGTTCAGGAAGAAATTCCGCAAAAGGCTTCGGTTCTTCTGGCATCTCTCCTCCTTCGGATCGACCACGTTGCATTCGACACTCTAAGGCCGATGCTCTTTTCAGACGGGCTACGTTCTGGTTTACGTCCTAGTTTCGATTTTCTATCCACAAATTACACAGATTACCCAGATTGTTTTGTAGAATCTGTGTAATCTGCGTAATCTGTGGATGAAGGACCTCAATTGAAACGCTTGAAATCGATTCTTCTTGTCTTGCCACTTATCCTCGCGGCAAATTTGGCGCATGGGCCATCGAGCATCGACGTAGTCGAGAACGGCAAATTTCGATTCTACGAAACCAAACAAATCCGGGGAGAAGAAACCTATCAGATTAACCAGTCTGCCAACGGCGAACTGCTCGTTCAGGTCAAGACGGATATGCCGTTTGCAGAACAGGAGAAGAAACCACTTGTGAACGCGACCTTACGCACTACGAAAGACTTCACGCCGCAGAGTTTTACAATCAAAGGTCCGACCCTGCTGGAATTAGAAGAAGACACCTCAGTCACTATTCAAGAGAACATGGCAACTGTTCAGGACCGTGGTCAGAACAAATCCGTGGGCGTGCCACGCAATTTCTTCACGATGAGTGGCTACGTGCCTGTGACTGTCGAGATGATGCTCGTCCGTTACTGGTTGGCTCACGGGCGGCCGGCTTCGATTGCGCTCTTGCCTGTGGGCGAAGCATTCGTCGAATTCCGCGGTAAAGACACCTTGACGATTTCAGGCCAAACAATCGAACTCAGTCGTTACCATCTCAGTGGAAAGAATTGGCGCGGAGGCTGGGGACGACAGACACTTTGGCTGGATAAAGAGAATCGACTGGTTGCGGCAGTTAATCTCGGTAGCGATCTCGAGACCAATCTTTACGCTTTTCGCGAGGGCTACGAGTCGTCAACTTCCTTTTTCCTAAAGAGAGCGGCCGACGATGCGATCGAACGACTCACGCAGCTTGCAAATGAGTTGAGCCCGAAACCAACCGCGCCGCTCGCTTTGGTCGGCGGAACGTTAATCGATGTTACCGGCAAACCTGCTACTCCAAATTCAGTCGTACTGATCGAAGGCGATCGCATCGTCGCCGCTGGTCCTCGTTCCACCATAACAATTCCCAACGGCGCAAAGATGGTCGACGTAGCTGGGAAATTTCTGTTGCCCGGCCTGTGGGACATGCACGCGCATTTCTATCAGGCTGAGTTTGGTCCAACTTATCTCGCAGCCGGAATCACAACCGCCCGAGACGTTGGCAATGATATCGAGTTTGGTACGGCTTTGCGTGATGCGGCAAAAGACAGGCGCGGGCTTGGACCACGAATGCTCCTGGCCGGTTATATCGACGGAAAAAACGAGTATCATTCGTTCGACGTTCAGGTCGAGACTCCGGAAGAAGCGCGCGCCGCCGTGCAGCGCTACAAGGACGCCGGTTACGAACAAATAAAAATCAGGGACAACGTCAAGCTGGAAACGCTGAAAGTCATCTGTGCGGAAGCACACCGGCTCGGCATGACTGTCACCGGGCACGTGCCTCAAGGAATGAACGCGCTGCAAGCTGTTGAGGCGGGCATGGACCAACTAAATCACATGAACTACGTTGAGACGGGTTTCTTTCCAAATCGCGATCGCAACAATCCACCAGTCACGATCAATCTCAGTGCTCCTAACGTTACTAACGCGCTCAAGTTCTTTAAGCAACATGGCACTGTCATCGATCCGACTGACGCAGTGCTGGAGCTGATGCTGCGGCCAATGAACGTTCCAATTGAAACTTTCGAACCTGGAGTGACCAAAGTGCCGGCCGAGTTGACGGTACAGATCGACAAGAAAGGCCAAGCGGCTGAACAAGCTGAAGGTTTGCGCCTCGTTGTCGACGTCTTGCTGAAAATCACCGGTGCATTACATCGAGCGGGTGTACCGATCGTAGCGGGCACGGACGTAGGTGTGCCGGGCCACACACTGCATCGCGAACTCGAGTTGTACGTGAAAGCCGGCTTCACGCCGTTAGAAGCGATACAAGCCGCGACGATTGTGCCCGCGCGGGTGATGAAACTTGACAGCGAAGTTGGCACAATCGAAGCCGGCAAACGTGCGGATCTTATTGTCCTTGATGCAAATCCACTCGATAACATCAGCAACACTCGGAAGGTCAGGTTTGTAGTGACACAGGGACGACTGTTTGATTCTGCAAAACTGTGGGAGAGTGTGAATTTCAAACCGTAGGTGCTGCTCGGCGATGATCGAGAAGAGGTAGTATGATGATGCACAACATCGAACACGAAGCATAACGAATTTTCCAATGTCCACAGAGCATATTGATCTGACTATCGATGACTATTTGCGTGAACGGCTCATGCCGGTCGAAGGGGCGATTCCGCACATACCCGGCATCGAGATGTACGGGAATTCTGTTCCCGTCGAAAGAGTCGGCGGAGATCTATTTGAATATATAAACTTCCAACAGCGTTATGACGTCGATGGGCGCATTCGGCGCGCCCTGAAGTTATCGAAGGAATATCTTGATCCGCTCCCTGCAGGCGCACCGCCGCGCAACTCGGTGGACGATCATGTTGAGTGGTTGAGAGCCAGGGCGGAATATCAGTCCGGAATGGAAGCCGAATACAGGGCTGCACGAAGTTCTGAGCAGGTGCGGGTCGCCGAAGCGCTCAAAGAACTTTACAACATCGCAGGAGTCCTGCTCGTGGACGCACAAGGCCACGGACTCATCGCCGCGAAAATTGCTTCGACCGTACACGATACGTTTCATGCTTTCATGCTCTCCGAGCTTGATCAGCACGGAACGACGACACCGGAGCTATTTGAAAACATCAATCTGCGTTTGGCGCATTCGGTCACGGCTCGTAACGCGCTCGGGTTAAGTGAGCAAGAACATGCGCGCGAGATCGCAACCATGCTATATGGCGAAGTGCATCCGTACGGTTATTTTCGATTTGTAAATTTTGGCCATCCGCCGCCGCTCGTGTTCTCTGCTGAATATCGTAATTTTGTGGAGCTGGATAAAAATCGAATGGTCCAATTCCTGCCATTGGGCCTGCAGATCCCCGCCGATCATCCGGATCGCAAGCGCTATTTCTCAATGAAATTTCGCGCGAGGCCAGCTAACTCGTCCGATGTTGCCGAAATCACGCTGATGAGTCCGGGCGACATTCTTTTCCTTTATTCCGATGGTGTCTACGATGGCAGCGATGATGAAGAACGACAGCACCTAGAAGCTGTGATGCGGGAGCACTACTGGAAATCAGCGAAGGACATCTGCAATGCGGTGCTGGAACACGCCACAAAAGACGACGACCATCTGCGGCAAATTGGAGAAGCGGATCGGATTGACGACAAGACAGTCCTTATAATTAAGCGCGGCTGAATTTGAATTATGCGCCTCCCTGGAGTGCGCCGACTTGTCGGCGCTTTGGCCAAAGCGGTGCCAAGGCACCGCACTCCAAGGAAGAGCACAAGAACGAATATTCGTGAGGTAGGTGCGATCATGATCCACGACGAGGCCGTTTCAAAAGCCCAGGAGATCGCCAGTCGCGTGCTGGCGCCACACGCCGCACAAAACGACAAGACAGGACGATTCTCTTCTGAGGCTGTCGATTCGCTTGGTGAGGCTGGGTTGCTTGGGCTGATGCTGCCAGTCGATGTTGGCGGCTCAGGATTGGGTCCCCGCACGTTTGCGATCGTGATAGCGACGCTCGCCGAGGCAGACGCTTCGGTAGCGATGGTCTATCTCATGCACATCCTCGGCAGCGCGACCATCGCAGCGGCGCGTCCCGGCGCGGTGCAGGCAGTTAGGGCCATACTGCAGGAGATTGGCGCAGGCCGCCATCTATCCACTCTTGCTTTTAGCGAGGCCGGCTCGCGCAGCCATTTCTGGGCTCCTATATCACGCGCACGTCGCAATGGTGATGGCGTGAGCATTAGCGCTAAAAAATCGTGGGTGACCAGCGCGGGCCATGCGCAGAGCTACATCGTTTCTTCACTTGCTCCGGAAGGAAGTGGTCCAACTGATTCGACTCTTTATCTTGTGCCGGCAGAGACGCGCGGCCTTTCAGTTGCCGGGTTGTGGGATGGTTTGGGACTCCGAGCTAATGCCTCAGCGCCGATTACGCTCGAAGACTGTCAGGTTCCTTCCGATTTTCAGCTCACTGATGACGGAGCTGGCTTTCCGGCCATGCTAAACGTGGTACTCCCACTGTTTAATTTGGGAACTACCGCGGTGGCCCTTGGTTTGTGTAGAGCAGCCGTTGCTGCAACTGCATCGCACCTCACAACGGCGAAATTCGAGCACCTGGGCCAGAGCCTTGGTGAGAGCCTGCCAACGCTACGAGCGCAGCTTGCGGAGATGCAAATTGATACTGACGGTCTCTCAGCTCGCATTGACGATGTCATCGATCATCTTGAGAAGCCTCGCGATACCACTATGCTCCGTGTGCTCGAGTCGAAAGCCGCCGCAGGTGATCTCGCTATCAACGTCACCGAAACAGCCATGCGTGTCTGCGGAGGAGCAGCATTCTCAAAACACTTGAGCATCGAACGCCTGTTCCGCGACGCGCACGCGGGCGCTGTCATGGCGCCAACGAGCGACGTGCTGCGCGAGTTCATTGGGAAAGCGCTGCTCGGAATGCCGCTGTTCTAGAAATCTGCACTGACACAGAGTAAGAATCTATGAGCAAAACAATCTGGCTCGGAGCCGTCGCATACGATCCGAAAGTGGTTACGATTTGGGAAGGAATGCGTCGCTACTTTCACGACGAAGCGCAGTTGGCGGTCGAGGTCGTTCTATTTCAGAGTTATAAGACGCAGGTCACCGCGCTTCTTTCGCAACCGGGAGATGCGGCGCCGCATATTGATATTGCCTGGAATACAAATCTTGCGTATCTACAAGCCGATGAGTGGAGCGGTCATGCGTGCCGCGCAATCGCTATGCGCGACACGGACCTGGGCTGGATGACAAAGATCGTCGCGGTGACGGGAGGTCCCGTTTCTACTCTCGCAGATCTGAAAAACCGGACGCTCGCCCTTGGTAGTCGAGACAGCGGACACGCAGCCATTCTGCCTGTTTACTTTTTAGAGCAGCACGGCATGCGCGAGGGCCGAGACTATCGCACGTTGCGATTCGACACCGACCTGGGGAAACATGGCGACACCGGGACCAGTGAAGTTGAAGTTGTGCGCGCCGTGCTCGACGGACGAGCCGACGCCGGCGCGATCGGCAGTCCCTTCTGGAACACCGTCCGCAACGAACGTCTGGTGCCCGAAGGCAGCCTTCGTGAGATATGGTCCTCGCCCGCCTACAACCATTGCATGTTCACTGCGAGGCCTGACCTCGATCTCGAACTGGAGCACCGGTTTGTCGAAGCGCTCTCAGCGATGAGTTACGATAACCCGATCCATCGCTCAGTACTCGACGCCGAAGGTTTGAAGCGTTGGTTAACGCCTCACCTCGAAGGTTACTCGGACTTACGCCAGGCCGCCGCCCTACAGGGATTTTTTTAGTGCCTCTTTGTGGCCTCACGCACAGTTGAAGATTCTCGCAAGTTTATTCGCGTGCTCGCCTTCGTCGTCCAACGCGCGGCGGACAGCAGCGAACGACTCGGAGAGCGGAAAGATGTCACGCGTAACAAGCAGATCTGCATCTTCCGCCCCGACGGGATGCCAGTACACACCTTCAGCAGTAATCGTGACTTCCGGTACGAGATCGGCTCGACTAACGGCAACGCCTTCGCTGGCAGCACCACGCAACGCAATCCGGCGTATGACTCGGTCTTCTTCCGCAATCCTCTCCTGATCGAGAAACTGACGAAACTCCTCGGCCTCAGCATCGGATGAAACCGTTGCGGCCAGCCGCACTCGAAATCCTTCGGCACGAGCCCGCTGAATACCTTCGCGTGTTCGCGCCCATGTGCCTGGCCCACGATGAAGATCGTGCAGTTCTGGCGTCGCACTATCTAAGCTGATTTGCAGGACAATCCGATCGCGAGGTAACGCTCGCAAGGTTTCCGCACGCCGTCCGGTAAATAACATTCCGTTAGTCAGCACTGTGGTCGGAGCGGCTACGGCGCAAGCAGCCAATATCTCGCCGATGTCTTCGAGCAGAAACGGCTCACCGCCGGTTACAAAGATTTCTTTGACGCCAAGCTCTGCCGCTTCGCGAGCGATCCGCTGTACGCGCGCGAGTCCCAGTTCTCGCCGAGGTGCGGTAGGCGAAGAACGCACACAACAGTAATCGCAACGCAGGTTGCAGTCGAAATTCGTGTAGAGCCAAAGCCGCGAGCCCAGCGGCCGCTCGTCTTCGGCCGGCACTGCAACAGACCCGCAACGGAAGACCCAACGCGGACGCCCATTTTCGACAGCAGCCTCGATCAGTGCATTCCCGGTGAATCGGCACCACGTTTCCAACTCTGGTCCAACGCTCGCTTCATCACCGACGACCGCGATCAGATCGCCCGACCGGCTGCGGCGCAGCACAGCGATCAAGTCCGGCAAGAGGCCAGACGCGAAAGTCTTTCGCTGAATATCGAGATCGACGTCAGCCTTCATCGGACGGAGTTCTTCATTGCGCGTTGATCCAGTTGTCCGATCCAGTCAACTTAACGGACACATCTGAAATGAAAATCCGCACGGGGTTTCCGTCCGCTGTGCCCTGATGGTCCGTCGAGATAAGGAGCGGACCGGCTTTCTTGTAGCCCTCCCATTTCGCGATGACCGTGCTCGGCTTCTTGGACCCGCCACGGTGATAGACGAACTGCTCGACGCGGTTGTCTTTACCGACGTAAAGATCCCAAGTGTCGCCGGGCGTATAACCGCCGTTCGAGGGATACTTCACCGAGACCAACTCAGCCGAGCCGCCGCCTAGCGGCAATTGCTTCATACCTTGATCGGTGACGGTGGCGCTGTTATCCCAGTAAGCATGGAAGGGAAACAGAAGCCAATAATTATCATTGATGAAAGCCGGATCAACTTCGTTCTTCACGGCGTCGGGTTGGCTGCTGAGCTCGGAGCGCAGATAGGTAACCTTGACCGGCTTACCATCTTTGTCCTTACCCTCATACGAAACCTTGTTGGCCTTGGGCTCCCAAACCCACGAATGCGAAAGATTCACTCCGGGCAACTGTGCGTTCCACGTATAGCGGATCGCCTCAACTTGCCCGAAGGAATCAAGTCCGTAAGTCTTGGCAATCTGTTCGCGAGTGACGGGGTTGGGAGCTTGTTCGCTAACGGGCGGGCTCTTCTGCGAGCACGATGCAGCAAGGACCATTACCAACACAGTGAAAGCCGCAACACCCATCGTGTTGAGACGATGTGAATTTGTCATAAAGGTTGCTCCTCAGGATGAACGGCATTGTATCACTTGCCTCAAATAGTTTTTGTGCCTTTTGCGCCTTTTTGTGGCCGGTTTCAATATGATTTACACTTCGCCATCGGCGATGACGACTCTTACAAACTTTTGTGCGCTCGGACTCATGGCCAAGGCGCCCCTCGCCGGCGAGGTCAAGACACGCCTCGTACCGCCTTTGACGCCAACAGAAGCCGCGGCTCTCAATGTTTGCTTTCTTCGCGACATGGCAACGAATATAAAGAGTATCAGTGAAACAGCAGCGGCGTCAGGACTGGTGGTCTATACACCGGCTGGTTCGGAGGCTGCGTTCGATGGCATCGTACCTAACGTATTCAAATTACTGGCCCAGCGTGGTCCATCACTGGGCGAGCGTCTCTGTAATGCCACCGACGATCTTCTGCGAGAAGGCTATGGCGCCGTCTGTCTCATCAATTCCGACAGTCCGACTCTTCCGCGGTCGATCCTGATTCAAGCCATTGAATCGCTTGCGCGCGAAGGCGATCGCGTGGTGCTCGGAGCTGCGGACGACGGTGGGTACTATTTGATCGGCCTGAAGAAAGCGCACAAGAATCTTTTTGATCGAATTGCCTGGAGCACTGCGGACGTGCTCGCTCGCACGAAGCAGCGCGCCGCCGAAATCGATCTACCAGTTGAACTGCTGCCGCGTTGGTACGATGTTGACGATGCGCAAACACTCAATCGACTTTGTGAAGAGCTATTCTTCATGCTGCCTTCGGACGGAGCTTATCCGGCTCCTCACACACGTGCTTTCCTCGACACGATAATTAACCGCGAAGGGCCTCAACGTATCTGTCCTAAACTCTCAAGCCGAATGTCGACATGACTGAACAATCGACCTCTGCTTCCGAGTTAGTAAGTTCAAAATGGAGCGTAATTGCGCTGAGCGTCCTTGGGGTCGCGATGCTGGTGTTGTATCGCATTGCCGTCCACTCCAAAACGGTTCCGGACATTGCCTGGTTCCTCAAACTCGTCGTCGTTCAAGCAGTTGTCTATCTCTGCGCTGTCTGGCTAAGCGTGCGGACCAGAGACTCTCGTTTGCTGTTAGTCCTTGCATTGACATTCGCAGCCCTTTTCCGTTTGAGCATAATTTTTTCTACACCTTATCTGTCCGACGATATCTATCGCTACGTGTGGGACGGCCGAGTGCAGGAAGCAGGTATAAATCCATATCGGTACATTCCAGCCGACCAATCGCTTTTGGACCTTCGTGACGAGAAGATCTACCCAAAGATCAACAGGCGTGACTATGCACACACGATCTACCCACCGGTCGCGGAAGGCGCCTTCTTCTTGATAACCAGAGTTAGCGAGTCCGTGACTTGGATGAAAGCTGCGATGGTCGGGTTTGAGACTGTCGCAACCTGGGCCATCATTCAGTTGCTTATCTCATTTGGATTCGCACGCCAAAGAGTTTTGATCTACGCGTGGCATCCTCTGGTGGTCTGGGAGTTTGCGGGCAGCGGACATGTGGATGCGCTGGCGATTGCCTTTATGATGCTGGCACTGCTGGCGCGCCGGAAGGATGCTGAAACTTTATCTGGCGTGTTGCTGGCGTGCGCGACGTGCGTCAAGCTTTTTCCGGCGGTGTTGTTTCCGGCACTTTACATACGGCGAAGCTGGAAGATGCCGATTGCATTTGCCGCAACCATATTAGTCTTGTATTTACCGTATCTGAGCGTTGGCCCAACGAGAGTGCTCGGCTTTTTACCCGGTTACGCCACTGAACGAGGCATGTTGAGTGGAGAGCAATTCTTTCTCCTGACCGCTGCGCGCGAATTGTTGAACGCACAGGTGCCCACCTTGGCTTATTTCGTTTTTGCGATTGCGGTGCTCGGCGCTTTGTCTGTGTGGATGATGCAAAATCAACGAGGTAACGATATTCGCTATCTACGAAATGCGTTGATTATCGCGTCTGCGTTCATGGTTCTCCTTGCTCCGCATTTCTCCTGGTACTTCTGCTGGCTGATACCTGTCTTATGTTTCATTCCATCTACTCCGGTTTTCTATTTAACGCTCGCGAGTTTTGTGCTCTATCTGACCTGGCTTAACGACACTCCCAACCGCGTCCTAATGCTGAAACTTTTGATCTTTGCGCCGTCTTTGGTTCTGGGATTGATAGTGATCTGGTTGCATCGAAAAGCTACTGTTCGTTTCGCTTCGCTTCATGAGTGATAAAAAACCAAAGCCGTATATCTCAGTCATCATCGCGGCTCTAAACGAAGAGGCAGCGATTGCGAACGTGATCCGCTCCGTGCCGAAAAATCTGGCAGACGAAATCGTGGTGGTCGACAACGGCAGCAAGGACCGAACGGCAGAGATTGCGAGTGCGGCTGGTGCTCGAGTTGTGACGGAGCCTCTTCCCGGATATGGACGTGCGTTTCGCGCCGGACTGCGATCAATTTCACCTACCTCGGAGATAGTCGTATTTTTAGACGGCGACGGTAGCGATTGTCCTGAAATGATGGACCGGCTTGTCACACCGATAATCGAAGGAACAAGTGACTTCGTGATTGGATCGCGCACGCGTGGCCGTCGTGAACCCGGCAGCATGAACTTTCACCAGGTTTTCGCCGGATACATGGTAGGCTTTTTTCTCTGGGCTTTGTATGGCGTCAGGTCCACCGACATGGGGCCATTTCGCGCGATTCGTCGCACGACGTTGGACCAACTCGGACTACGCGAAGAAACATACGGATGGCCACTGGAGATGCAGATGCGTGCGGCGGGCGCGCGTGTTCGCACGATGGAAGTGCCTGTCGACTATCGACGACGCGCAGGAGGTGATTCAAAGATCGCGGGAACAGTGCGCGGCTCGATATTCGCGGCAAGCCGCATTCTCATAACGCTGGCCCGCATCGCGGTCCAAAAACGCTGAGCCAGTTTCGACTTTCTTATCCACAGATTACGCAGATTGTTTTAGTCTCGCGCGATGACTACAGTTGTGCAAGCGCTGCCAAACTTTGGCAGATCCCGGGCAGGCGCCTTTCTGATCTCGAGTTGCGGTCGATCGCCGCGAATGATCGGGCAATAGCAATCGGGTTCGTCTATTCTGTCTTGCAGCATTCTTCTTCCCGCACACCCGCCGCCACAAACATCTCGAAACTCGCAGGGCTCACACGCGTGTGGCACCGTCCGCGCGGCGATAAACGGCGCTGTATTTACGATGTCTTTCTTCGAATCCAGCAAAGCCGATAATGCGCCACCCTCACCTGGCCAGTAGACACACGGCTGCGTTGTTGCCCGTGGAGTCACGCGCACCGTGCTGATCCCACAACCACACTTGCGTTCAGGCGTTGAAAGACCCGCCATTGCACGAACCAATGGTTCGCCGATCGCGATTAGATCAGTCTCCGCCAGGAGTCGCCGAAAACCCTCCCAGTATTCCTCGTAAGTTAAAGCAAAAGAATCCGTCCGAACCGATTGGTACACATTCACACGCAAAGGCGCGTCGAATGTTTTGGCAATTCGCGCGACGTCGGCAAGCTTAAGATAGTTCGTCTTCATCATCACTGCGATGAACGTCACCGGTACGTCGAGACTGCGACAACGCGCGGCCTGTTCGTGAATGAGTTGCCAGTTACCACTGCCGCGCTGGCGGTCCTGCTCTTCTTCAGTTGGATAATCCAGCGAGAATTCGACATCGTGAAAAGCACGCACATGTTCGTCATCAAGAATGGCGACACTGTGACCATTCGAAGTGATCGTCAGTTTTATTGGTTGAATGCGGAGGAAGTCGAGAATCGTGAGGAAGTCAGGGTGCATGCCATTCTCACCGGTGCCAAGATTGACCGAGTGAATCGGCAAACTGCGCATCACCTGCTTGATCTGTTCCAGCGTCAGGCGATCGACGCGATTCGGATCGCGATAACAAAATGAGCAGGCAAGATTGCATTCGTTCGTCAGACCCAAGCCAAGTGCAAAGCTCGTGGTCTGATTGCTGTCAGCGTCCGGCTGCATGAAAGCGTCGCTCATTGTCTACCAGAGCACAGATCGAGGATTACGGCGCGCGAGTAATGCGTCAATTCCCCATTTGCGCCCGGCCGCCCCAATCATCAGTGCTAAGGCGACGATCATTGGTATCAACAGTTCCCAGATCCAAGAGGTGCCCCATTCAGCGATCCAAAGCGTGCTTAGGAACAAAAAAGCGCCGAGTGCCACTGGCCTTGTCAACAGTCCGATCAACAAAAGCACTCCAAACGTAATTTCAGTCAGGCCCTGCATTGGACCAGTAACGCTGGCATGATTCGCCATTACTGCCATGATGCTTTTCAACAGTTGTGGGCCATGGCCATTGGTAATGTAGTAGTTAATCAACCCGGAATAACCGGAGGGACTGTAAAGTCCCTTTCCGAGATTCTCAAAGAACACCCAGACAAAAAGACTCCCCAATGCAAGACGCAGAATGGTCAGCGCAACCTGAGCACGATCGTTGCGCGGTTCAATTGAGTCTCTGTTGGCGAGTGAAGTCGTCATTGATCCTCCTTCTTGTCATCCACAGCTCTTTTCGTCAGACGAAGAAACGCTTCTTCCAGTCTCTCCTGGACCGGGCTTAACTCGTACACTTTGATTCCATGACCGACTAGCAGCGCGTTCACAGCAGGAATGTTTTCAGGATCCGCATCAATCCGCAAGAACGAAGTACCATTTCGGCTAACAGTCACACCGGCTTCTCTGTTGAGCAACTCAAAGGCGCCGGGCAAGTCATCGACTCGAACATTGTATACCGTGGTGGGCGCGACGAGTGCCTCCGGCCCGCCTTCGTAAAGCAAACGTCCTTCGTGAATGATTCCAACGCGGTTGCAAAGTTGTTCAATCTCCGTGAGTAGATGACTCGAGAGCAATACAGTCAACCGAAATTCATCTCGCAGACGTCGAATCAGTTTCCGCGTTTCTTGTATTCCTTGCGGATCGAGACCATTGGTCGGCTCGTCGAGAATGATAAGCTCCGGCGTAGGCAAAAGCGCCTGTGCAATTCCGAGACGTTGGCGCATTCCGTATGAATAAACCTTCACCGGATCTCGCGCGCGCTCGCGCAAGTCTACGATTTCGAGCACCTCTTCCACGCGCTTCTTTTGAACGCCACCCGACAACGAAGCAAGCAGTTGCAAATTCCTGCGCGCGGAGAAATTTTCGTAGAACGCTGGTGTTTCAATGATTGCTCCTACACGAGAACGTGCCTTCAGGTACTCCCAACTCGAAGCGCGCACTGGAAATTTGATCACGCCGGAGGTAGGCCTTACCAGACCCAACAACATTCTCAACGTCGTTGACTTCCCTGCCCCGTTTGGACCAAGAAAACCGTAGATGTCACCTCGCTCGACATACATCGTCAGACGATCGACTGCCGTGCAGGCGCCAAAACGCTTCGTCAACTGTTCCGTCTGTAGAGCGGTGTCTGACATTAGTTGTGCTTCTCTCTGTGGCCTCGGTGTCTCTGTGGTTAAACTATCCGTCGAACCAAGCACCACCGAGACACGGAGACACAGAGAAGACGCTCAAAACCCGACTTCGACTAACAATGGCCAGTGGTCCATGCGACCTACCGCAGCATGACGTAAAACTTCAACTCGTCCGACTTGTCCAAGTGCAGGTGGACCAAAAATGTAATCGATTCGCCGATCGTTGATTGCCGTATCTCCGGCCGAGCGTCCCAGATCGCGAAAGTAGCGAAGGATGTGACTATACGATTCGCTATCGTGTTTCAAATTGTCAGTATAAAGATTTGTCTCGTTCGCAGCTTTAAGTTCAAAGTTGAAATCACCGGCTATGAAAACTTCAGAAGACTGCGCACGCGGTTGTGCCCAATCCATCAAGGCTTCTGTGTAGGTCCTTCGGTGAGCAGCGTTAAAGGCGTCAGCATGAGCGCTCAAAAGCAACACTTCCGGCGTGTCCTGGCGCGGTCGGAACGAAGCTCCGAGCGCGTAACGCGTGCCTAAGGCCACCGGAATAAATGTCGCACCGGCATCTTTAACCAGTACAGCTTCGAATCGATCGTCTTTTCCTTGCTGCGCAACTGCGCCACGATATTTACCGTGTAACAACCCGAGCAAATTCTTTAATTGCGCATTGCCCGTCAATTCCTGAAGTGCAACTGCATCAGGATCCTCGCGTAGGATTACGTCCGCAACTGCCGGCAAGTCTTTATCGTGCGCGCGTGTGTCATCCTCAAGTTCGGCATAACCGATGTTCCAGGTGAGCAGACGAATTGAATGAAGAACCTTAGTCGATGAACCTGGCTGCTCGGACTCAGACGGCTGTGCGAAGTGAGCCGCACCTAGAATCATCAGACAAAACAGAAGCAGCAGAATCAATTTCACCCACATCTCAGGTAAGAATATCCTTTCGCTCGAAGACAACCACGGTGGCCAGCAACAGTCCGGTTGTATAAGCGCCGCAGACACATGCGTAATGCCATAGCCTTTGCCACGGAATCTCCGGTTTGAACACGTCGCGCCAGAAGTCCATGTCGGTAGTAAAAAAGTAAGGCCGCAAGTGCTCGAAGAACTCCACTCGTCCAACGATGTACAGAGTTAAATAGGCCGCGATAGTCATGACGGTGGCTTGTACAGGAGAGTCGAAGATAACTGAACAAAGAAGTGCGAGAGCGCCGATCACGAGAAGGGCCCACGTACCTGATAGTGCGGCGTACCCGAATCGCATCAGAGCCTCATCGCGCATGATCTTCCCTGGCGCATCTACGAGATTAAGTGGACCTGGATACAGCTCCAGGTTGCCCCAACCAACAAAGATCAGACCAACTATCAAATTCAAGCCAATGAAGAACGTCAACAGCAGCGCGGCGTGGAGTGCGGTCACGAGAAATTTCGAAAGAATCAGCGACGCGCGCGAGATTGGACGAGTACAGATCATCCGCAGTGTGCCGCTGCGCGCTTCCCCGGCAATCTGCGAGCCCGCGCTCATGGACACGAAAATGGGCAGCAGCAAGGTGAAAGAAAACAGCAACGAGTAGAGCGCGAACGTCAGCCCGTTGAAGTATTGTTTCGACTCGTAAGTATATTTGAACTGTTCAACGGCCCCGCCACCTGTCTTGCGGGCCGCGTAGGTGTAGAACCCCCAAAGCATCAGCGCCACGAATGCGATTAGAACAATGAAGGAGAGGTAAAAGCTTCGGGCGCGAAACAACTTTTCGAGTTCCAGTTTGAGTAGAGTAAGCATGACTACTATTTCCAATCTAACGATTTAACGTCCTCGGCGATTCTGTTGTTCGGCATATTAATGCACAAACGCGCCGTGACAACCGCACTAGCCACAGGTTACACAATTGTTTCCTGGAATCTGTGTAATCTGTGGATAGAGGTGTTATAAAACTTCCCTTCGATGAAAAAGATACTTCTATTGCTCGCAGCCATCACCTCTCCATTCCTGGTGACGGCTGAACGGGCTCATAGCCAACACTCGGGCCCACTGGTGTTAACGCATGTAACGGTTATCGATGCCACGGGCGCGCCGCCTAAGCCTGATATGACCGTGATCATCTCTGGAGGACGGATCACAGGCCTCGGTCCTTCGCTGGAATTACCTGCTCCTGCCGGCGCTCGCCTTTTCGACGCAACCGGCAAGTTCTTGATACCCGGTTTGTGGGACATGCATATCCATCTTGATGATCCGGAGCTGTGGCCCACCCACGTCTCCCGCGAAGAGAAGGAGAAAATCTTTCCGCTACTTATTGCTAACGGGATTACTGGCGTCCGCGACATGGGCGGAAGCCTGGAGCAATTGCAACAGTGGAGGCAGAAGATCACTCTGGGCCAGATGTTGGGCCCACGCATGGTTATCTCTGGTCCATTTGTGGATGGAAACTATCCCGAGTTTGATTGGTTAGGCTCTCTTCGCATTACGACTGAGGCCGAAGGTCGTGAAGCAGTGCGGAGCCTGAACCGTCGCGGAGCCGACTTCATCAAAATCTACAACACGATACCGCGAGCTGCCTATTTCGGTCTCGCCGACGAAGCCAAAAAATTAGGAGTGGTTTTTGCAGGCCACGTTCCTGATCGGATCAGCGCAGCGGAGGCCTCGGATGCGGGCCAGAAAAGCATTGAGCACATGCAGGGATTACTGCTCGCGTGTTCTACAAATGAAGCAGCTTTCCGGAAAGAGATTGCAGAGACTTACGACGATCCGAAGGCGCCGCTCACGCCACTTGATCGTGGCGACCCGGCAGTGCTCGCGTCATTCAGCAAAGAGAAATGTCAGGCCCTCTTTACACGTTTTGCGCGTAACGGAACGTGGCAGTGTCCGACGTTGCACAATAACTGGCGTCACGCACATTCATTCGACAAGACAGTCATCAACGATCCGCGCGTCTGTTATTATCCGCAATCCTTCAGAGAGTATTGGAAAAAGCGGAGCCTCGATGATCAAAAGCGTCCTGAGCGTGAAGCAAGACTCCAAGCCTACTATGAACGGCTTGCTCAATTGGTGAAAGATATGCACCGTGCTGGAGTGGGTATCCTGGCCGGTTCAGATGCGGGCGCCAACGAATATTCTTTCCCCGGATTTAGTTTGCATGATGAACTGGCCGAGTTAGTTGCCGCTGGACTCACACCGATGGAGGCGTTGCAAACCGCTACTCTGAATGCCGCCAAATACCTGGGCATGACCGATGCTTTCGGCACCGTCGAACGCGGTAAGATGGCCGATCTCGTGCTACTCGAAGCCAATCCTCTTAACGATATAAACAACACACGAAAGATCGCAGCCGTCATTCTGGATGGTCAGTTCATTGACAAATCGCAGTTGCAGCGACTGCTGGCCAACTCCGCGTGTCGTAACGGCACTTAGAATGCGCGCCCGAAACTTACTCCGCTCGCAATGCACTAATCGGATCCACTGACGCCGCGCGTCGTGCAGGAAGAAAACTCGCCAGTAACGCAGATGCGCCTAACACAGCCGCTACACAAATGAGCGTGGTGACATCCCACGGCGGAGTGCTGAAGAGCAGTTTGCGCATCAATGATGCAGCGAGGATTGCACAGCCGGTCCCGATCATAATGCCCGCAAGTGCCAACATACCAGCTTCCTTCAGGATCAGTCGATAAACACTACTGCGTTGTGCGCCTAGTGCGACGCGAACCCCGATTTCGCGCGTGCGCTGACTTACGGAGTAAGCAATCACTCCGTAGAGTCCAACCACTCCGAGCAGCAATGCCATCGTGGCGAACCCTCCAACAAGCCACGTCGAGGAACGACGCAAGTAGACTGTCGGCGCATCGTTAACTCGCTTTGTCATTGTTGTCTGACTTGAAATATTGATCCTGGAGTCGATGCGGCGTATGGCGTCGGCAACCGTTGGTATGAGCGATTGCTCTGCCTGACTGGTCCGGACCACGACTGAATAAACGAAATCAGGATGTTGATTGATCGGATAGTAGTATGCCGGCCAAATCTCAGAATCCAATGGCCCCTCTCTGATATCGTCGACGACGCCAATGATCTCCTTTATAGATTTCGCATTGAGGTCAAGGTCGCCAAATCGCTGGCCAATCGGATCTTCACCAGGAAAATACTTCTTCGCTAAAGTTTGATTGATGACGACGACCTTAGGCTTGCTTATGTCTTCCGAATCCGCGAACGTTCGACCGCGCAACAGATTCGCTTGTAGTGTTGCGAAATAGTCGGAGCTCACTCCGCGTACGTTCACTTCGTTGTGTTCTCCGTTGTAAGCACGGCCCACAAACCTAATCCAGTCAGTATTGCCATTGAAGCTCAATGGCAAAGTACTGGCTAACGCAACCGAGGTTACCCCGGGCACGCTCTTGACCTCATCCATCACTTTTCGCTGGAGCGCCAAAGCTTGCGGGTCTTCTCCATAAGCTGACACTGGCGCTCGAACTCTCATTGTGATCAGATTTTTTGTTTCAAACCCCGCACTTACTTGCAGCAGGCGATAAAAACTCTTGCCGAGCAGTCCTGCTCCAACCAGCAACACCATCGCTGTTGTTAATTCCAGGACCACAAGCTTCGATCCGATTCTTGTCCAGACTTTATTTCCACTGCCCTTCGAACCTTCCGCCATTCCTTCCCTCACGTCTAAATTCGACAGGCGAAATGCCGGAGTAATTGAAAACAGCGCCGTTGCAAGTGCGGCGAGGCCGCCGGCAAACATGAGAATTCGAGAATTCAATCCAAGCTCGTTCAGGTATGGCATGCCTGCGATCATGTCGGTGGGTATCAGTCCTTTTAAGATCTGCATGGCCCAATGAGAACCAATCAGCCCGGCGGTACTTCCTACCATGACTATTACCAGTGCCTCGATCACAAACTGACGAATCATGCGCATTCTGGTCGCGCCAAGCGCACGTCGAACAGCCAGCTCGCGTCGACGGGTTTCTGAGCGCACGAGCAACAGACTCGCCACGTTGATGCAGGCAATCAAAAGCAACAACGCAACGCCGCCGAGTAGCAGCAACAGGATCGGCTTAACATCTCCGACGATTACTTCGGATAGAGGCGCGACGGTTGCGCCCTGGTTCCGATTTGAGTCCGGGTACTGTGCCTCGAGGTCTTTGGCGATGCGCGTGACATCCGCGAGCGCTGCTTCGACTGAGACGCCGTCTTTGAGACGGGCTACACCGCTTAGATAGTGACAACTGCGTCTCAGATCACAGTCGCCGGCGGCGTGAATAGTGGTCCAAAACTCGCCATCTTCAACCGGTGCAAAATGAAAATTCTCCGGCAGTACTCCGATAATCGTGTGAGGAATCTCATTCAAGATTAATGGCTGGCCGATGATCTCTTTTTTACCGCCGAAACGTTTTTGCCATGCGGCATAACTGAGGATTACTGTGCGAGATGCTTCGGGCAGATCTTCGCCGGGATAAAAATCGCGTCCGAGGAAAGGGCTAACACCGAGGGTACGAAAAAACCCGTCACTTACACGGGCGCCGTAGACTATCTCAGTGCCCGCGGATGTGCCGACCACATAGCCCCGTTGAGTATAGATGTCGAGCGAGTCGAAAACTCTGTTGAGCTTCTTCCAGTCCAGATAGTCAGGATATGAAAAGTTGGCGCGTGGAATCTCTGGCGTTGTCTCCGTCACAAAGAGGAGACGCGAAGGATTCTGGTAAGGCAATGGTTTGATGAGTGCCGCGTCGACGAAAGCAAAGATCGCGACGCTTGCGCCGATCCCGAGCGCTACCATAGCTGTAGCAGTAACAGTGAAGGCTGGATTCTTGCGGAGCTGCCTGAGTGTGAAGCGTAGATCCTGGACCACACTTTCGATGAACGGAATCGTGGCGCGATCGCGGTAAGCTTCTTTGGTTTGATCGACGCCGCCTAGCTTCATGGTGGCAACGCGCCTGGCTTCCGCGGGCGACATGCCGGCGCGGACGTTGTCATCGATATGCATTTGCAGATGGCTCTCGAGTTCGTCGGCGAGTTCGCGTTCGCGAGCGTTTTTCAGAAACAGTCCTTTAAATCGCAGCAACCAGGCGCGCAGTTGTCTCATGACTGGTCCTCCACTGGTTCGAAAAACCGTGCGACGATCGCGGTGGTTTGATTCCACTCTTTCGCTTCTCTTTCGAGTTGTTTGCGGCCCGCGCGGGTGAGTTTGTAATATTTCGCCTTGCGATTGTTTTCGGAGACGCCCCACTCGGAGGCAATCCAGCCTTCCTGTTCCAATTTCAGCAACGCTGGATAGAGGGTTCCGTAATTCAGCGAGAGTCGATCGCCGCTGGTTTGCTCGATCCGTCGGGCAATTCCATACCCATGAAGCGGCCCGAGCGTGTCGAGCGTCTTCAGGGTCATGAGGGCAAGCGTCCCCTGCCAGATTTCAGACTTGGACATTCTGAGCGTCTCCTATGGCTTCGCCATAGGACTATACATCCGCTCATATGGGAACACAAGAGGAGGCATTTGATGTTTATCGTCCTGAAGGTACGCCACAGCAGTAGGCGAGCATTGTGTCAGCTTTACGTCAGCCAGTTTGTTGAGTGTGTGGGATCAGCGCTTGACGAGATTGATCAGTAGAGCAGCTTGCGCGTTGAGCTTGGCGCAGTCGTGTTCCCAGTTTTCCAAGGTGCGCACGTTGTCCGCTGCTAGACCACGAAGAGTCCGCGCGAAAGTTTCAGGTTGTCACGACGGCCAATCAGTCTTTCGGTGTGACGATGGGCACTAGTTTGAATCTATGGAGTGAGTACGGAGCGTTCGTTTGCCGTGTCGTGCGTCAGCGAGAGCGTCCATCCCTTCTCTCAGTTCCGCAAAGAGCTCACGCTTGTTGCTACGCTTTGGTTTGGTTTTGACTGATTGCTTCATTGTTATCGTCAAACTGCTCAAATGTCTTCCACGCAAGCGCCAAATCAGCTGTGGTGATCTTGTGTATTTCCGCAAGATCATGATGAAAGAACTTGGAACCTAAAAGTAGTGCGCGTTTCTTCTCACCGCGCATTCTAAGCAGCGTGAGTGTCTCGTCAACTACGTAGTCGTAGTGAGCAAGGGAGAATGATTTTCAGCGAGCCACTGCACTGCTCTTGCGTGATCGGGATCAGTAGGTACTAGAGAGGCGTACCATGCGCCAGTATCGACGAAGATCATTGAACTTATTTTCTTGGATACAGAATCGAATCGTGTTCGCGACCTGCAAAGGCGTCACTGGAGCCCTCTAGAGGTAGAGCTGCAATTTCCGCAAGGATTTTGGCCGCATTACCATTGGGTTTAGGCTGTTCGTGAGTAATAACGATTAGATCGAGCCTTGCCCCCTCCGGCAACTCCAACGGCTGCAGCGGGCGAATCATGCCCTGCTCATAAACTGCTTCAATCTCTTTGGTCATGGATGCTCCAAGTCAACATTATACACCGGATGGTATGTCTGAGGCTGAGTGTTTCTACGCTAGGCGAAATCCGGCGAATCCTGCATCAGCGAGAGCATCCATCCCTTCTCTCAGTTGTGCAAAGAGCTCGCACTCGGCGTTGCGCTTTCGTGTGAAATTAATCGATTGCCTCACATTCGTCATCGCTGCGCCTTCTCGGATCGTGCTATCTGTTTCTGCTGCTATTATAACTTGAGACGCAGACCCATGGACCACCAAGATTAGTGACAACTGAAAATTTAACGACGTTCGAATCAACTAAAAAGCGTTCCTGTGGCGCCGTAGTGGATACAAAAGCGTCGCAGCAAGATTTAGAAAGAAACTGACTGGTGAGCTCGATAGAATTAACAAAAGATCGCAACGAGGAGTCCTAAGGTTCATGTCAAAACAGCAACGCCGCAAACTCAACCCATTCGCCCGCCAATTCATGTTCGCCACTGGCATCGAGAACAGCTACCCGACGGTCGCTTTGGCGGACGGAAAGACCCTGCGCGTCGACGAGATGGAGAAGTGCGGCCACTACAAACACTGGCGAGACGACTTCCAACTCGTCAAAGACCTGGGGATTGAATTTCTTCGTTATGGTCCTCCGTACTACTCAACTCACACCGGTCCCGGCGGCTACGACTGGAGTTTCTCGGATGACACATTCAACGCACTGCGTGAGCTGAAGATCACGCCAATTGTAGACCTGTGCCACTTCGGCGTGCCTGAGTGGATCGGCAATTTTCAGAACCCTGATTGGCCCAAACTCTTCGCTGAATATGCACGCGCCTTCGCGGAGCGATTCCCCTGGGTGCGACTCTATACGCCGGTCAACGAAATTTTCATCGCCGCTCAATTCTCGGCGCAGTATGGTTGGTGGAACGAGATGCTGACGAGCGATAGAGCTTTCGTCAACGCGCTCAAGCATCTCTCTCAGGCAAACATGCTAGCGATGCGTGCAATCCTGGAGGTGCAGCCCGACGCAACTTTCATCCAGAGCGAATCGTCAGAATATTTTCACGCCGAAGAGCCAGATTGCGAGCTGCGAGCGCAGTTTCTCAATCTGAAGCGCTTCCTCTCTTTAGACCTCACGTATGGCTATCCCGTTAACGCGATCATGTACGAGTACCTTCTAGACAACGGGATGACGCGCGAGGAGTATCATTGGTTCCGCGAACATCACGTCAAAGCGCGCTGCATTATGGGCAACGATTATTACGTGACGAATGAGCACCTCGTGCACCTGGACGGCAGCGCCACCGCTTCCGGTGAGATCTTCGGCTACTACGTCATCACACATCAATACTTCAGTCGCTATGGCTTGCCTGTGATGCATACTGAGACCAACTTGCAAGACGCAGAGCGTGCGACCCAATGGCTACGCAAGGAATGGATCAACATGCACCGGCTGAAGCTGGACGGCGTCCCGATACTCGGCTTCACCTGGTACAGCCTGACTGATCAGGTAGACTGGGACAGCGCGTTGAGAGAGAACGCAGGCCGCGTCAATCCGGTTGGACTCTACGATCTGAATCGCAAGATTCGACCCGTAGGCGAGGACTACAAGCGGCTCATCAAACAATGGCGAGAGATTCTTCCGACCGAAAGTTTCAACATCAGTTTCAACTATTGAAACCACAAAAGAACAAGAGGGATTATGCGTTTTAAGAATAAGGTTTGTGTTGTTAGTGGAGGTGGATCAGGTATTGGTCGCGCGACCTGCGAACGTCTGGCGGCGGAAGGTGGACGAGTGGTCGTCGTCGATCTGAAAGAAGAACATGGCAACGAGACGGTCAAAATAATCAGGGATGCAGGTGGAGAAAGTATTTTCGCGAAAGCTGATGTTTCAAACTCTGCGGAAGTACAGGCAGCGATCAAGGCCGCCGTAGACAAGTGGGGCAAGATCCATGTGATCGTCAACGACGCCGCGATGATGACGTTTAAGCCGATACTGGAATTAACGGATGAAGATTGGGACAAAGTGCTGGCCGTCAATCTGCGCTCCGTCTTTTTATTCTGCAAATACGGCGTGCCGCACATGCCTGCCGGTAGTTCCATCGTCAACATCAGTTCCGTGCACGCGCACGAGACGACGAAGAATGTGGTCCCATACGCCAGTTCAAAAGGCGGCATGGAGGCTTTCACTCGGGGATTCAGCGAGGAGTTGGCGTCGAAGAAGATTCGTATTAACTGCGTCGCGCCGGGTGCGGTTGACACGCCGATGCTGTGGTCTAATCCGAATGTGAAGAGCGGCGCGGAAAAGGTTCAGGGATCGATCGGCAAACCGGAAGATATCGCGGCCGCGATCTGTTTTCTGGCTTCTGAGGAAGCCCGTTTCGTGACGGGAACTACGCTTGTTGTCGATGGTGGTCGCCTCGATATACTTTAGCGAGCAGCTAAATTGCGGTTTTGATCCACAGATTACGCAGATTCACAAAAGCGCCAGGAGATCTAGATGCTCACCAGTGTCTTTTATGACTTGCGCTACTCATTGCGAGCTTTGCTGAAGCATCGCACTTTCACCGCGGCCGCTCTGTTGACGCTTGCTCTGGGCATCGGCATAAACACGAGCGTCTTCACGCTACTGTATTCGCTTGCCTTCCGTCCGCTGCCAGTGAAGAACCCCGAGCGCGTCGTAAACGTCTATCAAATTTTAGATGGTGAGTTCTCTCGTCAAGTTGAAGGCAACGTGGCGCTGCTTTCTTATCCGGAATACCTCAACTATCGAGATGGAGTCGCGAGTCTGTCCGGTCTGGCCGCCTCCGCGGATGTAAAACTGTACCTGGGCGGCAACAACATTGAAAGAATCAACGGGCTAATGGTTACCGATAATTACTTCTCACTGTTGGGAGGTGGAAGCGCTCTTGGCCGCACTTTTTTCGACAAAGAATGTCAGACGCCGCTTCAGTGCCCGGTCGCAGTTCTTAGTTACAGTTTCTGGCAACGACGGTTCGGATCTGATCAGAACATAGTCGGCACTTCGCTGACGTTGAATCGACAGCGCTTCACTGTGGTCGGAGTAGCAGCGCGAGACTTTCGCGGTGCTGAAATGACTATTCCGGACATTTGGATTCCGGTAACGATGCAGCCCGCAGTGATGCCCGAGAACAAATTCTTAGACCTGCCTAATTGTAGCTGGCTAAATGTGCTTGGACGGTTGAAAGATAGGGTCTCGTTACAGCAATCGCAGGCGGAGATGCAACTCGTCGCTTCCCAGATGGACCAGAACTATCCCGGACGCAAAACGACTGTCAACGTTATGCCCGGCTCATATCTCAACTTCCCTGAAGTTCGCAGCGAAGGAGCGCCCATCGCGATCCTCGTGATGGCAGCCGTCGGTCTGGTTCTGCTGATAGCATGCGCGAACGTGTCGAACCTGATGCTCGCTCGCGCTGCAGCGCGGCGAAAAGAGATCGCCGTCCGACTCGCGCTCGGAGCGAGCCGGTTGCGATTGATTAGACTTCTGCTGACGGAAAGCTTGCTTCTCGCCATCCTGGGTGGCGTGATCGGGTTAATACTTGCAGTCTGTTTGCCTCCAATCTTGTTTTCAGTGATTCCTGAGGTCGGTCTCGACGTCGACTTCAAACCCAACATAACTGTCTTCGCTTACATGTTTTTGATTTCTCTGATTACCGGTGTCGTATTTGGGCTGGCGCCTGCAATCGAGTCTACGAAGCCGAATCTAACCGACGCGCTTAAAGCAACGAGAAGCAGACCACGAATCTCACGGCCGCGATTGCGAAGTTTGCTGGTGATTGGCCAAGTGGCGGTTTCGCTCGTGCTTCTGATCGGAGCGGGTTTGCTGGTGCACGCCTTACAAGTGGCCAAATCCTCCGACCTCGGTTTTGATCAGAAGAATCTGGTTGTCTTATCGATGGATTTGACGACACAAGGTTACAACGAAGCGCGTGCGACGACACTTTATGTGCAACTCTCGGAACGTTTGAAAACTTTGCCTGAGATCGAATCGGTGAGTCTTGCGGAAGTCGCGCCATTTTCTGGCGCGCGAGAGACAACTATCGATATCGACGGCGATGAATCAGCGTCTCGCGGATCGTCACTGAGCGTGGGCGCCAACGCTGTTTCTGCCGAATACTTTCAAACACTCAAGATCCCGCTCCGGCGCGGTCGCCAGTTTACTGAACAAGATGTGCGTAGCGGAGAATCACGCGCAGTCATAAGCCAGGCGATGGCAAATCATTTCTGGCCAGGCGCCGATCCGATCGGCAAGCGCTTCCGAGACCCTGAAACTTCGCACGAGGTTATTGGCGTCGTCGCCGACATAAGTAGCAGGTCCGTTGGTAAACTTGACGGTCCTTTATTCTACATGCCGCCTGCGCCAAACAAGTTAACTGGGCTAACTTTTGTGTTGCGCACAAAGGCGAATTTACCGGCGAGCGTGAGCGCCGTCAGAGAAGTGGCGCGTTCGCTGGACAAAGACGTGTTCGTCTCGGCAGAGCCGCTGCAGGAAAACGTGAGACGCATGTTGGAACCGGCGCGAACCAGCGCGTGGTTTTCCGGCACAGTTAGTCTGTTGGCATTGTTGATTGCGGCAACTGGTATTTACGGCATGCTGTCGTATCACGTCGTTGAGCGTACGAACGAGATCGGGATTCGGATGGCACTTGGCGCGCAGCGGCGTAACGTTCTCCTGCTGATTGTGAGTGACGGAATGAAGCTCGCGGCGATTGGTACAGCAATCGGTCTGGCGGCTGCAATTGCGCTGGCAAGGGTAATGACGACGCTACTGTTTGGTGTAGCGCCGGCAGATGTATTCACGTTTATCGCTGTCTCAATCGGCGCACTCGCTGTTGCATTAGTCGCCTGCTACATTCCCGCCAGGCGCGCGACGAAAGTGGATCCATTGGTCGCTCTTCGCGACGAATGAGCCGGCGCGCTAAGACAAACTAAGACTGTTGAGGCGAAGCCATGTTTGCCAACGACTGCTCAATTAATTCGATCATTCTCCCTGTCTGATCGCTCCAGTCGTATTCGCGCGCGACTGCTATCCGCCGATCTACCGCCTCGACAGAGTTATCCGCAAGCGCTGCACGCAAGTGTGCTACGAATTCCTCCGCGTCGCCGGCGAATCTCACGAGCCCACGATGCTGGTCCGCAAAATGACAGACCTCGGGCAGTGGCGTTGAGACGACCGGCAGTCCCGCTGCTAAATACTCCTTGAGTTTCACCGGCATGATTCCGGCAGTGAACTCATTAATCAAATACGGCAGAAGACCAACATCAAATCTAACCATGTAATTCATGACATCTGCATGCGGAATGGCATCGATCAGCCGCACGTTTGGCTGTGACGCTAACGACGCAACGTCAACAAACCGCGGACCAGTAAGCACAAACTGCAAATCGGGAGCGAGCTTCGCAGCCCTTGTCAGGAGAGTGATATCCGTTGAGCTGCGAAGGCTGCCAACGTAACCCATGATCGGACGAGATAGTTCTGCAAATGCCGGATGCGCCTGCGTACGCGACCGCCGTGCACGCTCAAACTCCTCCGCGCGAACACCGCTTGCTACTACACTGACGTGCGAAGACACCTCCGCCGCCATCTGATACAAAAAATTTGAAGTCACAAGCACGAGGTCAGCTTCGGCGAATAGCTTCCGCTCCGAATGCACCAACCTCCGCGCGCCCGGCGAACTTTCCGCCAGTCGATCGATGCAATAGTAGATGACCAGCGCTGGATCGAGTTCGGCGATCAACTGGCGCGCAAGTGGAGTCGGCAGAAACGTGATTACGATTAGTGGGCCACCGCTATCGCCGAGCCATCTTCGAATCGAACGAAGCAGTATCCGACTGTTAATGGAAACTGCGGCAGGCGAATAAGGAAGCGGAAACACCAATGGCGACAGGACCTCTATGCCGGTCGCAACTCGTTTCACGCCTCCGCGCGCATTCCACCAATGAAGAAAACGTGACCATAGCCGCGACGCATCGCGCAGAGTAGGCCGCCGCACACCCGTGTTCTCGATGAAGAGCACGCGGTTTCCGCGCTCCGCAAAGGCATGCGAGACCTCTTGCGGATTCTGTCGGTTGAAATTCCAGTCTATTGATGAGAGACAAACAATTGAGGCGCCGCGGACCACTAATCTCTCCTATTTCGACAGTCTTGATGTGAGGACCGCCGTCAGTCCGCCGGTCAGCTCGATGAGTCGCAACACGAACGCGATCACCACGAAATACGGCAGCGCAAACAACGAGATTCCGATCTGCCGGCGATGGCGCAGCAGGCGTATCCAGTCAACGAGTATACGACGGCCAATGATCGGCAACAGCGTCATACCGCCGAAACGGCGGAACAGGCGAGTACCACGAAGTATTGCATTGTGATCAAGTCGATATACTGCGACTGCGTCATATCCACGATCGAAATGCTTGCGCGCGAAGCCGAAGCCATCGATGTCAATGCCATGCGCCACGACTGCGCGCGATTCATACAGAATGCGCGCTCCCTCCGCGCGAAGTTGGTGAAAGAGAAAGTAGCAGCCTCCATTTCGTGAAATGTGTGTATCAAACGGATGGTTCAAAAGAACTTCGCGCGGAAAGGCAACGTTGTTGATGTTGAACCCTGACGCTGTGCCATTCTCATCCGCAAGAATGTAGGCGAAGTCGGGAATTGAAAAAGTTCGCGCGGCCCATGAGCCGCCGGTGTAACGCGTGCACCCACCAACAGCAGCTACTCCAGAGGTGAGCGGCGCGATTAACGTTTCGAGCCAGTCTGAAGCTGGCTCGCAGTCTCCATCGAGTAGCGCAACGACGTCGCCGCTGGCCGCTGCTGTGCCTGCGTTCTTTGCGGCAAAGTAGTTGCCGGCCGGCGACGACACCACTTTCACTGCTGGATAACGTCTGCGAAGTTCTTCCACATCGCGATGCGAGACCTCATCATCGACAACGACGATTTGCTCAATTAGCTCGCCGGGATAAGTCTGCTTGTCGAGCGCCTTGAGAGTCTTGTCCAGATCGTCGACTAGCGATCCGTTTGTGCAATCAAAACGGGTGGTGATGGTTTCGATAACTACAGTAACGTGAGGTCTAGTCATGAGAAAAGTCGTCGTGTCCTCATAAAGAGTTGATCGATCGCGAAAGCCGCGGCCCAAGGCGCTGCTTCGAGTCTGGCCACCTTTGATGCTGTTTTCCAGATCAATCGCCATGGATGCGAGATTTTGTTCGCGCGTCCGCGTAGCACGGCTAAAGCGAGAGACAACGAAAGATTGAATAATAACCGCCGCAGCAGCCGGCGCGTCGCTGGATCGGTCGTCTGTGCAAGCTCCGCGGAAAAGAGGTCGATACGCGCCTTGAGCGATTGCCCCAGATCGAAACTCAATCCATCCGCGTGAACTGTATACTCGATTACTGCACGATCGACAAAATCCAGCTCGTGACGCAAGGCAATGCGGAACCACGCGAGGTAGTCTGCTGAAATCTTGTTCGCTTCGGAAAATCCGCCAACTTCCTCCAGACACGAGCGGCGCACGAGGACGGTACAAGTCGGAACGAAGTTGCAAGACGCAAAGTGATCGGCAACGCGGCCGCGTCTTGGTGGTGAGACGCGGAAGGAGGTCGAGCCCGTGCGCGGGGCTCCGTCTTTCGGCGCGGTAACGTGGATGGCGTCACCGAACACTAGTCCAACCTCCGGCCTGCGCATCAGTGGCACTTGCAGCGCGAGTTTATCGGGCATCCATGCATCGTCGGAGTCGATAAAAGCCACCAGTTCACCCTGCGCGTGACGAAGCGCACGGTTGCGCGCAACATAGACGCCTGCATGTGCTTGAGTAATAACTGTCACAGGCGAGCCTAAGCGTTCGATCACGTCGCGCGTACCGTCGCTGGAGCCGTCATCGACGACAATTAACTCAAGATTGCGATAAGTTTGGGCGAGTACGCTGTTGATAGCCCTCGCGACGGATGTCTCTCGATTATGGACCGCCATGATTACCGAGACGAGAGGCCCCATATGTTCGCTTAATTGGTCCATGTGTAGATTAGAATCCGTCAATTTATGATCATGAAGTAAATATCATCGCGCGATAGAGATATCAAGGCGCATCCACGCTCTTCGTGAAAAGTCTCTCTGTATTATCTCTGTGTTCTCTGTGTCTCGGTGTTTTTCGCGGTATCATTCCGTCAATGTCTAACCACTTGCAACCAGCTTCGTGTGCTCCGTGCGTTCGCAATCACAGAGAAATCAGTTTCCGGCTTGGGTTGAAGAATATCTTATTGTGTTTACGACCTAGAGCGAGGTATATCATGAGACAGTGGCAAAAGAAGGGGAGCGCGCAATGATAACCGTCGCTAATCGAATCTACGTCGCTAAGGAGTATGCTGACGCCTTCGAAAAGAGGTTTCGCGAACGCGTGGGTCTGGTGGATCAAATGCCTGGCTTCATTTCCAATCAGGTGCTTCGCCCCGTGAATGAAGGCGACCCCTATATTGTATTTACTATTTGGAATAGCCGTCAGGATTTTCTTAATTGGGTACGCTCAGATGCGTTCACGAAAGGACACGCACAGTCAGGAACGCTGCCGAAGGAAGCGTTTGTAAAGTCAAACGTACTGGAGATGCATGAGGTCGTGCAGGATTCCAGTCGTCCTGATTTAGCAGCGGAGCCGCATGGTGGTCCGTTTAAGATGCACTAGAGACGGATCTCGATTCAAAGGAATTGAGGGACGCTAACGCACCAGGAGAGGAGACGACAATTGCGTAAGCCATTTCAACGAACGATCGCGGTGCTACTAATGCTAGCCGGTATGGCGTTTCTTTCAGTGCCGGCACGAGCGCAGCAGGCTGCTGCGCCACAGGATGTCGTGCGAGGATTTTATTCCTGGTATCTGCATCAACTCGCCCGCGAAAACAGCAATCCCCTCAAACAGAAAACGACCGCGTTGAAGTACCTGACGCCGCAGCTTTATGCAAACGCGCCGAGGCTGATCCGCCGCATGGACGCGGACATTTTCATCTGTGCGCAAGATTGGGATAAGGGTTGGGAGAAAAACTTCACCGTCAGTCCACCGCAGATAAAAAACAGCGCCGCAACCACAACGGTTGTTTTACCTTCCGGTGAGATGGACCAGGTCAAGATCGATCTGACGCTAATCAAAACCGCTTCCGGTTGGCGAATCAGTAAGGTTGCTTGCGCGAATTGACGAGCACAATGACGAAATATTTCTTTTTGATAGTCGCGACTTCTCTACTGATGTTGCCGGCGATGTCGTACGCGAAGATTTCGAATACAAAAGAACTGATCGCGGCGATGCAGAAGAAGTATGGAAAGTCCTGGTACAAGACTGCCACCTTCGTTCAGCAAACGACAAATATTCAACCGGATGGAAGTTCGAAAGTCGAAACCTGGTACGAGGCGATGTCAGTGCCTGGTAGTTTGCGCATCGACTTCACGCCAACAACTGATGGCAACGGAATCCTCTTTACCGATGGCAAGATTTTTGTTTTTAAAGCTGGCAAGATCGACAACACGCGCCCGTTCGATCATCCGTTGCTGATTCTGGGATTCGACATCTATCGCTCGCCCGCGAGCGAGGTGATCGCGAAATTGCAGGCACTGAAGTTTGATCTGTCGCAGTTCAGAGAAGACAACTGGCAGGGCAGACCGGTCTATGTAGTGGGCGCAAAGGCTGGTGACCTGCATTCGCCGCAATTCTGGATCGATCAGAAGAATCTTTACTTTGTCAGAATGCTTCGTCCCGCCGGTAAGGATGCGACGCAAACGCAGGAGACCCAATTCAATAAATATCAGAAACTCCGCGGAGGCTGGATGGCGCCTGAAGTGATCTTCATGATCGACGGCAAGGTCGTGACAACTGAAGAGTACTCTGAGATTCGTGGCGACGTTAAGCTGGATTCAAAACTCTTCGATCCACAGTTCTGGACCACGGTTCACTGGAAGGAGTGAACTGTCAAAAAATAATCTGTGTAATCTGTGGATAAGAAAGTCGAAACCAGGACACTACTCGGCAAAGAATTGGCATTGCCCCGCGGTCGTTAAACCGCTAACATTACCACCCATCGCCTCCGCAGCATTCAGGATCTTGGAACAGAAAAGAACCCTTCGGGTAAGTTAGGAGAACTCCCAACGTGAAGACAACCTACACTATCGCGCGCCTACTGGCTCTATTTGTCGGCCTGACAGGACTGTTAAGCATAACCTCCGTCCATGTTTCTTCTTTGTCGGGCCACGGCTACAAAACTCCCACCTTCCATTCTGACTTAGCAAAGGTTAAGGAGTCCTACTCCAAAATCCCATTGAGCTTCGTGGCCAATTACGGCCAAGCTGACAAAAACGTAAAGTTCACCTCTCGCGGAAGCGGCTATAGCCTGGCGCTGGCCCCGAATACATTCACCCTGGCCGTCGCGGACCCGCGCAACAAGAACCCTGAAAAACCCATTGTTCAGTCACGTGCATCCGCCTCTGTGATACAGGCAACTCTGCTGGGCGGCAACGCCGCGGCAAATCTAACCGGCCTTGAACGGCTGCTCACCAGGACGAACTATTTCATCGGCAGCGATCCGCGAAAGTGGAAGACAAACGTCCCGAATTACGCGAAGGTAAAATATTCCGGCGTATACCCTGGTGTCGACCTTGTTTTTTATGGAAACCAGAACCGCCTGGAATACGATTTCACAGTTTCTCCCGGCACAGATTCCAGCGTCATATCACTCGGATTCGAGGGTATGACCGACATGCGCGTAGATGAGAAAGGTGATCTGATACTGCGCACGGATGCGGGAGAGATTCGACAGAACAGGCCCGTTGTCTATCAGCAGATTGACGATGCCAGGCGAATTATACCGGCCAGTTACCTCATCAAAGGTAAGAAACAAATAGCGTTTCAAATCGCGAATTATGATCGCAGCAAGCCACTGGTGATCGATCCCAGCCTTGCTTTTTCTACCTACGTCGGAGGCAGCGGCATGGATCGAGGCGATGGCATCGCAATCGATTCGGCGGGCAACGCTTACATAACAGGCGACACATTCTCGACAGACTTTCCCGTAACCACGGGTGCCTTTCAGATTGGGAAAGTCGGTTTCAACACTGACGCTTTCGTGACAAAGATGAACTCTACGGGCACGGCCCTCATCTACTCGACATACTTTGGTGGCGCTAACAGGGACTCAGGCAACGACATCGCTTTGGACGAAGCGGGCAACGCCTATGTTACAGGACTGACCGATTCGAGTAACCTCCCGACTACGCCTGGCGCGTTCAGGACCACGTCGGTTCTCACCGACGAATTTGATGCGTTTGCAATGAAGCTCAACGCGACGGGCACGGCGCTCGTCTACTCAACGTACCTCGGCTCCATCGTAGGTGGCGGGATTGCCGTGGACTCGGCAGGAAACGCCTATATCGCGGGGCAAGCTGATGGCCACTATCCAACTACACCGGGCGCGTTCCAGACTACACCCGGGGGCAGTAGCGATGCGTTTGTGACGAAGCTGAACTCGACGGGCACGGCGCTCGTCTACTCGACTCTTTTGGGCGGAAGCGGGTTCGATTTCGCCTCGAAAATTGCGATAGATTCAGGAGGCAACGCCTACGTAACAGGCACAGCGCAAGCTGGCTTCCCTGTAACGGCCGGGGCATTCCAAACCTCTTTCAACGGCCCCAACGATGTGTTTGTAACGAAGCTCAACTCGACGGGCACGGCGCTCATCTACTCGACCTTTTTGGGCGGAAGCGGAACTGACAGAGCCAATGGCATTGCGGTTAACGTGGCGGGCAACGCATACGTTACAGGCTTTAGCGACTCGTTAAACTTCCCTGTTACGCCGGGCGCTTTTCAGACTGTGAAGGCTGCGGGCGTGGACGCGTTTGTCACTCAATTGACCGCGGCCGGCAACGGCCTCGCTTATTCAACCTATCTTGGCGGGAACGCGGATGATTCCGGAGCCGATATCGCGCTGGACATAGCAGGAAATGCATCCGTTGTAGGGTCGACCAGTTCACCCGATTTCCCCACGACCGCGGACGCAATCCAGAGCGATTTCGGGGGAGGCATCAATGACGCTTTCATCACGAGATTGAACGCAACGGGCACGGGCCTCGTGTTCTCGACCTACCTTGGAGGCAGCAGTACTGATGCTGCGATTTCGATAGCAGTTGATCCCGCGGGAAGTATTTACCTGACGGGGCAAACCTTTTCGGCCGATTTTCCAACCACTCCCGGCGCGTTCCAGACTGTATTCGGGGGGAACTCTGACGCTTTTGTCGCCAAAGTCGTGTTTTCCAGCTTCGACGTTTGCCTCCAGGATGACGGCAACGGGGATTCATTCCAGTTCAACTCAACTACCGGCGAGTACAAATTTACGCAGGGCGGCTTGACGTCGAGCGGCACAGGCACGCTTAGCCAACAAGGATGTTTGCTCGTGCTCGAGGACAATCAACCCGGGCGGCGAGTTTTGGCCCATTTCAACCACTGCAACAACAAGGGCCAGGCAGTAATTCAGATTGAGTCTGACAGGAAGAGAACCTTTGTAATTACGGACAAAGACACCTCTGATAATAACTGCCCAGCTAATTGATGTTATGTGTGCTTTTTATGCTTCTTTGTGGCGAAATCGCACTACTCGGTCCGCAACGCCGTGGTTGGATCTAATCGCGCTGCTCGGAGAGCCGGCAGCCACGAAGCCATTATCGCAATAACTAAGAAAAGCACAGCGACTGATGCGAACGTAACTGGGTCCGTCGGTCTAACCTCGACGAGCATGCTCGCTAGAACGCGCGTAAGTAAAAACGCTGCGAGCAAACCTATCGCAATACCAATCACGCTCAGGTAGAGTCCTTTTCCAACCATCAGGCGGAAGATGCGTGCGGGCGCCGCGCCCAAAGCCATCCGCACTCCAATCTCCGCAGTTCGTTGGCGCACCGACGTCGCAAGCACGCCATACAAACCGACACCTGCGAGCAGCGCGGCAATCGTCGAAAAAACTCCGATCAGCAAAAGCGAAAAGCGCGTCTGTGCCTGAGCCTGGACCACGAGCGTGTTCATCGGCTGCATTTCATTGATGAACGTCTCCTTGCCCTGCTTGCGGACGACTTCGCGCACGGAGCCGGCCAACGAAGCTGGATCTCCATCCGTCCGCAGTGCCCACCAGTTAGCAGCACGGTGATTCACATATCCGTCGGTGACGTACAGTTGTTCCCGGCCCGGTTCGACTAGAGACGTGTTGCGCTGATGGGCCACCACACCAATGATCTCTCCCCATTGCGCCTCATTCGTGCGAACGCGAAACAGAATCCGCTTGCCCACAGCAGACTCGTTTGGAAATGCCTTCGCCGCGAGTGCTTGATCGACTATCAGCAGGTTTCGATCAGGCTTGCTGTCGTCTTCTGTAAAGGTACGTCCCGCCAGGAGTGTCGTGCCCATCGCCTCGAAATAGCCCGGCAGCACGATCTGAAGATCGGCAGCTTGAAACTTGCTGGGATCATTTTGAGCTTCCGCCCCGCCCCATCGCACCGGACTGAACCCGCCGCCGAGTGGCAATGGATTCGACGCGGTCACACTGCGTACACCTGGCAGCGCGTTGAGTTGGTCATGCAGTTGTCGTTTGAAGTTAGCCGCTTCCTCAGGTGTGTTGCCGATGTTGCCGAGAAGTTGAAACGTCAAAAGTCCGTGCGGATCAAACCCGAGATTCACCCGTTGAATGTTAAGGAAGGTGCGCAACATCAAACCCGAGCCAATCAGGAGAACAAACGCGAGCGCGACTTCCACCACTACGACGCCATTGCGAAGACCGGCAGCGCCGAGTGCGCCGCTTCGACCGGCAGCGCGTAATGTTTCCATTAGGTTTGGTTTGGCAGTGCGCACGGCCGGAATAAGACCAAACAGCACCGCCGAGAACAGCCCGGCTATTATCGCGAATGACAACACCTTCAGATCGATGCTGATCGCATTCAAGCGAGGCAGATTCTCCGGCGCGATCGCGAGCAATTGCCGAATACCTAAATAGGCAAGCCCCACACCGATAGCCGTTCCAAGACCGGCTATTACGATCGCCTCGGCAAGGGTTTGCCGAATCAACTGCCACCAGCCTGCACCCAGTGCTGCACGAACAGCCAACTCTCGTTCACGTGACGAAGCTCTCACCAACATCAAGTTCGCCACATTCGCAGACGCAATCAGTAACAGGAAAATGACTGCACCCATGAGCGCGAGAATCGCCGGTCGAACTTCGTCGACAAGGTGCTGCTTCATCGGCACGAGTTGGAAATATTGACCCGCGGTCCGTGAGATAGTGTTTTCGTCGCGAATTTTCTGGACGATCGTCTCAACTTCGGCTTGAGCTTGCCCCATGGAAACACCAGGCTTCAATCGGCCAATAACGCGCCACTGCACGTTATTGCGATTGGCTACATCGTAAGGAATGCGCGCTGCAAGCCAGAGACTGGGAAACTGTTCCATATTCGCTTTCGGCGGAAACAGCAGTTCAAAACCCGGCGCCAAAACTCCGATGATGATTGGTGGTGGTCCAAACGCGGCGGACACTGGAAGAGGTTTGCCAATTATCGATCGATCGCCACCAAAGCGCTGTTGGAAATATTCGTTGCTCAGAATTGCCATGGTCGGCAGCGGGGGTGGACCATTAGCAGCAGGACCATTGCCGGCCGCTGCCGCCGGCGGAGGCGCCTGGGGTGTGCCATCAGACTCCTGGAAGTCTCGTCCCGCGATGATCGACGCGCCCATCATCTGAAAGAAATTAGTAGACACCGCCGCCAGGCGGACCCGCTCAGGCGTACCGTCCACACCAGGCAGAGTCGCACGAAACGTTTGCACGGCAGCGAAATCCTCGAAATTGTTTTTCGCGCCGTTGCGCACGTCGAGGAAGTCGACATTCGAAACCGGAAAGTCTTTGACGTTCCGCTTTTGCAGATCGCCGCGGACCAGGACCAGCCGCTCTGGATCCTTGTAAGGAAGTTTCCGCAACAGCACGCCGTTGGTGACGCTAAAGATGGCGGTGCTGGCCCCGATAGCCAGGGCGATCGTGACGACAACTGTGATTGTGAATATGGGACTCTTGCGCAGCGTGCGAAACGCGTAGGAGAAATCGGTTAACATGGCGGCAGTTTAGACCTTCTTCCGAATTTCAGCCAAGCAATTTATTGGAAACGAAATCTTGGAGAAGGCGACCAGAGATTCGTACTCGTTCAGGCAAGGAGTTTGTGATTGCAACCTAAGACCAAAAGACGTATCCGCTTATTACTAAAGATCGTCGTGGTGACGCTCGTCATTGCGACTTTGGCAGGTTTCGTTTATGAGGAGATCGGACGACGAAACGATCGCAAACGTATTCCACAGATCGGACAATCTATTGATATCGGCGGTAGAACTTTGAATATCTATTGCTCTGGTGAGGGGAGTCCGACAGTCATCCTCGATTCCGGAGCCGGCGAACCGGGTTATGCGTGGTCCAATATCCAGCCTGAGATCGCTAAGTTTACCCGCGCGTGTTGGTACGATCGAGCTGGAGAAGGTTGGAGCGATCTTGGACCATTTCCTCGTACCAGCGCCACAAACGCGCAAGACCTGCACGAACTTCTCCGGCGCGCTGGAGTGTCTTCGCCGTACATACTTGTCGGCCACTCCTATGGCGGCTTGAATGCGCGAGTCTACAACGGCATGTATCCGAACGAAGTTGCGGGAATGGTCCTCGTGGACTCTGCGCACGAAGAGGAGCCGAACCGCGCGCCGAAGTTCATGCTGGGAAAAACATTGCCAAAGTCATTGTGGTATCCGCTTCATCTGGTGACGCGAGCTGCACTTCGTGTAGGACTGATCCGGCTGTTCACTTCCTCGCCTTCACTTCCTGCCGATCCGGCGCAGCAAACACGCCGGCAGATCGTTGCGGCGCTGCGGCAGCAACCGAAGGCTGTCGCGACGCTCTCAGATTATGTGACGTCGCCGGAGAGCTACGCGCAAGCGCACGCAGCCGCCGGCCTCGGAGATAAGCCACTGATCGTGCTAACTCGCGGGAAGCCACTGTCTCCTTCCGGCAATGCAGAAATGGACCGGGAGGCAACTGCTTATGAGCAAGTATGGATGCATGAGTTGCAAGCTCAACTCGTTCGTCTCTCAACCAGAGGAAGGCAAGTGATAGTTTCCAACAGCGGCCACGGAATTCCGGAAGAAGCGCCCCAGGCTGTTATCGACGCTGTTCGGGAAGTCGTGATGATGAGCCGCGCCACACGGAGGTAACTACTATGAACGCATTACGCGTGACACCGATTCTAAACGTCTCGAACTTTGCGGAAAGCGTAGCGTGGTTCGAAAAACTGGGATGGAAAAAGCAGTGGGACTGGGGTGACCCTCCGACCTTTGGGGGTATCTCTTCGGGCGACTGCGAAATCTTTCTTTGTGAAAACGCTCAAGGTGGCCGAGGCAAGAGTTCCTTAAAAACTACTTTCGGCAACCAAGGTGAGCAATCAGCAGATAAAGGCGTATGGATGTCGATTTGGGTTGAGGATGTGGACTCTGTTCACAAACATTGCTTGGACCAGGGACTGGAAATTACCTGGCCACCGACCGACATGCCCTGGAACGTGCGTGAAATGCACATTCGTCATCCGGATGGCCACGTATTCAGGATTAGCCAGACATCGGATTCAGACGAATGAGTGCAGTTAGGTTGTCTCGTAGTAGAATGGTGCATACACACAAGTGAATTTGGCAGCCACCTCACATCAAAGGGAGGATGCGATATGACGTTATGGGATCTTCTGATCTTGCTGCTAGTCGCGGGGATTTGTGGAGCGCTGGGCCAGGCGATTACCGGTTTTTCGCGGGGAGGCTGCCTGGTATCAATCGCGCTTGGTTTTGTCGGTGCAGTGCTGGGTATGTGGATAGCTCGATCGTTGGGTCTCCCGGAACTGTTTGCAGTACAGATCGGCACGACGAGCTTTCCAATCGTGTGGTCAATTATTGGCGCCTCCCTTTTCGTGGCAGTGATCTCGTTGCTCACGAGGCGCTACTATTAGAATGGCCACATCCGACGCCTGCCGTATATTGCGCGCTCGTTGATAGGGTTCAGGCAGTGCGGGCTTTGGTTTATGTTCCTGTTTTTTCCGGAGCCGTACCGCTGCCGGAACTAACGGCAACAGCATGCTTGAATACCATCTCGCCCCCAAGCCATCCAGAGATAATTATCAATACCACACCCAGCACGGAAAGCACGAGCGGAATTGTATAACTCCCACTCACCCAGCTCGCACCGCTAGTAGTACGCAAGTAGAAACTACCGGCGAAGACTACGAGCGCAATGACATTTAGGCGTGCGTGCCAATTAGCAATTTTCACTACACCTTTATCTGTGAGTGATAGCCAATCAATCAGACCAGGCACCGCCGCTATCGCGGCTGTGACGATCCCGCCTAGCAATGTGTAAAAGGCGACCCAATCCTTCCAGACTGGATTACCTCTCCACAGGTAAATAAGATCCGCGACCAGTGAAAAGACCCAAAGACCGATCGGTAAAGGAATTAGCATTGGATGAATTGGATGACCATTAACGCTCGCAGGACTTGCCATTTGTCATGCGCTCCCTTCTGTTGCTCCACCGTCGTGAAACTCTACTGGGAAGAGTCGACACAGCATTGAGTTAAATCGCGCTAATCTGTGGGGGCGGAATCTGTATTCGGGTAGGCAGGGGAGTTTTAGGATAGACCCTACAACTGGGACTGTAAAGAGTTTTGTGTCTCTTCGTGGTAGAAAGCCGTAGCACGATGAGCGTCGAGCAAGTTGGCTACGGCTTCGCCGCTTGCACCTTCGTGCCGTAGTCTAGCGATGCATAAAACTTCCCTCTACCCTGCGGCGTCAGATCCAAAACATTCCAAACTGGATTCAACTCGTCAATGCCGCGCTCTTTGATGTCTTCGGCCAACCATGGATGACCACTGTAAAAGTGGCGCAACGTGCCATCGCTCTCTCGCGTGAAAACCGAAATTGTCGAGTCCTGACGTCCTTCGCGATCTTCACTGCCGAGATCGTACTTGAAAGTGCTTTCGCCAGCGCTTAGCAGGCGCAATTTGTCCCAACCCCGATTTCGCGCATGGGCGCGCAGAGTAGACGGATCGGCAGCAGCGACTATCGCAAAGTCAACGTTTTGGGCCAGATGATGTGCGACTCCATTGAAGGCGTCGATCCAGGCGGTGCACATCGGACACGCACTGGTCTGTTTCTTTCCAAACATAAAGTGATAGATCACGAGGGAACGATTAGGCTCAGTGAACAATTCGCTCAACCGAACACTCGTGACTGGTTCGTCACCATCGGTAAGCGAAGCAGGGCCCTCAAGCAACTCGTAATCCTGAACCGTCGCACCCTTTGGAAGACTCCGTCGCAACTCGGCAACGCGTTCGCGCTGTCGCATCAATTCAATTTCCGCCTGGCGCAGTTCCTCGCGCCTGGCCAGGTAATCGGCCGACTCGTTCGGCAGATTGGTTTGACGATAGGTGCCGTCGATCATTTCATGGACCATCACAGTTCCCTCCATAATTCGACTTTCTTCCACAGATTACACAGATTGTTTGTAGAATGTGTGTAATCTGTGGATCAAGAACTTCATTTTCTAGTTTGAGCCTCATTTCACTCGTACCTCAATGCGACGAGCGGATCGACTTTCGTCGCGCGCCGCGCTGGAATAAAACACGCAACCACAGCCACGGCGATCAAAACAATTGATACAAGAGCAATGGTCAACGAGTCTGTGGGCGTCACGCCAAACAATAACGTCACCATCAGTCGCGTCAGCGCAAACGCGCCGGCAAGTCCAAAAACAACGCCGAGGATCACAAGTGTCAGCCCATTTCGTATTATGAGTTTCAGCACGTCGTAACTGCGCGCGCCGAGGGCCATGCGAATTCCAATCTCTTGCGTGCGTTGCGTGACGATGTATGACATCAGCCCATAAATACCAATCGCTGCCAGCAATAGAGCTAGACCAGCAAAGAGTGTTAACAACGACATGTTGAAACGACGTGCCGCAAACGACTCCGCCGACATTTCATTCATCGTTTCAACTCTCGTCACTGGCAACTGTGAATCGACCTTCCAAATCTCCCGTTTGATCGCCTGCGACATTTCTGCCGGATCCGCTTGCGTTCGTGCGACAACCGACATCCAACGCTTCCACGGTGAGATTTGTGTGTAAGGCGTGTACAGGCCCGGTTGTTCGGGAAGATCCAGACCAAAGTGTTTGACATCGCCGACCACGCCAATGATTGTTATCCACTCCACCTTCGGATTTCTTGCCCATCGTATTCGCTTGCCGAGCGGATCCTCGTTTGGAAAATACTCATGGACCATCGTGTTGTTAGCGATGCCTACCAACGGCGCCTTCTCATCAAAGTCCTGCGGAGCAAAGTCGCGTCCAGCCTTGAGCGGAATCTGCATGACCTTAAAGTAATCGCCCATAATACTGCGAGTTTCCAGACTCGGTTCATCGCCGGGCGCGATTGGTGGACGATTCTCAATCAAAAAGTCGTGATTGAGAGAATCGCCGCTTAAAGGAAGTTCACTGATCATCGCTGCCTGCACTCCTGGAAGCGAATTGATGTTGGCAAGTATTTGTTGACGAAAACGCGTCTGTGGCGCGACGTCTTTGTATCGCGTTTCGGGCAGCTCGACTCGCATCGTGAGTAAGTGATCGGGGTTAAATCCCGGTTCGACCGATCGAAGCTTCCAGAACGTCTTGATGAGGAGGCCGGCGCCGACGAGAAGAACAAGCGCGACCGCGAGTTCGGCGACAACAAACGTGCTGCGCAATCTTTGTCGTGTCCCACTGGCCGTGGAACTGCGACCGCCTTCTTTCAACGTCTCACTGACCGTCCTGCGCGAAGCGGACCATGCGGGCACTAGTCCAAAGATCAAGCCGGTCAATAAAGAGACTCCGAATGTGAAGATAAGCACTCGTCCATCTACAGCGATCTCGGAGAGGCGGGGCAAGTTGTCAGGCTTGAAGGCGATCAGCACTCTGGTTCCCCAAATCGCGAGTACGACAGCAACAGCGCCGCCTGCAAGAGATACCAACACGCTTTCGGTCAGCAACTGACGAATCAAACGCCAGCGTCCGGCGCCAAGCGCTCCTCGAATCACAAACTCCCGCTCGCGTTCAGCAGCACGCGCCAGCAAGAGATTTGCGAAATTCGCGCACGCGATCAGCAGAACGAAACTGACTGCTCCAAACAATATCAACAGCGATTGACGAGACTCACCAACAACTCGCTCGTACAGTGGGAACAGAACTGTGTTTCGATTTTTGTTATCTGCGGGATATTGAGCGGCGAGGTTTTGATCGACGACGTGCATTTCGGTGCGAGCTTGTTCCAGATTCACGCCGGGCGCGAGACGTCCATAAGTTCGCAGAAAATGTACGCCGCGAGCAGTCGCCGCCACTGGATTTGAGACGTGTACTGGAGTCCAGGCTTCGGTGTTATCACGAGGAGTGAGAAAAGAAGCGGGCATTACGCCGACGATTGTGTATGTGTTGCCGCTGAGAGGAATTGCTTTACCAAGTATTTGCTCGTCGCTTTGAAATTCTTTCACCCATAGCGAATGGCTGAGCACGACCACGTAAGGAGCGCCAGGCTTGTCGTCTTCATGCGTGATAAAACGTCCACGTTCGGGTTTCACACCGAAGGTCTCAAAGAAACCGCCGGTGACTTGTCCGACTTGAATTTGCATTGGCTCATTGCCGGCGGTATAGGCGAGAGGCTGCATGACCATACCGCCGATCGTCGTGAACGTCTTCATTTGCGCTTCGACATCAGCGAGGTCCGGTGGAGATTGATTCGAGCGAAAGCTGACGAGTTTATTCGAATCGTCATACGGCAAAGGCCGCAGCAGCACTGCGTTGATTACACTGAAGATCGCAGTGTTGACACCGATTCCGAGGCCGAGAGTGACGATGGCAATCACTGTGAAAGCAGGACGTTTGCGCAAGCTACGAAGTGCGTAGCGAAGATCTCGAAGTAAGGAGTCCATAAGCACCTTTCAAGTTCTGTCGTGATCCGAATAGCGATGCAATCTGCGGCGAAGGACTAGGTAACGCCGAAGGCGTTGACTAATTTCAGCCCAGGGTTCGAAGCGCGAGCGAAAACCCTGGGAATAGAATTAAGAAGTTAATCAAACGCTGAAAGCGTTCCGCAATTGGCGAACTCTTTCAGAGTTTCATTCCTTGGCTCAGGCGACCCAGGGTTGTCGCTGAGCTCCAACCCGTGGGCTGAAATTGGCGAACGCCTTCGGCGTTACTGAACTGCATTTCTAACCGTAACCTGCGTTGGTTGCAAAAAATTGAACTCCGCCCCACTTTTTCGTTGTATTGTGCGGCGTTTGTTTGTTAGAGCTACTGAGTTTGTGATCTTTAGCGGCGTTAGGATTCACTGGCCCGATCGCTAGTTGTCTTTCAACGCGAGAATCGGATCCACTCTTGAGGCGCGTCGCGCAGGCACGTAGCTAGCCAGCAATGCGATCACCGCGAGCAACACAGAGATGCATACAAGAGTTATTGGATCGAGAGCACTCACACGCAGATTCGATTAAAATAATCTGTGTAATCTGTGGATAAGCTTCACGAGCAACGCTGCAAACCTGTCTTCCGAAAATCCATCCACAGATTACACAGATTTCTATTGAAGGATCCCTTCCGGCACCATCCACGGGTATATCTCGATTGCCAGCCTCCCTGCCTTAATTGCCGGATCCGCAGCGGCCAATTCCTTCGCTTCATCAAGTGAAGCGACCTTGAATACGAATATGCCGCGCAGATTTCCGTTATCGCCGAATGGTCCAGCCATGACGAGTTTCTTGGTCTACCCGACAGCCTTCCGCAAAGCTGCTCTTGCGAGCAGGCGTGTCGAATCCAATGTCGGGAGCGGACAGTCGTCCGGCCGAACGATCAAAGGTATCTCTGTGCAACCAAGAACAACCGCATCACAGCCTTGAGACTTCAAGCGCCTGCGTAAATGTGTCGCATGTGCTCGGCGAGTGGCACTGAGCTCATCGTGATCTCAGGATGATTGTGCTCACCCATCAGGGCTGATGCTTCCAAACAGATGGTGCGATAACACAGTGCAGCACCCTCTGCACTACCAGCGACGATTCCGATGTGTTGAGTCATGATTCCTCCGGCGCGAAAAAGTTCCGCTCCAGAATTGTTTTCAAATTTCTGTCGTGGAATATTTTTTCAAATGCTGACGGCTCGACTCCCGTGGGCAGACAGCTGTCCAGTCGTGTCTCCAATATGGATTGCTCTCCTTCCGCAGAAACGCGCGCATCACGCGTATGGTCGGCCAACCTCTCCAGATAAAACTGTGCATTGCCGATCGCGGCCGCATTACGAACGTCTCCATGACTCGAAATCACACGGCTGCGTGCCCTGGCTTGCAACCGTTCCAGTGCGCGCACGAAAAGATCCGGAGTCGAATAGGCCAGATAGATAATATTACCTACGAGCGTGTCGCCCACCATCAGCAGGTCCGCCGGTTTCACATCTATCGTGAGAGTGCTCGACGTATGACCCGGGTTGTGAAAGATCTCCAGCTCATACTTCCCCCAACGGATCTTCATCTCATCAGAAATCAGAATGTCAGGTTCGCGAAAATAGGTCGCTTCATCTTCCGACCGATAACGTTCAGAGTTAAAGGTGTCGAGATAGTTTTTATGCGCAATGACTCTAGCTCGAGGAAAGAAATTCAACGCTGCGAGATGATCGGCAAAGTAATGCGTGCTGACGATATTTGATTTACATGCATTGCATCCGCGCCGAAGTAAGGCGCCTCCTTGGAGTGCGGCGGCCTGGCGCCGCTTTGGCCTCGATTCTCGGCGACGATAATAAAGCGGCGCCAGGCCGCCGCACTCCAAGGAGGCGCTCAGAATCAAACTGCGGCAAATGATTCGACATAGTCAGTGTACCATTCCGGCAGGCCCAGCTCCCTGACACACGAGGCCAGTTGCCGCACGTACTCGTGCGGCGGCGCGCTGTCATTCATTTCAGGCGCGATGTAACAGAGGACCGGTGCGAACGTACCGTCAAGCGATTCCGCAATTAGTGCTTCGGGCAGATACCTAAGTTCAAACTGATCCTCGAGTTTCTGGTAAAGCGTCGAGATCTGTTCGTGTGTTAAGGCGGCAATGGAGCCGTAGCTACATGAGCGGTCATCCTTGATCAGATTTGCGCGCGGCCGAATCGAAAGCTGGTATCCGCTGAGTTTTGCCGGCATGACTCTGGGCACGTCTATACCGTACTCGGCGAGAACTGCTCGGCTCATGAACGTGCCGTAGAAAAAGATTAGTACCCGTTTTTCCGTCATTGTTATTCCTCTTTGCGCCGTCGTGCCTATTTTACGCGTTGACTGCCTTCTGAATACTCAGAGGTTATCAGACATTCTCAATTCTTACTTTTGATGTGGTCCAGGACCGTTGCGCTTCCAGTATTCCGGAAAAATAAGCCGCGGATGACACGGAGATTCTATATTGAGATTTCCTGAGAACTATTAATGAAGAATCTAAAGACTCACTTACGCACGTAGACGCATGCTGTCTTCTACGAAAATCATGACGGATACGACTAAACTCTGTCAGATGCACGCAGAAGCTGAACACGAAAAAGTTGTCTCGTGGTCGGACCCTGAATCTGCTTATCGCGGCATCATTGCAATTCACAGTACGGTCCTCGGGCCGGCGGTCGGTGGAACGCGCGTTTGGAACTATCCGAATGAAGCAGCAGCGATGTCGGATGCGCTGAGACTTTCGCGCGCGATGTCCTACAAGAACGCGCTGGCGGGCCTTCCCTTTGGCGGTGGAAAAGCCGTGATCATCGCCAAGGGCAGCATCACGGATCGGGAAAAGTTATTTCGCCTGCACGGGCGATTTGTACATTCCCTGGGCGGACGGTTTATTACGGCTGAAGATGTCGGCACCAGCCCTGACGACATGGAATACATCCGCATGGAGACGTCGTATGTTGCAGGTCTGGCAAGCGGAGCAGGAGATCCGTCTCCGACGACGGCTTATGGAGTCTTTCGAGCGCTACAGGCATCTGCACAACATCGCTGGGGCTCTCTTGAACTAGCGAAGCGAACGGTCGCTATCCAAGGGTGTGGCAAGACCGGCTACGCACTGGCCAGCTTGCTTCACCAAGCTGGAGCGAAACTTCTTGTTTCCGACATCGATCCAGCGCGTGTCGACAAAATCGTAAATGACTTCGGTGCAATGGCCGTTTCGCCTGAGCACATAATCGGTATTGAGGCAGATATTTTTGCGCCGTGCGCGCTCGGTGAGGTAATCAATGATGAAACGATCCAGCGGTTGAAGACGGAGATAGTTGTCGGTTCCGCGAACAATCAATTACTTGAAGAGCGACATGGGGACGAATTGCATGAGATGGGGATACTATATGTTCCCGACTACGTAGCAAATGCTGGCGGCGTTGTTCACGGCTGTCGCGAATTACTCGGTTGGTCCCCGCAACAAACCAAACAACGCGTCCATCAAATTTATGACACCGTGCTCAATATATTGGAGACAGCAGGACCGAGCGCACCTCCGTTCAGGGTGGCAAACGAATTCGCAGAGCGTAAATTGTTTCGCAAATGAAGCTATCGTGCAGAATGCTTTGACTTCGATTTTTTGGAGGGCCTCTGCTCTTTGGTGAGGTCCACGATTTTATTATTCTTCCACACGTACACAGGTGTTCCAGTTTGAAGTCCGAGTTCCAGCGCGCGTTTTGCGGCGCGGCGCAAGGCGCGCAAGGTATCTTTAGCTTCCGGTGAAGGTGAACTGCCTTGACGGCCCATCTGTTATCTCCAATTGCCTGCCTCTGAAATTAATTGCGGTGTATTACCTGAATTATCGTACCACTCCCACTTATCTACCAAGTGCATATAAATGTCTAGAAAGTTGCGCAGACCAGCATCAAACCGGCGTCGAATGACGGTGCTGCTCACGTTGTGTCCACCTTGCGCAACTCTCATCGCTACTCGCGAGAGCGCCATCTCTGGATCCGGCAAGCCGAGAAATATGAGCCTCACTCGGTAGCCTTCACTCTGCCATTCAGGAATCATCTTCGCATAAATATGTCCACTCAGAGTGGTTTCAAACGCAAAACTTTCGCGCTTTCGAACGCGCCGCTGAATCTCCGAGAGCATCACACGACCAGCTTGAATTGCCGCGCGATCTGGATCGAACGGCGACAACCCTGCGGCGATAAGATCGACATTGATAAAGTCGGGACAGTGCGCTTCTTTTAGTAGATACTCGCGAGCAAAAGTGGTCTTGCCGGCACCGTTTGGTCCAGCAATGATTATGATCCGCTGTTGCTTGGGCATGATTTACGTGGATTATATCTTGAGGCAAAGTCCCGGCTGCAAATGCTGTCATTTCATTCCTTCTCGGCGTTACAAAATGGTCCACCGAAAAGAGACGATAGCGCGTCAGACCAGCACGCGACCCAAATGCGATGGCGTCAAGGATGAAATGTGAGCGCCACCAATGATTCGGAAAGCAAGCGCGTCCCGTTTGACTCACGAACGCGCTTTAACAGCAGACGTGGGTTCGTCGTTAAGATCTGACGAGATGAGTAGCCGCCGCTTTTGGACGTGGAAGATGCGATTTGTGCCTCATCGTGCACAATCGGTGACCCGAGATTTACGGTTTTCTAAATTCAACCCAACTCATCCCCAAAAACTCAACGTCATCAATCCAATCCCATAACGCCAGTTTATTTTCTAGGTGAGTTCTGGCGGTTTCAAACGCATCCACAGGATCCGGTGGTATACATTTCGTCATATCTGCTTCGATCGCCGTAGCAGTCACAGCAGTTTCTAACGCTTCATTATCGACCCATCCATCTCGATTCACGAATACAGGTTCGAACTGGAACAAGCATTCATCACCTCCATCACGCGTGATTCGCTGGCGAGCCACAAAAGTAAAAAGATATCCGGACCGTTCCGCCAATTTGGGCGATTGAATGTGACGGATGGTCGTTAGACCGCCGAAATCATACGAGCCTGCATACGACAGCATTCCATCAACAAATGGATGACCAAGCGCGAGGAACTCAGCGTCGCTACGTTTGATTGCCAGCTGCCGATTGAAAGTGACGTTTTTATATCTCTCAGGCAAACCAATTTGTTTCAACACCTCCGGCACGAGAAATTCCAAAAACGAATCTCGCTGCTGCAATTGCCGGCGATGTTTCGCCAGAAAACGTTCTGTGAATCTGCTCAAATCGGTCAGTGTCAACTCTGATGCAAGCTCTTTCCGATAATTATCGAAAGAGTAACTCGACACATCCCGAAACAGGCTTTGCGTAGCAATCTCGTAGGCACGCTTGGCCCGTAGTACGGCCTCTGCAATTTCTTTCTGAGTCTGTTTGTTCAGGTCACCTTCGACGAACGCACGGCGATAAATCTCAGTCGGATTGATCTCTTCTTCTAACTGACCATTCAGCGTTGCTTTAATATCTTCTGGATCTTCGCCAGTGACCTGCGAAATAGCCTCGGCCGCATGCTTAAGACGATATTCAAAGTACTCCTGAACCTTGTCTTCGATCGTGCCCTGATTGAAGAAATGGTAAACCTGAACCACCTTATCCTGGCCGTAGCGATAGACACGGCCCACGCGCTGCTCGACACGCATTGGATTCCACGGCAAGTCGTAGTTGACGCAGATGTGACAAAACTGAAGGTTAATGCCTTCGCCGCCGGCCTCCGTTGAAACCAGAAAGCGAGCCCTTGAATGATCGCGAAACAGTCGTTGACTTGTTCGCTTGGTGGTGGCGGCAACGAGAGCGCCTTCTCGTGCAAATGGCTCCCAAATTATTTCTTTGTCCAGCCGGTATTCCTCGCCACGTTCTAATTTCATGCCGCCGTGAATCACTACGGCGGAGCCTTTGCCATATTTCTCTTCAAGTTGGCTAACGAGATAATTCTGGGTCTCGCGATACTCGGTGAAAATGAGAACCTTCTCTTCCGTTCCCCGCGAACTCTCGGTCGCGATGTGATCGATTAGCTCCAGAAGTTTCGTGAGCTTTTTATCCTCAGTGACGGACAGATCAAGTAAACCTTCAATGATCTCGATTTCGTCCTCCCGTATCTTCCGGTCGTCAATCAATACATCTTGCTCTTCTCGCTCGCCCTCAAAACGCTCGTCATACAGCCCATATTCCTCTTCTTCAATCTCCAACGGTGGCAAAGCACACAACTCGCCCCGCAGTCGAGCAACTCTTTTCTCCAACGCCGACCTAATCGCTGCCGTTGAACTTGCGTTCAGTTTTTGGAAAGTCGTCAGGAGGAATCCCGCGGCGCGTCGATGCGTCGCATCGGCTAGACGCTCCACCATCTTGTAGCTATCGCGAATATACGTGGCGACCGCATTATAAAATCGCGCCTCGTCCGCGTACATTTTGAATGGCATCCGGTGCGTCTGACGGCCCCGAAACACCTTATGGCCCTGTGCATCCGTAACATCCTTCTTGGGCGTGCGAATGACAAACTCTGTGAACTTTTCTCCCTGACCTGAGAAAAGTGTCGGGCGATCAAGCCCGCTGAAATCCATGTCGTCGTCAAGCAGCAACAGGAGGTTTTTAAAGCGGCTGTGGTTCTCTTCGCCCTGGTGTGGCGTTGCAGTCAACAAAAGCATTGCCTCGCAGTAATGCTTGTGACGAATCTCTTCGGCGAGGCGATAGTTCTGCGTCTTGTCAGTTTTCGCACCGCTATAACTAACCGCGCTCAGCCGGTGCGCTTCATCAAAAATGATCAGGTCCCACTTGCGATTTTCTAAAAGCGCGCGCTTGTGCTCGGGTCGCTTAAGAGTATCGATCGATGCGATGGCGGCGGCCTTCAAATCCCAGATGCGTGGATTGACTGCCTGAAAGTCTCGCTTGAAGATTTCGAAGTAGGCGCCGAACTTATCCTGCATCTCTTCCTGCCACTGAAGCGTCAGCCCAGCGGGAGTGAGAATCAGAGTACGTCGCGCTTGACCGCGCTGAGCCAAAGCCTGCCAGATCATGCCCGCTTCGATTGTCTTCCCAAGTCCAACTTCGTCAGCTAGCAAAAAGCGACGTTTGGGACTTGAAACCACGCGGTGGGCCGCGAAGATTTGATGGGGAAGAATCTCGGTGCGAGCGTTGGAAAGCTGACCGCCTTTGTTGCCGGTGAGGAAGCGAGCGGCTGCCATTTTCAACTCAAACCGCCAGGGTTCTTCCCATTCACCTCGCTTCGCACGTTCGATAGGCGAATCGATGCGTTCAAGTTCTTTCAGGTAGAGAATCTTATTTTCGGAACGATACGGCGGCTGCATGAAGACGGAAGGATTGAACTCAACCTTCGCCTGCTCACCGCGAATTTTTTGGATGTAGCCAACGCCGTAGGATTTGTAGAGATCGTTCGTGCTGCGAACGAGATCGCCCTCCTTCAACACGCAAGCCTCTTGAATTATGCCAGCTTTCGCACCCACGTGGACGTTCATTCAGCGTTTACATGCCAAATTGAGGCAACTGCCTCATTTATCTTAGCCTCCGCTTTCCGTATTGTTTCAATATCGCGTTTGAGTCCAGCCGCATGGCAGATGGCGGATTGACCGGACAGAAAACGGTGTAATTTTTCAGACTGTTTGAATGCCGGGATTTGTATCTGTTTCAAAATAGACGGTGCTCCCATGCCCCGACCAGCAGATGAAAAGGAACTGAAAAATAGATTAGCCAACTCCGAATTCATGAACGCGCAAAGGAAATGAGCCTCTGCCAAGGAACTGCAAGCAACATAGGACACTGTGCCGGTACATGGAAGAATCGGCCTCAGTCCCCATTCAGTACTGATAGGTACTAACACAGCTGCTTTTATCCTTGAGGCTCCCATCTGCCACACTACCTTATGCGTGGCAAAAGAGTAGGGACCGATATCCCGCATGGCATAAAAGGGCACCTCTATCAGCTGAACGATTCTTTGCTTGCCTGCTCTGTTCGTTGACGTTCGCTTCCGCCGATAATACCTGCTTTCTGCGTCCGCTGGTATTTTTGTGACGTTGGTATCTTTACCGTAAAAGGCCCAAAGTTTTCCACGCGAAAGCAATTGCCGCTTAAATCTATTTAGATACTCGTACGCATGGGGGTATTCCCGCCGCATTTCGGCCTCAGAAATTTGATCCTCCTTTTTGGGGCTGTGGTTGGTGATGATCACAAAAATCTCTACCATTGAGCGCCAGCGACTGAGATCCTTGCCGCGGACAGCCGGATAGACTAAATCCGATTCAACTGTGGCAGTTATCATTTCTACTGGTGTATCGCCAAGATCCGCGGCATTCGCAAATAGCACTTGATTACCAACGACGTCATTCGGCCGTATGAGGTAAACACCATACGGATCTACTGCCACGCCGGAATGAGCAGTGTAATACGACGTACCTTTGAGTTTTTCGAGCGTTGGCATGTCCTCACCTTTAGCTGTTTGCCAAGGAGAGGTTATTTGGCTTACAGGACGAGCCTCCAACTGCAGTCGTGCAGTAGCCGAACGCACAACCTCCAGTTCGTATGCTTCCGTCAGGTCTACATTCGTTTTCAGTCGGCTCCATTTCGTAAAAGAGACGGGGTACGAAGTCTCACTGCCTTTTCGGCCAAACATTACGCTCGTTTTATTGGCTGCGTGGAATGGTTTCAAACTAACCATATCGTCAACATGCGTAACGCTGAAACGCGGGCCAGACACGCCTAATCGAAATCTGCGGAACCCCTCTCCCGCACCTTTAGATTTGAACACTTCGAGCGTTATCACGAATCCAAGATCACCGCCGTCTCGAAGAAAATTGTCGACACACGCATACACATAAAGCATCGAAAAATCTAGTTCGGCTGTCGCCAAGCGCGCCATGAAGCCTTTTTTAGCGAACAACCCATAATATTGCCAGAGCGGTGAGATATCGGCTCGATAATCACCTGGCAAATAATTCCAACGTATCCACGGCGGGTTGCCAACTAGGTAGTCGACCGGCTCGATTCCTACGAACAGCGGTGCAAAAGAATTCTTTATAATGCGCGCCCATATTCCATTCCGCTTTTCTTCGTCCAATCTCTGAAGCTGTTCATACAACTCAACGTGTACAGATTTTTCGTCCGTCGAGATTCCTTCTTCATTGCACCTTTCGATGAATTCGGCTGCTGAGTAGGAATTGCGAATGCAGAATTCTAACTGTTGAGCGTACTTAGCCACGTCTTCTTTGTTGGTAGCAATTTCAGTGGGAATAACGAATGTCGCAGCAGCGGTTTTCAATTCCTTCGTTCGTCTTCCAAAAAGTTTGCCGTGTTCTGATGGGGTCACGATTGAATCGCAGAGATATACCGGTATCTCAACTTTGTCGACATGTCCTACTAGATCCCTGATAGCAATCAAGTAATTAGTTCTCGCTGCCATGACTGCCAATGGATTTAAATCGAAACCGACTACATTCCGTAAAAGCTTTCGGCATAAATCGCCCTCATCGAACCGCGCCTGTTCACGATGCTCGTCGTACCAACTGCGAATCCGATTGATCGCCATCACAAGGAACGTTCCCGACCCGCATGCAGGATCGAGCAAACGCTTGTTGGGATCCCCAACGTATTCAAGCTCATTCAGCACATGCTCGGCTAACCAATCCGGCGTGTAGTACTCGCCTAAATCGTGCCTCACGCTCTTGGGGAATAGTTGCTGATACAGCTTCTTTAAGAGATCCCTACTGCTAGCGGGTTCTTCTGACAACGTGCCCGGATTATAATGATCCAGCCGCGCCACCATGCTGCGGATCAAATGCTCAATGGGCTCTGACCAAGCGGCCGTGTACCACGAAAAGAGATCTCCTTCAAGGAAATTAGTAATGTTTAAGTGACGAAACACGCTACCGGCTTCGAGATCCTCCATCTCACGTCTCAAAGCGTTACTGCTCGTCGCCACCAACATCTTATCTATCGGTGGCGCTATCCACTTATTGAAATAGGCTACGATTTCTGAAGCCAATAGCTTCATGAAAAGCCCGTAATAGGAGTGTACCGCGAACAAGAGTTCGGCAGGCTTCAGTTGCCGCCCATGCTCTATTCCGTAAAACTCGGCCAACTTCTTAATCTTGTCGGATGGATTATCAACATCGTAACCACACACTTCACCGAATAGAATCTTCCATTGATTGAAGAAGACCTGCGCTTTCGGATGATCAGTTGTTGAGATTGCTTTGTACAGTATGCGCACGCCATCCTGCGCCAACGGCGAATCCGAACCGAAATCGCCTGCGAGATATTCCGATGAAAACGGCTTGCCCTTTTGACCGAGGTTATGGAGTGCCCAAAGAAATCGTTCGGCTGAATACTTATTGACCTCGACCGGTTCTTGTGGCTGCCATTTGTTATCGCGGTAACGAACAAAAACAAAGTAATTGCCGTCAAGCCCTACGCCGAACATTGAGTCCAGCGGGTGACCCAGCTCGTTCTGCATATCGTAGAAACGATTCTTGAGCTGCTCGACAACTTTCTTCGTGCCGGCTGAGTCACCCTTTGGTCCGATGCGTGCGCCGGGACTTTTTGGGTTCTTGTACTCGATGATTACGCGTTGATAAACGGAATCGGCCCGGCCCTGTGCCACGGTGAACTCGTGCCTGCCTTCAAGTTTGACGCCCGAGTCTTTCTGAATGAACGCGAGCTGCTTTTCCACTTCAATGCGGATCTCTTCTTCCTTATCCGCCATCAGAGCCGCAGCTCTAATCTGATCGGCAAACTCCGCCGCTCGCTGGGCAAACAGTTCGTCTAGGCTTTCAGTTTTTGGCATTGAGGGATCGTCGACTCGTGAGTTTTATTAAACTCGCGCGAAGTAACGCTGTGGAGTCGTCAGAACAGAAATGATAACACGGCGCGCATTTTAACGAAGAGCAGTATTTTGTGTTAGCTGATCGTGGGGGTGCCCACCGAGGGCCACCCCACAGTTGCACTTCTGAAATGTTACTTTTGAGACAAAGCGCAACGCTCTGATCACCAAGTCAGAGGAACGCTCACTCAAATTCGATCCTTTTCAACAAGCGTTTGCGTTGCTTTTTTAATTATCTTGCGAATCCTAAAATAAGCCCGATCTCAGAGCGGCATTATTTAACGCCGCTTTAATAAGCGGTGTGATCTCAATCGATTAGATCCAAGTAAGGCAAGCCACCAAAACCACGGAAGGCAAATGCTCTTGCGCTTTTTGTGCCTTTTTGTGGCTAACAAAAAATTATTGCTTTTCCTCGCGTGCCATGCTTATCATTCGTCCGGCATTCGCTAGAACCTGACTAGAAGTTCTCAACGTCTCAATAGTTCTCAACCTGACCCAGAACCTCGTTTTCAGCAAATCTGTTTCGACTGGTGACGACATGAAAAATCTAACCCTATCCCTCCTAGCCTCCATCTGTATCGTGTTCGCGTCCACAGCTCGGGCCCAGAATACTCCGGAGCAAGCGCGCAATTTTCAGATAAACGCCACCCACACCGGCTCTATTTCTTCTGAGCACTTAACGCCGCCTCTCAAACAAAGGTGGGTTGTCAACTTTGGACGTAGCATCTCTTATCCGTTGATTGCCGACGGCAGGGTTTACGTCACAGTCAAAAACGCCTCCGGTCAAGGAACGACACTCTATGCGCTGAACGGAACAAACGGCGCGGTGCTGTGGTCTTCCGCGCTCGGCGGAAGCTTTTTTTGGTCTGCCGCATGCTACGAGAATGGCCGCGTGTTTGCCGTGAACGGTGACGGTTTGTTGCGCGCGTTCGATGGTGCGACGGGTAACCTCATTTGGAGCGTCCAGCTTCCGGGACAGTTTGCGTTCGACGCGCCGCCGACCGTGTATCAAGGAGTTATCTACGTTAGTGGTGCGGGATCAGGCGGAACTGTCTATGCGGTTAACGCAGATTCTGGTGCTGTGTTATGGACCGCGCCGGTGATGAATGGCGATACGAGTTCTCCTGCGGTGACGAGCAATGGAGTCTACGTCTCATATTCATGTCCGAACGTTTATAAGTTGGATCCCGCGACAGGCGCACAGATCTGGCACTATGCGCCAGGCTGTTCGGGAGGTGGCGGTAAAACGCCGGCGTTGTTCAACGGGCGGCTTTATGTACGCGACTCTTCAGACACTATCTTTGACAGCCAGACGGGAACGATAGTCGGAACCTTCAATGCGAAGAATACTCCTGCCTTTTCAGGCAACAGAGGTTTTTTCTTAAATGGTCCACATTTTTTTGGTTCGTTCGGTACACTCGAAGCCCGCGACGCAAGTAGCAATTCTCTTCTCTGGAGCTTCGCCGGAGATGGGTTCTTGCAATCTGCAGTACTCGTCGTCAATAACTATGTTTACGTCGGCTCAGCGCAAGGAAAGTTGTACGCGGTGAACGCCGCAACCGGACAGCAGGTTTGGGTCACAACAGCCGGCATGAGCATACCGTATGTCGACGAGCAGAATGTGTCGCAACCTCTGACTAGCTTCGCCGCGGCAGAAGGCCTGTTGGTGGTACCTACGAGCACAACTCTGGTTGCGTACGAAGGCGACACCACGCCGCCAACTCTTACATGGGGCAACCAGACGCCGACCGCGAATGCCGCAGGCTGGAACAACACGGCCGTCGATCTTTCATTCACTACTGCTGACGACTTGTCGGGCGTCCAATCGTCCGCGCCTGGTCCTCCGCTGCACTTCGCATCCGAAGGAGCAAATCAGACTCAACAAGTTACGGTCACCGATAACGTGGGCAACAGCGCAACGTTCACATCGCCCGCGGTTAACATCGACCTAACTACACCCGCCACATCAGCGATAATTCCTGGCATCGGCGGCAACCAGGAGTGGTTTACGAGCGCGGTTTCCGTGACTCTAAGCGCGTCAGACAATCTCTCAGGAGTCGCCGGTAGTTTCTACAGGATCGACGGTGGCTCGACGCAAACTTACACGAGCGCGTTTTCGGTTTCAGGTGATGGCGTGCACACAGTTGAATTCTGGAGCATCGATGTTGCAGGCAACAGTGAGACGCATCAAACACGCGTTGTGAGAATTGATTCGACTGCTCCTGTGACGCAGGCATTGCTTTCCGGCACGGCTGGAACGAACAACTGGTATCGCAGCGCGGTGCAGGTTTCACTTAGCGCCTCTGACAATGTGTCAGGCGTGCAAAACACGTTCTACCAGCTTGATGGCGGAGCGACACAAACTTATGCCGGTTCGTTTGTATTATCAACGATGGGCCAACATACGGTTAACTACTGGAGCGTCGACAACCTGAATAACACTGAAGCCACGCACTCGGTCACTATCAACATCGATACCGTCGCGCCGAATGTCACTGCGGCGGCGAATCCAGCGACTGCTAGCAAGAGCCCGAGGCCGGTAACTGTCACAATTAGTGGAAATGCAACAGACGGGCTGAGCGGAGTCAGCAGTACAAGCTACAGCGTGATTGACGAGTATGGCGTGACGCAGCCCAGTGGTCCAGTTACGTTGCAAGCAAACGGGAACTACTCGTTCACGCTCAGCTTGCCCGCGACGAGGAACGGTCCGGACAAGGACGGTCACCTGTACACGATTATCGTGAGCGGCTTCGATCAGGCTGGCAATTCAGGATCGGCAACGACGACCGTGAGGATCAACTGAAGGTGCGATAAGAATTCAGCAATTCGAGGTTGCCGAAGCAAACTAATCCCTATGCGCCTCTTTGTGGTTAAAAAACTACTCAGCTCTAAGTGCTATCAAGGGATCGACTTTTGTCGCGCGGCGGGCCGGAATTGCTGTGGCGAGCAGACCGACCAGCATGAGCAACACGGCCACGCCCGTGAACGTCACCCAGTCAGTCGTGCTGACGCCAAATAGCAAAGTCTGCATCACACGCGTTAGACCAAACGCGCCAAGCAGTCCAGCGCCAATACCGATCAACGTTAAGATCATGCCTTTTCCGACGATCAACTTCAGTACGTCGCTGCCTTGTGCTCCCAGCGCCATCCTGATGCCAATCTCGCGCGTGTGATGTGAGACGGTGTATGAGATCACGCTGTAAATTCCTGTGATTGTCAGCAGCAAACCAGTGGCGCCAAACAATCCAAACAGCAACGTGTAAAATCGCTCTTGCGAGAATGTATCTGAAATTAACTGCGTTAGAGGTCTCACCCTTGTGACCGGAATGGTCTTATCAATTGATCCAATCGCGGCGGTGAAACTGCGCGTGAGCGCTGCCGGATCGTCCGACGTACGGACAAGAAAATTACCCCAGCTCCAACTGTTCTGCTGATACGGCAGGTAGAGCTCAGGCGTCGCAGACTTTATCAAGCTGTTGTGATGGATATCGCCGACGATGCCGACAATCTCATATTGCTTCGGATCGCTCGGGCTCTGATTCACTCCCAGCTCCTTGATTCGTTTGCCAATCGGATCCTCATTCACGAAATACCTTTTGGCAAATGTCTCGTTGATGATAGCTGCGCCGATCGTGCCGGGCTGATCTTGTTCGTTGAAATAGCGGCCTTTCAGCAACGGAATTTTGATAGTCTGAAAATATTGTGAGGTAACGTTGCGCACGTTCGCCACTGGCTCTTGCCCGATTTCAGGTATGGCGTGGCCTTCGATCTTAAAGTCTCCGCCAATTTCAGCGCCGCTGAACGGCATCGGCGCCACAAGAGCAGCATTCTCCACACCCGGCAAAGCTTTGAGGCGCTCGATCGCTTGATTGACGTAACGTCTGCGCGCGTCCGTGTCCTCGTAAGTAGCTCCGGCGAGAGTTATTCGGCCAGTCAAAACGTTGTTCGGATCAAAACCAGGAGACACGCTCGTAAGCCCGCCAAAGCTACGCATCATCAAGCCCGCACCGATGAGCAGCACGAGGCCCAGCGCGACTTCTGCCACGACCAACGAATCGCGCCACAATTGCGACGAGCCAGTGCTCGTGGCCGTCTTCGCACCGGCTTTCAAAACTTCATTAACGTCCGGACGCGAAGCTCTTAAGACCGGAAGCAGACTGAATAGTGGCGCGACTAAGATCGACACGACCACAGTAAAGATCAACACTGCTGCATCAATCCGAACCTCATCGAGTCGCGGCAGTTGCCCTGCACCGTAAAACTTGATCGCGTTCAGTCCCAACATAGCCAACAACACGCCCGCACCGGCAGAGAACAGCGCAAGCAACAAACTCTCCGTAAACCATTGACGGACGATCCGCCAGGTTCCTGCGCCCAATGCGACGCGCAACGCCAACTCTCTTTGCCTCACGCTTGCTCTCACAAGCAACAAGTTCGAAACGTTCGTGCAGGCGATCAGCAAAAGAAAGATTACGGCGCCGAGCAACACCCATAGTCCGCGACGAATGTCAGAACCGACTATCTCTTCATCGATTGGCACCACGTAGGCGGTAATGTTGCGCCAATAGTGTGGATACTGTTGCTCGAGATTTGTGGCGATGTTGGTCAGTTCGGCTTGCGCTTGCGTGACGTTCACTCCCGGCTTCAAACGACCGACACCTAAAAAGATTTCGGCGCCACGCTCATCAAGGTTGTTTCCTTCAGCGGCGACGGTAGTAAGGAGTTCAGTGGAATTCTTTGCCAGCGGGAACTCAAAATCGCGAGGCAGCACACCGATCACTGTGAATGGTTTGCCATCAAGCGTAATCTCTTTTCCGACAGCGGTTTCCTCACCGCTAAGTTGATTCCGCCAAAATCGATGGCTAACGATGACCACGTCTTTGGAGCCGCGCTTTTCTTCGTCAACCTGAAAGTCACGGCCCAGCGTCGGTTTGACCTTGAGCAGTGAAAGGAAGTCGACGGTAACGCGCATACCCTGGATGCGTTCCGCCTGGTCTCCATCAAGAAAAATGAAACCGTTGGGTTTGTAACCTGCAATCGCTTCAAAACTACGAGTCTGCGCGCGCCAATCTTGCATCCCCAGATATGACAGGGAGTGTTTGACGCGCTTATCTTTCACTGTTCGCCAGAGTGTTACCACGCGTTCAGCTTCGGTGATATGTGGCGACTTAAGGATCAACGCGTTGATGACGCTGAAGATCGCGGTGTTCGAACCGATGCCGAGTGCCAACGTGATGATTGCGACCAGCGTGAAGCCCGGTTGCTTCCACATCACACGGAACGCGTGCCGCAAATCTTGCCCGAAACCTCTCATCGCTCTACCTCCGCTTCCGTCGCTAAATAACGCCGAAGGCGTTTGCTAATTCCAGCCCGAGGTTGGAGCGCAGCGACAACCTTGGGTAGTAAATTAGAGATAATTCAAAACGCTGAAAGCGTTCGCCACAAGCGGAACCCTTTCAGGGTTTGCGTTTGTTTATTGTCATTCGCCCAGGGGTTGTCGCTGCTCCAACCCTGGGCTGGAATTAGCTAACGCCTTCGGCGTAATCTTCAATGAGTTACGTTACTCGGCCCAGAGTTGGTTTCACTCCCAGCACGTCAAAATAGTTTGCGCTGACGTTTAGACCAGGATTCGCTGTGGTGTGTCGCCACCTTCGAGATTGAAACTGGTATATGCGTAAGCTGAGATACCGGCGAAAACGTCGTTCTGATTTTTCCAGTCTTCGAGTGTGGGCACTGAGACCGTACCCCAACCATCAGGCTTGAATGTTTCGGCCATATCGACGAGTTGTCGTGATTCGGGAAACCATCGGCTTAAGAAGCACAGCGTTGACGCGCCGATGCCGAGTGCGAGCGTGAGAGTCGCGACCAACGTAAACCCCGGCCGCTTCAGCATCATTCGAAGTGCATACCGCAAGTCCTGAATGAAGTTCTGCATTTTGTGACTCTTTCTTTTGAGTTTGTGCCTTTTGTGGCTCACTTAACCTTCATCACCACGAACGTGAGATCGTCGTGCAGCGACCTGCCTGCGCACCAATCTTTCACGCGCCGAATCACCACGTCGCGAATCTGATCCGCGGATAGTGAAGCAATCGACTTCAACGTCTCTGTGATTCTGCTGGTGCCAAACTCCTCACCTTCGACATTCAGTGCTTCGGTTAGACCATCTGTGTAAAGAAACAGCAGATCGTCTTGCTTCATTTGAAATGTCTCTTGTTCGTAAGCTGAGTGCTCAAACGCCCCCGCTACTAATCCACCTGAGGTCAGTTCTCGAAACTCGTAATTGGACTCAGCTTGCAAATAGAGTGGCGGATTGTGACCGGCATTGACGTAAGTTAGACGTTGCGTCGTTTGATCGAAGGTGGCGTAAAAGAAAGTGACGTAGTGTTCGCCGTTAGTAGTATTGAACAGCAAACGATTGAGCTTGCTTACAATCGACGACAGATCGTAACTCGCCGGCGATCCGTTTCTGGCGGTCAGGCTTCGCAGAGTTGCCTGCACGGTAGACATCAATAAAGCCGCCGGCATTCCCTTCCCTGCGACATCTGCAATTGCGACGCCGAATTGGTTATTATCGAAGTTAATAAAGTCGTAGTAATCGCCACCAACACCGCGCGCCGGTTCGCAGAAACCTGCAATCTCCATCGCAACACTTTCGGGAGCACGAGATGGAAGCAGTCGCTGTTGCACTTCTGCCGCGAGTGCGAGCTCGCGCCGCATTCTTTCCTGCGCCACGATGCGTTCGGTTAGGCGCGCATTGTCGATCACGAGTGCGAGTTGAGCGGCGACTGACATCAACAGCTCCCGATCGGCTTCCGAGTATTGAAATCCACCGCGTCTTGGACCAAACGAAAGTATTCCGACGAGCTCGTTCTTTTGTCTGATCTGGACCAGCATTCGTGAGTTGACTGTACGCAAGACTTCATGTTCGCTTGCACGCTCTTCACGCGTCGAAGGCCGAACTGAATTCAGCGCCTGCGACCACGTCTCGATCTCCTGCGGCTCGATCACCAGCGGAGTTGAAAGATTCATCAGGCGCCGCACGACAAACGCGCGTTTATTCAACTGCAACGACTTGCCATCGCGTTGGATGTCTACTGTGCCTGCCTCACCCGATAAGACCCTCAGCCTAAAATCGCTCGTCGTGTCGTCGCGAACGAAGATCGCAGCATTGCTGGCATCGAGCGCGTTTCGAATTCTCTGCGCGAGCTGTTGATAGAGTTGGTCGATGGTGGTGAGGTGGCGTGAGCTTTGTCCAAGGTCAAAGAAGATCTTGCGCTCGTCGTAGGGCGCGGGCGCGTAATGCTGTTGGATTCTTGGCAGGAGCAGCCGGCGAGCACAGACGTGAATAACAATGAATGCGGCGATAAGAACCAGAGAGACGACCACGTCAGTTCGATGACCAAATGCATCGATAGCGCGTAGCCGATTGCCTGAGAAGACGAACAAGTAAACCGTCGCGAATAGAATGAATTCGACGGAATAGTAGACTCGCCTGACCGTTAAGTGTCCTTTAGACTTTCGCCACAGCCGCCGCACCGCTTTGGGCGTCGGCATCCTGAGGCGCGGCAAGATCCTCACGATCTTAGACTCCGACAATTAATAGGCTTCCTACGATAGATTACACCGCCACCAGCCGGTATCTGACAAGCTATCCTGGAGTAAGTGAGATTTTAGCGAAAGATGATGCAGGTTAACGCGGATTGACACGGATTTTTTCGGCTGGCAGTGTTAGATGACGACGCAGGAGTGCTTATGAAGATTTGGCTGTGTTCTGGTTTGGTCCTGATCGCGATTTTGACCTCCGCCCGGCCCGCGCAGATACGCGCCGGCGCTCTGGATGTGCTTGATTACTCTGTGACACTCGAGCCTGACATCCCCGCCAAGTCAGTCAAGGGAACGGAGCGCATTCGCTTCTTAACCGAATCGCAGCAAGTAGAGTTTAACTGTGGCGATCTCGTAATTGACTCCGTAACACTCGCAGGCGCAGCACTCAAGTTCTCGGTGGAGGACCATCGACTCAAAGTGTCTTTGCCGCTGGATGGGCAAAAGAGACGCACGCGGCAGATCCAAATCGACTTTCACGGCACGCCAAAACGTGGTATTCGATTTTTTCCCGATCGACAACAGGTCTACACAGTTTTTTCCACCAGCCAGTGGATGGTCTGCGTGGACGATCCAGCCGATAAAGCGACGTTGACGTTCAAACTGATCTTGCCGGCGAACTTAACACCCATCGCTAACGGCGAGCTTGTTTCGCAACGCGAACTGCCAAACAACCAACGCCTCTCCGAGTGGCGACAGGTGACAGCTATTCCAACTTACATCTTCGGTTTCATTGCCGGTCCTTTTCACGTCGCCAAGGAGAGACAAAGAAACGTTGAGCTTCAATATTTCGCCACCAACTACACTGACAGTGAAGTGCGTCGCATCTTTCGCGACACGCCCGACATGCTTGACTTCTTCGAGAGTCGAGCTGGCGTTAAGTATGCCGATCGAACATACACGCAGGTGCTGGCAGCCGGTGGCGTCGAACAGGAGATGAGCAGTTTCACTGCTTTGAAAGAATCGTACGGAAAGCAGGTGCTGGAGAACGAGCAGGACGTCTGGCTTGCGGCGCACGAGTTTGCGCATCAGTGGTGGGGCAACATGGTGACCTGCCGCGACTGGAATCACTTCTGGCTCAACGAAGGAATCGCGTCTTTTATGGCCGCGGCGTATCTCGAACATCGCTTCGGACGCGCGGTTTACCTGAAAGAAATCGAGACGTACCGCGCGAACTATGAAAAAGTGCGGGCAGCAGGTAAAGACAAGTCGCTGGTCTTTCCGGATTGGCTACACCCGACGAGTGAGGACCGTACGCTCGTTTATGACAAGGGAGCTTACGTCTTGCACTTGCTGCGCGAGGAGATGGGAGAGCGTGCCTTTTGGGATGGAATACGCCTGTTTACTCGGCGACATTTTGGGAAGTCAGTAGTTACGAACGACTTTGTCGCCGCGATGGAACAAGCCAACGGAAAAAGTTTGAAGGGATTCTTCGCGAAGTGGGTCTATCTCCAGCCAAAGATTACACAGCTATAGCGGTGTTTAGCTAACGAGGCGTGCTAAACCAGATCGCGTTCGGCGCGTCAGAGCGGGCGGCGACGATGTCGGGCCAACCATCGCGATCCATGTCAGCAAACGCCATTGAGTAGACCACTCCCTTGCCATCGTTCCAATTGACTTCATGAAACGATTGACCTTGCCCGTCGTTGAAATAGATCGATCCGGGTAGTTCGACATACCCGACGATAATATCGAGTTTGTTATCGCGATTAAGATCGACGACGGCCAGTGAATAGGGTTCGCGAGGTGGACCAGGGAGTTGTACCGGATCGCTGAAGTTCCGCCCACCGCGATTGAAGATCGTGAATGCGGCTTTCTTCTGCTCGTCGATGATTGCCAAATCGAGACGCCCATCGTTGTTCAAATCGCCGGCCGCGCCCATCCGCACCCATGCAGCTTCCGGACCTACTTTGGATGTTGAAGAAAATTTTCCATGCCCGTCATTCCAGAAGACGAGACTCTGCCCACCGTCACGATGAGGCACGAACAGGTCGAGATGGCCGTCGCCATCGAAGTCCGCCGCTGTGATCGAGGTGGCCGACTCTGTAGGCAATGGGGTGCAGGTCGGGAAAGCGCCCTTGCGATCGTTAAAGCAGATGAAGCTCGGCACCGGAGATTTTGGCTGGTCCTCACGATTCGCGACGATGATGTCCGGATAGTTGTCCTCGTTCACATCAGCCAGAGTTATATACCGCGTGCTCCATGCGGGCTTGCCGAATGTACCCGCCTCTGAGAAATGCCCGCGCCCGTCATTCTTATAGATGAGTTTACGATCGGGTTCGTCGTTACTAACCACGATATCGAGATCGCCATCACGATCCAGATCCGCCAAGGCTGCTGAATACGTTCGATCCGGTTGCGTTCCGAGATTACTGGCGGTGAATCCGCCCTTGCCGTCGTTCAGTAGAATGCGATCGTGGAGAGGCCAATGGCGGCCCTTCGCGAGTACGATGTCAGGCAGATTGTCTCCATTGAGATCGCCAATGCTCACACCCGCAGAAGTTTCTCCTTTGTCTTCCAGGAGCAAGACCCGATCGAAAGACCGCAGCTGCGGAACAGGCACGAGGCTATACCCCAGCAGCAGACCGCACATGAATAGACGCCCGATGTTTTTCATTGTAGCGTGCTTCTTGTGCCTTTTTGTGGCACAAAAAGCTAGTCCGCGGACGCGACGGCTGTTCAGCCTTTCGGGGCAACATAACTCTTCCGCGCTTTTACTACCAAACGACCCTGCGATTTTGTAACGCCATCGGCCACGTCAATCTTCAGTTTCCGAACAGTGCCATCGCGCTTCTTATTGGTTGACACGAAAGAAAAACTGTACCGCGTCCGCAGATGTGTGATCAGTGTGTGAAACGTTTGATCGAGTTCCTCGGGTTTATCGCGCAGGACTTCCCCTCCCGTATCGTCAGCAAGTTTCTGTACGTCAAGATAATCAGCGCCAGCAATCCGGCCAAAGCGAGTGGCCCAACGCATCATCCCGTTCTCAGCCACTTGTTCCGGTGTCCGCGGGATGATGCCACATACAACACTGCCGGATTCGAAAACCGAATGCGTGGCAGAGTTATGCGATGGTCCACTCCTGCAATCCCAGTTTCGCGTGACTCCAGTGATCACAACAATCACACGACGTCCATTCGGATTGCCGGCCTTCATCATGTAATTAGCTGCTTCATCAAAAGCGATGTTCAGACAATGATTGGCCCGTTCGTCGTGTTCCGGCACAAAATCAAGGGCAGAGTCGCGCAAACGCCGGTCGCGCGTGAACTCTTGTCTCAGTTCCACCCGGTCGTGGTAAGTCATTACTGCAACCTCATCGCTCGGTTTCAGCCGCGACAACGCATCCTTTGCGGATCTCCTGACTTCCGTTCCAAATGGATCCAAACAACCGCCGCGGTCGATTAGCAGTAAAACAGACAATGGTAGATTGTCCTGACTAAAATGCGTGATCGTCTGCTTGACACCATCTTCGGAAACCAGGAAGTCTTGTTGTTTTAGACTGCCAACAACTCGTGCAGTATTTTTCTGGAGCACGAGAGCGTCGATAGTGACGAGATCAACGTCCGTCTTTATTACGTCAGCTACTTTTACGTTAGCTTCAGAAGGACTTGGACCAACTGTTCGTTCGCGTGTCTGCGGTAATGCAGGAGAGAGTAAACAGGCCGTAATCACAAGAAGCAATGTTACGAGAAGGAGAGAAAGCTTGGACTTCGTCGGGTTGAATTTCATAAGCACCTCCTCAGATTGGACGATCGTTTCGACTGTTCAGGGAGAGAGCTTAGGAGAGGCCGGAATAATAGATCGGTTTGTGTGTTTTGGGTAGGGCTTTTTATTCGCCGCAAAAAGGCACAAAATACATAACTGAACCATGATGACCGAACTGAGTATCGCGGAAGCGTCGGAGTTGTTGCGGCGGAAAGAGGTCTCGCCGGTCGACCTCACAACGTCTTCCCTGGCCCGTATCGAGCAACTCAATCCCACTATCAATGCCTTTATCACCGTCATGCGTGACAGCGCGTTAGACCAGGCACGTAAAGCGGAAGAAGAAATTCGCGTTGGTAACTGGCGTGGACCACTGCACGGCATTCCGATTGGCTTGAAGGATTTGATTGATACCGCCGGTGTGAAAACAACCTGCGCCAGTGCTCTATTTGCAGAACGCGTTCCAACGGAAGATGCAGAGGTCGTTCGTCGATTGAAAGATGCGGGCGCTGTGCTGATCGGTAAGCAGAACATGCAGGAGTTTGCTTACGGAGGCACCTCTACATCAAGCTACTTCGGTCCCGTTCACAATCCCTGGGACGTCGAACGAATAGCGGGTGGTTCATCGGGAGGTTCTGCTGCGGCTGTCGCGAGTGCAATGTGCTTCGGTGCGATCGGAACCGATACTGGTGGTTCGGTCCGTGAGCCGGCGGCATTCTGCGGTATTGTAGGTTTGAAACCAACGTATGGGCGCGTGAGCACACGCGGAGTATTCCCATTGTCTCCATCACTCGATCATGTTGGACCACTTTGTCGCAGCGTGCTCGACACTGCCCTAATGCTTCAAGCCATCGCTGGTTATGACAAACTAGATACGACCAGCGTGGATTGGCCCATCGATTCGTATGCAGAGGCGCTGAAGACGGAGACTAAACCGCGTGTCGGTGTTGTGCGCCGGCCGTTTTTTGATGATCTCAATCCCGAGATCAAGACAGCGATGGATGATGCACTCAGACAAATGAGTCAGATTTCGTCAGATATTGTTGAGGTCGATCTACCGTCGACTCCAACGGCTATCCAGGCGGCCGAAGTCTACGCCGTGCATGCAAAATCTCTCGCGGCGTCGCCCGAGCTATATGGACGCTGGATACGGCAGCGATTAGAACAGGCAGCACCCTTGGACACTGTCGCCTACGTTAAAGCCCGGCAGCACCTTGACCAAGTGCGACGCTCTGTGGAAGATGTCTTTTCCGAAGTCGACTTGTGGGTTACGCCAACTTCGCCCGTACCACCTATAACCATAAAGGAAGCGATGAACATGTCGCCGCCACTGGAAGGTGAGTTATGGCTGAGAAACACTCGACCTTTCAATGCGTTTGGCTTACCAACAATCTCGATTCCGTGCGGCTTTACTCGAGCAGGTCTGCCGATCGGTTTACAGATTGCTGGTCCACGCTTCGGTGAAGCAAGCGTGCTGTCGTTTGCGCATGCTTTTGAACAGATGACATCATCACAACATGTAGGTGGTGAAAACTGATGCTGACGAGAGTATTTGGCGTATTTGGTGTGGTATTCGCCTGGGCCTATCTGCTTGAGGCGCTGACCTGGAGCCGGGGTGCTCCTTACACGCTTCTTCGGCAACAGTTCGCGATGTTTGGAATTCAATTAATCGTTATCGCCATTGATTACGTCTTCGGAATCGCTTTAGTGACCGCCGCGATTGGTTTGTTGTTTGTACAAAAGTGGGCCATAAAAATGTGGCTAATAGTGACGTTCTTACTCGTCCTGACGCACGTCGCAGTCATCTTAATCAATGAGATCGTGTGGAGTGGTGTTGGTTCAGCTTACTGGGTCTGGACCGGTATGGTCATCGGCGTAACAGCACTGTCGTGGTGGTATCTTGGTGAAACACCCGCCAAACAAGACGCGCCTCCGCCGTCTCAAGATCCCCTGTAGTCTTTTTGTGGCCAGGTTAGTCCTTTGAGATCAGCGCACGGAATCGTTCAATCGCAAGCTGGTCCGCAAACAGCGGAAAGCCCGCACCGAATAAGACATGCAGATTGCACATCGTTACTACATAGCCCTGATACATCAAGCGCGCCGTTACTTCTGGTCCAAACTTACTAAGCGATGTGGCTACCAGTGAGTTGTCACTCGCGATCTTGGCCCATTCATCTTTACTGGGACCGCCTTTCAAAAACTCCAACACTTCCCTCGCGCGATCTGCAACCGGTGTTGTGCCTTTCGCAAAGAAACTCGCCACGCGAAACGGACTCTGTGAAATCTGGACCAGCACACTCGGAAGCGCTGTCGTCTTAGTGGGATCAGCCGGATCAAAGCTCTCGACGATCGCCTGCCGCCGCACATTGGTAGTATTGATGTACAAAATATCGTTAACTCGAAGCAGCGCCATCAACTCGCCGACCAACGGTATGAGGCGGCGACGAAAAGGAATCCACGGGAAGCGCGCCGATGCATTAACGACGACAAGCTGATTCGGCGGTATACGGCCTGCTGCGAGGTTTTTGCAGACTTCGATTCTTTGGGCATACCCGCGTGCCCACTGATCGCCCATATTATCGTAAACACCACCATCAGTCAGCACCATTTCTGTAGGCGGCCCCGGAGGTCCGCCCGCGCTCGGCGGCGGTGTTCCAGTAAACTTGTGTTGCCTGGCTGAAATAGTCGACGGTGGGAAACCACCCGGAAATGCTGCTGATGCCTCAACAGCTCTCGCCAGAGATAATTCAGCAGGCACTCCGTACCCCAATGCATAGCTGTAGACAAAGTCACCGGCGAAGTACACCTGTTCAGCCGAGCGCAACTCAGTGGAGCAAATGACATGGTCCAAGTCGTCTTTTTTCACGTCGGCCAGTTTCGTTACTCGACCGTTTGGTGAGTAGAGTGTGCTCTTGTAAGCACGGACACAGACGCGACCTCGCGCGGCCAGAATCCAACCCCAGACCATTAGACCAGCGAAGAATATGAGAAGTCGCACATACCACGGTGCTGACACGACGGCTGGAATTACGAACACCAGTATCCCTGTCACGACCAGAATGACGACATAAACTTTCGTAAAGAGCGGGGCGAATAATGTGCCTGAATTCGAGATCTGCGTGGCGAGAGGTTTGGCTACGCGAGCGCGGAACTCGTCACCGTTGGTCTTTCTAAAGTTGAGTGTTTGGCCCACAAAGCCATTCGTGATCGATCCACCTGAGACAGACGCAATCGAAGTAACATTTGCATTAGCCTGGGAATCGACAAGGTACAAGAGAGCGCCCAGCGCGAAGAGTGTCGCTCGGTGCCCTCCGCCTGAAAGCGTGACGGCCAAACTGGTTACATTCGGATTTGGGGGACTGCTCATGAGATGCACTCCTTATCTGATGAAGATTGACAAAGGAAATACGGCTAGACTAGATACACCGCTTGATCGATCCGCAGCTCGCCCGAACGGATGACCGTCGCGTAGACACCGGCATAATTTGCGTTCAGACGCAACGCGGCCTTCATCACGCGGCTGTCGGCCTCGGCGGTTTCCGGATCCAGATTGATCATGACGCAGCGCAGGTCGCGCATTGTAACGCTCACGGCCGGACTATTGTCGTCAGCTCCGAAGCGCAAAGTTTTTCCGACCCATTGGTCTTCTGCGAATGGTTCAACATCATGGCTATCGATAAGAATGTTTGGTCTAAAGCGCAATACATCCAGCGGGCGATCGGCCTCGCGTTCTATCCCGCTAATGGTTGTCATATTGATCAACGAAACTGCTGCTTCGTCGAAGACGCCATGCTTGAGTTGCATGAGCTGCACAGGACTGCCGTGCCGCCCAGCGATTTCGTTTTGCAGGTCCGCGCTGTGTAGTTCCAGCTCCGCGCCGTCTGGTGTGCGTACGTGTGTCGGAAGATCCTTGTCGACTTCTGCCTCTCCAGTTGGTTTGTAGAGGAGCAATTGAGGAAGTCGACTGGCGGACAGCCACGGAAAACCGCTCGGGTCCGCCAGGCGTCGAAACGCAAACCGGCGATCACCGTTGACGCCATGCCAGCCCAGGGCGGCGCGGTCGAGATGAACACCTGCCATCGATTTTACCGGATAGCGAAAGATTGCCTTGATCTTTCCGATCTCTTGGCTCAATCCTCTTTTCCTTTGCTCGCGCTGAAAAGTGACGAACGATTACTTCTTGAATAGTTTCGCGAACGCCTGACGAGCATCCGTTGGCGGTCCTGAGGAAGTTTCGCGCTCGACTACAGTTCGCGGTGTAAAGAGTTCGCACGTGTTGCGCGCGTTCTTGTTCACGATCCGTGCGCTGATCGGTTTACTGCATTCGAAGCGGGCGCTTGGATCGAAATAGGTGCACTGACGACAGGTGTGCAGTTCAGCATTGCACTTGGTGCAAGAACTCTCAAAGGTGATGCTCGGAGGCGCCTTCGCTCCGCAGGACGAGCACTTCACGGTCTCGCCAAACGCCATCATCTTCGGCGAGCGAGGACCCTCACGATCGCGAGGCTTTGATTGAGGCTTCGACTGTTGCGGCTCACGATCACTTTCCATGTAGCCGCGCTGACGATATTTGCGATCACTCATCTTTCGCACTCCTGGCGGTTGAAATCATAGTTTATAGGCCATGGATCACACGGACTAATTATCAGTCTCGGCGAGTTTGTTCATCAGATCATAGAGCTTTTTAGTAGTGTTGAGGTTTCTGATAGTCATGTCCTGAAAAATCTTGCGGCTCGAGAGTTTTACCATGTTAGATCGACTCGTCTCGCTTGCTTGCGCCGACCACAAGAGAGTGCCGGGCCGATAGAAAATCTGTTCGATGTCACCCTTGATCGGTAAGTCGGCCAGGATCTTTTCCGAATCAATTGAGTGGCGGAGGAAGATCACGTTGTACCTCCAACTACTATCACCATTCCAGCTCGGAGGCAAACTCTTCAGTAGCTTTTCCATCTCCGGAAGACTACGGACCACTACTTTGGAATCGAGCTGATAGTCGCGCGAGAGCATTTGCTCAATTTCTTTTTCGAGCTTCCGCGCGTCGTTCTTTTTTGTTTTGAAAATAATATTGCCGCTGTTGATGTAAGTCGTGACGCCGGCGAAACCCATCGTCTCGAAACTCTCTTTAAGCGCGCGCATACTGATCATGTTGTTGCCGCCAACATTGACGCCACGCAGAAGCGCGACGAATACATTGAGACGCGATTTTGATTTGAGATTAGGCATTTTGTGCTTCTTTGTGGCGCTTCTTCCATTGCCACAGACCACCCGTGACCTCCGGCGGCAGTCGATGGCCCAACTGTCGCGCCATCATGCACAGTTGACCGCGATGATGTGCCTCGTGGGCCACAAAGTAACTGAGAAAGTGCACAAGATCTGTGGGGAAGTTCTGCCAGGCGGCTGGTGGGACCGAACCACCGTGAGCTACGCCAAGCCGGATCAGCCGAACAATGCTCTCACTGCTACGTTCGAGCGCACGCGTCAATTCTGAAGGACGAACTGTGCGGCCATTAACAGTGCGCGGAACCGCGATGCCGTGGCTCGCGCCTATCATCTTGATCCACATGCACCGGGCGTTGTGAAGGTGCGCTGCGATCATCCGAACTGTGCGGCGAGGCACGCCCGGAACAGTCTTGGACCACAACTCCGCTGGCAGATTCTCAATGAGATATACGGTTACGCGATGACTGGTTTGCCACGCGTCGATCAATGCCTGGGCGTCTTCCATGAGTAAGATTAAATCCGTATCTATCCGCGTAAATCTGTGGCCCAGTAATAATAAATCAACTTAGTATCGGAAGATAAACCGCGAACCTACTAAACTGTCATTGACTGCTCGTACTTCAACGTTATAATCCTCACGCGCGCGCTCACACACCTGGTCCACAGGATTTTTTCGACTGCCACGCTTGTCACAAAAAGGAGTCACTCCATGAAAACGCGAATCGCCCATGTGCTTCTCGCAATTCTCTTGCCGGCAGCGGTTGTTTACGGTCAAACGTTTCGCGGCACAATACTCGGTACGGTCACCGATCCAAACGGCGCCGTCGTTCCAGGTGCAAAGGTCACAGTCAAGAATACGAGCACAGGTCTCGAGCGTTCTACTACCACTGATGACGCCGGTGACTATACGCTTGCTGAGTTACCGATTGGTCCATACGAAGTGCGTGTCGAGCAGACGGGCTTTGTACCGTCGGTAGTTTCGAACGTGACGGTCGAAGTAGCCAGCGAACGACGCGTCGACGTGAAGTTAAATGTCGCCGGTTCGGAAACACTGGTGACGATAGCCACAAACCTGCAGGTCGAAACTACGACGAACACACTCGGCGGCACTATCACCACCAAGGCTGCCGAAGACTTGCCAATCAACGGCCGCGACTTCACGAAACTGCTCGTGATGGTCCCGGGCGCGACGGGCGATCCTTCAGGCGCAACTGACTCTCCCGGCTCATTCGGTCTGTTTAGTGCCAATGGCAACCGCGGGCGCGCGAACAATTACCTGCTCGATGGCACCGACATGAACGACGGTTATCGAAACCTCCCCGCGATCAATGAAGCCGGTGTTTTCGGAACTCCAGCAACCATTCTGCCGATTGAAGCAATTTCGGAAGCAGCAATACTTTCAAATTTCGAGGCGGAGTATGGTCGCAACTCCGGTGCAATCGTCAATATCGTCACCAAGTCGGGCACAAATGATTTTCACGGTTCGTTGTTTGAGTTTTTCAGGAATGACAAACTCGACGCTCGCAACGTCTTCAATCCGAAGCCCGATCCGCAAACCGCCTTTCGAAACAACCAGTTTGGCGGAGCGCTCGGTGGTCCAATAAAACGCAACCAGACCTTCTTTTATTTCGCTTACGAAGGACAACGCGAACGAGTCGGACTCAATTCAACCGCACGCGTTCCTGATCCCGGCGAGATCGCTGAGTTAGGTGGTCCAACGAATCCGGTCATCGCTCAGTTGCTGGCTCGTAATCCGTGGCCTGCGCCCAATCGACCATTGCCTCTGTTCGATAATACGGGCCAACCAAACCTCTTTGTCACTACGCCGGCGTCGAACGACGTCGACAGCCTAATTGCCAAGATCGATCATTCCTTTAATAAAGACAACCAACTTACCGGCCGATATTTTTACGGCACGAGCGATCAATCGTTTCCGCTCGCAATTCTCGCCGGCAACGTCCTTCCCGGTTATAACACGATTACGCCAACGAAGGTCCATCTCGTCTCAATCTCCTACTTGAAAATCCTCTCGCCAACCAAAGTGAACGAACTGCGATTTGGCTTCAACCGTTTCAAAGAAGGCTTCTTTCCGGAAGACAACGATTTCGATCCGCGTTCGATCGGACTCAATACCGGCATCACCAGCGATCAGGACTTCGGCTTGCCGCAGATTCGAATTCACGACGACCTCGGAATCGCAAACATCGGCGCCACGCTTTCTGTCCCGCGCGCGCGTACCGACGTCAACTACCAGGTGATCGACAATTTTTCCTGGAAGCTCACGCGACACGATCTGAAGTTTGGCTACGAGTTTCGACGCACGACCGTGGACCAGTTTTTCGATGCCGGATATCGCGGTCGTTTGGATTTCGGATCGCTGGCAGATTTTCTTTCCGGCACGTTGAGTGGTGGTCGAGCCGCGCGTGGCAACTCCAATCGCTTTACTTTCCAGAACTCACACGCCGGATTTTTGCAAGACACATTTCGCTGGAGCCCACAGTTTACACTCAACCTCGGACTGCGTTGGGACTACTTCGGCGTCATCGACGAGAAAAATGATTTATTGAGTAACTTCGATCCTGCTGTGGGCTTGGTGCAAGTTGGTTCGCCCGGACTTCCACGACTCTACGATCGCGACTGGAATAACTTCTCACCGCGCCTGGGACTCGCATGGAATATTCACGGAAACGGCAAGACCGTTGTGCGCGCTGGCTGGGGCTTATTTTATGACGCGTTCTCGCAAGATTTCTTTGCCGGACAACTTCCGTTCAATACGTTCAATCCTGGTCCAGCTTTCAATCCTGTTGGACCATCTCCAATCCTCTTTTCGTTTTCAACAGTGGACACCATTCAAAGCGGTGTACCCATCTTCACAGACTTTCTCGATTCCGACGTATTTGCGGTCGATCCGAACCTGCGCACTCCGTACATACAAAACTTCAATTTCAATATTCAGCAGGAGTTGTTTAGAAATGGCGTACTGGAAGTTGGCTACGTCGGCTCACATGGCACGAAGTTGTTCCGCTATCGAGACATCAATCAGCCGGCGAACCCAAGTGTCTCTTCCGCTCGGCCGTTTGATAACGGACCTTTCGCGCCGTCTGGAGGGACCTTTTTCTACGTCAATCAACTGGAAACCACTGCGTTCTCTAATTACAACGCATTGCAAACCAGCTTCTCGGTACGCGACCGCAGAGGCTTCTCCACCCAGATCAATTACACGTGGTCGCATTCAATCGACAACGCCTCGGACGGTCAAGACTATGTAGCCAATGCAACTCAGCCAGACAACAGCTATTGCACACGTTGCGAGAAGGCCAACTCCAATTTCGACAATCGACATCGCTTCGTCGTCACCGCTAGTTACGCGATTCCCAGCTTGTCGAAATCACATCCACGTCTCGGGAATGGCTGGCAATTGAACACGGTTGTCACGCTACGTAGCGGCAATCCGTTTCACTTGACTCTGTTTGATGATTACAACAACACGGGCGAGTTTTTCCCACGACCCGATCTCATCGGCGATCCCTATGAAGGCACAAGTGCGCCTGACAGATTCATCAATTTGTCGGCCTTCAAGGTGCCCTGCACACTCGATCCAACGGGTGACGGCAGTGCGGCTTTCTGCATTCCCGGCACGTGGCATTTCGGTTCGCTTGGTCGGAACGCGCTGCGCGGACCCGGTCATCGCAATGTCGACTTTTCGATCTTCAAAGACACTGATATTACTGAGAGGCTGCGGCTTCAACTGCGCGCTGAAGTTTTCAACATCTTCAATCATCCAAACTTTTCTAATCCCCTGCTGCCGAGTTTTGCCGCTGACATGACTTCGTCAGTCGATCCGGTGACAGGTCGAGGTACAGGTTTTCTTCCGATCACCGTCACACCTGACGTCGGCATCGGCAATCCGTTTATGGGCGGTGGTGGACCGAGAAATATTCAGTTAGCGCTGAGGTTGATTTTCTGAGGCGACGGCCGCCATGTTCAGTATTCCTAAACTGGGTTCACCTCGCTGGGCATTGATTGTATGGTCCCTTGTTTTGGGCCTGCTGGGCTGGGGATTTGCACTCTTCGGTGTGTTCGCGTTGTGGCAGCATGAAAGAGATCCTGTCTACAACGTTTTCATGTTGGGAGTCGGTCTTCTTCTGATCTTAACCAGCGCAATCATGATGCACTCAGGACTGACAGAGAGTGAGTCGCCTCAGTCGCTCTTCATCTCAGGCGTGACCGCCTTTGAGCCTGGCACACGTCAGAAAAATAAAATAGAGCGTGAACTTGCAGATAAATACTTCGAGGAGACTTGCCAAAATGCAAATAAGCTTACTCCGGAAGAGCAGCGGGAATTAGACAACATCAAAAGAAGCGCGCTCAATGTCCTCACCCACCATGAAGTGGTCCAACTCCTCAGCGCGAAAGATAATGGAGCGATTGTATTAGCCAACTCGCTGCTACAACCTGTCGCTTTCGCGATGAGGCCGACAACCAAGAGCAAATATATTAAAGGTGTTGTCCTTGAAGTATTGACCTGGAGCACTGCGATTATTGGCGGCGCTTTGATTATTATTTTCAGTCCTGTCTTTCTGCTGCTTTACATCTGGGGCAATTTCAAAACTCTATTACATCATGTGCTCAGATGGAGCAGACGCGCACGGCAATATCGAATACGTCCTCACAACGTATTTCTGCGCGATAACCGTACTCCGATTTTGTACCTCCGCTCGTTTTTGGATGAATCTAATGAGAATGCAGAGAGTTTTTTACCAACGACATCTGAAGAGAAACTCGTCAGTTCTTATAACCGTAGCGGTCCAGTGATAGCTCTTGGTAAACCAGGAGAGGAGCTGCCACTTCTGGGAGCATCGAGAATTTACTTTGACAACTCGACGTGGCAAGCAGCAGTACTGTACCTACTTTCCGTCTCTCAACTCGTCATTATTCAGGCGGGAATCGCGCCGGGATTGCTCTGGGAGTTATCAGTTATTCGTCGCAAATTAGCACCAGAGAAGCTAGTAATCTCTTTTACGGGTTGGCAGGATTTGGATGAATGGACCCGGCATCTGCATTACCTGCGATTCAAGAAATACGCAGAGGAGTTGCTGGAGCACCAGTTGCCGCCTAATATCAACAACACCAGCCATCTTACCTTCGATGCAGACTGGGAAGTTAAACCTCAGTCAGACTTTTCCTATTCACTTCCATCCGTCAGAGCGAGACGCCGAAAGATTTTCCGGTTTGTAGGTGCTGTATCGACAGTCGCTGTTGGTCTAATAGCCGTATCCTTCTGGCCGGCGTTTCAGAGAAATTTGCTTGACCTGACTGCTTGGACCACATACAGAGAGGACTCAAGGCAATGGAACAAATACTCTCCGGACTCAGCACTGATGACGGTATATCTTCCGGCCAGCCCGACGCCGGTTCAAGCAATCGACGGGTATAGACTGTTCGACTCTGCAAAGAAGGATTTGCGGGCCTCAATGTGTTGGTTCTCTCAGACATCGGGACCAGTAAATGCACAGGACTTGAAGGAACTCGCTGTAGTTTTTCATATACGTGCGGATAATGAGGTTAGTGATTTTACATACACCTCTCATGAGATTAATCAGAAACAGCTCGCATTGGATGGAAAGTACACGAAGGACGGCAAGCAGTACCAGATTCGTTGTCAGTCGTGGACAAATAACCCTGATGCGTGGTTTGTTTGCGTTTCCTACTCCCCAGGTAACAACGACGCAGACGCAGCAGCAAAACGCATCCTCCGATCGGTGACAACCGGTGTGTCCGATTAGATTATTATTAGAACAATCTGCGTAATCTGTGGATAAAAAGTCGAAACTGGGGCACTAATGCGATGAACGGGTGCTTGCTTTTATTCAGTCATCACTCTATTATTCCGCCCACCCAGAAAGACACCATCACCTCCCGAAAGTTCCTCCCAGTTTTGTTCTAGCTCCAGACGGCTTGTGCCCTCCCAAACTTGAATCCCAGATTTGAGCTTTTACGGACACGACTATCACCAAAACTGTTTCGAACTAACTGGAGGTTTATATGAAGAAGACCCTTGCCTTGTTTGCTCTGGTCGCTATTGCTGTAGCAGTAGTGGTCCTCACCGCAGTTCACGGTCAGGACTCTGACACCGGTGCTGCTAAATTCCGTCGCATGCGCGCGGATAGACGAATTCCCAATCAATACATCGTGGTACTCAAAAACAGCGTCGCCGACGTGGACAGCGAAGCGGTTCGTCTCTCGCGCGATTTCGGCGGCGATCGCAACGGCGGTCACACTTACTATCACGCCATCAAAGGCTTTTCCATGCGCATGCCTGAAGAGCAAGCCGCCAGACTAGCTAATGATCCGCGGGTCGCGTTTATCGAGGAGGATGGCGTGGTCCAGGCGGTGACAACTCAGACAGGTGCGACGTGGGGACTGGATCGAATCGATCAGCGAGATCTGCCTCTCGATGGAAACTACAACTACAACGCCACCGGCGCTGGAGTGAAGGCTTACATCATCGATACCGGCATCCGCGCGACACATACTCAACTCGCCGGACGCGTCATTTCCGGTTTCACCGCCATCAACGACGGTCTCGGTACAAACGACGGCAACGGCCACGGTACTCACGTGGCGGGCACCGTTGGCGGTTCAACCTACGGCGTAGCGAAAAACGTTACACTCGTGGCCGTTCGCGTCCTTGATTCCAGTGGTTCAGGAACCAACTCCGGTGTCATTTCCGGAGTGGATTTTGTTACCTCGGACCATCAGGCTGGCCAACCAGCAGTAGCAAACATGAGTTTGGGCGGCGGCCTCTCGTCCGCGTTGGATACTGCGGTCACTAATTCCATCAACGATGGAGTGACTTATTCGATCGCGGCAGGAAACAGTAATGCTGATGCTTGCACCACTTCTCCAGCGGACGTGGCGAGCGCGATCACTGTCGGCGCCACAACTATAAGCGATGCGCGCGCCTCATTCTCGAACTTTGGTACTTGCGTGGATATCTTCGCTCCCGGCAACAACATTACGTCGTCGTGGAATACGAGTGACACTGCGACCAACACCATCTCGGGCACGTCGATGGCAACACCGCACGTCACTGGCGTCGCTGCGTTGTTTCTGGAAACAAATCCGAGCGCCTCGCCGGCGACAGTAACTGCGGCAATCATTAACAATTCCACTCCGAACAAGGTGACTAGTCCGGGAACAGGGTCGCCCAATCGGCTACTCTTTTCGCTATTGACCGGTGCTCCACCGCCGACGCCAACTCCAACGCCTCCTCCTGGAACAGAGTTGTTGCTAAACCGAGGATTCGAGTCAGGCAACGTTACGTGGGTAGCGACTGCGGGCGTGATCAATAACTCAACACAACAAACACCTCGGACCGGCTCGTGGTATGCATGGCTTGACGGCTATGGCACAACACATACCGATACGCTTTATCAGCAGATAACCGTTCCGTCGAGCGCGACCAGCGTGACGCTGAGTTTCTGGCTGAAGATCACAACGGCCGAGACGACGACCACCACCGCATTCGACAGGTTGCAGGTACAAATTCGCAACTCCAGCAACACGGTGCTGTCGACTCTTGCGACCTACTCGAACTTGAATAAGTCGAGTGGGTACGTGTTGAAGACTTTTGATCTGACTTCCTTTAAAGGGCAGACAATCCGTATCTACTTCCTCGGGACGGAGGACTCTTCTTTGCAGACGTCTTTCGTGATCGACGATACGTCCTGTACGACGCAATAACATCGGATCGGTGGGGGCGAGCTCACTCGGGCTCGCCTCCCGCCGTTCTCAACCGCGGTGGCCAATCGAGATATCGCCTTCTTCACTTAACGACTCCGCCCCAAAGAAGATTTGCTTGACATCTCTATGCTGCGACTGAATGGCTTCCTTTATACGTCGCACTGCCCTTCGCACTTCCAGCGCCGAGATGCTGTTCTTGAAGCGTAGCTCGACAGTCAACAACACTTCGTGTGGTCCAAGGTACATTGTGTGAAGGTGTCTGACGCGCTCGACTGCCGGATCTGACTGGACCAACTGACGGATAGATTTCAGTGTCTCTGAATCGAGTCCTTCGCCGATCAACAAGCCCTTGCTTTCATAGACCATCAACACCGCAACTCCGCACAAGAGCAATCCAATGAGGACCGACGCAGCACCATCGAGATAGGGCAAACCGAGTTGTCGTCCGAAAAAGATGCCGAGAAACGCAAACAGCAGCCCGAGCAATGCTGCCGAATCCTCAAGCAGCACCGTGAAACTGCTCGGGTCCTTCGTTTCGTGAATCGCCTTGAGGACGCCCCTCCCTTTCCTTTCAGCACTAAATGCTTTCCAGCCAAGTAACCACGTCGTTCCCTCAAACACCGTGGCGATACCGAGTACTGAATAACTCCACGCCGGATTCTCGGGCAGCACCGGATGCAGCATGTGCAGGATGCCTTCGTATGTCGACATGCCTCCGCCGACGGCAAAGATGAGAACACCAACGACTAACGTCCAGAAGTAGAGTTCGTGTCCGTGTCCAAACGGATGATCGGAGTCGGGCGGCTTTCGACTCTTGCGGACTCCGAGCAATATCAATCCGCCGTTGCCGGTGTCGACCAGCGAATGAATTGCCTCGGAGAGCATGGCGGCGCTTCCGGTGAGGGCAGCTGCCACAAACTTCGTGACCGCGATGGCGAGGTTCGCTGCGATCGCCGCATAGATCGCGAGTTGTGACTTCGAATTCGTCATCTCAATTTTTGTAATTTTTGTGCTTGTTTGTGGCTAAAATATTTCGTGAGAATCACTGTGCGATGTATTTGTTCTTCACTCTGATGTCGCGGTCTTTAAAAGGACCAGTCTCAAACGCGTAAATTTCAATCTCCAAACAACTCCGGTCGAACATCTTCGTTACTTCGCGAAAGTCCTGGTTCACTCGGCACAGACCGTCAAAGATTAGCTGATGCAACTGTTCAGGCGGAGCAAGTGAGCTCGGCAGATCCTTGACGGTTTCCAGACGAATCTTCAAGCGCCTGTTGATCGCTTCATCTTCATAACTCGAAATCTGAAACGAGTTGATCTGTCTGACGAGATTCGCGTCGGCGTTGATTAGCTCTTCGAGATCTGTAGGCGACACCTTCGCGCCGAAGAATGGCACGGTCAAGTCACTGCGACCATAAACAAAGAGAATCGGAAACTGGCTTTGCGGTGTCGCCATTTGAAAGATGTCTACTCCCTTATATGCCAGCGTTTCTCGCAGTTGCTTGTGCGTTCTCACGCCGCCAAGATCGTGAAGGTTATAGCGGAGCTTTGGCGCCGCGCTCGTCTGCCTTCCAATCGTGAAAACCAGCTCTCCCGCGGACGTGGTCTCGATAATGTAATCAAGTGCGTTGTATTGAAAGATCATCGGCGGCGTTTCGCGTCCGAAGAGTCTCTTCGAAAGCTCACGGTCTTTCACGCACAACCGCCGCAGGTTGATGGTCAACTCCGTTTCCACTCCGATATTGATCTCCAGATCTGAGGCGCCGTACGACGAGATCACGGTTTGGAAATACTGTAGCAGGTGAGTGCGCAACGGTTCGGAGATGCCTTCACCGCCGACGATGAGATCCATGCGATATTTTTTGAGATCGAGATGAGTGGTGTCGACAAACGACTTTATAAACGGCGGGTAACCGAAGACAAGATATCGATAATTGGCGCCGAACAACTCCAGCGAGTTTTCGAGTTTCTTCTGATCTGGACCGATCGATTTCAGAATACCGACGTCAACAAGCGACATCGAAACATTCATGCCCGTCGCCCAAGGTCCGAGAGCAAAACAATTGAGCAGGATGCAGCCGCTGTCGCGATAGATGAGTTGATAATTGAGTTGCAGAATCCGTTTGACGTCTTCGCGTTCTTCCGCGCTTCGTACCCAGTTGTTTGGCACGCCCGACGAACCTGACGATTCGTCAATCACAACTCCTGCCGGCGGTAATCTCCCGTAATAACAACGATCGACGAGCGAATATTTCTTGACGTAATTTTCTTTGGTCGTGATGGGCAGATCAGAAAGTTTCCAGCGTCCTCGCTTATGTTTGTCATTGCTCTCGAGAAAAGCACGGTAAGCCGGACAGTAATCCTTCGCCTTCAAATAAACAGCATGCGCTCGCAGCATTCCGATTCGCGCCAGCAGCGGCTGCATCGGACCAGCGCTCAGCAGCATATAGGCGCGACGATCGAGACTGATGATTCTGCGAATGATCCATAGCAACCAGAGCGTCGCTCCGGTTAGCAGACGATCAATCAACCAGCACCTCCTCGACACTGCGGCGATAACTCTGCGGCGGTGTCCTTGAAAAGCCGATTCTGAACATTAACCAGATCTGGGGAAGCCCGAGTAGTTGTCGGCACCACTCAGCGGCAGCTTTGTTCGTTACGAGATTTCCGTATGGATGAATGTAGAGATCGTGCTTCGCCAACTCGAGCCAGAAGCACATCAAGAAGCGCCCGGTCTCGAACGCGCTTTCAGGTTGCCAGAAAGGACCGGCGAGCATGCCGATCGTTGGTACATGGCCCAACTGCCCGCGATAGATCTTTTTGAGAATCGGACGCGTCACCGGAAGCTGAAGCAGTTGCGGGACACGCGCTGCCAGCCAAAACGAGATGCGCGATGAATTCATACAACGATAGTCCAACCCATCGCGAGTTCGACGTGAGGAGCGGTCGGTAAAGCGAAACCATTCGACGATTTCGTCGTGATATACGGTGTTGTTGAGATCTTCGAAGACTGCTTCAATGTTGCGCTTCAGAATCTGTTCGATAGTCTCGGTGGTGGTAACGTGTTTGTAAGTCTGTCCCCATGCGTGTGCGAGATTTGACAATGTCTGGACCACGCACGTCATCGGGTATGGTTTGAGGTGAGAACGAGAGGCGCGAAGTGCGGCGCGTGAAAAACAACGCATTGTCGTAAGCTGGTTCGTCAGAGGCGCGCGCGCTTTGCGGCGCGAGACTTAGTCTGGCAAACGGCAGCAACTCATCTTCTGATTTTTCGATGTGTTCCGGCGTGAACTCGGATAGTGGTTTGTAGAACTGAAAGTCGAGCTTCATCGAGTTATTTGCGGCGAGGAGTTTGAGTGCCTGAATGAAGAGGCCCATCGTGAGGATGATAAAACTACCGGTCGGATCTTCTTTGGGTAGCGTACGGTGTTTCTCTATCAACAGATCAGCGCTGTTGTCAGACACGATTCGCAAACGCCATGGCTGCACGTTATGCGGTGACGGTGCGTATATGGCTGTTTCAAGTAGCTCCTTCCACACGCTCGAATTTTAGCCACAAAGAAGCACAAAAAGTACAAGAATATTTGTCCCTCCGAACTTTTGACGTAAACCACGAACTTGATGCATGTCAGCATTAGCTCAGCAGTCGCGTCAGCCAGTGCATGATATTTAGAACAAACTGTCGATCGTCAGTACCCGGATAGTTCAAGCCAAAGTTTTGATTTTGTGCAGTGAGCATCGCGGCTTCGCCGGTTACTACGACTCGCCCTTTACCAAATGGCAATGCCAATGCTTGTGAACGCCCCGCAGCCGGCGTGATCCGTGCTTTGGCCGGTGAATCGATGTCGAAAACATCGTAAGCGCTGCTCGATAGAACTAACAGAGGTGTAGCTTCTTTGGGTCCTTTGAGAGATTGCCCGGTAAAGGTGAGCACCGAATTAACCCGCTCACTCGCATCACGTCCGCGCGTGATCGGATGATCTGCGAGATTTTTCTGCTCGCGGGAGTATCTGATCCAGCTCGAATCGAGCATTACCCTTTCGTAATTAACAGGATCGCCCGTGAAGCCCTTACTCATATCCACATCAAACCGTGAAGCCAGAATCGCTGCCGCCGCACCCGCCGGTGCGTGATCCGCAATCAACAACAATGCGCCACCACTCCGAACCCATTCACGCACCGCATCGCATTCTTCATCGGTAAACGCAGGCTTACTCTGATCCGCGTTCTCCGGTTGAGATGCTCCCGCATTTGCGATCACCAACACATCAAAGCCATTCAGCGTTTGGGAGGAAAACTTTTGCTTGTTAGCCGTTACCCGATATCCATCATTTGTAATCAGAGTCGCAAAAGGTTTATAGCGGCCAGTACTGGTGTGAAAGTTAAAATGCGCTTCGTCAAACAGGACTTTCGGGTGAGTTGCAGTATACGCCGGCTTTGCGACGCTTGCATCAAACGTCGCATCCGCTTGTTGTTGGCCCAGAACTGCTGAGGCTAGTGCGAACGATAAGACTATGCTGCTCAAAAGCTGTACAATTTGTCTTCTCATGATCTCTCTAAATATACTTTTTGTGCTTCTTTGTGGCTAATAAAGATGCGAGTTTTGCTGGTCGAAGATGAGCCACGAATGGCAAACGTCATCGCCAAGGGTTTGCGCGAACACAGCTATGCGGTCGATGTGGCCCATGACGGAGACGCCGGTCTCTATCAAACCTCAATCAACGATTACGACGTCATCGTACTCGACGTGCTGTTACCGCAGCGCGACGGTTTTCAAGTCTGTCGCGAACTCCGCAGACGCGGAAACGCCACGCCAGTTTTAATGCTGACTGCGCGCGCGGCCGTTGACGATCGTCTGAGGGGATTCGACGCCGGAGCTGACGATTATCTCACCAAGCCTTTCTCTTTTCGCGAACTGCTCGCGCGAATTCACGCACTGCTGCGACGCGATTCGCAGCTTCGTCCCGACGTGCTGGAGATTGGAGATCTCGTGATTGACTCAGCCAGCCATCGCGTTTCCCGCGCCAATCGCGACATACAACTGACTGCGAAAGAGTATGCGTTGCTCGAGTATCTCGCACGACGCGCGGGCCAACTCGTTTCGCGCTCTGAAATTGCGGCCCATGTTTGGGACGACAGCTTCGATCCCTTTTCAAACACCATCGAGGTTTACATAAATCGTCTGCGCAAGAAAGTCGATGGTAACCATTCGGTAAAACTACTTCACACTCGCCGTGGCGAAGGCTACATCCTCGACTCACGTCACTGATTTGTGATGGTCTATTAATCTTCCATTAAGGTTGGACCGAGTATACTTGGTCCGATCACGGACGATTATGCTGAACAGACTGCGACCGAGGGCAATCCCCCTTGCGGTACTATTCGCACTAGTCTGTCTGTCTGTCGCAAACGCACAGGTCGCCTCGCCTTCGCCCGCGCCGCAAATTCTGACAACAAATCAGACAAGCACGCCAATTAGTCCGCTTACGCTCGACGAAGTACTGCGTCTCGCGAACACACAAGCATCATCATTTCAAACAGCGATCTTGAACGAGCGCATCGCCGCGGAAGACGTGCGACAAGCGCAGGCAGCGTTTCTGCCGAAGGTCAGCGCACCGCTGAGCTATATCTACACGTCTCCGGCCTTGGGTTTGCCGCCAGGTGAACCGCGCACGCAAAGCTTTATTTCAAACGATGCGATCGGCGTATCTGACGCGCTGGTGAATGTGTCGGGAGATTTTGATGTCGCCGGACGATTACGTGCAACGCTCGCCAGAAATCGAGCACTGCTGGCGGCTGCGCATGCAGGCACCGAAGTTGCCAGACGCGCGTTAGCGCAGGCTGTGATTGAAGCATATTACGGATTCGCACTCGCAAACGCAGAACGTCGGGGAGCAGAAACAAACCTCGCAGCAGCGGAGGAATTCGAACACATCACATCGTTGCTGTTAAGCGGTGGCGAGATTGCTTCGGTTGATTTGACTCGCGCACAACTACAAACATTGACGCGTCGCGATGAACTGGAACGCGCAAGAGTAAACGAAGAAGTGGCGGCAGGAGCGTTGCGAGTGTTCGTCGGTTATGAATTTTCGAGACCGATAACCACTACGGATCTGACGCTTGCTCTGCCGATCCCTTCTGAGTATCAGCAGTTCAGAGCAGAAGACGTTTCTCGCCGGCCTGAGTTCGTACAGTTGGAGCAACAACTTCGCGCCGCGCGGCAAGAGATCAAGATTGCGCGCGCCGATCGCCTCCCTTCCCTTTCTTACTCGCTCAATGGTGGCTTTAATACCGATTCAATAAGACCACCGCGTTTGAAAGAACACACCGGCGTGTCAGCAGCGATCAGTCTGAATATTCCGATCTTTGATTGGGGCGCCAGCCGCAGTCGCGAACAGCAGGCACGTCTGCGTGTCGAAGTGGCGGAGAATGAGAGAACGTTAGCGTTGCGTGGCTTTACGCAACAGTTCTATGCCGCGCAAGCGCAGGTAGTAAGTGCCGCTGCACGCATCAACCAGGCACGCGAGGGTTTGAGCAAAGCGCAAGATAACGTCGCAGCATCGATAGCTCGTTATCGCGCTGGTGAAGCGCAAATAGTTGAAGTCACGGACGCGCAAACAACCTTAGTGGAACAGCGCAATGCTTTGTATCAAGCGATCTTCGACTATCAAACAGCGCTCGCGCGATTGAAGCAGGCAACCGGCCGGTGAGAGGGTAATCTCGGTGGCTCTGTGTCTCTGTGTTAAGGCTTTCTCAAACAACCACAGAGACACAGAGACACAGAG
>DATFHH010000073.1:0-10458 GCA_035248565.1 Pyrinomonadaceae bacterium | reverse complement strand
TACCAAGAATGGTCCCGACAGTTCGGTTGATGTTGCGAATAGGCAACCATGCGTTAACGCGTTCACCGCGTTCCAGCGCTGGCCGACACAATTCGAGCAGGACACGATTGTCCAAAGCACCCTCCAACCCATGGTCCTGGGCAATCTGACAATACCGGCCCACTGACTCTGAAACCTGGGGTTGATAAAGAATCTGTGACAGGTCGACACCTCGGGCTTTCCAATGCTCAATTGCATGTCGGGCTTCGAGGCACTCCGTGTGACCAATCATTTCATTGATCGTCCTGAAGCCGAGTTGGGCCATCAACTCGCGAACCTCCAGTGCAACAAACATCATGAAGTTCACGACGTTATCAGGAGAACCACTAAACTTCGCACGCAGTTTCGGATCTTGTGTGGCAACACCAACAGGACAGGTATTCAAATGACAGACGCGCATCAGGATGCAGCCGAGTGTCACGAGCGGAGCGGTCGCAAAACCAAACTCCTCGGCTCCGAGCAATGCCGCAACAACGACATCGCGACCTGTCTTCAGTTGTCCATCAGTCTCAACTGTAATGCGACTACGCAAATCGTTTAGCACCAGCGTCTGGTGTGTCTCGGCAAGACCTAGTTCCCAAGGCGCGCCGGCGTGCTTGATGCTCGTCAGCGGAGAAGCGCCCGTGCCGCCGTCATGACCACTGATGAGGACGACGTCAGCGTGTGCCTTCGCAACTCCTGCAGCGACAGTTCCGACGCCGACTTCCGCCACTAACTTCACGCTGATACGCGCGTGATGATTGGCGTTCTTCAGATCGTAGATAAGTTGCGCGAGGTCCTCGATTGAATAGATGTCATGATGCGGTGGCGGAGAGATCAAGCCGACGCCGGGAGTGGAATGTCTGACTTTCGCGATTGGTGGATAGACCTTGTGACCGGGTAATTGCCCTCCCTCGCCCGGTTTGGCGCCTTGGGCCATCTTGATCTGTAATTCTGCGGCGTTCACCAGGTAGCTACTCGTCACACCAAATCGCCCCGAAGCCACCTGTTTGATGGCGCTATTTCTTGAGTCGCCATTTTCGTCCCTCTGGTAACGAGCTGGATCCTCGCCGCCTTCGCCGGTGTTGCTTTTGCCGCCGATGCGATTCATCGCGATCGCCAACGCCTCGTGAGCTTCCTTGCTGATCGAACCGTACGACATCGCCCCAGTCTTGAAGCGCTTTACGATGGCTTCGACTGGTTCGACTTCGTCAATCGGCACAGGCTCGCGAGTCGACTTCAATTCCATCAGTCCGCGCAACGTGCAGAGTTCACGAGATTGATCGTTCACTCCGTCGCTGTACTCTTTGAACGCCGCGTAGTCCCCAGAGCGACAGGCGTACTGAAGTTTATGAACAGTTTTGGGATTGAACTGATGAAGTTCGCCGTCGCGCCGGTATTGATATTGACCACCAGTCTCGAGCGCACGGTCATTCAGCGCTCGCTTCGGGTAGGCGAGATTGTGTCGCTGTCTGATCTCTTCGGCGATCACGTCGAGACCAATGCCTCCAATACGCGATGAGGTCCAACTGAAGTACTTGTCGACGAGGTCCTGATTGAGACCGATGGCTTCGAAGATTTGGGCGCCGCAATAACTCTGGAAAGTCGAGATGCCCATTTTGGAAATGATCTTCACGACGCCCTTGTTAATAGCCTTGATGTAGTTCCTGATCGCTTTCCGATAGTCAATCGTCAAAAGCTTCTGATTGATCATGTCGTGCAGGGTTTCAAACGCCAAGTAAGGATTGATCGCGGCGGCGCCGTAACCCAGCAACAAAGCAAAGTGATGGACCTCGCGCGGCTCACCGCTTTCGATCACGAAACCGACTTGCGTGCGAGTGCCAACCCGAATGAGATGATGATGAACACCAGACACAGCGAGTAACGCTGGAATTGGAGCACGCTCTTGAGTCACGCTGCGATCGGAAAGAATGATGATTTCACAGCCACTGGAAATTGCTTCGCTGGCCTGATGACACAGTTCAGCCACAGCGTACTCCAACCCGCGACCACCTTCGGCAACGTTGTAAAGCATCGGCAACGTGATCGACGTGAACCCTTTGCTGGCCCATTCACAGTCAGAGTCACCCAGCCGTCGCAGCTTCTCTAACTCTTCGTTGGTGAGAATGGGCGAGGGCAGTTTTATCTGACGAGCGCACTCCGGTGTTGGCTCGAGCATGTTTGCCTCTGGCCCAATAGTTGTGTCAGTAGACATCACCAATTCTTCGCGAATCGCATCGATCGGAGGATTCGTTACCTGGGCAAACAATTGTTTGAAATAGTTGTAGAGCAACTGCGGCTTTGCCGAGAGAACTGCGAGTGGAGTGTCAGTACCCATCGAGCCGATCGCTTCACTACCCTCGGACATCGGCGCCATGAGCATCTTCAACTCTTCGTGTGTGTAGCCGAAGGCTCGCTGTCGCTGCATGATCGTCGCGCTATTCGTCTCGTGAACAAAAAGTGGTGCCGGCAGCTCCTGAAGATCGATCAGATTCTCTTTGAGCCACTCACCGTAGGGATGTTCGGTGGCGAGCTGCTGCTTCAACTCATCGTCGTCAACAATTCGTCCTTGTTTTGTATCGACCAGCAACATGCGACCCGGCTGCAGTCGTCCTTTTGACAGCACCTGATCCGGTGGAATGTCGAGCACTCCGACTTCCGACGCAAGAATTACCCGGTCGTCCTTGGTAACGTAATAACGTGACGGTCTGAGTCCGTTGCGATCGAGTACGGCTCCGATCACTGTCCCGTCAGTAAATGCCATGCTCGCCGGCCCATCCCACGGTTCCATCAAACACGAGTGGTACTCGTAGAACGCCTTCTTCTCCGCACTCATAGATTCGTGACCGCTCCACGGTTCCGGAATCATCATCATCATGGCGTGAGGTAAGGAGCGACCGCTGAGGTTAAGCATCTCGAGTACGTTGTCGAACATCGCCGAGTCGCTACCCTCAGTGTCGACGACGGGAAAGATCTTGCTGAGGTCAGGTCCAAACAATTCGGATCTAAACTTACTTTCGCGAGCATGCATCCAGTTGATATTGCCGCGGAGTGTATTGATCTCGCCGTTGTGACACAGGTACCGATAAGGATGAGCACGAGCCCAATTCGGAAAAGTGTTGGTGCTGAAACGAGAGTGAACGATTGCCAGCCCAGATTCGACTAATGGATCGACGAGATCGGGATAGAAACTCATCAACTGGTCGGCTGTCAACATTCCTTTGTAGACGATGGTGCGTGACGACAGACTGGAAACGTAAAACATGCGACGCTCGTGAATGCCACGCTTCGCACCTTTGCTCACGCGCTTGCGAATCACGTACAGCTTGCGTTCAAAAGCCAGCTCGTCTTCAAGGTTTGGGTCGCGTCCAATGAAAATCTGCCGGATGAGAGGTTGGGAAGCTTTAGCAGTAGGACCGAGGAGAGCGTTGTCAGTGGGAACGGTACGCCAACCAAGTATGTGTTGCCCTTCCTCAATCGCGATCCTCTCAAACAGTTGTTCACATTCCAACTGAGCTTCTGGTTCAGTTGGCAGAAAGACCATGCCCACGCCGTACTGGCCCACAGGTGGCAGTGCGATATTCAACGCTGCTGTTTCATGAGCCAGAAAACGCTGCGGTATCTGGAGGAGAACTCCGGCTCCGTCGCCGGTGTTCGCCTCGCAGCCGCAGGCGCCGCGGTGATTCAGATTCAGGAGAACCTGGATGGCCTGCTGAACAATTTCGTGTGACTTGCGACCCTTAATGTCGGCGACAAAACCAATACCGCATGCGTCGTGTTCAAAACGCGGGTCGTAAAGTCCCTGTTTGTGTGGTTCACATGTGTGTCTCAAGGTCCGCGCCTATGCGAAGAATCAAAAAGGCCATCAACTGATTCGTCGATGGCCTGGTTTCTTTGACGCTTTTGAGTGTCAACAGGCCATCACGTTACGCCCTTAGCGATAGTAATGATGCTGGTGGACGTTACAGTTAGAGCTACGCGCACCAAACACGCTACGAACAACGGTCGCCGGTACGTGGCTGACAAGAAGTTAACTGAAACGCGTTTCATTGATTACGAGCTTTGACTCTGATTCGGCCCTGGGCTCTATTGAACTTAAGCTGCGTAATCTACCGTGTTAGTCCTCCTTTGTATAATTGATTGTTTTTAACTCGCCATAAATGAGACCGATGGACCGTCTCAAATGTCGAAGTACATCCCGAACTCCAATGAAATTACAGCGTTAAAAGGTGATGCCGTAGTACAAGAAGAGCGCATTGTTTTTTCTGCCGATGTTGCCAATGCTGTAGCCGGCATAGAACGCGCTGCTCTTGGTAACCACAATTGAAATGCCAGGGGTGACATATCCAAATCGATTCTTCCCGCTCAGCCAATCTGCAACGAAGTTCACTCGCGGATGCAGCGGCTGTTCATACCCAACAATTGCACCACCTTCAGAGCCATTTCCGTTCGCTCGTCCCACCAACCCATAGGCGCCACCTGTCAAGCGCGGCCCGTGATCACCTTTGAACTTTTTGCTAACCGTTGTGTAGAGCAAACCGAACGTGTCTATTCCCCTTCGGTTAGCTATCGGCGTATAGAGAATGCCGCCCGCTGCTGCAGCCACTCCGTTTCCTTCATTGTTGTAAAACTGGTACTTAGCATTGGGCTGCAACTCCACTGGCTGATCGGGAGCCAGCGTATCGAGGAACGCGACATTAGCGCCGATTTCGAGTTTTTTCGCGACGCCGACGACCACGCGTGGTACGTAGGCCTGGAAGCCTCCTTTCCCGTGCGATTCAACGTGACTGATGAAGTCAAACTCAACGTAAGTCTTCTTAGTCGCAACGACATCAGTCGACGGGATATTGAATAGTGTTGACTGTGCTTTGACGATACTCGAGGCAAACGTAACCACGCAGAGGGCGCTGAACGCCCACTGGATTGCTTTCGATTTGAGCATGATGTATGTTGCTCCATATCGTCTCGTAACGGGACGATGTCAGTGGCCTATCTGTTCCGCGCCGCCAAAGCCAGGACAGGTGGGCCATGTAGTTTTCCAGATCATCGCGTTCGCGATGAATCGCTCATCAAACCAAATATCGAGTTCTGATTACCGGCTGACGCACTTCAAGAATCGTGCCATTGGCCTGATGATGTGAGTTGTTTGAGTTTTGCTGGAAGAAATGACGACTGCCGCGAAAAAGTGCGAGCGCAAAGGCGGGAAGCATTTCCTCGCCCCTACAACTTTGAAGGTTTTGAGAACAGAACCGACAATTTTGTAGATTGCTCGCTTCTGCGTCCGCCGTAAAACTTCGATTCTCTGCGCACTCTTTTGCGGTATGCGTCTTGCCGTCCGTTGAAGTCGATGGAAATCTACCGGGAAAAGGTCCGCGAGCACGCGGCCCGACGTCTGCCTTTAACCAATCCATTCGATCCAGCCACAGCGGCTCAACGCCTGCGCCGCTTCCTAAAACTCGAGGATGAACGTTTGCGAATGGCAATCCGGCGCGGGGCAACAGGACGTTGGTTGTCGAAAGCTCGTTGCTTTGCCCTGGACGTCGTTGTGCAGCACGCATTTCGTGACGCGGGCTTACCTTCACAAAACCTCATCGCTCTGGAAAAAGCCAAGAGCACTTTTGCTGTCGTCGCGCTCGGTGGCTATGGTCGCGGGGAACTCGCCCCCTTCTCCGATCTCGATCTCTTGTTCATACACACCGGTATCCGGACTACACAGGTTCAGGAAGCTGTGGAAAGTATGTTGCGCCTGCTGTGGGATTCGGGATTAACGGTCGGTCATAGTTTTCGCACCGTCAGAGAATGTATGTTCGCCAGTTATTTGGATGTGCATCTGGCAACGGCGTTGACTAATACGAGACTGCTCGCCGGCAGCTCTTCCGTCTATGACTGTCTTACGGCTGCGCTTGAACGGGATCGCCGCAAGCGGGGCAGCACTTTTATCAAGGCAGTTCTCAGGGAACGCGCCGAGCGGTACACAAAATTTGGAGACGTTGTTTGTTTACAGGAACCCAACGTGAAAGAGAGTGCCGGGGGCTTGCGCGATCTGCACAGCACATTCTGGATTGCATACGGGAAATATGGATGCAAGACAGTTAACGACCTGCGTGATCGGAATCTAATTTCTGAAGAGGAACAAGAAATTACCGAACGCGCCTACGATTTCCTCTTGCGCGTTCGTTATCAAGCCCACCTGCTCGCCGGTCGCAAGATTGATCGTCTCTCGCTCGATCTACAGCCGGCGTTGGCCCGTGCATTTGGCTACAGCTCGGACACCCAACTCGAGGCCTCAGAAAAGTTCATGCGCGATTACTATAAATGCGCACAGGATCTTTATCTCGTGGCGGACGCGGTGGTAGTGCGTGCGGCGGAACGTGACAAACGGAGTTCGCGTTGGCGCGCGAGACCTCGCCGCGTTTCACTTAATGAACTGTTCTCAATTGACAATGGAAAACTTCAACTCGATGGCGAGCCAGGTGCTTTTGCCGAGAATCCGCTTTTGATGTTCGATGCGTTCGCCCTGGCTCAAGCCTCGAACGTTCCGCTTGGATACAATCTAAGCGAAGCCATTCGCAATAACCTCCATTCGATCGACAGAAAATTCCGTAGCTCGGTCGCAGCATCTGATCTGTTTCTTAAACTACTGCGACGTCGTGGGCGAGTAGGTCACGTGCTGAGACTTGCGCATCAAGTTGGTTTCCTGGGACGTTACCTGCCCGAGTTTGGCCGCATAAGTCTGCTCATTCAGCATGATCTCTATCACCACTACACCATCGACGAGCATACGCTCAGGGTTGTAGAAGCTCTGGACGAATTGAATAACAGTGAGGACGGCCGTCGCGCCAATCTGCGTTCGGTCTTTCATCAGGTAAACGATCCGGCTGTCTTGTATCTTTCACTCTTGCTACACGACATCGGCAAAGGTCAAGGACCGGGCCACGTTCCTCGTGGCGTGAAGATCGCGGAACGAATATGCGACCGGCTCCAACTCAGTAAACACGACGCTGCCAAGGTCGTCTCACTGGTTGCACACCACATAACGATGGCTCACATTTCTCAGCGCCGGGATCTAACCGAACCTCACGTGGCCAGCCAATTCGCAACCGAGATGGAAACAATCGATCAACTCAACATGTTGTTGCTGCTGACTTACTCAGACATGAACGGCGTAGGCCCGGGCGTTTGGAGTGAGTGGAAAGGTCATCTGCTCTGGGACCTTTATGAGCGTTCTCGAAGTCATCTGGTCGAGGCAGAGACGCCGGCGCGCGGGCCGGCGCAACTGGCGGAATTAAAAGAGAAAGTTCTGAGTGGGCTCGACGGACAGTTTCCTCGCAGTGTTGTCGAACGACATCTCGCGTTGCTTCCCGATCGTTATTTGCGCACTACTACAGCGGCAGCAGCAGCGCAACATCTGCGTTTAATCGAGGGCCTCGATAAAGACAGTTTTCGCTGCCACTGGTTGCAGCACGACGACACGATCACTGAGCTAACAATTTGTGCGGGCGATCGCCACGGTTTGTTCGCTGATATCGCGGGAACGTTGACCACGCAGGGCGTAGAGATTCTCAGGGCGGAGATAAACACGCGTGAAGATGGAATTGCTATTGACGTCTTTATCCTCCGTATGGCTGCAACACACCACGCAATCGAAGACAACCGACGCTTGCGGATTGAACAGGCGCTGCGCGCCGCTATTGCGGGAAAATGTGACGTTCCGGCATTGGTGCAGAAGTGGCAAACCCAGCATGCGCCACGCCGGCGGTTCGAACCAGCTAACACTCGTCACAAGAAGCTGGCTCATGTGGCTTGCGATAACAAGGCTGCCCAGGCAGCAACTGTGGTTGAAGTACGTGCTTCGGACGAGGTTGGGCTGGCCTATAAGATCGCCAGCGTCGCCACCGCCTTGGGACTCGAGATCACTTATGCCAAGATTACAACTGAGAAGAGCGACGCGTTTGATGTGTTCTACGTGACTGACGCAAATGGAATCAGACTTTCTGAGGAGGCGATGCGCGAGCTTGAACACGCGATGATGGAAAAGCTTTCCAACGGGAAGGAGCCACGGATAAACACGAATAACGCGGATCAGAAGGAAAAAGGGGAAAGCGCGGTCTCTCTTTCCGTCTCCTGATCCGTGTTATCCGTGTTTATCTGTGGCTAAGGATACTCACAAGGCGGCCTCGCCCCGCTCGCCGGTGCGGATGCGGATCACATCATCCAACGCAGTTATAAAAATCTTTCCATCACCAAATTTGCCGGTGCGCGCTGTTTTTGTAAGCGCGTCCACCACGTTGTCTTCTATATCTTCCGGCACTATCACCTCAATCTTTATCTTTGGTATGAACTCAATCTGGTATTCCGTTCCGCGATAGGTTTCCGTATGCCCTTTCTGTCGACCGAATCCCTGCACTTCACCAATCGTCATCCCCGCCACACCAACTTCCTGCAGGGCATTGCGGACTGCATCCAACAAGTGGGGCCGAATGATTGCTTCAATCTTCTTCATTTGATTTGTCTCCTCATTTCCTGTCCACTTGAAGCCAATCAAGGCCAGATTGAACTTTGACCAGGGGTTCCTCTCTCCTCTTAAGCTATGCTGGTCTGAGCCTTCGCCGGAATGATGTTTTCCCCTACTGCGGGCGCGACCGTTTCCATTTCAGCCGCACCCAAAGCTACCTGCGGACGCAAAGTGAAATCCGGATAGGCAAGTACTCCTACTTCGGCCAGATCCAGTCCCTCGAGTTCTTCTTCTGCCGCTACTCGATTCCCCAGCACCTTGTCCGCCACCTTAAAGAAGATAAAGAACGAAGCAAAGATGAAAACTGCGCAGGTCGCCGTTCCAATCGATTGGGCGATTAGCTGACTAAAGCCACCACCGTACAACAAGCCAATCACGGGTGTCGCCACTCCGTTTAGTCCCGCTCCGTAAGAACCATCTGCAAATAGACCAACAGCCAGCACTCCAAACGCTCCGTTGACTCCGTGGACGCTGATCGCTCCGACGGGATCGTCAATTTTCAGTTTGTGCTCAACAAAATAGACGCTGCCGACTAGCAATGCACCGGCGATGAGTCCTATCACCACCGCGCCAAAACTGGTTACGAAAGCACAGGGAGCAGTGATAGCAACCAAACCGGCCAGCATGCCATTCGCCATCAACCCCAGATCTGGCTTACCAAACCATTTCTGCGCAACCAGCATTGATGAAAATGCGCCGCCAGCCGAAGCGAGCATTGTGTTGACGACGATAACGGAGATGCGCAGGTCGGTACCAGAGAGTGACGACCCCGCATTAAATCCAAACCAGCCGAAAGCCAGGATGAAGACACCGAGAATCGCCATCGGCATGTGGTGGCCCGGAATAGCGTTGACCTTTCCATCCTTGCTGTATTTGCCGATGCGTGGACCAACGACAATTGCACCTGCGAGTGAGGCGACACCTCCGACCATGTGAACCACTGAAGACCCTGCAAAGTCTACGTGACCGTGGCCTAGTCCAAATTGAGCGCCGAGTTGTGACAACCAGCCGCCGCCCCACACCCAATTCCCAAAAATCGGATAGGCAAACATCGACATGAAGAAGCAGTACACGACAAATGATCCCCACTTCCAACGTTCAGCCAAGGCTCCCGTCGGAATGGTGACCGCAGTATCCATAAAAACCATTGCGAACACGAACAAGGTAAACACGCCAACGTCATACGAGTCACCGCGGAGAAAGAGTCCCTTCTGCCCGAAGATGTTCAGCGTGTGTCCTGCAATCTCGATCGAGAAGGCCGAGGTCAGCGGTCCCGTGCCGCCTAGTGCTGCAACTGCGCCTACGCCACCCATCATTAACGCAAAACCACAGATCCAGAACCCCAGCATGCCCAGCGGGTAACACATGAAGTTCATGGCCATAGTGTGCGCCGCGTTTTTGGCGCGGGTGAATCCTGTCTCAGCCAACGCAAAGCCCGCCTGCATGAACATGACAAGAAAACACGCGAGTAGTGTCCAGACGAAGTTTATTGAGATATTAGCGTGGCCAACTGCATCTGCTAACTCCTGCGTAGTTGGTTCACCTGGTTTTGCCGCCGTGACTGAACCGGCATTGCCGGTTCCCGAGCCCGTTGGATCGCCTGCCATTACCACCAGCGGCAATGCCAGCAGAATCAGCAGGACCGCTGCTGCAACAGCGACCCGTCTCGCGTCAGTGGTTTTCTCACTCATCGTGATGTTGGCTCCTCAATATTGATGTTTAGCAAGTGTTGCTTCTTGTATTGGAAATTCTCCCGTTGACCTCAACAATCGTCGTGCCACTTGGAATTAAGAGACGAGTCTGGTCCAGTGAAACCATATTTTGGCGGGATCTACTAAGGCGATGGGCTAATAAGGTCGATCTGGAGAAGTCGGAGGCGATTCCGAGTGGCAAACATATTTGTCACTTTCAGCCGTTGAAACGAC